>JAHEBM010000114.1 GCA_024642245.1 Haliea sp.
CTGTGCTGGTTCGAGGCGGTGGATCAGGCCGGCTTCACCTTCGACTGGTATGTTCAGGCCGTGTCGAGTGCGATGGGGGTTTACGGGGTCTACAAGGCAGCAAAAGAGTTTGTACAGCTGGGTATTTCTGATCGACTGCCCCGCTTGATGTGCGCCCAGCAGGCCTCCTGTTGCCCCCAGGTCAGCGCCTGGGAAGCCGGCTCGGAGACCATCCGGCCTGAAGATATCGTGCAGGAGCCCACGGGGATCGCGATGGCTATTCTCAGGGGTGATCCCTCCGGGGTATACCCGTACATGCGCAAGATCGTGCACGAAAGTGGCGGTACCTTTTTAGCGGCGGATGAAACGCAGATCCGGGAGGCGAGACGATTGGTTCTGGAACTGGAGGGGATCGACATCTGCTTCTCGGCCGCCACTGCCGTGGCGGGATTTATTAAAGCTGTGAAAAGGGGGGATGTCGCCAGTGACGCCAGTGTACTGGTCAATCTCACCGGCAGCGACCGGGTATACGATGCGGTCCCCCAGGACGTTATCCATATGGAGAGGATATCAGGCCAGTGGCGCGAGCGAGGTCAAACCTGCATGGCCGCCCACCACCCCTAAGCCATATTCCACTATCCGCTCCATTCCAACCGGGTGCCCGGCCTGAAATTTGAAGCCGATTTCAGCGGTAGCGAGGCCACCAGAGGCTTTGCGGTAACAGCCGAGCGCCAGGGGCCAGCACGCCAGGGGCATGGCATTACCCCGGAAACGAATAGTCCTTGAACATCTCCCGCAGGGTGACTTTCTGCAGCTTGCCGGTGGCGGTATGCGGCAGTTCATCGACGAACTCCACGGCCTCCGGCGTCCACCACTTGGCGATCTTGCCCTCGAACCAGGCCAGCATTTCCTGGGCGGTCAGGTCCTGGCCATCGGGGTTGCGCACCACGATCAGCAGGGGCCGCTCACTCCAGCGGGGATGGAAGTGGCCGATCACCGCGGCCTCGGCCACCTTCGGGTGGTCGGTGGCGACGTTCTCCACCTCGATCGAGGAAATCCACTCGCCGCCGGACTTGATCACGTCCTTGGTGCGGTCGGTAATGGCCATAAAGCCCTGGGGATCGATGGTGGCGACGTCGCCGGTCTCGAACCAGCCCTCTTCCGCATGCGCGTCGGAGCCGTCGAGCTTGAAATAGCTGGCGCAGATCCACGGACCGCGCACCTTCAGCGAGCCGAATGCCACGCCGTCCCAGGGCAGCTCCTCACCGGTGTCGCTGACGATTTTCATCTCCACGCCGAAAATCGGGCGGCCGGCCTTGAGGCGAACCTTGGCAAACTGTTCGTCGGTGTAATTTTCCCGCGCGGAGGGGCTGGTGTTCACCGTACCCAGGGGGCTCATTTCGGTCATACCCCAGCCGACACGGGTTTCCACACCGTACTGGTCGAAGTCTTCCATAATGGACAGGGGGCAGGCAGCGCCGCCCACGATGATGCGCTGCAGCGTCTCCACCCGCTTTCCGGATTTCTTCAGGTAGGCCAGCAGGCCCAGCCATACCGTGGGAACGCCCGCGGACATGGTGACGCCCTCCTCGTTGATGAGCGCCGCGAGGGTCTCACCGTCACCCATCTTGCTGCCGGGAAAAACCAGTTTGGCGCCGGTCATCGGGCAGGCGTAGGGAGTGCCCCAGGCGTTGACATGGAACATGGGAACGATGGGCAACACCACGTCAGTGCCCGACAGGCCCAGCGCATCGGGCATCATGGTGGCATAGGCGTGCAGCATGGTGGAGCGGTGCGAGTACAGCACGCCCTTGGGATTACCCGTGGTGCCCGATGTATAGCACAGGGCGCAGGCCGCATTTTCATCGATCCGCGGCCAGGCGAAGTCCTCGCTCCCCGCCGCCACCAGCGTGTCGTAGCAAATGGCATTGGGCAGGGTTGTCTCGGGCATGCGCTCCTCGGTGGTAAGCACGATCCAGCCCTTCACCCCCGGGCATTCATGAGCGACGCCTTCAACCAATGGCAGGAAGTCGGGATCCAGGAAGACATACTGGTCTTCCGCATGATTGATAATGTAGCTCACCTGCTCGGGAAACAGGCGCGGGTTGATGGTGTGGCACACATGGCCACTGCAGGCCACGGCGTAATAAGTTTCGAAATGGCGGTAGTCGTTCCAGGCCAGGGTGGCGATGCGGTCGCCCGGGGCCAGGCCCCATTCTGCCATGCCACTGGCGAGCTTGCGCGCACGGCGGTAGGCGTCACGGTAGGTGTAGCGATGGCGTGGGTTATCGCCCGTCACGGATACGATCTCGACGTTACCATTGACGCGCTCGCCGTGCTCGGCGATGGATACGAGGGACAACTGGGTATTCATCATCAGGCCGTTCATGGAGGTACTCCTTATTATTCTCAAAAAATGACAGGCAATGTCTCAGGACACGGGATTATCCCCGATTTTCTTAAGCCATAGTAGGCATAGCAGGGTAACAGTGCAGAACGCGGCGCCAGCCAGGAAAGTCGCGGCCGCACCGAGGTGGTCCCACAACAAACCCGCCAGCACACTGGCGACCAGCAGGGCGACACCCGAGACCAGGTTAAAGGCGCCAAAGGCCGTTCCGCGCAAATCCGCCGGCGCGGTATGGGCCACCATGGCCGCCAGCAGGCCCTGGGTCATGCCCAGGTGCAGGCCCCACAGGGCCACTCCCAGCATGACCACCGACCAGTGGTTGCCGGTGGCCAGCACCAGGTCTGCTCCCAACAATACTGCCAGGCCAAGGGCAAGCAATGTGGTATGGCTCATCCTGTCGGCGAGGAGCCCGATCGGGTAGGCGGATACCGAGTACACGACGTTCATCACCACCAGCACCAGCGGTATCCAGCTGAGCGCCAGTCCACCCTGCTCCGCGCGCAGCAGCAGGAAAGCCTCGCTGAAACGCGCTAGCGAGAAACAGGCACCGAGCACCACCACGGTCCAGTAAGGGCGGGACAGCCGACGCAGGTTTTCGCGCCTGACCGGGTTGACGCCACGACCCGTGTGCGGATGCTCAGGCTCCTTCACCCCCAGCACCAGGACGATCACGGCGAGCAGGCCCGGTATCACCGCTACCCAGAACACCGCGCGAAAATCGTTGGCCCACAACAACATCAGGCCGACCGCCAGCAAGGGTCCGACGAAAGCACCTACCGAGTCCAGCGATTGGCGCAGGCCAAATGCCGCGCCGCGCATTTCCGCGGGCGCGATGTCGGCGATCAGGGCGTCCCGGGGGGCGCCGCGAATGCCCTTGCCGGTGCGATCGATCAGCCGGGCCGCCAGCACCAGCCCGGCGCCGGGCGCGAGGGCAAACAGGGGCTTGCTCAGGGCGCCCAGGCCGTAACCGATAACCGCCAGCCCCTTGCGCTTGCCCCAGTAGTCGCTGAGTGCGCCGGAAAATACTTTCACGATCAGGGCCAGCGCCTCGGCCAGCCCCTCGATCACACCCACCATCAGGGCACTGGCGCCGACTGCCGTGACCAGGAACACCGGCAACAGCGAGTGAACCATCTCCGAGGACACGTCCATCAGCAGGCTGACGAAGCCGAGCGCCCAGATTGCGCCGGGCATCTTCACAACGGCGTCCTCTCGGCGGCACAGTGCCAGCACAGCTCGAAGGTGGCCGGACTGTGCCTGCCGCACCCGGGGCAGAACCAGTCGGCTTCCCGGATTTCAGTGCGGGATTGCTCCAGCAGCAGGCTCGCCCGCTCGTAATCCCTGTCGCGCAACACCCACAACTCGGGCCAGACATCGATAGGCGCCAGCTCGCCCATGGCGCCGGCTGCATACTCATTGCGCAGAACGCACTGTATGCCGGCAAGCTCCAGGGCGTTGCGCGCCTGGGCCACGGCGATACTGCTGGGATGGGTGTAGACCAGCTTCAAATTTGCAGCATTTCCCAGCTGTCATCGCCGGTATGGTGCAGGGCGCGGTTTTCGTGCTGAAGCTTGATCAGGTGGGCGGCCAGGGAGAGTTTCGCCATCGAGTGCAGGCCGGTGTCGACGTCGTCGTATACCACCTTGACCAGCTCATCCACCGGCACGCGGCCCAGGTGCTGCAGGCCTGAGATCACCTTGGCCTCGCGCTTCAGACGGTGCTTCACCAGCCACTCGACGATGGCGCGGGGGTCACCCATCACCTCGCCGTGACCGGGGGCGATAAACCTGAGCGGGTAACGCAACAGCAATTGCAGGGACTCTATGTAGGCTTTCATGTCGCCGCTGGGCGGCACGATCACCACGGTGGAGCCGTTCATGATGTGGTCGCCGGCAAACAGCATCTGCTCCTCCTCCAGGAAGAAACAGAAATGGTTGCTGACATGGCCCGGGGTGTGCACCGCGC
>JAHEBM010000018.1 GCA_024642245.1 Haliea sp.
TGGCTGCCGGACAGCATCATCGCTAAAATGTAAGCCGTTACGCCTGCAGCCAGCTGTATCCCCGGCGTCCCTGCAGGCCGCCGGTGTGAATTGCCAGCAATGGCTGCGTGGGGGCCCACTGACCGCTGCGCAGCCGCTGGTGAATCGCGTACAACATCTTACCGGTATAGACGGGTTCCAGCGCCACTCCCTGCACGCGCTCGAAGGCGAGCATAAATTCCCGCAAACCGTCACTGGCCCGGGCAAAACCCCCACAGTGATAATCGTGCAGTATCTGCCAGCGAGCCGTGGGCGAGACATCCAGCGCATCCAGCATATCCCTGACCCGGCTCTCCATGTCGCGCGCGCCTTTCAACGCTGCTATGCCGATGATTTCACAGGCGCCGTCCAATCCCGCCGCCAGACCGGCCAGCGTGGTCCCGGTACCGACCGGCAGCACCACTGTGCGCGCGGCGGGCATCTGCAATTGCAACTGATGTGCGATCGCCATGCAGCCGCGAACGCCGTCCAGGTTCGCACCCCCCTCCGCGATCAGCAGGCAGGGTGCATAGCGGGAGCGGATATCGTCGAGGTAACTCTCGTCGAAACGACGCCTGTACTCGGACCTGGAGACCCTGACAATCTCCATACCCCATTTGCGTGCATCGGCCAGCATGGCGGTTTCGGGCTGGTCATCGTCTCCGCGGACAATACCTGCCGTGGCAAAGCCCTGCTCGGCCCCCACCGCCGCCAGCGCATGCAGGTGGTTCGACCAGGCACCGCCAAAGGACACCAGCCGGGTAACACCAAGCTGTCGCGCCCGGGCGAGATTGCCCATCAATTTGAAATGCTTGTTGCCCGGGGCAAGGCCGCCGACCCGGTCCAGGCGCAGCAGGGTGACGTTGCCCATACCGACACCGGCGACAGGCTCGTCAGACAGTCGGGTCAGCATGGTGGATCAGCCAGCAGGCAGGTGGTAACGCGGCAGAAGCGAGGCTATCGAATCGCTATGCAAGTCCAACATTGTTCTTCTGCAGCACCTGCTCCGCACGATAGCTGGAGCGCACGAACACACCCGATACCACCTCGAGAAATCCCCTGTCCAGGCCCCACTTCCGATACTTCTCGAACTCTTCCGGGGTAACCCAGCGTGCAATCGGGTAGTGGTGTGCCGTGGGCTGCAGGTATTGGCCGAAGGTAAGGATATCCACCCCCGCGGCGCGCAGGTCGTCCATGGCCTCGACGATTTCGTCCTCGCTCTCGCCCAGGCCCAGCATCAGGCTGGTCTTGGTGAGGACATCGGGGCGGTATTTTTTCGCGTGGGCGAGCACCGCGAGGGTCTGCTCGTAACTGGCCCGCGGGTCGCGCACCGGGTGGGTAAGGCGGCGCACGGTCTCCACGTTCTGGGCAAACACCTCGATGCCGGAATCGACGACGGTTTCCACGTCTTCCAGCACACCGAGAAAATCCGGGGTCAGGGCCTCCACGGCCGTGCCCGGGTTCTCCTGCTTGACGCGCCTGACACACTCCGCGTAATGGCCGGCCCCGCCGTCGGGAAGGTCATCGCGGTTAACCGAGGTGAGTACCACGTATTTGAGATTCATCAACTGCACGGAACGGGCAGTATTGGCAGGCTCCTGCGCATCGAGCCAACCCCGGGGATTGCCCGTGTTAACCGCACAGAAGCGGCAGGCTCGGGTACACACATCCCCCATCAGCATGATGGTGGCGGTGCCGGAGCTCCAGCACTCGCTCATATTGGGACACTTGGCTTCTTCGCACACCGTGGCCAGCTTGTGCTGCCGCACGATGTCCTGGACCTTCTCGTAGCGGGCACCGCCCTGCACCCGGATACGCAGCCAGTCAGGCTTGCGCAGGCGGGGGCCACCATCACGGCTGGCCTTGACACCGTCCTTGATCGCGGTAATCCCCCTGTCGTTGACGAACTTCTCACCGCTGGCAACATGAACGACCGGTATGAGGTCACTGTCTGGCATACGCTGGAACCCTGGCAATAGCTTGCTGAAAGCGCAATTGTAACCCATCACGACAGGCTGGGGCATCCGGCCCCAAATGGCTTACAATTGCGGCAGGACAAGACACCGGCGCCCCCGTTGGGCTAGTATCTTTCCTCTAATAAATGAACCGGACAATAAGAACGGTCACCGATGACGAGCCATCCAAACAGGGGACCAGCCCGCGCGGACGTCCTGCAAAGCCTCACCGGCCTGTTGCTGGTGCTTTTTATCTGGGGCCACATGTTTTTCGAGTCCAGCATACTGCTGGGCAAGGAAGCCATGCACTGGGTCTCGAAGATGTTCGAGGGCGAACACCTGTTCGGCAAGCCCTACCCCTTGCTGGTCTCCGTGGTAGCGGCGGTTATCTTCGTACTGATCGCGGTCCATGCGATCCTCGCGCTGCGCAAGTTCCCGGGAAGCTACCGGCAGTACCAGCAGTTCAATGCCCATATGGGCGCCCTGCGCCATGCCGACACCACCTTGTGGTATGTCCAGGTGATAACCGGTTTTGCCATGTTCTTCCTGGCGTCGGCACATTTGTTCGTGGTTTTCCTGCAACCGGACAATATCGGCCCCTACGCATCGTCGGACCGAATCTGGAGCGGCAACTTCTGGATAATTTATGCCCCGTTGCTGGTATCGGTACACCTGCATGCCGGGGTCGGTGCCTATCGCCTGGCGATGAAGTGGTTGCCCATTCCGGCCGCGAGTTCAAGACAGGTCAGGCGCAAGCTGAAGCTTGTCATGTGGGGAATCGTCGTGTTTTTCCTGTGCCTGGGCAGCGCCAGCCTGGCCACGTACATGGTCATTGGCCGGGATCATGCACCGTATGCCGGGGAGCGCTATGTACCTGGCAAAAGCCAGGCCCCCACGGGAGAGCACTAGGTCATGCAGATCATATATACCGATGTACTGGTGATCGGCGGGGGCCTGGCAGGCCAGCGTGCCGCCATCGGCGCAAAACGACGCGGTCATGACGTCATCGTGCTGAGCCTGGTTCCGGCCAAGCGCTCCCACTCCGCCGCCGCCCAGGGAGGGATGCAGGCGAGTCTCGGTAATTGTTTCGGCGCAAGCGGCGACAACGAGGACATCCACTTTGCGGACACGGTGCGCGGCAGTGACTGGGGTGCGGACCAGGAAGTCGTGCGCATGTTCACCCACACCGCCCCCAAGGCGATACGTGAACTGGCCGCCTGGGGCGTGCCGTGGAATCGCGTGGCGCGCGGCGACCGCGAAATCACTGTCGACGGCAAGAAACACATCATCTCGGAGCCCGACGCCGCGCATGGCCTGATAACCAGCCGCAACTTCGGTGGGACCCAGAAATGGCGCGCATGCTACGTCTCCGACGGTACCGGTCACGCCATGCTCTACACCATGAGCAACCAGGCTATCGCCGCCAATATTCCGGTACACGAGCGCATGGAGGCGCTGGCACTGATACACAGTGACGGGCGCTGCCACGGCGCCATTGTACGCAACCTGGCAACGGGGGAGTTGCTGGCCTACGTCGCCAGGGCCACCTGCATGGCCACGGGTGGTTTCGGCCGCATCTACCGGGTGTCGACCAACGCGATCATCAACGAGGGCATGGGTGCCGCCATCGCACTGGAAACAGGCGTGGCCACCCTGGGCAACATGGAAGCCATCCAGTTTCACCCCACCGGCATCTTTCCCGCCGGCATCCTGGTCACCGAGGGTTGTCGTGGCGATGGCGGGCTGCTGCTGGATGGCAGGCAGCACCGCTTCATGCCGGACTACGAACCCGAGAAAAAAGAGCTGGCGTCCCGGGACGTGGTGTCGCGCCGGATGGAAGAGCACATCGCCGCCGGCCACGGCGCCCACAGCCGCTTCGGCGAACACCTGTGGCTGGATATACGCCTGCTGGGCGCAGACCATATCAACAACAAGCTGCGCGAGGTAAAGGAGATATGCCAGTACTTTCTCGGAATCGACCCGGTAAGTGAGTTGATACCGGTGCGCCCGGCCCAGCACTACTCGATGGGCGGTGTACGCACTGATCACCGCGGTGAAAGTCCCCAGCTGCGCGGCCTGTTTGCAGCGGGTGAGGCAGCCTGCTGGGATATGCACGGCTTTAACCGGCTGGGCGGCAACTCGGTGGCGGAAACCGTGGTAGCGGGCATGATCGTGGGTGATGCCATGGCGGACTTCTGCGATTCACAGGCAGGCAAGCTCATCCTCTCCACCGCCCTGGTAGACGAGTTCGGGCAGAAGCAACAGCGGCTCCTGGCCGGAATTGCCAATGGCAATGGCAGCGAGAGCGCCTTTGAATTGACGCGCCTGATGCAGGAAACCATGACGGCCAACGTGGGTATCTTCCGCCACAGGGACCGCCTCGAACAAGCCGTCAGCACCCTGCAGGAACTGCAGCAACGCGCCCGCAATATCGGCCTGCGCAGTGCCGCCCCCGGCGCCAACCCGGAGCTGGTCACCGCCTATCGCCTGCAGCGCATGCTGAAACTCGCCCAGTGTGTCGCCTATGGCGCGCTGCAGCGCACGGAGAGCCGCGGCGCACATTACCGAGCGGACTTCCCCCGGCGCGATGACCTCAACTGGATGCGCCGCACACTGGCCACCTGGCCGGACGACGAGGCCGGCCTGCCTACCCTGGACTACGAGGCACTGGACATCATGCGCATGGAGTTGCCACCGGGATGGCGCGGCTATGGTGCCAGGGACTATATCGAACACCCTCAAACGAGCGCCAGGCAGCAGCAGATCGACGGAATTCTCGGCGATATCCCGGACGCCGACCGACATGCGCGCCAGCAGGCTTTGATGCCATTCCGGCACCTGCTGCCGGAGCACCTGCGCAATAACAATGAGCGGCAGGGAGAAGAACCATGAACCGGATTCCGCTGCGACCGGCAGCCCGCACCCTGCAGATCCAGGTCCTGCGACACAACCCGCATGACCCTGCCAGCGAGCCGCACCTGCAGACCTTCGAGGTCGAGGAGGCGGACACAATGACCCTGTTCATCGCGCTGAGTGAAATTCGCGAGCGACAGGATCCGTCCCTGCAATTTGATTTCGTCTGCCGTGCCGGCATCTGCGGCAGCTGCGGCATTATTATCAACGGCCGGCCGGGCCTGGCCTGCCGAACACTGACAAAAGACCTGCCGGACCGTATTACCCTGGCCCCGCTTCCGGCCTTCGAACTGATCGGCGACCTTTCCGTCAACACCGGCAAATGGATGCGCGGCATGTCGGAACGCCTGGAGACCTGGGTCCACAGCCGGAACCTGGAAAACCTGGATATCGATACCGTCGAACAGGCCATGGAGCCCGAGCTCGCTGAGCAGCTGTACGAACTTGAGCGTTGCATCGAGTGTGGCTGCTGCGTGGCCGCCTGCGGTACCGCGCAGATGCGGCAGGACTTCGTCGGGGCGGTAGGTCTCAACCAGATTACGCGCTTTCAGCTGGACCCGCGTGACGAGCGTACGGACGCCGAGTTTTATGAACTGGTGGGGGATGAATCCGGTGTATTCGGCTGCATGACCCTGCTGGGTTGCGAGGATATGTGCCCGAAGGAACTCCCCCTGGCCACCCAGATTGCGTTCCTGCGCCGACGCATGGTGTGCAGCGGCTGAAACGCGTGCAGACCAGGGCCTATTATTAATCCAGCCGATGTAAGGACACTTTGTGTATGTATGACATTGCCTCCACCGTCTCCCGCGTAGCCAACAACACCTACAGCCACACCCGCCGGATCATGCCCGAGCAACCCTGGTGGGATACGCTGGAAAGCAGCTTCCACAAATTTCCTGACGATTTTGAACTCGACCTGCGTACCGGGCTGACCGTGGACGGTACCGCCGCCGCAGACTACCTGCTGCGCACGGCCGGGGCCGGTATGCTGGGAACCCTGGCACTGCCCGCCAGCATCACGCCAAGGCAACTCAAGCGGGATATGGCGAATATAAGCTTTTACCGCAACAAGGCGAGCGCCGCCGACCCGACTAAATATTTCAGGAAACCGAACTCCTCCCGGGTAGAGGTGAAATCCTCCTCCGCCGGGTTCCTGCGCTTTAAACCGGACGATGGCAAGTGCGAACTGCTGAGCTTTGACAGCCCTTTCAAAACGGTGAACCCGGCCCTGCGGGAAACCTACCCGAAACAACGGCGCAACATGCGCGCGGTGGCACAATACTGGCGACACGACAGCGGACCCAGGCCGACCATTTGTGTGATCCATGGCTTCATGGCGGACCCGTACTGGCTCAACCGGATGTTTTTCGCACTGCCCTGGTTCTATGCCCAGGGCTACGACATCCTGCTGTACACCCTGCCCCACCACGGCAAGCGCCAGTCCCTGCTCTCACCCTTCAGCGGCCACGGCCTGTTCGCCAGCGGCCTGTGCCACCTCAATGAATCCATGGCGCACGCAGTGCACGATTTCCGCATATTCATGGACTACCTCGAGTCCAGGGGCGTGGGCAAGATCGGTGTCACCGGCATCAGCCTTGGGGGCTATACCTCGGCGCTCCTGGCCGCGGTGGAAGAGCGGCTGCATTTTTCCATTCCCAATGTACCGGTAGCCAGCCTCCCGGACCTGATACTGGAATGGTTTCCGATCAACATGGCGATCAAGAGCCTGCTCAAGCTCAGTAATACCAGCGTGCGGGAAGCGCGTCACATGCTGGCGGTGCATTCACCCCTGACCTACAGCCCACTGATTCCGAAAGAACGCCTGATGGTCATCGCCGGGGCCGGCGACAGGCTGGCGCCGCCAAAGCATGCCCGCCTGCTGTGGGACC
Source organism: Haliea sp. (assembly GCA_024642245.1). Lineage (GTDB taxonomy): Bacteria > Pseudomonadota > Gammaproteobacteria > Pseudomonadales > Halieaceae > JARRPM01. The sequence continues at coordinate 6,776 of JAHEBM010000018.1, forward strand.
ACTGGGACCGGTGTCGGATTCACTGGTTCCCGGGTAATCACCTGGTGCACCTCGACAAGGGCAAGTACCTGAAGGAGATCGCCCGCTTCCTGCGGGAAATCGGCTTTGATCGTTGAGCGGGGCTGCACGGGAGCGCAATGGCGGGCGGTTTACTCCAGCAGGCGGCTGATCGATCGGGACACCGCTATCTTGCCCTGTTCGAAGTAGGCCTCGTGGTTTTCCTCGATTTTCCCCAGGTCGTAAAGGTAGTTCACCATAATGCCCGCGGATTGCTCCCGACCCTTTGCTGACAGGTCGGCGCCACCGTGCATGCGGTGCAGGCGCGCGCCATTGCCAAGGTGAAAGCGCGCCACTGCATCCAGCGGGGCCTCACCGGATTTTTCCTTAAGCAAATAGTGCGCACAGAGCTTGAGCAGCGCGTCATACACGGCGCTATCCACGACCCTGCCCAACGGCTGTTTCACCCGCGAAATGAGCTCCTCCGCAACCAGCCCCTGCAGGTCGGCCTTAAGCAACCAGCGGCGAAAGCCCGGCACGGGCGAGAGGGTCACAAAGGTTTTCAGCGTGGGCATTTCCTTCTTCAGCTCCCCCACCACATTCTTGATCAGGAAGTTGCCGAAAGTAATACCGGCCAGCCCGGGATGACAATTGCTGATGGAGTAGAACACCACCGTGTTGATACGCCCGGGCGGCGCCGGCTTGCGTTGCTGCACGAGTAGCGGGGCAAGGTCTCCGGGTATGGCATCGGTAAGGGCAATTTCAACGAAGACAAGCGGGTCGTTGGCCAGGGCCGGGTGAAAGAATGCGAAGCAGCGACGGTCTTCCCGCAAGCGACTGCGCAGGTCATCCCAGCCATTGATCTGGTGCACCGCCTCGTAATCGATGATTTTCTCCAGCACCATCGCCGGCGAAGACCAGTCGATACGGCGCAACTCCAGGAAGCCCTTGTTGAACCAGGAAATAAACAGGTGCTTCAGATCGGAATCAAGGGCCCTGAGCTGCGGATGATCCCGCAGCAGCGGCAGCAAATGCCCCCGCATCGCCACCAGCGCACGGGTACCATCGGGTGCCATATTCAGCCGGCGAAACAGTTTCTGCCGCGGCGCCTCGACAGCGTGGGTGAGGCGCAGCAGGCCATCGAGGTCGGGCTGGTCACGGTAGTTAGCGGCGGCCGCGAGGATCTCCCGGGAATCCACGTCGAATTCGGCCACCACCCTGGCAAAAAAATCCGCACGCGCGGCTTCGGGCAGGCGCTGGTAACCGGCAATAATTTCGCCTGCAAGCGCCAGGCCCGACGCCTCGCCCCGGTGATCGAGAAGCTCCCGGCACAAATTCACCAGCGCTGCCGCGGAATTGGCGCTTGCGACCACCCCGCGGCGACGCCGGGCCAGGATTTCCCTGCCGGCTTCCATCACAGAGCCCAGCGTCCGGCCGAAGCTGGTCATGGCACCGGCTGCCGGTTTGGGTAATTCACTGGGTGCAGGCAGTTGGTCTGGCATATCGGTTTCCGGTGTTTGATGGGTGTTAACGGCGAGGGGCTGGCGTGACAACATCAGCGCTGCGACCTTGCCATCCTTGCGACAGTGTACCGAATTCCCGACGGGGCGGGTACCAATGCCGGCCGCTGAAAGCCCGATATCGTAACATTCACCCCATTGGACGGTCACTGCATTCGCGCCCGGTCTGTGCCAGAATGGTCTGGGCCGACGGGTTCAGCTGGCCCGCATCCAGGAGGCGACACAAGATGAAAAAATGGCAGGCCGGGCTACTGATCCTCACTTTACTGATCGTGGTATCCGGTCTTTACGTGCTGGTGCAACTGCGCTCACTTGAAGTGGAGCGACTCAGTGACGACCTGTTCGTATTGCGCGGACTCGGCGGTAACACCGCGGTGTTGCGAACCCAGGCCGGGGCGGTGGTGGTAGACACCATGACCTTGCCGATGCAGGGTGAGCTCATAAGAGAGCAGGCACGAAAGCTCACGGGTATGGAAACCATCCTGCTGATCAACACCCACTACCATATCGACCACACCCACGGTAACCCCGGCTTCAAACCCGGTACGCGCGTACTGTCTACCGAACGCACCCTGTCCCACCTTCACGCCCTGGACGCGGAATTCTGGAGTGGGCAAGCTGCCAGCCTGCTGCCGACGGAAACCTTTTCGGATCGTATGACGCTGAAGATAGGCGGCAAAACCATCGAACTGATTCACCCGGGTGCCGGCCACACCGACGGCGACCTGGTCGTGCTGTTTACCGATGAGGGCGTACTGCACACCGGCGACCTCATGTTCAACCGCTACTACCCCAACATCGACCTGGAGGCCGGCGGTAGCGTGCAGCAATGGGTGCCGACCCTGGAAAAGCTGCTGCGACTCGATTTTACCCGCGTCATACCCGGCCATGGTGAAACCACCGACAGGGCCGGGCTGCGCCAGTTCCTGGCCGTCATCGCGCAACTGGCGGAAGTCGGCCGCCTCGCCGCGGACAAGGGTATGAGCCTGGAGCAAACACTCGACACCGAGCTGTTGACGGCGGACAAGGGCTACCGCCGCATCCGGATGATCGTGCCGATGCCCATGGACCGGGAGTTCGTTATCACCCGGGCATGGCAGGAAAGCACCGATAATTTCAAGCGTCTGGATTAGCCCGGACCAGCTTATGACGGAAAATTTCACCCGGGCACTGGAAACCGTGCTGGCGCGGGAAGTCGCGGGTTTTCAGGCAATGCTTTACTGCAAGCAGATGACCGCAGGTGCCAGCCAGGAAACCTACCGGGTGGCAGTCGCTACTATTACCGGCGACCAGCACCTTGCGTTACGGCGCTCGCAGCCGACCCTCGCCGCGGATTCCAGCGTGGGCAGTATCAGCCTGGAGACCGAGGCGCGCCTGTTCGAACTGGCTGTCGCAGGGGGGATACCCGGGCCCAGGGTCGTTTACGTGCTGCAACACGGGGACGGGCTGGGTGCCGGCTTCCTCATGCAGTGGCTGGAAGGGGAAACCCTGGGCCAGCGCATCGTGCGGGCGGAGGAATTCACGTCTATCCGGCCGAAGCTGGCGCGCGAGTGCGGTGAGATTCTCGGGCGTATCCACGCACTGGATTGGCGGGGCGCGGGCCTGGAAGGCAAGCTTCCGGAGATCGAGCCGGCCACGCTGGTCGATGAGACCTGGTCCCACTACCGCGATACCAACGTGCCTGTACCGATGATTGACTACACCTGGCGCTGGCTAAAAGACAATCTGCCCCGGAACTCCCGCACTACGCTGGTGCACGGCGATTTTCGCAATGGCAACCTGATGATCAGCGCCGGGGGCATCAACGCGGTGCTGGACTGGGAGCTGGCCCAGGTTGGTGACCCGGTACGCGACCTTGGCTGGCTGTGCGTCAACTCCTGGCGCTTCGGCAAAAGTGAGCTGCCGGTTGGCGGCTTCGGCAACATCGATGAACTGCTGGCGGGCTACCGCGCCACGTCAGGGATCGACGTGGCGCCGGGGGAGCTCGAGTTCTGGCAGATCTTCGGTTCCTTCTGGTGGGCCATGGCCACCCTGCAAATGGCCAATGCCTGGCGCAACGGGGAGACCCCCAGCCTGGAGCGGCCGGTCATTGGCCGGCGCTCGTCCGAGGCCCAGATGGACTGCGTGAACCTGCTGATTCCGGGCGACTATTCCCTGCCCGCTACCGGTCACGCCATTTCTGATGGAACCCAGCTTCCCATGCCGGCGGAATTACTGGCAGGCGTTGCCGAGTTCCTCCGGGAAGAGGTGGCGGCGAAACTGGATTCCCACAACGCTTTCCTGGCGCGGGTAGCGGCGAACTCGCTGGGCATCGCGCAACGGGAATTCCAGTACGGAGCCGAACTGGCCCGCCAGGAAAAGCGCCGCCTCGAGGTATTGCTGCGCCGGCAGGGCGAGTTGGACGACCTGCGCCTGGAACTGGTGAATCGCCTGAGGGAAAACATGCCGCTCGATACCCCGGGCCTGCCTGAACACCTGCGGCAGACAGTGGCGGGACAGCTGCTGATAGACCAGCCACGCTACTCGGCCCTGCAACAGGGATAGCTCTTACCAGGGCAAGCGCAGGGATGATCACACGGGCGCGAACCTGGTGAAGAAGGCTATTTAAAAAATCGGGAGACCCCTTGGATCCAAGGGGAAAATGGCGGACCGGACGGGGCTCGAACCCGCGACCTCCGGCGTGACAGGCCGGCATTCTAACCAACTGAACTACCGGTCCACGGCAGTAAATTCTCGGCAAAAAAATGGTGGGTGATGACGGGATCGAACCGCCGACCCTCTGCTTGTAAGGCAGATGCTCTCCCAGCTGAGCTAATCACCCCCTTACCGAGAACGCGCATTATAGAGATTCTTTCTTTGCTGTCAAATGCTCCGAAGGGAAAACCGAAGAAAATCGTGGATTGTTAAAGCCTTTGATTTTAGTAGTAAAATCTCTCCCCCTGCGGACGCCCCAGCGTGTCACCGCAGCGAAAAATACACGCCGGCCCGAAACCCACACACAGCGAGTGCACACACATGGAAATCTACAAGGAGTTTCACTTCGAGGCTGCGCACCGGCTGCCCAATGTGCCGGCCGGGCACAAGTGCGCGCGCTTGCACGGGCACTCCTTCCAGGTGCGCCTGTCGGTGAGCGGCGAGGCCACCGAGCCCTCGGGCTGGGTCATGGATTTTGCGGAACTGAAGGCGGCTTTCAAACCGGTGCTGGAACAACTCGACCATTATTACCTGAACGATATCGAGGGCCTGGACAATCCCACCAGCGAGAATATCGCGCGCTGGATCTGGCACAAACTGAAACCGGAATTGCAGCAACTGAGCAAGGTAGAGATCCGGGAAACCTGTACCAGCGGATGCATTTACCAGGGCGATTGAGCGGCAAAGGCTGCGACGTTACGTCGAGGTAACACCGCGAAAAATACTTGACGATTACGCAGACGCTACGCAAATAGCCTTTGCGCGAGCCGCTTTTTTTTCGTTACCTGGGGACGTGTGTTGCGTGTTCCCAAATAACAGCGAAAAGTTACCCTTGGTAGCAGTCGCCAAATGTTATACACACCGGATGATGGTCACCGAACTTTCACAAACTTAGGCGACTTACCGGATGATTGACTTAAGGACTTTACTGTAACTATATGTTTTTAATAGTTTATTTAGCTTTGATCGATTTTTAACCAATCTGTAACAACCGCGACTCCCACTGCCCCGACGGGCCGGTTAAACAATTTACTCACCGACTTATCCACAGAATCTGTGGAAAAAAATAGTGGGCGCAAGTGTTACAGATTCTCTCGTCAGATGGCTCTAGTGCAGGGTCCGGGCCTGGTCGCTGACCACGACTGCCTGCAGCTGCTTACCCAGCATGATCACGTGTCCCTGGCGCCGCTCAACGCCGTCGAAGCTGTAATCGAACCGGTACTGTCGCCAGACGCGCCAACGCCCCCGGCCGTCGCGGCTGAGCGATATACGGCGAATATGGACGGCCTGGTCCAGCAGCTGGTAGTCGTCCTGCTGGCCGGCCCGCGCGACTGCCTGTACCGCCAGTTCCCGCACCCGTATCGAGCTGAGGAAGTACAGGCTCAGCCCCCCGAACGCCAAGGCAATGAGGATGTCCCCCAGCGTAAAAACCATCGATTGCCCTCCCTGAATTGGCGGCAAGCATACTTGCCTTTAACGGCGCGTGCTAGCGAAGCGGCTGGGCCAGCAGGAACCTGCGCACCAGGCTGTTGAACAGGCTCGGGCGCTGGGCATGCAGCCAATGCCCGCAGCCCGGCATGATCTTCATACCGGCCCGGGGAAACAGGCTCAGAATATGGGTGCGGTGCTCCTCGCGGATATAGTCCGAGTCTCCCCCCTTGATGAAGAGTACCGGGCCGGCATAGGGTGCGGCCGGGGTGGGTGGCGCACGCACTGCGCCGTATCCGCGCTTGAGGCCCTCCAGGTTGAAGCGCCACCGATAGATACCGTCCTGGTCGCGGCGCAGGCTGCTGAGCAGGAACTGGACAAGCTGCGGCTCCTGCAGGTGGGCGGCCATCTTTTGCGCCGCTGCCTGCCGCGAATCACACTGGCCGATCGCCACCGCGTCCAGTGCGGCAAATACCGCGTCGTGATGCGACGGGTACGCTACCGGGGCGATGTCCGCAACCACAAGAGCTGACACCAGATGTGGCCGGGTAAGCGCCAACTGCATGGCGAGCTTACCCCCGAGGGAGTGCCCTGCAAATTGGGCCGAGGACAGCCCCTGGTGCAGCATCCAGTCGGCCAGGCTGTCCGCCATGGTGGCCAGCGTGGCGTCCTCCATCCAGCCGGAACGGCCGTGGTTGGGCAGGTCGAGGCTGAATACGGCGCGCACGTCCTGCAGTGCCCGGGCAAGGGCACCGAGGTTGTTGCCCGCGCCAAAAAGGCCGTGCAGCAATATCACGGGCGAGCCCTCGCCCGCGCGTGTTGAATGCAGTTTTATCAGCACGAGGCGCTGTGCCATCCCCTGGTTTTTGCTACCATGCGCGGCACTATAACGGATCGGAAACCAATATGCGTCGTTTTAGCAGCCTGTCCCGCTACCTCGCCCTGGCCTGCGTTGCCTGCCTCCTGCCAGCCTGCAGTTCCACGCCGAGCTACAACCCCACCGTGTTCCCCTACGAGATCGACCAGGCGCGGGTGGATAAGGATGGCATCAAGACGGTCGTCATCGCCCATGTCAACCTGGGCCTGCCCTCACGCAACTACCTGGAGAAGGAAGCGCCTCGCATCGACGCTGCCGTGAGTGCCTACCTCAAGGAAAACGGCTTCAAGGTGTTACCCCAAAGAGACTTCGAGCAACGCTGGAATACCGCGGTGCGCTCCTTCGGCAACCCGGTCGACCCCACCAGCGGCAAGATCAATATGAAGACCTTCGCCCAGATCATGACCAGTATCAGGGATGACATGCGCAGCAGTGGCCTGGACGCCTTCATTTTCACTGACCTGGTCGAATTGCAGACGGCGTTCAGCGGGGGCCTGCAGCACGTGGCCCGCTGGGACGGGGTGACGCGTAAGCCCACCCTGCAAGGGCCCGGTGATGGCGTTTCAGCAGATTTCGACTGGGGCATGCTGCTCGACGTCGCCTCGCTGCAGGTCAGCATCTACGATATGGAGCTGCAACGGGTATTTGCCAGCCGCGGCGGACTGGACGCCACTCAGGCTGTGGACAGCCGTTCATCGAAGGGGCGCTATATCCGCCGCCGGGAAATCCTGGAAAACAAGGACAACATCCAGGAGGGTATCGAGCTGGCGTTCTATCCGTTCGTCCCCAGCGAGAACTGGCCCGGCCAGCCCTGATCCCGGGTCCGAACCCGGACCCAACAAGGATCGGAAATGCCCTGGGCCTTCGAGCCTCTCTCCCTGTCCGCCCTCCCCGGCCGGCGCTTGTCAGCCTCGAATTGGCGGTGATAGACTAATGACTATTAGTTTATAGCGGCGCCCGTCGCCAGAGGTCGTTTCCCCATGGAATTCGCACTACCCGAATACACCCGCACCAAGGACAACACGCAGCTGGGGCACATCCCGGGCAGTTACGGCCTGCCCTTTCTTGGCGACACGTTCCGTTTTGTCCTCAAGCCCTTCGAGGTACTGGACGAGCACTACCGGAAAAACGGCCCGGTGTTCAAGGCCTCGCTGACTTTCCAGAAATTCGTGGTTGCACTGGGTCCCGATTTCATCCAGCAGTTGATGCTGGATTCCAAGCAGACCTTCTCCGCGCGCATGGGCTACAACACGCCACTGGGTGACTTTTTCGCCGGTGGGCTGTTGATGCGGGATTTCGACGAGCACAAGTTCCACCGCCGTATCATGCAGACCGCTTTCAAAATCGACGCCATGCGCACTTACGTGGAAATGATGCACCCGATCATCGACCGCGAAATGTCCCGGTGGGGGAAGCAGCCCAAGTTCCATTTCTATCCCAATATCAAGACCCTGTTGCTCGATATCGGTGCCAAGGTTTTCCTCGGCATGGACATGGAGGGACCCGAAACCCGCTCCCTCAACGAGTCTTTTATCGACATGAATGAAGGCATGCTGGCACTCATACGCAAGGACTGGCCAGGCCTCACCTACCGCAAGGGGATGGATGGGCGCCGCGCCCTGGAGAAATTTTTCTTCGAGATCGTGCCCCAGCGCCGCGGTGTCGCGGGCAACGACATGGCGACCTTTTTCTCCAACGAGAAAACCGAGGACGACCAGTACTACTCCGACAAGATCGTCGGGGAACACCTGATATTCCTCCTGCTGGCCGCCCACGACACGACCACCAGCGCGCTCACCATGGCCGCGTATTACCTGGCCCACGACCAGCAGTGGCAGCAGCGACTCAGGGAAGAGCTGAAGGGGCTGGGCAAACCACACCTCGAGTACGAGGACCTGTCCACGGTCACCGACCTCGATCACTGTTTCAAGGAAGTCCTGCGGATGAACCCGCCGGTACCGATGATGATGCGCCGCACGGTCAAGGAAGTTGAGCTGGGGGGGTACCAGTTACAGCCGCACACCATGGTGCAGATATCCCCGCTGTATACCCACCGCATGGAACAGTGGTGGAGCAACCCCCACGGGTTTGACCCGGACCGTTTCGCACGGGAGGAGCACAAGCAGCACAGTTTCCTGTGGGCCCCGTTTGGCGGTGGCGCCCACAAGTGCATAGGCCTGCACTTTGCTGACATGCTGTTCAAGTCAGCCCTGTCCCGCTTGCTGCTCAGCTACCGGATCAGCTTTGCCGACAGCGGGCAATACCCCTCCCGCATGCAGCATTTTCCCTTCGCCAAACCGATGGACAACCTGCCCCTGAAGCTGGAGGCCCTGGCCTAGCCAGCACCGCACTTGCCTGCTGCAATCAGGAGAAAACTTCCAGGCCCCGCTCGATGCACCACATCGCGGACAGGGAGCCGAGTATGTAGACAGGTATCGGCAGCAGGCGATCCTGCCAGGGAGCGAGGGGCTTGCGAACCAGCAGCCACAGCGCGAGTACCAGCAGGATAAAACTGATCTGCCCGATCTCTATACCCACGTTGAAAAACAACAGGGCCAGCGGCACGTTATCCTGGGGCAGGCCGCTCTGTGCAAGGGCACCTGCAAAGCCCATACCGTGCAGCAGGCCAAAACCACCGGCAAGCCACCACGGGTTGCGCCACAGGATATCGTGCCGACTGGTCCGCGTGAGTTCCACCGCGAGCACGAAGATACTCAGTGCGATGGCAAACTCCACCAGGGCGACCGGGTAATCAAAATAGCCGAGGGTGACCAGCGACAGGGTAATACTGTGTCCCACGGTAAAGGCAGTGATGGTCCACAGCAGGCGCGCACCACCACCCACCAGCAACAGCAAGCCGAACACAAACAGCAGGTGATCCCATCCGCCCCAGATGTGTTCTATCCCCAGCAGGGAGTAATCCCCCATGACTTCCCCGGAGCTGGACTCGGCGGGGACCACAAACCCGGTCTGCTCCGAGTTCAGTACCTGCTGGTAATTGCGACCGTCGAGCAGGGAAACCATTACCAGGGCCGAAGCCTGGTTTTCACCCAGACCATCAACACCCAGCGTTTCGCCTACAAGGCCATCGTCACCGAGCTGCGCACAGCGCATCTGCCAGCTGTTGACCACGCCCGTGCCCTCCACCTGCGGCGGGCTGCTATTGGTGATTTCACAGGAGTCGGGCCACACCGGTTGCAGGGGAACACTGCTGGTACCCTGGGCCGGGGTTTTCCAAACGACATTGTACAGCTGGTCGGAAATTTCGGTGACTTTCAGCAGGGACGGCGCGAAGCGATGCGCCTGGGCCACCTGCGCGAGCACGAGGCTTAGCACCATGCCGGTAAGTAAACGCAAGACGAGCCTCATTTTCGCACCTCGTATTCTTCGCGCATGGCCTCTATGCTCTCCTGCAGCGCCGCTGCGCTGGCCCGGGACTCCAGGTCCCGCTGCAGCTGTACGCGCACCTCATCCAGGGTGGCGTCCCGCCCGGGCTCCACCTCGCTGACCCACACATAGTGCAGGCCGTAGGTCGACCGGATCGGTCCCACCCAGGTGCCCCGCTGCGGTTCGGCCGCCAGCAGGTTGCTTACGAATTCAGAACCGAATTGCCGGGCCAGCTGGTCGGGAGACTGCCGGGTAAAGCGATAGCCCGGCAGAAATGGTGAGCTCAGTTCCAGCGCCTGTTCGGCGGTGAGTTTCTGTTCGTTAATACTGGCAATCGCGGCCTGCGCCTCGCCTTCACGCTCTGCGTTGAAGTAGACCTGCTCGATCGAATAACGCGGCGGCAGCCGCAACTCTTCCCTGCGCGATTCAAACTCCACGGCGAGGTCTTGCTCCGTGGGCGGACGTGGCGGGTGGTAGCCCAGTAGCAGTTGTTCCATAACCTGGATGAGGCGTCGCTTGACCACTTCATCACCCAGGTGCAGGCGCATCTCCAGTGCCTGCTCATACTGCTCTTGTTGCGTTTTACCTTCGCCCAGCTGGAGGAAACTCATATTCAGCAGCAGGCGCTGGTAAACGACGGTATCGTAAAGGTGCAGCTTGAGCTCAATCGCCCGCTGGAACAGCATGTCCCGATCAAGCTCCGCGGTGACCATGCGATCGAGCTGTTCCGGGGTCGGCAGGCTTCCGGTGCTGGCAAACCACTGCTGCTGCAGCGCTTCCATACGCGCGCCGCTCAGGGGGCCTACCACCGGCTTTGGTGCGGGAAAAAAAATTCCCTGCAGGTAATACAGCAGGCATCCGAGTACTATAAAGTGTATCCACGGCCTGTTCAGCCGGGCCAGAAATCTCATCGCGTTATCTCTTGGTCTTCAGCAGGGAATGATTCCGGTGTTCGAAGCCGGCCTTTGCAACTAGTCCTCAAAACTGGCCTGGCGCTTTTCCAGCTGCGCCGCCAGGCCGGCCTGCAGATCGGCCTCGCTCAGCATGCCCGAATTCCACGTGGCCATATAATTCAGGCTTTCCGGTACGGAGTGATCCCGGGCGTAAAGCAGCATCTCTTTCGTGCCGCGCACCGCCAGCGGTGATTTCGTGGCGATTCCCTGGGCGATCGCCATCACTTCGCGCATCAGGGTTTCCCTGTCCTCGTAAACGCGGTTGACGAAGCCCAGCTCCCGGGCCTCCTCGGCATCCATATTACGGCCGGTGTAAGCCAGCTCCCGCGCCACACCATCGGGAATCAGCTTCGGCAGGCGCTGCAGTGTACCCACATCGGCGGTCATGCCAAGGTCGATCTCGCGAATGGAAAAATAGGCATCTTCAGTGGCGTAACGCATATCGGCGCAGCACACCAGGTCGACACCGCCACCAATGCAGGTTTTATGAATAGCGGCCAGCACCGGCTTGCGGCATTTCTCCAGCGCACTCAGGTTGCCCTGCAGCCGCAGGATAGTGCGACGCAGGTGCTCTGCCCGGCGCGATGGCTCGGAAGAGGCGCCGTGCAGGCCGCCGAACATCGCAAGGTCCAGTCCGGCACAAAAGTGATTGCCGTTACCTGCCAGAATCACGACCCGCACCCTGGGTTCCTCGTCCAGCCACTCGAAGCACGCCTGTAATTCGCTCCACAGGGTGGCGCTCATGGAATTTGCCTTATCGGGACGGTTCAGGCTCACGGTGGCGACCTGGTCGTCGAATGCCAGCTCGAGGGTTTCGAAATTCGGTACTTTCATGGATTCTCTCGCGGTAAAAAGCGTCGTGGATATTACCAGTTGGACACGAAATCGGCCGTATCCAGTGGCGGCACGTTCTTGGCGGCGCCCTCGCGGGTACCCAGGTAGAGGAAGGCGACAAGTTCTTCGTTCGCCTCCAGGCCCAGCGCCGCCAGCACGGTGCGATCAAAGGCCGCTTCCCCGGTGCGCCAGATCCCCGCGTAGCCGCAGGATTCGGCGGCCAGCAACATGGCCTGGGCAGCGCAGCCCGCGGACAGGCGTTGTTCATAATGCGGCACCTTTGGATGGTCCGACAGGTGGGCAACCACCGCGACCAGCAGCGGCGCTCGCAGCGGCGCGTTACGCGCCTTTGCCAGCGCTGCCTCATCCGCCTCCGGCTTGCGCTGGCGCAGGCAGCGCTCCAGCACGAGGCCGAAATCCACCCGCCTCTCCCCGGCGATTGTGATGAACCGCCAGGGTCGCAACCAGGCGTGGTCCGGGGCACGCAGGGCAGCGCGAAATATCTGCTCCATTTCCGGGGCCGAGGGAGCTGGTGCGACCAACCTCGGGCTGGAGTTGCGCCGCTGTAAAAATTGCAGGATCTCAGTCGTCAAAAGCAAGTACCGTGGTGAAACGTAAAAAAAGCTGCCCCGCAGCGGCGCCCACTATCCCATAGGCCAGCAGCCGAGGCAAAGGTCGCGGGACACCCGGCGGGCGCAGGCAGGCAATCATCAGGCCGCGGCCACCGCTGGCCCCACAAGAATATTCATAAAGCCCATATCACCGGCGACCGCCTCCACGTCATCGCACCAGCGCGCGAGTTCGTCCGCGGTGATGGCCACCAGTCGGTGCTCGATATGATCGATAATCCAGAAAGGCTGCGCCAGGGTTGCCAGCAGCTGGATCAGTTCACGGCCACTGCTGCCGGACTGTTGCAGGGAGAGTGGCGTGAGCTCGAGAATAATACGCGGCTTGTTGCCGGGCAGTTCCAGCAGCAGGGGCAGCAGCCCTGCCATCACGGCATATTCCGCACCCTGCACGTCCACCTTGATCAGGTCCATACGCCGCACCCGCGACCGCAGGAAATCGGCACCGTTGAGCAATTTTATGGCTATTTTACGGCGCCCCGCCTGCGCGGCAAAAATCTGGTGATCGCCGGCGTTGTCTTCACTGAGGTACAGGTCGCCGGCCCCTGTGCGTTCCGCCAGTCCAGCCTCTACAGCAGTTACGACGGATCCGCAGGCGTTCAGTTCCAGGTTTTCGCGCAACAGCTCGAAGTTGGCCTGGTCGGGTTCAAAGGCCAGCACGACACCCCCGGCGCCGACCACGTGCGCCGCGATCACCGTGTAATAGCCAATATTCGCCCCCACATCCACGAAAACGCCGTCGGGCGGCAGGATCGCCAGCAGCAGTGCTGTCTCGTAGGGTTCCCATATCCCCTCCTCCCGGATACGGCGCGATATATAGCGGTCGGGCTTGTCGTGCACCCGCAGGCGCAAATCCTGTGACAAACCCGGAATGTGCAGGGCTGCAGGCCTGGCGCTATCCATCGCGGTGTTCAACAGGCGCTAGGGGGCCAGGTTTTCCTGCTCCTGCCCCTCTTTGACCGGTATCATCAGGTCATCCTTGCTGATGTTGAGCAGCAGCAGGACATTGGATGCCACGTAGATGGATGAATAGGTCCCTATGGTGATGCCCACGATCAGGGCAAGCGCAAAGCCGTTGATCATTTCACCGCCGAATATCGCCAGGCAGACCAGTACCAGCAATGTGGTCAACGAGGTAAACAGGGTGCGGTCCAGGGTTTCGGTGAGGGAGATATTCACCAGCTCCAGCGGCGGCGTACGACGGATCTTGCGGAAGTTTTCCCGGATGCGGTCAAACACCACGATGGTGTCATTAAGCGAGTACCCGATAACGGCCAGCAGGGCTGCGAGCACCGTCAGGTCAAATTCCATCCGGGTGATGGAGAAAAAGCCAAGGGTTATGAATACGTCGTGAATCAACGCAATTACCGCACCGATCGCGAACTTGAGCTGGAAGCGAAAAGCGATATAGAGCATCACCAGTGCCAGGGCCAGCAGCATGGCCAGGCCGCCCTGTTCGCGTAACTCGTCCCCCACCTGTGGTCCGACGAACTCAATACGGCGCAACTCCACGGTGCCGATAAAGGCAGTCTGCAATTTTTGCAGCAACTCGGCTCCTTCCTTGTCCGAATAGCCGTGCGGAAGACGAATCAATACATCCCGGTCGGTACCAAAGCTCACCACCGTGGCGCCCTTGTAGCCCCCGGTTGCCAGGGTATCGCGGATACCGGTAAGGTCCGCGGTTTCACTGTAATGGACTTCCAGCAATGTGCCGCCGGTAAAATCGAGGCCCCAGTTGAGCTGTTGGACGGCCAGGGAGCCGATGGAGGCAAGCACCAGGGCGATCGAGAATACGGCCGCGATCTTGCGCAGACCCATAAAGTTGATCACTTTCATGACTTGATCCCTCCAATGGACAGTTTCTTGACCCGCCGGCCGCCGTAAACCAGGTTGATGATCGAACGGGTGCCCATGATCGCGGTGAACATGGAAGTGATGATGCCTATCGACAGGGTAACGGCAAAGCCCTTGATAGGCCCGGTGCCCACCGCGTAGAGGATCATGGCGACAATCAGGGTGGTGAGGTTGGCGTCAAGAATCGTCGCTACCGCCCGCTCGTAACCGGCGTGGATGGCCATCTGTGGCGCCATGCCGTTATTGACCTCCTCCCGTATTCGACCAAATATCAGCACGTTGGCATCCACCGCCATACCCACAGTCAGTACGATACCGGCGATACCCGGCAGCGTCAGGGTGGCTCCGATCAGGGACATACAAGCCACCAGCAATACGATATTGACGCTCAGGGCGACGACCGCGGTGACACCAAACAGCCGGTAGACAATAATCATGAACAGGACAACCATGCCCAGGCCGTACTGAACCGACTTGACACCCATACGAATATTTTCCGCCCCCAGTGAGGGACCGACCGTGCGCTCCTCCACAAAAGAGATGGGCGCGGCCAGCGCGCCCGCGCGCAGCATCAGCGCCAGTTCGGAGGATTCCAGCGGGTTGTCCAGGCCGGTGATCTGGAACTGCGCGCCCAGGGCCGACTGGATGACCGGCGCCGTCAGCAGTTTCTTCTCGTCGTAGGGCACCTTGACGGCGATTTCACTGCCGTCTGGCTGTGTCTCGTAGCGGGTGCGGTATTTGCGCTCGATAAACAACACGCCCATGCGCCGCTTGATGTTGTTGCGGGTTGCCCGGGACATCAGGCTGCCCCCCTCGCTGTCCAGGCTGATCTGGACATTGGGCTGGCCGTTCTGGTCAAAGCTGGCCTGGGCATTGGAGACCCGCTCGCCGGTGATGATCACGTCCCGCTCGAGCCACTCGAAGGCGCCGGCGCGGTCAGGGCTGCGGTATTCGAAGCGCTGCTTGTCAGATGCCGGGGCGTCCATGTTGGCCACGAGGCGGAATTCCAGGTTGGCGACCTTGCCCAGGATCCGCTTGGCTTCCGCCGTATCCTGGATACCCGGCAACTCGACCACGATGCGATTCTGGCCCTGGCGCTGGACAAGTGGCTCTGACACGCCCAGTTCGTTCACCCGGTTGCGCAGTGTCGTCAGGTTCTGGGCGACCGCGTATTCGCCGATCTCCTTGCGCACCTGCTCCGGCAGGGTAGCCACCAGATTCCAGCTGTCACCCGCGTCCTCGCGCTCCAGCGACAGCTGGGGCTCGGCGTCCGCGATGGCATCGCGAGCCTGGTCCCGCTGTGCCTCGGTTTTGAACTTCGCCTCCACCTGGCCCCGGTCATTCAGCGCGACGTAGCCACGGATACGCTCTTCTCGCAGGGTTCGCTTCATCGCGTTGGTGTAGTACTCCATACGCCGTTCTATAGCCGCCGCGACATCGACTTCCAGCATAAAATGGACCCCGCCACTGAGGTCCAGGCCGAGCTTCATCGGCGCGGCGCCATAATCGCTGAGCCAGGCCGGCGTGGTGGGCGCGAGGTTAAGGGCCACGATAAAGCCGTCCCCCAGGACGCGGGACACCCGGGCCTGTGCCGGGAGCTGCTGATCCTTTTCCCGCAGGCGAATAAGGGCATTGCGGCCATTGGCGTCAACTGCCGGGTCGAAATGTTCGATGCCGGCTTCATCCAGGGCCGCAAGCGCGCGCCCCAGAATCTCATCGTCAATAAGCTGGGCGCTGCTCTCGCCGGTGATCTGCAGTGCAGGATCCGGCGCGTAGAGGTTGGGCGCGGCGTAAAACAGGCCCAAAGCGACAAAAAACAGGACGAGCAGGTATTTCCACAACGGGTACTTATTCAGCATATCGGAGCTCTGGTAAGGGGTGCGGCTGCATCGCCGTTAAAAAGTGCGTCATTATAAAGAAACGGCCCGGCGCTACAAGGCTCGCTCGACCGGCGGGCAGGGTGACATCAGCCCAGCCACTGCCGGGCATTGCGGAACAGGCGCATCCATCCGCCATCCTCGCCCCACTCATCCGGGGCCCAGGAGTACTGCACCGAGCGGTACACGCGCTCGGGATGCGGCATCATGATGGTTGCGCGCCCATCGAGGCTGGACAGCCCGGTGATACCCGCCGGCGAACCGTTCGGGTTGGCGGGGTAGCGACTGGCGACCGACAGGTCATTTTCCAGGAAGCGCATGGCCACGGTGCCGCTCGCCTCGCAGGCGGCCTGGGCGGCGGCGTCCTTGAACTCGGCCCTGCCCTCACCGTGGGCCACCGCGATGGGCAGGTGCGACCCCGCCATTCCCGCCAGCAGGATGGAAGGGCCGGGCTCGACCCGGGCCAGTGCCAGTCGCGCTTCGAACTGCTCCGAGCGATTGCGCACAAAGCGCGGCCAATGGCCGGCGCCGGGAATCAGGTCCTTCAGGGTCGATACCATCTGGCAGCCGTTGCACACACCGAGGGTGAAACTGTCATCACGGGCGAAGAATGCGCTGAACTGCTCACGCAGGCGCTCATTGAAAAGGATGCTCTTGGCCCATCCCTCCCCGGCCCCGAGCACGTCGCCATAGGAAAAACCACCGCAGGCTACCAGCCCCTTGAAATCCTTGAGGTCACGACGCCCGGCGTGAAGATCGCTCATGTGAACGTCGAAGGCGGCAAAGCCCGCCCGGTGAAAGGCAGCCGCCATCTCCACCTGCCCGTTCACACCCTGCTCCCGCAGGATAGCCACCGCGGGGCGCACGCCGGTAGCGATATAGGGCGCGCTGATGTCCTGGGCAGGGTCAAAAGCCAGCTTGGCCGACAGCCCCGGGTCTGCCGCCGTGATCCGCTCGTATTCCTCGCGGGCGCAGTCCGGGTGGTCCCGCAGGGCCTGGATCTCATAACTGGTGCGGGCCCACAGCTGTTGCAGGCGCTGGCGGGAATCGCCGACCAGGGCCACGTCGCCGCTGGTCACTGTTATCTCGTCACCGGCAATGGCCTGGCCGATAGCATACAGGCAGTCCCCCAGCCCCAGCTCACCGGCGCGCGCCCGCAATGCCGGGAGATCCCCGCGAGGCAGTTGCAGTACGGCCCCGGCCTCCTCGCAGAACAACTTGGCAAGCGCCTCGCCCGGCACATCGCCGAGGTCGACCGCCAGGCCGCAGTGGCCGGCAAAAGCCATTTCCAGCAGGGTAACCAGCAAGCCGCCATCGGAGCGGTCGTGGTAGGCCAGCAATCTCCGTGCCTGGAGAAACTCCTGCACCAGTTGGAAAAACGCCTTGAGGTCGGCAGCACTGCCCATGTCCGGCACGGTATCACCCAGCTGGCCAAAGGCCTGGGCCAGGCAGGAACCGCCCAGGCGATTGGCGCCGCGACCCAGGTCGAGCAGGACCAGCACGTCATCGCTCCCGGTGCACAATTGCGGTGTGAGCGACAGCCGGGCATCGATCACCGGCGCAAACGCCGACACGATCAACGACATGGGGGCGGTCACGGCCTTGTCCGCATCACCATCACGCCAGGTCGTGCGCATCGACATGGAGTCCTTGCCCACGGGGATGGTGATGCCAAGCGCGGGACAGAATTCCATGCCCACGGCCCGCACCGTATCGTAAAGCGCCTCGTCCTCGGCACCGTAGCCCGCGGCACACATCCAGTTGGCTGAGAGCTTGATATCGCTGATATCCGCGATAGCAGTCGCGGCGATATTGGTAATGGCTTCCGCCACTGCCATACGCCCCGAGGCGGCGCCATCGACCAGCGCCAGCGGCGTGCGTTCACCCATCGCCATGGCTTCGCCAGCGAAGGCGTCGTAGGAGACGGTTGTTACCGCGCAATCCGCCACGGGCACCTGCCAGGGTCCGACCATCTGGTCCCGCGCCACCATGCCGGTTACCGTGCGGTCTCCGATGGTGATAAGGAAATTCTTGCTGGCGACAGCCGGCACCTGCAATACCCGCTCGAGGGCCTCACCGACAGTCACTGCAAGAGCCAGGGGCGCGTGCGCTATCCGGCGCCGCCGGATATCCCGCTGCATGCGCGGCGGCTTGCCGAACAGGATAGACATGGGCAGGTCCACGGGGGCATTACCGAACTCGCTGTCGTTGAGCTGCAGGTGTAACTCACTCGTCGCCTCGCCCACCACTGCAAAAGGACAGCGCTCCCGCTGGCAGATCGCCTCGAAGCGCGCCAGGTCCCGGGGTTCTACCGCCAGGACATAGCGCTCCTGGGATTCGTTACACCAGATTTCCACCGGTGACATGCCCGGCTCGTCATTGGGTACCTTGCGCAGCTCGAAGCGGCCGCCGCGACCGCCATCCTTTACCAACTCGGGCAGCGCGTTGGACAGGCCACCGGCGCCCACATCGTGGATAAAGGCGATGGGGTTGTCCTGTCCCAGCTGCCAGCAGCGATCGATAACCTCCTGGCAGCGGCGCTCGATTTCCGGGTTCTGGCGCTGTACCGAGGCAAAGTCCAGGTCCTCGTGGCTCTGCCCACTGGCCATGGAGGAGGCCGCGCCGCCGCCCAGCCCAATCAGCATGGCCGGCCCACCCAGCACGATCAGGCTGGCACCGGGCTGGTAATCGCCCTTCTCGACATGCTCCTGGCGGATATTGCCGTAGCCGCCGGCGATCATGATGGGTTTGTGATAGCCGCGCACCTCGGTGCCCGAGACGCCCGGCACAGCCATTTCAAAGCTGCGGAAATAGCCGCAAATATTCGGCCTGCCAAATTCATTGTTGAAGGCCGCACCGCCGATGGGCCCCTCCAGCATGATATCCAGCGCAGAGACGATCCGGCCAGGTTTGCCATAGGCCTGTTCCCAGGGCTGCAGGTACCCTGGAATCTGCAGATTGGATACCGAGAACCCCGTAAGCCCGACTTTCGGCTTGGATCCGCGCCCCACTGCGCCCTCGTCGCGAATCTCACCACCCGCGCCGGTGCCCGCGCCGGGGAACGGTGCGATGGCGGTCGGGTGGTTGTGTGTTTCGACTTTCATCAACAGGTGAATATTCTCCGCCGAAAACCGGTACTCGCAGCTGTCGGGGTCGGGATAGAAACGCCCCGCATAGTGCCCTGCCACCACCGCTGCGTTGTCGGAATAGGCCGACAGCACGTTCTGGCCACCGCATTCGTTGGTGTTGCGGATCATCCCGAACAGGGAGTGCGACTGCTGTTCACCGTCGATGCTCCAGCTGGCGTTGAATATCTTGTGCCGGCAGTGCTCGGAATTGGCCTGGGCGAACATCATCAGCTCCACGTCCGTCGGGTTGCGCCCCAGCCGGGTAAAACTGTCCACCAGGTAATCGACTTCATCCTCGGCAAGGGCCAGGCCCAGGGCCCGGTCGGCTACCAGCAGCGCCTCCTTGCCACCGGCGAGCACGTCAACCGTGGCCAGGGGGGCCGGCGAGGCATGCTGGAACAACTGCTCGGGCCCCTCGAGGCTGTCGAGCACTGTCTCGGTCATGCGATCGTGTACCAGTTCATCCACGGCCTGGCGGCCGGCCGCGTCCAGGTCCGCCGGCATCGTAAAATACCAGGCGACCCCACGCTCCAGCCGACGCACCTCGGCCAGGCCGCAATTGTGGGCGATATCCGTGGCCTTGCTGGACCAGGGCGAAATCGTTCCCGGACGCGGCACGACCAGGCGCAGGGTGGTGTTTTCAAACGCCTGCGGATCGACCCCGGTAAAGCCCGGGCCGTATTCCAGCAGGCTGGCCAGCACCTCCTGGCGCCGTGCATCCAGCGGCTCGCCTAGTTCGGCGAAATGGACGTACTCGGTATGGAGAAGCTCGATCCCGGGGTGAATCAGGGCAAGTTTCTGCACCAGCTTGTCCTGGCGGAAATCGGACAAAACAGGGGCGCCGCGCAAGGTCAACATGCTGGTGAGGGCTCCAGGGGGAGGGAAATTTTGGAGGCGACATTGTACTGTTTTGCGACGCGGGAGTTAAGCCGTCAGGCAAAACAAATGCCTGACGCAATCCCGCGTGTGCGCCCGGGCCAACAGTCGCAAGCATGGTCGAAACATCAATTTTCAGGCATTTATGTCTGTGGGATATCGGCCACACGGGGCTAGAATAACCGACATGCACCCACGCACAATGACAGTCGCCCTCGGGCTCACGCTGGCCCTGCTCTATCTGCTCAGCGCCTGTAACGGGGGCGGTGATGCGCTGCAGCGCATCCAGTCCCGGGGCGAATTGCAGGTCGTTACCCGCAACAGCCCCACCACGTACTACATAGACCGGGACGGTGCCAACGGTTTCGAGTACGCACTGGCAGGGCTGCTGGCGCGGGAGCTCGGGGTGGACCTGAAAATCCAGATCGCCTTCACCCTGGACGAGCTGTTCGAAACGCTGAACCGGGACGAGGCCGACCTGGCCGCCGCGGGACTCACGCTGACCGAGCAGCGCCAGGAACACTTTCCCCACTCCAGTTCCTACTACAAGCTCAAGCCCCAGGTGGTGTACGTGGCCGGCAAAACACGCCCGACGGGCATCGAGATGATTGCCGGCCGGCGCACGGTTGTGCTGGCGGACTCAAGCCACGTCGAGGAACTGCGCAGGCTGCAACAATCCGGGTCGCCTGACCTGCAATGGGAGGAAGTGCCCGGCGCCGACACCATGGACCTGCTGGAAATGCTGGACACCGGAGAGGCTGAATTCGCCGTTATCGATTCCAATGAATTCGAGGTGCAACGCAGCCTCTACCCCCGGCTGAAGGTCGCTTTTGACCTGCTTGCCGATACGGAACAGGACATGGTGTGGTACCTGGCACCCGGCGCGGATAACGCGCGGCTACAGGCCTACATCGAACAGTTCTTCGGGCGCCTGCGGCAGGACGGCACCCTGGATCGCCTGCGGGAGCAATACTTCGGGCATACCGAGGGTTTTTCACGCATGAGTTCCCACACGTTTACCAACAATATGCGCACCACTCTGCCACCCTACAAAAAACTCATCCAGCAGGTGGCCGAGGAATACCAGCTCGACTGGCAGCTGCTGGCAGCGATCGCCTACCAGGAATCCCACTGGGACCCCAGGGCCACCTCGCCCACCGGTGTGCGCGGCCTGATGATGCTCACCACGGCAACGGCAAAGGAGATCGGTGTCAGCAATCGGCTCGACCCCCTGCAGAGCCTGCGCGGGGGTTCTCGCTACCTGAAAATCCTGAGACGAAGGCTTCCCAAGAGCATTCGCGAACCCGATCGCACCTGGTTCGCGCTGGCGGCCTATAACATTGGCCTGGGCCACCTTGAAGATGCCCGGGTACTTACCCAGCGCCAGGGTGGCGACCCCGACCTGTGGCAGGACGTGATGGCGCGCTTACCGCTGCTGCAAAAGAGTTCCCACTACAAGAAAACACGCTACGGCTATGCCAGGGGCGCGGAGGCCGCGAACTACGTGCAGAACATCCGCCACTACCACAATATCCTGAACTGGCAGGATATCTCGGACAACAAACCGCTGCCGCCGTTGAAAATAGAGGAATACCTCCCACAGGTCTTACGCGGAAGTAAGCTGTCAGTGCTCTAGGGCCGGCCGAGGCACTATCGCACCAGCGGTAACCGCGCGGCCCTCCCCCGCTTCAGGCGTATCCACTTACCGTGAAAATCGCCCCGGGACTTTCCCGGGGACCGCGGTTAGTGCCCGGATTTCTGGGGCTTGTTCTTGCTGCCCGCCGGAGCCGACATACCCTGGGGCCCGGCCTTGCCGGAACCGCCGGCCTTGCCTGGCTGCTGCCCGGCCTGCTTTGCCGCGCCTTCGGACTGCGCCCGATCCTGCACCGTCTTGCGGTACTGCTCGGTAATTTCCTTGCGCTGCTGATCGCCGGTGGCCTGCTTCATGCGGTCCTGGTACTCGAGCCTCTCCTGCGCCGTCAATTGATCCTGCAGGCCCTGGTCCAGACCCTGTCCCTGGGCCGCTGCGAACGATGAGGCGCCCAGTAATGCGACTGCCCAAAATAACCGTTTGTAGTTCATATTTCCTCCGGATATATCTTTAGATCCTTTGGGTATATTAGAACAGGCAGCCGGCGTCGGCTTTGATCTGGCTCAATGGAAGGCGCTGTCGCAATGAAGACCCAAGGCAACCGGGCCGCGCGGCCCCCGCCCCTACCGGCGGGCCTTGAAAAAGGACTGCAGGCGCGCGGCGCTGGCGTCGGCCATTACGCCCCCTCGCCAATTCACCCTGTGGTTGAACCAGGGCTCGTCAAACATCCGGCAGCGGCTGCAGGCGACTCCCGCCTTGGGCTCGGCAGCGGCGAACACCAGTTCCGCAATACGGGCGTGCACCAGAGCGCCCGCGCACATGGCACAGGGCTCCAGGGTGACATACAGCGTGGCGCCCGGAAGACGGTAATTTCCCACCTGCCGCGCGGCTGCGCGCAGGGCGACGATTTCGGCGTGCGCCGTGGGGTCGTTGGCAGCGATAACCTGGTTCCAGCCCTCACCCAGCAGCTCACCATCGCGAACCACCAGGGCGCCGACCGGAACCTCGTCCAGCGCGGCGGCCTGATCCGCCAGTTCCAGCGCCGCCTGCATCCAGCGCTCGTGCTCCGCTTCGCTCAAAGGATTATTTCCACCGTGTTACCCGTTGCCGCATCAAGTGCTGAAAAAAAATCGTGCAAAAATACATCGCGTTACCCTGCGGTGCACAACCCCACTTTAATGACACCGTATCCCACTGGCAGATCGTGGACATCGCACACGCCTCAAGCTCGATGCCGCACCTGACGCCACCGGCTGTCGCAGTGTTCACGGACGTGTTTGCCGCAGGGCAAACTGATGATACCGGGCGTACTCCCTATCCGCCAGCGGCAGGGTCACCGGGTAGAACAGGAGACGGTATTGGCCCGGCAGTAATTATTGCCTGCGGGTTTGTGATATAAACTAGCCCCGGATCGCGACGGGGAAATCCGTTCCCGCTACCGCCTGACTGAGACCCGCACAATGCCCGAACGCTTGAAAAAACTGCTTGTACCCCTGGGGGTACTGGTCTTCGCGGTGGTCATTGCCCGGATCATGGTGAGCTCGCGCCATACGCTCGAGGGGGCGGCTGCCCAGTTGCCCCTGCCCAGCGTGCAGACCACAGCGGTGGAACTTGGCGATGTCACACCCTCTATCGTCGCCTATGGCAACGTCAATGCCCGGTACCAACTGGAGCTGGCGACGGAGGTGACCGGCCGGGTTGTCTGGGCAGCGCCCGAATTCGAACCGGGGCACACGGTTGCCGCGGGCCAGGTACTGCTGCGGATCGACCCGCTCAGCTATCGGCTGGAACTGGCACAGGCCAGGGCGGCGCTGGCGAATGCCGAGCTGCAGCTGGCGGATGCCAGGGCGCTCAAGCGCAGGGCCCTGATTGTCGAGGGCGAACTCGTTATCGAAGCCGCCAGGCAACGGGTGACCAAGGCGGAGCAGGATCTGGCATACACTGAGATCCGGGCGCCTTTCAATGGGGTCATCGACGAGCAGCTGGTGGAGTATGGCCAGTTTATTGCCACCGGCAGAACCGTCGCGCGATTTCTCAGTACCGATACCGCGGAAATAAGCCTGCAGGTACCGGCTTCCGAGGTGGGTTTCCTGGATCCCCTGGCAAGCGCCAGCGTGACCCTGTCCGCCAGAATCGGTGCTGAACAGCGTCACTGGCAGGCAAGCTTACTGCGTATCGAGTCGCGTGTGGACCAGCGGACCCGGGTTGTTCCTGTTGTCGTCGAGGTGACCTCGCCCTACGATGCCGGCCAGCATCAGCATGTGCTCCCGCTTGGGCTGTTTGTGCAGGCAGCGATACCCGGCAAGCCGATAAGCGGCGCTGTCCGCCTGCCGGCCTCCGCCCTGCAGGCGGATAATTCGGTGTTCGTGGTAGTTGCTGACGCCCTGCAGCGCCGACAGGTAAATATCGCTTATCGCGAGGGTAACACCGCCGTTATCGACGCGGGGCTCAAGGCGGGTGACCAGGTGGTCGTCAACCGCCTGGAAGTCATGTTTGAAGG
The DNA here is from genome assembly GCA_024642245.1 of Haliea sp. Lineage (GTDB taxonomy): Bacteria > Pseudomonadota > Gammaproteobacteria > Pseudomonadales > Halieaceae > JARRPM01. Next base: position 30,918 of record JAHEBM010000018.1, read on the forward strand.
CATGAAGGTCGCCCGTAGCCATGGCTGAGTCCCGGTATCACAATGAGGGCGGCCCCATTGGCTGGATGGCGTCCAATCCCATCGCGGCGAACCTGCTGCTGGTGATTGTTTTGATCGCCGGGTATATCGCCATCGGCGGTATTCGCAAGGAAGTATTCCCGAGTTTTCCCACCGACACATTCACCGTCACCGTGCCCTATCCCGGGAGTTCCCCGGAGGAAGTGGAGCAGGGCATCGTACTCAAGATCGAGGAAGAGCTGCGGGATATAGTCGGGATTAAGGAGATTCGCAGCACCGCGATGGAAGGTGCGGGCGTAATCACGGTGGAGATGGAACCCGGGAGCGATATCGGCAAAGCACTTAACCAGGCCAAGGTGCGCGTCGATAGCATCCCCGCTTTTCCACTGGATGCAGAAGAGCCGATAGTAGAAGAAGTGCTCAGCCGTGGCTATGCCATGCGCGTGAGCGTTTACGGCAAGCTCGACGAGGTGGGACTCAAGCAGCTGGCAGACCAGATTCGCGAGGAAATCCTCGACCTGGATGGCATCAGCGAGATACGGGTACTCGGCGAACGTAACTATGAGATATCGATAGAGTTATCCAGCGCAGACCTGCGCCGCTACGGGCTGGACATAGACCAGGTCGTCACCGCGGTGAAGAGTCGCTCACGGGATCTGCCCGGCGGCGTTGTGCGCACCGAAAACGGCTCCATAAAACTACGCTCGGTTTCCCAGGCGTATACGGGACATGATTTTGCCGAGCTGACGCTGTTGTCCCGCGAGGACGGCACCTCGATAAGGCTTGGCGATGTTGCCACGATAGTCGATGGCTTCGAGGACCAGCCCGTATTGAGTACCCTGAATGGCAGGCGGGCCATAACCCTGATAGTCGACAGGGTTGGCAACCAGGATGTCCTGCAGATTACCGACGAGCTGCGCAACTATATTGCCGAAAAGCAGGCCGGGCTGGCGGAGGGAGTCCACATTGTCGGCTGGATCGACGAGAGTAATATCCTGCGGGGTCGCATCGAGTTAATGCTGCGCAATGCCGCCCAGGGCGCAATTCTGGTTGTGCTGGCGCTGGCGCTGTTCCTCGATCTCGGCCTGGCGCTGTGGGTGATGCTCGGAGTGCCCTTTGCCATCATGGCCAGTCTCGCAACCATCTATTTTCTCGGGCTGCCGATATCAATAAATGTCCTGTCGGTATTCGCCTTCATCCTTGTCCTGGGCATCCTGGTTGATGACGGCATCGTTACCGCCGAGAGCGCCTATGCCTACCTGCAGGCGGAGGGCCCGGGTACACAAAGTATCGTGCGGGGGGTGCGCAGGGTGGCCACGGCCACGGTCTTCGGTGCGCTGACAACCATTATCGCCTTTGGCCCGGCGCTGTTCCTTTCCGACGGATTTGCACGGGTAATGACGCATATCGGCCCCGTCGTCATGCTCTGTATATTCTTCTCACTGCTGGAAACCAAGCTGATCCTTCCCGCGCACCTGCGCCATATCCGCATCCGCGGGCAAGCCTCGGCTGGCTGGCGAGGCGCAGTGCACAAGGTCCAGAACAGGTTTTCCTCTGGCATGACCGGCTTCGCCGAGGGTCCCTATCGCCGCTTGTTGCAGTATTGCTTCCACCACCGGTACACCACGGTTGCCGTATTTATCGCGATTCTTATTATTTGTATGGCGCTGGTCCCCTCGGGAATCGTCAGGTTCGTTTTCTTCCCGAACGTTCCCTCTGACCAGATCATGGTAAGCCTGGAAATGCCCCAGGGAACCGCCTGGGAAAGAACCCACGACTACGCGCGGCGCATCGAATCGGCGGCCAGGAAGATGAACGAACGTTACCTGGAGGCTGCCGATACGACCGAGGATGTCATCAGGCAACTGATGGTGGTGTCGGAAACGGATACCAGCGCGAGTGTGGATATTGACCTGGTACCCAGCGAGCAACGCACAATAAGTTCGGTGGTACTCGCACAGTGGTTGCGCGAGGAACTGGGCCTGCTGGAGGGCGTACGTGAGCTTTCCATCGACGCGGTTGCAGGTCCTCCGGGCTCCGCATTGGAAGTGGAGCTGACTGGCCAGAACCTCGACACAATGCGGCTGGCCGCTCGGGACCTCAAGCGGTCACTGGCGCAAGTGCGTGGTTTGCAGGATATCAGTGACAGCTTCAATGCAGGCGGCAAGGAACTGGATATTCATGTGACGGCCGAGGGCGAGGCCCTGGGGCTAGGGGACGTGGACCTGGCCCGGCAGGTGCGACAGGCGTATTTCGGCGCAGAGGTCCAGCGCGTCCAGCGCGGCAGGGACGAGGTACGGGTTTATGTCCGCCTGCCCCAGGAAGACCGCTCCCGCCTCGACAGCTTGCAGTCGCTGTGGATCCGCTTGCCCGATGGTCGCAAGGTGCCTTTTCCCGTGGTGGGCGAAGCGCGCGAGCAGGCGGGCCTGAGCGTGATCAACCGTATCGACCGCAAGCGTGTCGTCACCGTAAAGGCAGATATCAATAAGCGGGTGCTCGAACCGGGTGAGGTAACCACCCTGCTCAGGGCCGAACTGCTTCCCGCGCTTATGAAAAAATACCCCGGACTCCACTACAAGTTCGCCGGTCAGGCAGAGGACGAGCAGAAGACCTCCGCATCCCTGAGTTACGGCCTGGTGATAATCCTGTTGATGATATACGGCGCCCTGGCCATCCCCCTGAAGAGTTACATAGAGCCCCTGCTGATCATGGCGGTCATCCCCTTTGGCATCATCGGCGCGATTATCGGCCACCTGGTGCTGGGAAAAGACATCAGTATCCTGTCGGTGATCGGCATCGTGGGCCTGGTTGGGGTCGTCGTGAACGACAGCCTGGTCATGGTCGACTTTATCAATCACTACATCGATGAAGGTCACGACTGGCGTTCGGCGGTGCTGGAGGCCGGACCGAGCCGGTTCCGCGCCGTGATGCTGACATCCGTCACGACGTTTCTCGGCTTGCTGCCCATACAGATGGAAACGTCTATCCAGTCTGAGTTCGTCAAGCCCATGGCGATATCGGTGGCCTTCGGCGTGATGTTCGCCACCTTTGTAACGCTGATACTGGTACCGGTGCTTTACTATATCGCCAAGGACCTGGAGCGCCTGGTGGCAAATGGCCGTGAAGGTGTACCCGCCCAAACCGGCTGACCGGTAAAGACCCGCGCTACTGTTAATGTCGATAATCTTGGCCGGATAGGTTCTGGCCGCGCTGGGCCTACAGCGAAACCCCACCGCAACAACAATGGCCAAGTATCAGCGCGATGAAAGTACCTTTTGACGCCATCCGCAGAAAACTGCCGACGGCAACCCCGGTCACCGCGCCGGAACAACGCCGGGAGCAAATCGCCTCGCGGCACCTACCATATCACCGCACACTCGCTGGCCCAGGCGACGCTGAACGCGCCGCAAAAGGCGAGTCGGACATGGCTTACCTTGTGGGCGACGACGACCACCCCTTGCTCCCCAACGTGATCCTGTTTGCCGGTCCCGGGGCAACCATCAGCTACGAACCTGATCCAGCGAACATGGCGTTGCTGGATTACGACCGGCAGCAGATCAAGGCACAGATACGCGACATAGCCGCTGCTACATTACCTGCGAGCTAGCCTACAAGGAAATGGCCGGCCAGGCAGTGTGCGAACCGACTGCCGCTAAAATGCGTAGCGCGAGGGTCTTGCCAATCAGCGCTGATTGTCCGGGCGGCGACGCAACAACCGGGAGGTCATGGCCCAGAAAATAACACCACTGAGCGCCACTAACAGTCCCAGCGCCGCGGCCGATTGAAGCAGTGGTGTGTTGAAATCGTCACGCGCTTCGAAGTCCATGATATGCAACATCCACAAAAAATCGAATAGGCGCCAACGGACTGTGCGACGCGCCAGCAATTCTCCCGTCCAGGGGTCGAAGTAGAGGTTCAGTGACTCGGGTTTTTCGAAACTCACTCGCCAGACCGGTAGCTGATGCCCACGGATTTCACTGTCGGCGGGAACCGCGTCCAGGAGTTCCGCCGACACTATCTGCGCAGGTTCGATCAAAATCGACTGCGCCAGGTCGCGGACAGCGGATTCATCCAGTCGCGGCGCAATCAGGCCGCTGGCCCCATCGACCAGCCGGGAAAATCCCACGCCATGAGCAGATCCGGCCAGCTGGTACCAGGTCGAGCCATAGCGCTGCACCAGCGAAAGCTTGCGAAAAGCAAACGGTCCCTCCAGTTCAGCCGTGACCGCAGCCCAGGCCTGGGCCGGTGTCACGCCCCCCGGCAAGGCTTCCGGATCAGGCACGGCAGGCGACAGGGTCAGGTGATCGCCATGAATCACCTCAATCGGGAAAACGCTGAAATACAGTCCGCTGGCCATCCAGGCGATAATCTGCAGCGCCATCAGCAGCCCCAGCCAACGGTGTAATTTACGGAAGAAAGGCTTCACTGGAACACTCCGGCCTGGTCAGGCCCCAAAGCTTGGGCCATTGCAAGGCGGAAGACAAGTTCGCTGGCAATTTCCGGGATCATGATGCCATGGGCACGCCATTGCTAGTCCCGTTACTGCTCTACCCCATCGAACTGGTCGGCCCGCCGAAGCTGTCCGCGCCTTGCCACTCCTCCATGGAAAAGTCGACTATACGCGCGGGTCACTGTTGCGTCGCCCCGCCAGAAACAGCCCGACAGCCCCCATACAGACGACAAGCAGGAGGAGACCCAACTGCGGCAGCGTGGGAATTTCCGCAACAGCGCCAGTTCCGGTGCCGGGCTGCTGTTCACGGGTGACCCTAAGGACATTTGAGACAACCCGCGAGGACTGGTTGAGAAGAAATTCAATTCCACTGCACAGTGGCGGTACCTGCGCTGACAGGGACAGGCAATTCATATCATTGTAGGCGTGGTAACCATCCCCAAAGGCTATGTAGTCCACAGGGGCGTTCACCACGTTCTCAGGTACGGTGCTCATTATCAGGAAGAAGGCGTCGGTGATATTACCTGCGCTGTCGGTATTCACGCTAAATCCATCGACCAGGGTCGAGTGAATGCCTGAATTGCTGTTGTTGAAGGTGCGGATGCCGTCATTGAACGAGTAAGCCGTGATCAGGCCGACGATATCCTGGTTATTCAGGTTGGGCGGCAGTGGCGCCGCGGTTGTGATAGTGCCGCTTATGAACATGCCGGGACTGAAGGCATTACCCGTCCCCGCATCGGGCACGAACACGGCATAGGGGTCGGTTGTAAATGTGTAGGTTACCGCGTTGGCGAGACTGGCAGGCAGTACCAGTGCAATGGTAACGATAGCGCTCACGAGCCATTTCATACGACCACCCCCGTCTCACCCAGCCAATAAACCAACCGATCCGGACACAGCACTCGTGCCGACCCAACTGACTCAGTTCACAGCCGGCACGAGTGGATTATACTCCTGATATTCCCGGCCACCCATGGCCTTGAAACGCACCAGACCGCGATTTACGCATTACTTGATCCAGATCCAGAAAACCTCCCATTACCGGTCTCGATAGCAGAAAACATGGGGGAATCAAGGAAGCGCTGACAACAGTCAGTTTCGCGCCAAACTGCGGTGGCCTGCCCCTTACCGCCAGGACAGCGGTGTTGACTATTGCGTGCTACGGCCGGTGCGGCCCCTTCGGTAGGCAGCGATACGCAGTCCAAGCACCGCAAGGCAAAGGAGTAAACTCCAGGCGTTGTGGCTATCGGGCGGCAGGGTCGTGACCAGGAAAACCAGCCAAAGATAGTAACTGCCAATCTTGTGCAGCCATTTCCAGCGTTTTGGCCCAAGCAGCCGGACTGCTGCGTTATTTGAGGTGACGGTCATCAGGGCAAGAAAAGCATAAGCGATGGCGCCTGGCACAAGCGTACCCAGGCCGCGCTCCTGCCCGGCGACCCATGTGATACTGGAAAGCACCAGGACGAGGTGGGTGAAATGCACCATCGCGAAGCTCAATCCGATGTAACGCCGGTTGCGCATCAGGAAACGCGTGTATTGATTTGGCACCAGGCGCATCAGGCTGGAAGCGGCAAATGCAATGGCAAACAGGATGAAGGCCAGTTGCGCCGTTGGCTTCATCAGCAGCGGCAGGGCATCCAGGTAGCCCCCCGCAATGTACATCGCACTGGTAGTACCCACCAATAAAATCACGGCGACGGGTACCAGTAAGCGCTTTCCCTCAAGCCCGCGTAACATGATCATCCTTTGCTGACCGAAACTCACCGGGGGACGCCCTGCCCGCTTTCGCACTGCGTGGGAACAGCGCCCGGGGGAAGCTCATTGGTTGCCTGCAGCCAGTTTTCAGCTCCAGGCCCTGCCTACTCCCACTCGATGGTAGCTGGCGGCTTGCTGCTGACGTCGTAGGTGACCCGCGACACGCCGGAGATCTCGTTGATAATGCGGTTGGATACCCGCTCCAGCAGCTCGTAGGGCAGGTGCGCCCAGCGCGCGGTCATAAAGTCCACGGTTTCCACCGCCCGCAGCGCGATGACGTACTCGTAGCGGCGTGCGTCCCCCACCACCCCGACGGATTTTACCGGCAGGAACACCGCGAACGCCTGGCTGGTTTTCTGGTACCAGCCGTCCCGGTGCAGCTCCTCGATAAAAATGGCATCCGCCAGCCGCAGCAGGTCGGCGTATTCCTTTTTCACCTCGCCCAGGATACGCACTCCCAGGCCCGGGCCCGGGAAGGGGTGGCGGTACACCATGTCGTAGGGTAGTCCCAGCTCAAGGCCGATCTTGCGCACCTCGTCCTTGAACAGCTCCCGCAGGGGCTCCACCAGCTCGAAGCTCATATCGTCGGGCAGCCCCCCCACATTGTGGTGTGACTTGATCACGTGGGCCTTGCCGGTCTTGGCCCCGGCGGATTCAATGACGTCGGGATAAATCGTGCCCTGGGCCAGCCACTTGACGTCCTGCAGGTGCGCCGCCTCGGTGTCGAATACCTCGATAAACGTATTGCCGATAATCTTGCGCTTCTGCTCCGGCTCGGCCACGCCCTGCAGTTTGCCCAGGAACAGGGCCTCGCAGTCGCTGCGAATAACTTTCACCCCCATATTGCGGGCGAACATCTCCATCACGTGATCGCCCTCGTTGAGACGCAGCAGGCCGTTGTCGACGAATACACAGGTCAGCTGGTCGCCAATGGCGCGGTGCAACAGGGCGGCCACGACCGAGGAGTCGACACCACCGGAAAGACCCAGCAGCACCTTGTCTGTGCCCACGGTGGCCCGCACCCGATCGATCGCGTCCTCGACGATATTGGCAGCGGTCCACAGCACCTGGCAGCCGCACAACTCCAGGGCAAAGTGCTCGATGATGCGCTTGCCCTGCAGGGTGTGCGTCACCTCGGGGTGAAACTGGATGCCGTAGAAAGGTTCGGTGCGATGGGCCATACCGGCAATGGGACAACTGTCGGTGCTGGCAATAAGCTCGAAATCTTCCGGCAGTTCCACGACCTTGTCGCCGTGGCTCATCCACACGTCCAGCAGCGAATTGCCCTGGTCATCAAAGTGGTCGCGGATATCGTGCAGCAGGCCGCCCTGGGCCACCAGCCTGATCTGGGCGTAGCCGAATTCGCTGACATTGGAGCAGGCCACCTTGCCGCCAAACTGTTCCGCCATGGTCTGCATGCCGTAGCAGATGCCCAGCACCGGCACACCGAGCTCAAAAACGCAGGCCGGGGCCCTGGGGGATGACTGCGTGGCGACGGATTCAGGCCCACCGGAAAGTATCACCCCACGTGGGTCAAAGTCCCTGATCTCCTGCTCGGTCATATCGAAAGCGCGAATCTCGCTGTACACGCCCACTTCCCGCACGCGGCGCGCAATCAACTGGGTGTACTGCGAGCCAAAATCGAGAATAAGGATTTTCTGGGCGTGGATATCTGCGCTCATGGGAGTTCCTGGAATTGCTTGTTTTCAGGCCGAATAAATCCGGCCCTATATTTTTACTGACACCAGACTGACAACACCCGGCTCAACGCACCGGGTAATTTGGCGCTTCCTTGGTGATGGACACGTCGTGCACATGACTTTCCGACATACCCGCTGCCGTGACCCGCACAAACTCGGGCAGGGTGCGCATGGCCTCTATATCGGCACTGCCGGTGTAGCCCATGGCCGAACGCACACCGCCCATCAGCTGGTGCACGATGGCCGACACCGGCCCCTTGTAGGGCACACGACCCTCGATACCCTCGGGGACCAGTTTTTCCGCACCCTTGCTGGCGTCCTGGAAATAGCGGTCGGAAGAACCCTGGCTCCTGGACATGGCTCCCAGCGAGCCCATACCGCGGTAGGCCTTGTAGGTCCGCCCCTGGTACAGCTCTACCTCACCGGGCGCCTCCTCGGTGCCGGCAAACATGCTGCCCATCATAACGGCGTGCGCGCCGGCCACCAGCGCCTTGGCTATATCCCCCGAAAAGCGGATGCCGCCGTCGGCAACCAGCGGAATATCGGTGCCCTTGAGCGCCGCGGTGACATTCGCGATGGCGGTAATTTGCGGCACCCCGGTGCCCGTGACAATACGCGTGGTACAGATGGAGCCGGGGCCGATACCCACCTTCACGCCATCCACCCCGGCCTCCGCCAGGGCGATAGCGGCGTCGCCCGTGGCGATATTGCCGCCTATCACCTGCACCGCAGGATAAGCCGCCTTGATCATCTTGACCCGCTCGATCACATTGCGCGAGTGGCCGTGGGCAGTATCCACCACCAGCACATCCACGCCGGCACGCACCAGGGCCTCTACCCTGTCATCGGTGTCCGGGCTGGTCCCCACCGAGGCACCCACCCGCAACTGGCCGTAGGAGTCCTTGCAGGCCAGCGGAAAGCTCTCCGCCTTGTCAAAGTCCTTGACCGTGATCATGCCGCACAGGTCAAAATCGTCGTTGACCACGAGGATTTTCTCGATGCGATGCTGGTGCAGCAGGCGCTGCACTTCTGCGGAACTCGCCCCCTCCTTCACCGTGACCAGCTTCTCCCGGGGCGTCATGATGGCCGACACCAGCTTTTCGGGGCTGGACTCAAAACGCACGTCGCGGCGGGTGACGATACCCACCAGGTCCTTGCCATCGAGTACGGGCACCCCGGAAATACCGTGGGCACTGGTCAGCTCGATCAGCTGGGCAATGGTGGCGGACTGCTGGATGGTGATGGGATCCTTGACCATGCCACTTTCAAACTTCTTGACCTTGCGCACCTGCTCGGCCTGTTCGGCGATGGTCATGCTCTTGTGGATGATGCCGATGCCGCCTTCCTGGGCCATGGCAATCGCAAGGCGGAACTCGGTCACGGTGTCCATGGCCGCGGACACCAGCGGGATGTTCAATTCGATGCCGCGAGTGAGCCGGGTCCTGAGCGACACCTGGGTGGCGACCACCTCCGAGTACCCGGGCAGAAGCAGGACATCGTCAAAAGTGAGGGCTTCTTCGGCGATACGCAGCATTGAGGCTTTCTCCGGCTGGCGGCATTGAGTTAAACGTGCAATTATAAATCCCCGGCTCGGCCCAGGTAAACAAAAGTTCCCGCGGATTCTATCTTGCCAAACCCCTTCGACACGCTTGCGCCACCCCCCAGCCTTACCGTCAGCCAGCTCAACCGCCAGGCGAGAATGCTGCTGGAAAGCCATTTCGATTTTGTCTGGGTGGAGGGCGAGGTAAGCAACTTCACCGTCCCCTCCTCCGGGCACTGGTACTTCTCCCTCAAGGACAGCGGCGCCCAGGTACGCTGCGCCATGTTCCGCAATCGCAACCAGCGCCTGCGTTTCACACCCGCCAATGGCGACCATATCCGACTTCGCGTCCGCGTCTCGCTGTACGAGGGCCGAGGCGAGTTCCAACTGATAGTGGAGCATCTCGAGCAGGCCGGGGCGGGAGCACTGCAGGCCGCTTTCGAGCAGCTCAAGGCCAGGCTGCAGGAAGAAGGGTTGTTCGCACCCGAGCGCAAGAAACCCCTGCCTGCGAGTATTTCCCGGCTGGGAGTGGTCACCTCCCCCACCGGGGCAGCCATCCATGACATCCTCACCGTGCTGCGCAGGCGCTGCCCGGGTATTGCCGTGTCCCTGTTCCCGGTTGCCGTGCAGGGCGCGGAAGCCGCCGGGGAAATTGCCGCGGCCATCGAGCGCGCAAACCGCTGGCAGCGCGAGGGCAAGGTGCAGCTGGATGCACTGATCGTCGGTCGCGGCGGCGGCTCACTGGAGGACCTGTGGGCCTTCAACGAAGAGGTCGTGGCCCGGGCCATCGCGGCCAGCGCCATACCCATCGTCGCCGCGGTGGGCCACGAGGTGGATTTCAGCATCGCCGATATGGTGGCCGACCAGAGGGCGGCCACGCCGTCGGCGGCGGCGGAGCTGCTCAGCCCCGACCAGCGCGAGTGGCTACAGCGGCTCCAGGCGGGCGAGGCAGCCCTGGTAAGGCTGATCCGGCGCAAACTGAACGACGCAAGAACCGAACTGGGCCACCTGCAACGGCGCCTCAAGCACCCCGGGGCCCAGCTGCGCGAACAATCCCAGCGCCTGGACGACCTGGAGCAGCGCCTCGTGCTCGCCCAGAAAAACCTGCTGCGGCGGCGGCGCAACGAACTGCTCCTGCAGCAGAGTCGACTGCAGGCGCATTCCCCCCTGCCCCGGGTACGCCAGTTGCAGCTGGATATACAGCGCCTGCAGCGGCGACTGGAAGCGGCCACGCAGCGCAAAGTCCAGGTGGCGGGCGAACGCCTGGCGCATCTTGCGCAAATGCTGGATTCCCTCAGCCCGCTGGGCACATTGCAGCGGGGTTACGCCATTGTCACTGACCGTCATGGCAAGGTGGTCAGTGATGCGGGCACTGTCGCTGTGGGTGACAGGTTGTCTGCCAGGCTGGCCAACGGGCAATTGGGCGTCACTGTGGATTCGATTGACTAGCTCTTTGCTGATTAATGGTTGCTGTTTGCTTACCGCCCCCGCACTGGACGGACCCCCTGCTCGGTTGATACCCCACGCCCTCACAGGGGGTCCGTCCAGTACGGGGGCTACCACCGGCCGGCAAAGCCATATGGCCTTACGGGACCGGTAACGTCGCACCTCGATCAGGGGCAGCGGCTGTCGCTGGGGGAAACCCCCGAGAGGGCGTGGGGTTTCAACCGAACGGGGGTTTACCCCGGCGGCGGGCGCGTAAAGGGACCAGCGCCACCCCCATGGGCAAACGAACAACGACGTGCATCGATCAAAGGCAGCGGCTGTGGCTGGGGGAAACCCCCGAGAGGGCGTGGGGTATCAACCGAACGGGGGTTTACCCCGGCGGCGGGCGCGTAAAGGGACCAGCACCACCCCCATGGGCAAACGAACCACGGCATACATCGATCAAAGGCAGCGGTCGTCTCCGGGGGAAACCCCCGGGAGGGCGTGGGGTATCAACCGAACGGGGGTTTACCCCGGCGGCGGGCGCGTAAAGGGACCAGCGCCACCCCCATGGGCAAACGAACCACGGCATACATCGATCAAAGGCAGCGGCTGTGGCGTGAAAGGACCAGCACAGTCCTTGAGGTGGAAAATCAGTACTTGGCGGGCAGCCGGGTGTTGATGATGATGTGGCGGCCTTCGAAGCGGATGTATTCGCCGATGGTGAGGTCCTTGAGGATACGGGCCACCATCTCGCGGGAGGCACCGACGCGGTCGGCGATATCCTGCTGGGTCAGCTTCTCGGGGATATAGAGCGTGCCATCGCCGCGCTCCTCTGACAGGTCCATCAGCACGTTGGCCACGCGGCCGTAGACGTCCTGCAGGGCCAGGCTCTTGACGTCGGCGGTCAGTTTACGCACCCGCTGGGACAGGTTGCGGATAAGCTTGCGACCGATACCCGGGTGCTCGTCCAGCACCCGGTTGAAATCTTCCTTGTAGATGATGCAGAAAGTGGATTTCTCCACCGTGCGCACGGAGGCGGAGCGGGCGGAATCATCCAGCAGGGCAAGCTCGCCAAAATAATCGCCGGCGCCCTGGGTATTCATGATGAACTCTTTGCCGTTCTTGTCGCTGCAGTAGACCTTCACCTTGCCGCTCTCGATCACAAACAGCGAGTCGGCCGGGTCGTTCTCGTGGATGACGACGGTGTTTTTCGGGAACGAGCGGCTGGTACTGCTGCTCTCAAGGGCAGCGAGTTCTTCCGGCGAAAGACCCTGGAAAATTTCTACCTTCTGTAACATTTACGTATCCGTCCCGTTACCCTGCTTGCGCAATAGTAACCCAAAGTTTTGCAAAAACGCACCCATGGGATCAAATTTGCAGTCATTGCTTATCATAATCGGGGAAAGGCTCTTTTCGACAAGGTTTCCCCACGGCGGCGAGCCTCGTTATACTGCGCTGTGAGTGCGATCCCGAAAAATCTCCCCGACGAGGTACAGGCCCCCGTGACCACCCGTTCCACCAGCCCGGCCCCTGCGCTATGGAGCGAACTGCTGCTGCGCTCCATGGCAGAGCTGCGCGAGCTGTTCACCGGACTGGGTACCGAGCTGGGCCAGGAAACCGCCGATGATTTCGACCACCTGTTCGAGGGGGGCCAGCGGCTGACACAGATGTTGTCCAGCACGGAAGCCGCCGCCAGCAGGCACGACCTGATGAACGTCCTCGCCGCCATCCGGGGTTATGCGGAATTACTGCATGAAGACCTGGGCGGCCAGTTTGCCGAGGTCGGTGAGGCGCTGACCCGATTGCTCAAGGCCGTGCAGGCGGCGAACAACGAAGACAGCACGCCGCCGGTCGCCGGCACAACGCAGCGGGTGATCACCTCGGAGCCGGGCTTCATACTGGCGGTGGACGACCTGCAGGAAAACCGGGAACTGGTTGCGCGCTACCTGTCCCGCAGCGGCCACATCGTGGTGACGGCCGCCAGCGGGTCCGAGGCTCTCGCCACGCTGGGCGAAGCCGACGTGGACGTCGTATTGCTGGACCTGATGATGCCCGACATGGATGGCCACGAGGTGCTGCGGCGCATCAAGGAGCACCCGGACTGGCGGGCGACACCGGTTATCGTCATATCCGGCAGCCAGGACATGGACGGTATCATCGAGTGCATCGAAGCAGGCGCCGACGACTACCTGTTCAAACCGTTCAACCCGGTGCTGCTGCAGGCACGTATCAAGGCCGGGATCGAGCGCAAGCGCTGGCACGACCGGGAAGAGCAGTACCGGCAGCAGCTCGAACGCAACGAGAAGTTTATTCGCGCCACCTTTGGTCGCTACCTGTCCGATGAAATCGTGACCGATATCCTCGAGCGACCCGAGGGACTGGAACTGGGCGGTGACCTGCGCAGGGTGACCATCCTGATGTCGGACATCCGCGGCTTTACCACCCTGAGTGAGCACCTGGCACCGGCACAGGTAGTCACCCTGCTCAACCGCTATCTGGGGGCGATGACCGACATCATCATGGCGCACCAGGGCACCATCGACGAATTTATCGGTGACGCCATCCTCGCCGTATTCGGGGCGCCCCAGCACCGGGATGACGATGCCAACCGCGCGGTCCGTTGCGCCCTGGCCATGCAGGCCGCCATGGATGAAATCAACGCCCTCAACCGGGCCGAGGGCCTGCCGGAGATACACACCGGTATCGCGCTGAATACCGGCGACGTTATCGCCGGCAATATCGGTTCCGAGCGACGCAGCAAGTACGGCTTTGTCGGGCACCCGATGAACGTCACCTCCCGCATCGAGGACAAGACGGCCGCCGGGGAAATCCTGGCCTCACACAGCACGCTGGAAAGCCTGACAGGCGATTTCCGCAGCGGCGACAGCCGCAAAATCAAGGTCAAGGGCATCGGTGAATCCATCGTGGTGCACCAGATCCTGGGTTTCGCAACATGAATGCGCTACCGGAGCCCTGGACCTCACCGCGGGAGTGCGCGCTGTGAGCGAGGAAAAACCGATCCTCCTGGTGGAAGATAACGAACTCAACCGGGAAATGCTGGTCCGGCGCCTGACCCGTGCGGGACTCAAGGTGCTAACTGCCTGCGACGGGCAGGAGGCCCTTGACCTCATGACCAGCGAACTGCCGGCAGTGGTGCTGATGGACATGAGCCTGCCGGTACTCGACGGCTGGACTGCCTGCCGCCTGGCGCGCCAGGACGATCGGATCAGTCATATCCCGATCATTGCGCTCACTGCCCACGCCATGGAAGAGGACCGCCTGAAAGCCCTCAAGGCAGGTTGTGACGACTACGCCACCAAGCCCGTGGATTTTCCCGAACTGCTGCGCAAAATAGAGACCCTGTCCGCTTCATGAGTCTACGCCGCCGCCTCACGCTGTCGCTGGTAACCATCCTGGTCCTGTTCGCGATAAACGTGGGCACGCATTTCTGGGGCAGCTACGCGCGTAACGAAAGCATGATTGCCTACCGTAACTCGGTGAACGCGGCGCAATTATCCACCGAGGTGGAACAACTGCTGAACGACCAGCGCCAGCAGATACTGGTACTTTCGACACTGCGCGACACCACCGAGGACCAACTCGAGAGCGGGGAACTGGAGCAGGCCCAGGGAGAGCTGGAGGATATTGACGACAAGATCGCGAAACTGGGCGAGCTAAGCCACGATGTCACCCAGATGCACTACCAGAAACTGAGGCAGAGCAGTATTGTCCTGCTCGAGGGCTGGCTGGCGTTCTACCGCAATTACAATGACCCGCAGTACAAGGCCGACATGGACGACCCGCTGCCCTACCTCGAGACCAGCCAGCGGCTGAAAGAGCTGGAGCAGCGCCAGGCCTTCATCGCGGTGCAGCGCGCCAATATCATCGATCGCACCATCGCCCTGACCGACCGTATCACCGTAATCGGTTTTTTCGCCTCTATTTTTCTCACCGCAACCCTCGGCTTTTTCCTCGTGCGCTACACCAACAAATCCCTGAAGCGGCTCAAGACCGGGACACAGCGTATTGGCAGCGGTGACCTGGACTACCGCATCGACAATATCGCCGACAGCGGCGAGCTCGGCGACCTGGCGGCGGCCTTCAACGACATGTCCGATAAACTGCGCAACGCCATGCAGGATGTCAGTAACGCCAGGGATGTCGCCGACGAGGCAAACGCCGCCAAGAGCATATTCCTGGCCAACGTCAGCCACGAACTGCGCACACCGCTCAACGGCATCATCGGCTACAGCGAAATGCTGCACGACGAGCTCGCCGACGGGCAGGATATCGACAGGGAGCAGTTCCAGAGCGACCTGGATAAAATCATCCTCTCGGGCCGCCAGTTGCTGTCGCTGATCAACGACATCCTCGACCTGTCCAAGATTGAAACCGGCAAGATGTCACTGCACTGCGAAGAATTCCTGCCAGGGCAGATACTGGAGCAGGTGTGCGAATCACTGGCGCCCTTGCTGCGCGATAACAACAATGAACTGGTCGCAAGCAATTTCAGTGAGTTGCCACCGCTGTACAATGACCCGGTGAAATTCCGCCAGATTTTCACCAACCTGCTGAGCAATGCCTGCAAGTTCACCCAGGAGGGGACCATCACCATCACCGCCCGCGCCCTGCCCGCGCGCGAGGGGTGGCTGGAATTTTCGGTGCAGGATACAGGCATCGGTATGAACCGGACGCAGCAGGGCAGGATTTTTGAAGCCTTTGTGCAGGCCGAGGCTTCCACCAGCGCCAATTACGGCGGCACAGGACTCGGGCTGGCCATCTGCCGGGACTACTGTGAGTTGATGGGCGGGATTATCAGGGTCAAGAGTGCACCGGGGAAAGGCTCGACCTTTACTGTGCAGCTGCCTTCTGGTTCAGAGTCAGATCACGCAGTCGCTTGAGGGCTTCCTCCCGTTTCTTGAGATCCTCCTCGAGCATCGCGTTACCCGCCTTGAGCTTGTCTATCTTGTCCTGCAATTCAAGCAGGTTGATCAAGGCCTGCCGCATCAGGCGGGTATAGTCATGCACCTTGAGTTCCTTGGCATTCTGTTCCCGAAGTACCCTGAAGGCGTTGCGCGCGGTAACAGGGTCGTAATAGGAACTGCGTGGCAGCATGCGCACGTAGGCGATGGCAATGCCGGCCTCCAGGTCGGCCCGGGGTGAGGATTCCAGCCGCTGGTAACGCTCGAACTGCTGCATGGCATCCTCGTATTCCCCATCCAGCAGGGCGCGGTAGCCTTTTTCGAAAAACGTGTAGTCAGCGCCCCGCGCGGTCGTACAGTCACACTGGCCTTGCTGCGGCAGCGTGAGATCGAACTCGGGCATATCACCGTCGAGGGGCAGCCTGGGCTCGGTAGTGCCGGTTGCGGTTGCAGGGGAAACAGCGGGCTCCCGGGGCACTTCGGGCGCTGCGGCGCAGGCCTGCAGCAACAGGACCAGGGCGAATGGAGCAACAACTAGGTTGCGCGAAACTGGCAAAAGGCTGATCTCGTATCTCATCTGTTGCACCAGTTTAGCCCACTTATCCCCGGTCGAGAAGCGCCGGGGACCTGCAGCGGGCCGGGCTACTCGGGTCGCATATGCGGGAACAGCAGGACATCGCGAATGGATGGCGAGTCCGTGAGCAGCATGACCAGTCGATCGATGCCTATACCCTCGCCCGCCGTCGGCGGCATACCGTACTCCAGTGCGCGAATGTAATCGTGGTCGTAATGCATGGCCTCCTCGTCCCCGGCGTCCTTCTCGGCCACCTGGTCCAGGAAACGCTGGGCCTGGTCCTCGGCGTCGTTGAGCTCGGAAAAGCCATTGGCGAGCTCGCGCCCGCCGACAAAGAATTCAAAGCGGTCGGTTACGAAAGGATCGCTGTCGCTGCGCCGCGCCAGGGGTGACACCTCGGTGGGATAGGCTGTGATAAAGGTAGGCTGGTCCAGCAGGTGTTCCACGGTTTTCTCGAAAATTTCGATTTGCACCTTGCCCAGGCCCCAGCTGTCTTTCAGCGGGATTCCCAGCGTCGAGGCGATGGCGCGGGCAGCGGTTTCATCGGCCAGCTGAGCGGCGCTGATCTGGTCGTTGTAGGCCAGGATCGAGTCAAATACGGATATCCGCCTGAAAGGTCTGGAAAAATCATAACTGGCGCCCTGGTACTGCACGTTCGTGTCGCCCAGTACCTGCTGGGTCAGCTTGCGCAGCATGTCCTCGGTGAGGTCCATGGCCTCCCGGTAATCGGCGTAGGCCCAGTAGTACTCCAGCATCGTGAACTCGGGATTATGCCGCGTGGAGAGACCCTCGTTGCGGAAGCTGCGATTGATCTCGAAGACCCGTTCGAAGCCGCCCACCACCAGCCGCTTGAGATACAGCTCCGGCGCGATACGCAGGTACATATCCTGGTCCAGCGCGTTGTGGTGCGTAACGAACGGCTTGGCGGCGGCGCCCCCGGGTATCACCTGCATCATGGGGGTTTCGACTTCCATGAAACCCGCGTCGCTCATGTATTCGCGAATGAAGCTGATAATTTTCGAGCGGGTGCGAAACACCGCGCGGGATTCCGGATTGACGATGAGATCGACATAGCGCTGGCGGTAGCGCAATTCCTGGTCCGCCAGCCCGTGGTACTTGTCGGGCAGCGGTCGCAGGGCCTTGGTGAGCAGTCGGGCCTCGCGCATATTGATATACAGGTCGCCCTTGCCGGACTTATTGATAGGGCCGCTGGCGGCAACGATATCACCCAGGTCCCAGCCCTTGATTTCCTCCAGCGCTTCCTCGGACAGCCCCTTGCGATCGACGTACAACTGGATCTGGTCACTGCCATCCTGGATCAGCAGGAACGCGCCCCGGTTGCGAATCAGCCGGCCAGCGACCGCGTAGACCTTGCCGGCCTGCTCCAGCTCTTCTTTCGACGAATCGCCGTACTCGCGCTGCAGGTGAGCAGCCACCGCGGTGCGGCGGAAGTCATTGGGGAAGGCATTGCGTTTTTCCCGCAGCTGGGTGAGCTTGCCGCGACGCTCCGCAATGAGCTTGTTCTCTTCCTGGGGGTCCTTGTCCTGGCGCTTGCCGGATCCCTGTTGCTGGTCAGTCATGTTGTTTCTCGCTTAAAGCCCGCTCTTGAGCGAGGCCTCGATAAACTGGTCGATACCGCCATCCAGGACGGCCTGGGTGTTGCTGGTTTCCACGCCGGTGCGCAGGTCCTTGATGCGCGACTGGTCCAGCACATAGGAACGTATCTGGCTGCCCCAGCCAATATCCGCCTTGCTGTCCTCCATCGCCTGCTTTTCCTGGTTGCGGCGCTGCATTTCCGTCTCGTAGAGCTTGGCCCGCAGCAGCTTCATCGCGTTGTCACGGTTCTGGTGCTGGGAGCGCTCGGTCTGGCACTGCACCACAATGCCGCTGGGCTTGTGGGTGATGCGCACCGCGGAATCGGTCTTGTTGATGTGCTGCCCACCGGCGCCGCTGGCGCGATAGGTATCCGTGCGCAGGTCAGCCGGGTTGATATCGATCTCGATATTGTCGTCGATCTCCGGCGACACAAACACCGATGCGAAAGAGGTGTGGCGGCGATTGCCCGAGTCAAAGGGTGATTTGCGCACCAGGCGGTGAACCCCGGTTTCCGTGCGCAACCAGCCAAAGGCATATTCGCCCTCGAAATGGATGGTCGCGCTCTTGATGCCGGCGACCTCCCCGGCGGACACCTCGATCAGCTCGGTTTTGAAATCGTGGGCTTCGCCCCAGCGCAGGTACATGCGCAGCATGATTTCAGCCCAGTCCTGCGCCTCGGTACCCCCGGAGCCGGACTGGATATCGAGGTAGGCGTTGTTGCTGTCCATCTCGCCGCTGAACATGCGGCGGAATTCCATCTGCTCCAGCAAGGTGACCAGGCCGTCGATCTCCTTCTCGACTTCGGCGACGGTGTCCGTGTCATCCTCGGAAGCCGCCAGCTCCAGCAGGTCGCCCGCGTCGGCGGCGCCACTGTCCAGCTGCTCGATGGTGTGAACCACCGCCTCCAGTGCAGAGCGCTCGCGCCCGAGCGCCTGGGCGCGGGTGGGGTCATCCCAGACGCTGGGCTCAGCCAGCTCCAGTTCTACCTCGGCGAGGCGTTCCTTGCTGAGATCGAAGTCAAAGATACCCCCTAAGCACGTCGGTACGCGCCTGGATGTCCTTCAGTGTCTGTACCAGGGGGTTGATCTCAAGCATTGGGGCTAACCCGTTCCGTCAAGGGGCGCGCATCTTACCAATTCTGCGCACATAATTGAATGACCCGCCCAATGGGCGGTCAAAACTGGTTCAGCACCGCCCCGATCAGCACAATCTGCGGGACTGTCACCAGGGGCAGGAACAGGGCGATTTTCCAGGACTTTGTGGTGTCACGGATGGACATCACCTCGGTGTAGTCGGTAGCCACGCCCGCCATGAGAAAGGTAAAGGCATTGCCCGGGGCCCCCGCCCTGTTGAGCAGGTCGGCGGCGATGGGGGTAGACCCCTCGGAGCACACCTCGATCACGGTGGTGGCCAGCAAGGTGAGCCACAGGCCACCGATGGTGGCGCCGAACCAGGTGGCGAAGATATCTTCGGGCACGAAGGCCCGGATCAGCCCCGCCAGGATCAGGCCGAACATGGACCAGCGGATCACCACCCGCGCGCCGGCAAAGCCCTCCCGCAGGATATCGGCGCTTCCCGCAGGGGAAAAGCGGATAGTCTGGCGGAACTCCCGCCACAACTCACCCAGCGGCCTGGGTTCACCGAGCTGGTCCTGCCAGAGGTTGCGTGGCAGATCGCCGCGGCGCACCAGTGCGTCGAAAACCAGCCCGGTGATAATGCCGATGACCAAAGACAGCAGGATAAACAGCAGGGTCCAGCTCACCCCGATCAGGCCGAACAGGATGAGGGTGAGTGAAAACGAGTTCCAGGGGCTGGCCAGCAGGAAGGCCATGACCTGGCCCACGCTCGCGCCGCGCTCGTAGAGTTTCATGCCCACCGCGAGGATGCCGTGGCTGCACAGGTCCAGGAAGACGCCTGCCAGGGTTGCCCGCAACATGCCCGTAAGGCCACCGTCACGCCCCAGCATGCCCATCACGAGGTCCCGCGGTACCCGGCCCAGCACCCCGACAAAGATCACGCCGATGGCAATACCCCACCACATCTGGTTGAACAGCTCGAAAATGCCACCGGTGAAGACACCCAGGGGCGAGGCGTGATCGTGCCGCAGCACGGCGCCCAGCGGGTAGGCCACCGCCACGACCGCAAGGCATACCCAGAGGAAATAATCCCGCCGGGGCGGCGTGTCACAGCAGCTGTCCTGCGCGGCGGAGGCTTCGCCGTGGCAGGCTGGTGCGGCCGACGCGTGACAGCTACCAGCTGTCGAGGTCCCGGTTTCGTGACAGGCGGGCGCGGCGGGCTTCGACGCGCAGTGGTCCGCCGCTTGTTTCTTTTCGTGTTCGCAGTGGCTCATTTATCACTCTCCTGCCCGGCGGCCAGGTTCTCGATAATCGCGCATTCGGGGCCTTCATCCCCCTTACACCGGGTTGCCATGGCGAGTAATTCCTTTTGCATGGCTACCAGCTGCTCGATGCGCTCCTGTAATTTCTGGCTCTTTTCCATCACCAGGTCCCTGGCGTGGCGGCTCTGGCGCGCCGGGTTGCGGGAAAGTTCCAGCAGTTGCCGACTTTCCTCCAGGTCGAAACCCACGTCCCGCGCGTGGGCCAGGAAACGCAGTTCCTTAACGGCTGCCTGGTCGTACTGCCGATAACCGTTGTCGCTGCGAGCCGCAGGAGCAATGAGCTTGATGTCCTCGTAGTAGCGGATGGTCTTGGCGCTCAGGCCACTGCGCCTGGCTGCCTGCGAGATGTTCATGGGCGCCTCCTTTGACTGTTTCACCAGCAATGTAAACCTTACAGTAGCTGGAAGGTCAAGGGGGTTTTTGCGCTGCTGTCATGACTGCCCAGGCAAATATTTTCAGTGTTGGCCGCCGACGCACTGGTCAGCCGGTACGCCCTGGCCGGACACGCCGCAAGTACATCCATGTAGGCTCGCTGCAGCCATCCATGGCTGCAGACGGTCCTGCCAGGGCGTACCCGCTGCCCTGTGCTGGCATCGAGCATCAAATTGAAGGGGGAGAAAAACCTGATCCTGCAGCCCGACGCATCGAGGGTATGCACGGGGTAGATCCATCAACAACACCCCGCGCTCTCACCTCGGTGTCATATGCTCTACCACCAGCTGCACCGACCGCTGCCCGCGGAATTCATTCACATCGAGACGATAGGCCATTTCCACCTGCTCAATTGAAGGGTCCGGCCAGACCTCGAGATCGACATTGAAGGCGATGGCATCGAGCAGCACCGAGCCGTCGGCGGGAAACAGCACCATTTTCAGGTGTTTTTCTCCCACCAGGCGCTGGCTGACGACCTGGAATACGCCGTCGAAGGTCGGCTCGGGGAAGTGCTGGCCCCAGGGACCGGCGAAGCGCAGGGCGGTGGCCAGCTCCAGCTGGAATTCGTCTTCCGCCAGCTCGCCGTCAGAATCGATCACTGCCTGCAGCTCCACGTCCTCGGCGTGGCGGGCTACTTCCTCCACGAACGCGTGGGAGAAGGCCTCGTAGTCATCCCTGGCCAGGCTGAGACCGGCCGCCATGGCGTGACCGCCGAACTTGCTGATAAGCCCGGGGTGGCGCACCGCCACCGCATCGAGGATATCGCGAATATGGATACCCGGAATCGAGCGCGCCGAGCCTTTTACCTGCCCGGCGTCACCATCGGCGAAGGCGATAGTGGGCCGGTGCAGGCGGTCCTTGATGCGGGAGGCCAGGATACCGATGACGCCCTGGTGCCAGCCCGGCTGGTAAAGCGTCATGGCAACGGGGGGATCGCCGGGCTCAGACAGCTCCAGCCGCGCCAGCTCCCGCAGGGCCTCCTCCTGCATACCCCCCTCGATCACGCGACGATCCTGGTTGAGCTGGTGCAATTGCGTCGCCAGCGCCGCCGCCCTGCCCGGGTCCGCACTGAGCAGGCATTCGATGCCGATGGACATGTCGTCCAGGCGGCCCGCCGCGTTGATGCGCGGGCCGACGGCAAAACCCAGGTCGGAGGCCACCACCGTGCGCGGGTCGCGCGAGGCGACGTCCAGCAGGGCGCGTATACCCGGTCGGGCCTGGCCCGCCTGGATGCGCTGCAGGCCGGCCGCCACCAGGATACGGTTGTTGTGGTCCAGCGGCACGACATCCGCGACCGTTCCCAGGGCCACCAGGTCGGTAACGGAGCCCAGGTTGGGTTCCTGGCGCTGCTCGAACCAGCCGCGCTGGCGCAGTTCGGCGCGCAGGGCCAGCATCACGTAGAAAATGACACCGACACCCGCCAGGTGCTTGCTGGGAAAAAGACAGCCGGGCTGGTTGGGATTGACGATGACATCCGCCGCGGGCAGTTCCCGGCCCGCCAGGTGATGGTCGGTGATGAGGGTGGCTATGCCCCGCGCCCGCGCCGCCCTCACACCCTCGAGACTGGAGATACCGTTGTCCACGGTAATGATCAGCTGCGGATCGCGGGTGGCGGCCAGCTCGACAATTTCGGGGGTCAGGCCGTAGCCGTAGTCGAAGCGGTTGGGTACCAGGTAATCGACGTGGGCGGCGCCAAACTGCCGCAACACAGACACCGCCAGCGTGGTACTGGTGGCACCATCGGCGTCGAAGTCACCGATCACCAGCAAGCGGTCGCCTGCCGCGATGGCGTCCGCCAGCAGGGTCGCGGCGCGGTCGGCATTGAGTAATTCGCTGGGGGGCAACAGCCGCGCGAGACTGAGGTCCAGCTCGGTGGCTGTTTCTATGCCCCGGGCGGAGTAAACACGGGCCAGCAGCGGGTGTAAGTGTTCGGCTGCCAGCGTCCCGGCAGGATCGAGCGGGCGCCGGCGAATCAGTTTCTGCATGCGGACGCCCGTCAGGCGCTGATGCTTTTTGCCATGTAGTCCTGCACCGCCCCCAGGGCATTGGGCAGGACCTCGAAGCGCTCGGGGCGATCAAACAAGTCCTTCAGGTGCAGCGGCAGGCCGACCACCTCGTCCAGGCCGGCGCTCTTGATGGCGCCGGGGAATTTCGCCGGGTGGGCGGTGGCCAGGGTCACCACCGGCACTGATGCGGGCAAATCCGCCGCCAGCGCCGCCGCCACGCCGATGGCGCTGTGGGGATCGAGCAGGTATTCGCACTCACGCCAGGTGCTGGCGATCTGCCGGCAGGTCTCGTCTTCCGACACCCGGTGGCTGCTGAATAACGCGCGGGCACGGCGCATGGCCGTCTCGCTGAAAGTGATGTCGCCGTGATCGAACCGGCGCATCAGGTCCGCCAGGGCGGCGCCATCGCGGTCGTACAGGTCGAACAGCAGGCGCTCAAAATTGCTGGACACGGAAATGTCCATGCTCGGCGACAGGGTGTGGGCCAGTGGCTGGCGTCCATAGGTGCTGGTGGTCATTACCCGGTGCAGCACGTCATTGGTATTGGTGGCGATAATCAGGCGCTCTATGGGCAGGCCCATCTGCCGGGCGAGGTAGCCGGCAAAGATATCGCCGAAATTGCCTGTCGGCACGGAGAACGCAACGGGCCGGGCCGGGGCGCCAAGCGCCACCGCGGCGTAAAAGTAATAGACGATCTGGGCCATGATGCGGGCCCAGTTGATGGAGTTGACGGCGACCAGGCTGCGATCCGCCGGCAGGAAGCTGCGATCGCCGAAACTGGCCTTGACCATGGCCTGGCAGTCGTCGAAATTACCCTCCACCGCCAGGTTGTGGATGGTGTCACCCACGACGGTGGTCATCTGCTTACGCTGCACATCGGACACCCGGTTATGGGGGTGCAGGATGAAGATATCGATGTTCTTGCAGCGCTTGCAGCCCTCGATGGCGGCGGACCCGGTGTCACCGGAGGTGGCTCCCATGATGACCACCTTCTGGTGCTTGCGCTCCAGCACGTAGTCCAGCAGGCGTCCCAGCAATTGCAGGGCGAAGTCCTTGAACGCCAGCGTGGGGCCGTGGAACAACTCCAGCACCCACTGGTTGGCCGCCAGCTGCACCATCGGCGCTACCGCGTTGTGGCGAAATTCAGCATAGGTATCGTCGATGATGGCCTTGAGGTCCTGCGCCGGAATGCAGTCGTCCACGAAGGGGCTGACGATCTTCAGGGCCAGCTGCGGGTAGTCCAGCGCCGCCATGGCGGTGATCTCGTCGCGACTGAAGGTGGGCAGCGTTGCCGGTACGTACAGCCCGCCGTCGGAGGCCAGTCCCGTCAGCAGGACCTGTTCGAAATTGAGCGCGGGCGCCTGCCCCCGGGTGCTGATGTATTTCACGTTAAACTACCTGCTAACCTTCCAGCTCTTCCACCCGGATACGGGTGACCGAGCCGGCGATCGTGTCCAGTGCCTCGATGGCGCTGACAGCGGCATCCACACTGCCCTGCATCGCCTTGTTGGTCACTACTATAAGTTGCACCCGGGTCTGGCCCTCCGCCGGCGCCTTCTGGATCAGGGCCTCGATGCTGATGCCCTGGTCGCTGAAAATACTCGCCACCTTCGACAGCACCCCGGGCTTGTCCTCCACTTCCATGCGCAGGTACCAGGGTGTGACGACGCGCTCCATGGGCACGATGGGCAGATCGCGCAGCCTGTCGCGGGCAAAGCCCAGGGGGGGCACCCGGCAGGCCTGGCCAACACCGAGATCGCGGGCCAGGTCCACCAGGTCGGCCACCACCGCCGAAGCGGTCGGCGCCGCGCCGGCACCGGCGCCATAGTAAAGCGTCGGGCCAACGGCATTGCCGTCGACCAGGATGGCATTCTTGACCCCGTCCACGTCCGACAACAGCAGGTCATCCGGAATGAGCGTGGGGTGCACCCGCAGCTCCACGCCCTCGCCGTTTTGCTTGGCAATGCCCAGGTGCTTGATGATGTAACCCAGTTCCCTGGCGTGCACCACGTCCTGCGGGGTGAGCCGGGTAATACCCTCTGTGTACACCGACTCGAACTGCAGCGGAATGCCAAAGGCGATGGAGGCCAGGATCACCAGCTTGTGGGCCGCGTCGATACCCTCCACGTCGAAGGTGGGATCGGCCTCGGCGTAGCCCAGGGCCTGCGCTTCGGCCAGTACGTCGGCGAACTCCCGGCCCTTGTCGCGCATCTCGGTCAGGATGAAATTGCCGGTGCCGTTGATAATGCCCGCCAGCCACTCGATGCGGTTGCCCGCCAGGCCCTCGCGCAACGCCTTGATAATGGGAATGCCGCCGGCCACCGCCGCCTCGAAACGTACCTCCACCCCGTGCTCATCGGCCAGGGCAAAAATCTCGTTACCGAACTCGGCGATCAGGGCCTTGTTCGCGGTGACCACGTGCTTGCCATGGCGAATAGCAGTCTCCACCAGCTCCCTGGCCACCGTGGTGCCGCCAATGAGTTCCACCAGGATGGCTACATCCGGGTCCCGCGCCACGTCCAGCACGTCGCGGCTGACACGGATGTCCCCGAGTTCACAGCCGTGCTTGTCGCTGCGGGCGCCCACGTGGATAACCCGCAGGGGCGCCTGGGCACGGGCGGCAATAACCTCGGCGTTCTCAAGCAGTACCTGGAGGGTGCCGCTGCCCACGGTGCCGAGGCCACACAGGCCGATCGTTACTGGTTTTGCACTCATAGTCGTTGTCTGGTTATCCGCTGTGGTTTCCGCGACGCCAATCAGGCAAAGCCGTCGTTCTTGATCATTCGCTTGATACTGCGAATGGCCTGGCGCGTGCGGTGCTCATTCTCGATCAGGCCGAAGCGCACGTAACCTTCACCGAATTCGCCAAAACCCAGCCCGGGAGACACGGCCACCCTGGCCTCGGTCAGTAACTTCTTGCTGAATTCCAGGGAACCCATTTCGCGGTAGAACTCGGGAATTTTGGCCCAGACAAACATGGTTGCCTTGGGGGGTTTTACCGGCCAGCCAGCCGCGTTGAGACCGGCGCACAACACGTCCCGGCGCAGCTGGTACATGTCGCGGATCTCGCTGACGCAGCTCTGGTCGCCTTCCAGGGCGGCAATAGCGGCCACCTGTACCGGCGTGAACATCCCGTAGTCGAGATAGGATTTGATCCTGCCCAGGGCGCCCACCAGGGCCTTGTTGCCGCAGCAGAAGCCGACACGCCAGCCCGGCATATTGTAGCTCTTGGACATGCTGAAGAATTCCACCGCGATATCCTTCGCGCCTTCAACCTGCAGGATGGAGGGGGCCACGTAACCGTCGTAGCACAGGTCGGCGTATGCCAGGTCCTGTACGACCCAGATGGAGTGTTCCCGCGCGATGGCGATCACCCGCTCGTAAAACTCCAGCTCGACACAGTAGGCCGTGGGGTTGGCGGGGAAATTCAGCACCAGCATCTTGGGCTTGGGCCAGCTGGTGTGGATTGCCTTTTCCAGCTCCACAAAAAACTCGTTCTCATCGATACCCATGGGCACATGACGGATATCCGCGCCGGATATCACGAAGCCATAGGGGTGAATCGGGTAGGAGGGGTTGGGAACCAGCACGGCATCCCCGGGGCCGGTCGTGGCCAGTGCGAGGTGCGCCAGGCCCTCCTTGGAACCCAGGGTGACGATCGCCTCGGTGGCCGGGTCCAGGTCCACGTCGAAACGGCGCTTGTACCAGCCGCAGATCGCCCGGCGCAGTCGCGGGATGCCCTTGGACTGGGAATAGCGGTGGGTATCGCCCCGGCGCGCCGTCTCTACCATCTTGTCGACAATATGCTGCGGCGTGGGCTGGTCGGGGTTGCCCATGCCGAAATCGATAATATCTTCACCCGCCGCCCGGGCCTGCTGCTTCAACTCGCCAATAATGTTGAAAACATAGGGAGGCAGGCGCTCTATGCGCCGAAACTTTTCGTCCACGACTAATAACTCTGCTTATGCCCTTGCGGGCCATGATGATGTTAAAAAAGGTGTGAAACAGTACTGAGTCAGCCCCATGCTGTCAACGCGGCACGGGGCTGAGGGGAATTATTCCCGCTACAGTTCGGGCAGGCGGATCAATTCAGGCCAAGGGTGACCATCAGGTCATCGGCAGACTGGTAGCCGGGAATCAGGGTGCCATCCTCCGTGATCAGCGCCGGGGTCCCCTGCACACCCAGCTGCTGGCCCAGTTTGTACTGGGCCGCCACCGGGTTGTCGGCGCACTCGTTCTCCGGCACCGTCTCATGGTTCTTCAGCCTGGTCAGGGTGTCCTGGCGGTCGCTTGCACACCAGGCTGTGACCAGCTGGCGATAGCCGGGGGAATCCACCCCGGAGCGCGGGTAGGCAAGATAACGTACTTCAACGCCCCGCTTGTTCAACTCCGGTACCTCCTTGTGCAGTTTCTGGCAGTAGAAACAGCTGACGTCGGTGAATACCGTGATGTGGGTCCGGGGCTTGCCCTGGGGGGAGAAAATGATCATGTCTTTCTGGTCGACCTTGGCCAGTTCCGCCAGGCGCTCCCCGTCCCGCCGCTTCTCTGTCAGGTTGGTATAGCCCTTCTCGTCGACCCGATACAGGTCACCCAGGACGATGTGGTCGCCAGTGGCCGTGGAATAGACCACCGGGCCGCTGGTGAACTGCACCTCGTACAGGCCGGGAATCGCGCTTTTTTCCACCGTGGCAACTTCCAGGCCCATGGCGGGCATGGCCAGCGCGGTGCGCAACTTGTCGGCTATGGCCTTGTCGGCAGGCTCGCCCGCCGCGGCCAGGGAGGCCAGTGCGGCAAACATAACAGCCGTCGCTGCACGAATCATCGGGTTGATCATCTTGAATCCTCTGTTTTATTGGGCTTGTGTTGCCCTCTTGGCCGGCATCCGGGCGCTACCGTACCGGATCGTCGTACATTGGAGCCGGCGCGGGCCCTTAAGTTCCTCATCCCCGTGGATGATGCTGGGCATGCAATTCCTGCATACGCTGTTTCGCCACGTGGGTGTATATCTGCGTGGTACTGAGGTCGCTGTGGCCGAGCAACAGCTGGACTACCCGCAGATCCGCGCCGTGATTGAGCAAGTGGGTCGCGAAAGCATGCCGCAGGGTATGGGGCGACAACTCCCTCTTGATACCCGCACGCAAGGCGTAGATTTTAATACGATACCAGAAGGTCTGGCGAGTCATTTGACGGCCCCGCCTGCTGGGAAAGACCACATCGCAGGGAATACCCTTGAGCAATTCGGCCCGGGGGCCCGCCATGTAGCGCTGCAGCCATACCAGGGCCTCCTCCCCCATCGGCACCAGGCGCTCCTTGCTGCCCTTGCCAAACACCCGCACCACTCCCTGGTTCACGCTCACCTGGGTCAGCTGCAGGCTGGTGAGCTCTGTCACCCGCAAACCGCAGGCATACAGCAGCTCCAGCATGGTGCGGTCGCGAAATTCCAGCGCGTTGTCCAGGTCCGGCGCCTGCAGCAACCTGTCCACCTCCTGCTCAGACAGGGACTTGGGCAACGGCCTGCCCAACCTGGGGCTGTCCACATCCAGGGTCGGGTCAACGGTGATCCTGCCCTCGCGCAGCAGGTAGTGGTAGAACCCCCGCACGCAGGACATGAACCGCGCCGTGGAGCGCGGCGACTGGCCCTGCTGCAGGCGCGCGCCCAGGTAGGCCTGTAGCGAGGAGCGATCCGCCCGGGTAATGCTGCTGTTCCTGCTTTTTGCCAGCCAGGCGTTGAACTGCCGCAGATCGCGGCGATAGGAACTCAGGCTGTTATCGCTGAGCCCCTTTTCCATCCACATGGCGTCGATGTAGCGCTCAATTTCAGGGTGTTCGGGCAGGTCAGTCGGCATGTCCGTACATTACCATGAAACGCCCAACCCCAACCCCGTGCGGTCGAATTCATTCGACCAAATACCATCCCCCCTCGTGGGGTCGAATTCATTCGACCAAATACCATCCCTCCTCGTGGGGTCGAATTCATTCGACCAAATACCATCCCTCCTCGTGGGGTCGAATTCATTCGACCAAATACCATCCCTCCTCGTGGGGTCGAATTCATTCGACCAAATACCATCCCCCTCGTGGGGTCGAATTCATTCGACCAAAGAACCCCCCGCCCGATCATCCATCCAAATACAATCCCAATGAGAATAATCCCTCACATCCCGAACCAGACCGGCCCGCAGGGGGTTGGCAACCATATAACGGGCCACGCTGCGGATATCCTCGTATGCCCGAATGGCATGCTCGTAATATCCACGCTGCCAGAGCCTGCCCACCCGCCCCTTGCGCCGATTTATAGCCAGTGCCGATCTGGCCTTTACGGTTTTCACG
>JAHEBM010000115.1 GCA_024642245.1 Haliea sp.
CTTACGGTGCTGAACATCACAGGTACAGATTTCATGGTACTTCTCCCTTGGTTGTTGGCTCGGCGCCGGCAAGCGCCCGTACAGGCTCTGGCCGGCTTGGGAGAGAAGCATGCCCACAAATGATATTAGATTAAAATAGATATTTTCTATTTTATATATAGTTTTTTATCTATTATAAAATCTCGAAGACGTCGCAATCGCAACAGGATCAGTATTTTTTATTATATATTGTTGTTATTTAACATTTTTAATACCATTCTATGGTAGATATTTATGCCCTATGACAAACTGGAATTGAGCGTAAATACGTTTTTTTAAAGATATTTATTTAATATTTAGAGTATTGTCTATGCCAAAACAGTCACGCCTGCATGCCCATATCGGCACCCTGAGACAACTGGAGATCCTGCTGGCCGTGGAGGAACACGGCAGTGTCGGGCGCGCCGCCGCGCACCTGCACCTCACCCAGCCCACCGTCTCGATGCAATTGAAGAAACTGGCGGACGCCATCGGGATGCCGCTGCATGAGCAACGCGGCGGCAAGCGCGAGTTTACCGATGCGGGCAGGGCGCTGGCGGCGACCGCCAGGGAGGTGCTGGACAGTTTTGCCCAGCTGGATATGCAGCTGTCCGATCTGCGCGGTCTCAAGGCAGGTACCCTGAGGTTGGCGGTGGTTACCACATCGAAATATTTTATCCCCCACCTGCTGGGCCCGTTTTGTGCCCGCTACCCGGACGTCGATATCCACTTCAAGGTCGGCAACCGCCAGCAGATCATCCAGCGCCTTGAGCAGGGTAACGACGACCTGTACGTATTCAGCCACCCGCCCGATGATATCGAGATCCAGGTGACAGATTTCCTGCCCAATCCCCTGGTTGCCATCGCACCCGAAGGCCACCCCCTGGTCCGGCGCAAGCCGGTTGAGCTGTCCGAGCTGGCCAGCTACCCCTTCCTGATGCGCGAGCAGGGTTCGGGGACCCGCTTCGCCATCGAGAATCACCTGCGCCAGCACGGTGTGTCACTGAATGTGCGCATGACGATTGAAAGCAACGAGGCGATCAAGCACGCCGTGATGTCAGGCCTCGGCATCTCGATACTGTCCGCTCACACCCTCACCTTCGGCGGTCGCGCCGGCCTCGCCGAAATCAGGGTTAAACAGCTGCCCATCGACTCCCATTGGTTCCTGGTGCGGCCCGTAAAAAAACGCCTCACCCTGATCGCGGAAACCTTCCTGCAGTACCTGCGCACCGAAGGACAGCAAAACGTCCTGGCTGAACTGCGATCGGAGTTTTAAGCCAGCAAGCGGCGGCCTATCGGGTAGCGCATAAGGAACCTGACGAGGTACAGGCTGATCCCGAAGGTCAGGAACGGCAGCGCAATACTCCACAACGCGCTGGCCGCCCACAGCTTGTTCAGTGGGAACAGGAAATCCATTACAAACATGTGCAATAAAAAAATGCCCAGGCTGTACTGGCCATTGCGCACCAGCCAGCGGTTTTGCAGGGGCCTGGCGCCGTAGATTCCGAGCATCGCGGCCCCGACGCCAAAGGCGAATGTGCCACTGTTGAAGTCATAAATATACAGGCTGTCGTAGTGCAGCTTGAGCCAGAACAGCTCTGCCAGATGCCAGGCCAGGCCGGCAAGCGTCAGCCCATAAGCCCACCGCAGCCTGCGCTGCGCGTTTCCCTTATGGAGTGCCAGAAACACACCACTGGCAAAAAATAGCGTACTGAAAAACGGTCCGTTGCGGGTTAAAAAAGCCAGGTCGAATCCCACAGGGGTCGTCTTGTAGGGACCGGCCAGCAGGGCTATTACGAAAAGCACCAGCCCAACTGCCAGCAGGCGGCGGGGTTGACGCAGAAAAACGAATGGCGCACTGATGACAGTGGCACACCACAGTGCCGGCAGAAACCACAACTGGGCCTTGGCACCACCAAACAGGAAATCCTTCCAGCTGAGTGTCCACATATAGAAATGCCAGGCGGCAAAATCCCACGGCGCCTTGATCCCACCCTGCGGGATCAGCGCGATATCATAGGGAATCAGGTAGAAAACGCACCAGAACGCGTACAAACCCAGCAATCGTCTGGTCGTTTTGAGGAGCTTTTGCCCGGGCCGGTCAAAATCAAAGGTTGTGGCAAACAGGTAGCCGGATACGACAAAAAAACTGGGGACGGCAAAGCGGCACAGCTGGTTGAAAACCAGGCCGATGGTGGCGAGTTGGGGATCGCCCAGGAAATACAGGGGAAAGCTATGGATGCCAATGACAAAGAAAACGGCAACCAGCTTCAGGCTGTCCAGTGTCTCGTTTCTCCTGCTCGCGGAACCCTGGGGCCTGGCACTTGACGCTGGCATCGAATAATCAGTTTCCGCTAACCGGGAGATGTGGAGTAGACCCGATTCCAGTTCGGCCAGTCAAGGCTCTTGCCCGCTTGCAGCCCCACTTCATAAAAGAGCGCTCCCGAATCCGGAAAACTCTGGTATCCTAGGCCCGTTTTTCATCTCACAAGGTTCACGCGGGTGTAGTTCAATGGTAGAACGGCAGCTTCCCAAGCTGCATACGGGAGTTCGATTCTCCTCACCCGCTCCATTTTTATAACAATCAGGAGCGTCCACCTTGAAAATTCTTTATTTCAAACTCAGAGCAGTGGTAGTCACCTGGCTTTTGCGCCTGCTGCCACGCAACCCACCCGTGGTATTCAAGGGTGCCAACTCGGCCCTGACCCTGTGCGAACAGGTCGCCGTAATGGGCTATAACAAGGTTATCGTCGTCACGGACAATTTCCTGGGCAGTTCCGGCATCCTCGACGGCATCAAGGGGACCCTGGACAGGCTGGACGTTGCGTTCGTGGTTTACGACGGCGTCCTGCCAGACCCTGCCTTCGACCAGGTGCAGGAAGGCGAGGCCGTGATCCGCGCCGAACGCTGCCAGGCAATCATCGCCGTGGGCGGGGGCTCGGTACTGGATGCGGCCAAGATGATGTCAATGCTTCACGCCAACCCGGGACCGCTGGAAAGCTTCGATGGCATCCAGAAAAGCAAGAAGCCGGGCCTGCCCCTGTTTGCCATCCCCACGACCGCGGGCACCGGCTCGGAAATCACCCTGGCAGCTATCATCACCGACCCGATCTCCCACCGCAAGATACCCATTGTCGACAGCAAGATGATTCCGGGTTATATCGCGCTGGATGCCGAGATCATGAAAGGCATGCCCCCCGGCATCACCGCCGCGACCGGCATGGATGCACTCACCCACGCGGTGGAGTCCTACCTGTCGAAAGCATCCACCATAGCCACCGAAGAACACGCCCGCGCCGCCGTGCGACTGATCTTCAAGTACCTGTTGCACGCCTATAACGAGGGCGGCGACATTGAAGCAAGAGACGGTATGGCGCTGGCGGCGTTTTACGCCGGGGCTGCCTTTACCAAGACCTCCGTCGGCTACGTCCACGGCATCGCACACCAGTTGGGCCGGGTCTGCGGCACGCCCCACGGCAATGCAAACGCCATGGTCCTGCCCGAAGTGCTCGCGGCCTACGGCGACTGCGTACACCGGCGCCTGGCCGACCTGGCTATCGTGGCGGGCATAGGGGAACCCACTGACAGTGCGGCCAGCCTGGCGGGCAAGTTTATCCAGGCCATTATCCAGATGCGTAAGGATATGGCGTTGCCGCTGCTGCCCAGGGACCTCAAGGCCGGCGACATTCCCGGCATCGTCGATGAAGCCATAGCCGAGGCGGGCTCGCTGTACCCGGTACCGCGTTACATGTCCGAGGCCGAAATCACCACCATCGTCAACGGCTTGCGCGCAGCCTGACCCATGCGCTAACGTTACCGGCGACATTACTGGCAGAAAAAAAGAACAAGGAGCCGCTCGATGGCAACAGAATTCAATGCAGGAAGCTTCGTGGGCCGCTGGCTGTTCGCCCTGGCACTGGTGCTGGGCACCTATAACCCGACGGCGTACTGCTACGTCAACTGGGCTACCGCGGAGAGCACCACCTTCGGCCCGATAGTCGCCATCGTCGGAATTTTGCTGCTGATCGGCTGGATTATCTTTGTTCGCGCCACCTTCATGTCGATGGGCTGGCTGGG
>JAHEBM010000002.1 GCA_024642245.1 Haliea sp.
GATGCCTGTGCCTAATCGGTGCCAAGAATTCCACGCTGGGGCTCAGCATTGAAATACGTTTGTGCACAGATGGGTGCACCTGCTTTTTCCAGTGCAGAGCGGTGTAGCGGAATCGGGGTGCGCGCCGATAGCTCCTCGAATAAATGCAGGTTTTGAAAACCCGGGTGAGCCAGCACGTTTTTGATATAGCGGTCTGTTTTTGGAAAGCCTTGCATGGCGATTTCAGCGCCTGCCAGAGAGACGTTACGAAAGAAGGTGGACAGTGATATATCTGCCACGGTGATATCGCCAAACAGGTATCCTGTTTTCGGCACCAGGGATTCGAGGTATGCCAGGATGTGAGGAATATCGACTTCGAGACTCCTGCTCACGACCTCGGGATCCGCTTGTTCTTCCCAGACAAAGCGACGAATGACGAGTTGGTTGAAGAATCTCCAGATAAAGACCTCGCCCATGCGCGACCCCGCGTACTCCTCGATCCATCGGGCCTTCGCTCTAAAAGCGGGATCGCGGGGATAAAGTGCCGGGGCTGGGTAACGGTCTTCCAGGTATTCACAAATCACGCTTGAATCGGGAATAGCCAGTTCCGGGTCGATAAGTACCGGTACGCGCCTGAGCGGGCTGACCTCGGTGAATGCATCACTACCATAGAACGGTACTATAGGGTCAATTTCGTAGGGTATACCCTTGATGTGAAGGCACACCAGAACCTTGCGAACGTAGGGCGAAAGATACGATCCTACTATTGTCACCATACCGAAAGGTCACCCTTTGTATTGTTCCCTGGCGGCTCCGCGTATGTCCCGGCCGATCAGGAACGCGCGCAACCATTAAGCCGAAAGCATATCACCGCCAGCCGGGGGCCTGCATCAAAAGGCAGGAAAATCTCCTGCGTACCTAAAAATTGTAACGCGCCTCTATGCCATAGGTACGCGGCTCACCCCGGGTCAGGTCATCAGCAAGGAAGGCCGACGTGTCGAAGCCGGAAACGTAATAGAATTCGTCGGTCAGGTTGCGACCCCACAGGGCGAGTTCATAGTCCGCGGCGCGATACACCAGGCGGGCGTCAAGCAGGCTGTAGTCGTCCTGGAACTGGCCTGATTTTCCCGGGCCATTGTTCCGGGTCTTGAGGTCATTGAACGGGTCGAACCAGGTCAGGTCCTGGTAGCGAAGGACGCCGTTGAGCTCAACGATACCTTCGCCCAGTTGCATGATTTCCCAGTTGGCAAACAGGCTGCCCGAGATCTCGGGGGCAAACGGGAACTGGTTTCCGCCGATGTCGATGCCGTTGACGATTTCGCCCGAGTCGTACTCGGAATCCAGGTAGCCAAGACTTGCGCCAACGTAAAGGCTGTCGACCAGGTAGGTTTCCAGTTCCAGCTCAAGTCCCTTCATCTGCCCGCTGGCATTGCGCAGGAAGCTGGTTGCCCCAACGATCTCCTGTACCTGCTGGTCTTTGTAATCGGCGTAAAATGCCGCCGCGTTGAGCTGCAGGCGATTATCAAAAAAGCGTGACTTCAGGCCCACCTCGTAGTTGTCGACGAACTCCGGTTTGACGAATGTCACCTGGGATACGGCCTGGGACGCTTTGCCGTTGAAAGTTCCGGCCCTGTAACCCCGGCTGTAGCTGGCATAGCTGAGCAGGTCATCACTGAAGCGGTAGTCCAGAATCACCCTACCCGTGAATTCCTGTGAGTCGTTTTTCTGGTCGGGCAGCGCCTGGTTCTGGTCGGGTACCGCATTCAGTGGAATGGCGTTGTATTGTGCCGTGTCCGTCAGCAGATCGTAGAAGGTCGAGCGCAGGCCAGAGAGGTTGAAGCTGTCATCTGTATAACGCAGGCCTGCGGTCAGGCGCCAGTGGTCGCTGAAATCATACGTTCCCTCGGCGTAGGCCGCAGCGGATTCCCGCTTCTGGGTGAAGCGGGAGGTGGCCCGGAAGCCGGTCGCCAACACTGCCGGATCGCCCTCGAAGGCGCCCAGTCCGTCCGGCGGCGGCAGGATATAGGAGCTGACCGGCGGGTTGAAAGACGGAAAAGCGGACAAGCCGGCATCCACCAGCGCCTCGTAGATCTCCCTGGCCAGCGGGTTTATCTGCGCAAACGCGGCAAAGCCTGCAGTGGGGAACCCCGCAAGGTCTGCCAGGGGGCCGAAAAAGACCTCGTCGTTCAGGGCGTCGATCTGGTCTTCACCGTAGTACAGGCCGGCGATGACGGTTGAGTGGTCGCCGGTCCAGGCCAGCCGCAGATCCTGGTTGAACTGGTCAAATTTGCCGGTGAAATTCACGTAGCAGGTGGCAACGGGATGCCCGTCGCAATCGTGGGGTATGCCCAGCTCGCCCTTGGTGTAACCGCTGATCGCCGTCAATCTCAGGTCAGAGGCCACCTCCCAGTTCATCGTAAGGGTATAGTCATCCGCCTTGGAAACAGACTTCCCGGTGCTGTCTGATGCCGCTTCATCGTCCTTGCGCGCACCGAACTGTTCGCGGTTGTAGCCGAAGATGTTGGTGTAATTGCCGGCGGCATCTTCGGGCCCGAATTCCCGCACTATGGGTGCCGAGCCCACGGGTTTGGATTCACCGAAAGCGGCGACAAGCACAGCTTCGAAATCGTCGGTTGGTGTGAACAGCATGGTGGAGCGCAGTGCCTGGTCATCGAGCGAAGCATAGTCATCGCCAGTCACAGGGTTCACGTCCTTTCCCGCCGGGGCCCCAAGCAGTAGCTCGGGCATGCTCTGGACCTTGTCCGGCGTTACGTTCTTGATATAGCCATCACCCTGGCTATCGGTTGCCGCCAGCCTGATGGCCAGGGTGTCCGCCATAAGTGTGGTTTCCAGTGCGCCCTCGAGTGTCCAGCGATCGTAGTTACCGTATCTGCCGGTGACATAGCCCGATACATCGCCAGGCTCGGTAAATACCGGTTTTTTCGTGAAGATGGAAATTGCACCGCCGGTGGTGTTGCGCCCGAACAGGGTGCCCTGGGGGCCCCGGATGACCTCGATGCGGTCTATGTCAAATAGCTGCATGCCGTGGGTCGAACGGAACTGCTTGTAGTCCTCGTTGACGTAGATGCCGATGGGCGATGCCGCATTGGGGTTGAACTCGTTGGCCACGCTGATGCCGCGCAGCGAAAAGTTCGGCTGTGTTCTGCCGAAGGGTGAAATTACCACCAGCGAGGGGACCAGGCCTGTCATGTCGGAGGTCTCCCTTATGCCGCGGCGGTCAAGGCTTTCGGGGGTGAAAGCCGTCACCGCAATCGGCACGTCCTGGGCAGACTGGATGGTCTTGGTAGCGGTGACCTTGATTTCTTCCAACTGTGCAGCAAGCAGCGGCTCACAGGCAATCACGAAAGCCGGTGCCAGCCAGAAGCGGGAGGGACGAAGTTGATTCATTGGTGGAGGCTCTAAAAAAGAAGGGTTTTTATGAGGGGCAGCCCCGAAAATGTGAGTTCGGCAGAGGGGGCGCCCGCGCGACCGGCCGCAATATACCATAGGCTGCGTCGTATTATTAGCGTGCACCCGGCCAGTGTCAGCGGGGGTACCGATCCGCTTACCGTCACGCTAAACTGACTGCATAGCTGAACGAAATGCCCGCTTCGTGGAAGCAGTGATAAGCGGTCCCCGCTGGTATCACTGGCATTCTGGAATAGAATCGGGCGCAATCGGCTTTTATTTTGCGATTTGTTCGGAGGACGCTATGAAGAAGATGCTTACTGCGGTGGCCTTGATCGGCCTGCTTACCTGCGGCAGGGCCTCGGCGGTTTTCTATAACGGCGAGGAGTTGATGGAGGTCTGTGCGATCAAGATAGCCTTCGTCAACCGCGCCTGCGAAGGTTATGTGACGGGCATAGCCGATGCCGCTTCACATTTCAGAGAGTCTGACGGGGTCGCCGAAGACTTTTGTATCCCGCAAGAGACCAAGTCAGTAGAGCTCATCAGGGTGGTGGTCAAGTTCCTCGAGGCGCACGCCGGTTCCCTGGGTGCAAATGCAGCAGAGTACGTGAGGGCCGCGCTGGCGGAGTCATATCCCTGTGCGTAGCTTGATAACTTGTTGCTTTTGCCAGCTGCCTGAGCGGGTTAGCCGATAGCCAGTTCCAGCCCCATTTTCGCCAACACGTCCTGCTCCGCAGCCAATTCCCTGGCCGTCAACGGGTGCTGTTCGAGCCAGTTTGGCGGAAAGGTGAATGACAGGCTGTCCGGTCCTGCCTCCAGCGTGAAATCCGGCAGGCGCTCCAGCTTCTCCACATGCTTGAAGCACACCGCCAGGCGAATAATGCATACAAGGCGCTGCATTCTGGGAATGTCGGCGCCCGCAATATCGATATAGAGATCGTCCGCCAGCTTACCGCGCTGGCCGTGCGCCAGTACCGCCAACTGCTCCTGTTCCTCCTGGGAAAAACCGGGCAGGTCGGCGTTGCGCAGGACATAGGCGGAATGCCTGTTGAAGTGCTTGTGAGCGATGGCCTTGCCGATCTCGTGGGTGTGCGCGGCCCAGCGCAGCAGCTCCCAATCCGGGGTGTCCAGCTGCCAGGCCTGTCGTGCGGTGGCGAAAAACACCCGCGCGCGGCGCTCGACTATTTTCACGGTATCGCTGTCCACGGTATAGCGCTGCATCAGGGCGTTGACGGTGCGCTCGCGCACGTCCTCGTGGGTGAGGCGCCCCATCAGGTCGTAGATCACGCCCTCGCGCAGGGCGCCGCTGGAGGTGCGCATGTGTTCAATGCCCAGCACATCGAACAGCGCGCTGATGATCGCCACTCCGGGCAGTATGACATTGCGCCGCTGCAGGGCCAGGCCCTCCAGTTCGATATCATCCATGGTCCCGAATTCCAACAGCTTGTCTTCCAGCTTGCGCAGGCCGGCCCGGTCAATGCCCTGGTCGCACCAGCCGTGCTGGCTGAGAAGGGCGTCTATGGCCCGCAGGGTGCCGGACGAACCGACGCAGTCCTGCCAGTGACTGGCGTGATATTCATGGCGGATGGGTGCGAGCAACAGGCGTGCGTGGTCGTAGGCCAGGCGGTAGTTGTCGCGGCTGATAACGCCGTTTGGAAAGCAGTTCCTGGCGTAGGACACGCAGCCCATCTGCAGGCTTTCCAGACGCTGCGGTTCGAATCGTTGGCCGATGATGAGCTCTGTACTGCCGCCGCCGATATCTATCACCAGGCGTGACTTGACATCATCCGACAGCGTGTGGGCTACGCCAAGGTAAACCAGGCGGGCTTCCTCCCGGCCGTAGATCACGTCCACCCGGGTGCCGAGGATACGCCTGGCGGGAACAGTGAACTCGTGACGATTGTGTGCCACCCGCAAGGCATTGGTGCCTACTACCCGCACCCGCTCCGGCTCCACGCTCTTGAGCAGCTCCGCGAATCGGCTGAGGCAACCCAGGCCGCGGTCAATTGCTTCCTGGGAAAGGCGCTCGTTTTCCAGGCCGGCTCCCAGCTGGACTTTTTCCGCCAGGGCTTCAACCGGGCGCATTTCACCGTGTTCGATTTTGGCGACGATCAGGTGAAAGGAGTTGCTGCCCAGATCAAGGGCCGCCAACAGGCTGCCATCGGCCAGTGTTTCTATGGTTTCTTCTGCCAAGTTGGGCTCTTCTCATCTGTCGGGCGCGGACGCCATGGTAATGGATATTCGCTGTCAGCGCATTGTGCCCAGGCAACTCAGGCCGGCGGGCACACCATGGCCGGAGTGCCCGCCGCTTCAGGCGTGCCGCAGAATTTGTTGTGTATCTGTTTCCTGACCGAGGCACAGGGGTCTTCGCTGGCCAGCGCCCGCTTCAGGACGCTTTCACCCACTACCGAGAGCCCCCCGGTCATGACGGCTGCCCAGCCGCGCCAGAGCAGCCCTGTGGCGTTGGGGATGATCTTGGGGGCAGTCAGCGGCCCCTCGATTTCCACGGTGTTGGAAAACACGCTGCTGACGGATATACCCACGCCCTGGCGATTGCTGGAATTGAAGTTCATATGTAGCAGCTCTTTTTTCAGGTCGATCTCCACCTGGCCCACCAGGTTGGCCTGGTGGGTGCGGGCAGCGTAGCCAAACGGTGTGCTGCCAATGCCGTCCTTGAAGCTCCCCAGCGTGATCGCGCATTCGAGTTGCGGTTGCTCCTTCTCGGAGCCGGGAATCAGGTTCCTCAGTGCGCTCGTGGCAACATCCGCGGTCAGCAATATCATCTTGTCGTAATCCAGCGGTCCCGCGCCCAGCTCCAGGTACGCCGTGCCGCTGATATTGGCCGCCAGCTCCGCCTGGTTCTGGCCGCGGCTGGTCATATCGAAGTAGCCGCTGCGGGGAAAGCCCGCCTTGGTCCGTGGGTCGCGCACATTCATGAAAACGCCACTGGCCGCCAGCGTCGGCTGCTGTGCGGTCGCGTCCAGAGCCAGATTGAGCGAGGCGCTGCCCTCGTTGAGCTGCCCCGCGCTGGCTTTCACGTCGAGTTTTTCGTCGAGCAAAGTGGCGGAAAATTCCAGGTCAGTGGCCCTTAGCCGCCTGCTGGACAGGGTGTCCAGCCTGCCGCTTATCCTGGCCTGGTAGTTGCGCAGCCAGTCGAAGGGCAGGGGGGTGTTGCTGAACAGCTTGTCGCCCGGTTCGGCTTCCCTGGGGCCGGAGACGAGCCGCAGCGGCGCCATCACCACGTCGCTGATCAGGCTGGCACTGGCGGCGGCGGTCCTGCTGACGATCGAGCCCTCGTCCTTGGCGGCGCCGGTTGGGTCCGGCTGCGAGTCGGCCGCCTCCCAGGGAAGCAGGGATAAGGTGCCGCCACTGATCTTCAATTCCAGCAAGGGTCGCGTTGTCTGGTGATAGTCTATGGAGCCGGCAAGATCGCTGCCTTGCCACTGGAAGCGGCGGACAAGCGCATGCATTCCGTCCTCGCTTCGCGATGCCGTCATTTCCACGTGAGCTGCCGTTTTGGCAGCGATGGCAGAGGTGAGCTTGATGTCGCCTGTGAGTCCCGCTAGCAGGTCATCCAGGGTCTTACCGGCACTCTTGAGGCTTAATGTACCTGATAGGGGCACGGAATCGCCGACTGCATTCTCCACGAGGAATCTGTCTATCGCCAGGTCAGCCACGCTGGCATCAATCGACAGCATCGCATTATCCTTCCTCCAGAGGAGGGCGCCCCGGCTGGCGACACGCCCCCGGTCCAGGGAAAAATCGAGCTGGTCGATGGTGATATTGTCGCGTGTCGTCATAAGCTCAGCACTGAGTTCGGTCAGTTGCAGTTTGTATATGAACAGCGATTTAGCCTTGAGACTCAGGCGCGTCTCACCCAGATTCCGGATCGCTTGCAGCATATCCGTATCCTGCTCCCCGGCCGGGATATCACTCGTGAAACTCCTGAGGCGGTTGATATCCAGCTTGTTCGATGAAAGGTCTGCCTCCAGCCAGGGCTTTCTTCCCCCTACCATCGATACCGTACCCGTGATGTTCTGCAGGATAGAGTCCATTGCCAGCTTGCTTATCTTCAGGCCGGTAACCCGGTTATCCGCTAACACCAGGGCAGCATTGCCCGATATCCGCAACACATTTTCCGGGATGGGTGCTCTTTCCCAGTCCTGGTCCGGCCGGAGATCGACGACCAGCTCGGCACTGCCGCGCATGGCAGCAAAGATCTGTAACCAGCTGTCCCCCTGGCCGCTGAAGCCAACAGTCCCGGAGGTGCGGCTGTCGATCGAGCGCCGGGTCTGTCCGAAGATGCGGGGCAGGTCGACGCTGGAAAACACCGTTTCCAGGTCCATTTGGAAAGTGTCATCGGGGAGGCGTTGCGCCGCCAGTTGCAGGTCGATCTTCCCGTGGCTGGCGCCCGTGGAATGAATAATAAGCTTACCCTGGTCGCTGGTGCGCGTGAGCGCAAGAGTTGCCTTGTTGATATGCAGATCCTGCGCGGTGAGCTTGTCGACTTCCAACTGCAAGTCCAGATCCACACCCGTCATACCGCCGAGAAACTCGGGTATCTCTATGCCCGGGGCAGCAGTGGGGGCGGGCGGCGGAATAAGGAAATCGAGATTCAGTTGCTCGGCCTTGATGTTGGCGCTGAGTCGTCGTTGCCGGGTACCCGATAGCATCGCGGAACCGGTGATACGCCCCTGTCCTACCGCGATCTCGATGGTATCCAGTCCGAAAGCACCGGCACGATTATCCAGCGTGCCGGTGATATCAATCGGGGTCACCACCACCCCACGGTGGCCGCCGGCCAGCGTGAACTGGCCGCCCAGCGAGTACAGCAGCGCGCCCCAGGTATCACCCTTTGCCGCCAGGGTGGTACTTCCCTGATGCCATGACCATTCTGACTCGGCAAACGGCACGGCAAGGCTTTGGCCCGGCTGCGTGGCGGAAATCGAGGCGGTGGCGCTAGCCTCCCAGCCCAGTGGCGAGGTGGCCAGCCCGGCGCTGCCTTGCAGGATACCGCCGGCGCCCCTGGCGGAGATGGTCGGCGCCACCAGGCCGTGCGCATCGGTGCTGATATCCAGGTTCGCGTCGAGCAGGACTTCATCGTGCCAGCGAAGCTCGCCAACGGTAATGTGGCTTGTATGCTCGGGGAGTACCAGTTCCGGCAGTTTTGTTTCCAGCCAGCTCGAAAGATCAGTCTCATCGTCCGTGCCGGAGAAGCTTTCAAGCAGGCTCGTCAGCGCGACAATGTCCAGCCGCTCGATGGTGATACTGGAGCGCGGCGGCAGTTGCCAGGCGGCGCTGTTGCCACTTTCGATCGCGGCGTGCAGGTTTTTTGCCGTGATGGCCGCCTGTACGGTATAGCCTCGTGGGCGCGCGGAACGGATGTCCAGTTCGCCACTGATGGCGTCAGCAGGGTTGTCTTGCGGTGTGGCCACGACCTGTAACTGGAGACTTTGCAGGTCCAGCAGCTCGTCCAGTGAGTGCAACTCGACAACCAGCCCTACGGTCTTTTCGTCCACTTTGTCTGCCCACTGCAAATCGATGCCTGCGGATGTGCGGCGCCATTGTGGTTTGCTGAAAGTGTGGCTGCCACCGTCCCCGAAAACATAGCGCGCGCTGTCGAGGGCCAGGTAGTCGGGCAGGAAGGGTTCGATAAAGGTGTAATTCTCCGGCCAGGGCGTATCGCTGGTCGGGAAGCGGGACGGGGTCACCTCCAGGTTGGTGCCAGTGACCCGGCGCAGGCGGATCTCGCCCCGCAGCAGGTCGCCCCAGTCCAGTGCGACGCTGACGCCTGTAGCCACCAGCGCCGGCTCCGCGGGATCTCCCATAACGAGCCGCGGACTGTGCACCGCCAGTTTTGGAATCCACGCCTGGGTAGGTGCCAGGCTTACCGGCAGACCCAGTTCACGGGACAGTAGCGGGGGTAATCTCGCATCCAGTGCGCGCGCCAGCAGGCCGTTGCTCCAGTAGGTCAGGGAGACAAGGGCAAGGAGGATAATACCAGGAACAAACAGTCGTTTCACGAGCCGGGATCTGCGCATCTACCAGGCTGGTATGGTAACAGTGCGGATCCAGGAATGTCATGCAGAGGCGCTGCGGGTGGTGCAGCCAAAGACTAGTTTCCGGTGCCGAAGTACTGGCGGGCCAGGGCGATTTTCTCGTCGTGGTCGTTGGTTTGAGCGGCAATTTTTTCAGCCACTGCCAGGCGGTGGCGCAGCCCGGCGAGGTTGGCAACCTGAATCGCCAGGCCGGGACGGGCGTTGAGTTCCAGCAGCATGGGACCGCGGAACTTATCCAGCACAATGTCTACCCCGAGGTAGCCCAGTCCGGTCATGGCCACGCACCGCGAGGCCAGGTCCAGGATCTGTTTCCAGTGGGGTATCTGCAATTCCTCGAAGCAGGCGCCGGTATCCGGGTGCTCGGTCACCAGGTGGCCGTGTTGCACGGCTCGCACGGCTTTGCCGGAAGCGATATCTATTCCCACCCCCACGGCACCCTGGTGCAGGTTGGCCTTGCCGTCGGACTCGTGGGTGGCGCAACGCATCATCGCCATGACCGGTACACCCTTGAAGGCGATCACCCTGATGTCGGGCACGCCCTCGTAGCTGTACTTCTCCAGATAGGGGTCAAAGCTGATGAGTGCCTCGACCATGGCCTTGTCGTTCCTGCCGCCAAGGCTGTGCAGGCCGGCCAGGATGTTGGAGAGATGCCGTCGCACCTCGGCTGCGTCGATCAGTACACCGCTGGATTTGCGGAAGAGTTCGCCCTCCCGGCCGACGATAACCAGGATGCCCTTGCCGCCACTGCCCTGCACCGGCTTTATTACGAAGCCGTCGAGCTCGTCCAGTTTGCGGACGGCGCCGGCAATCTGGTGCTGGTATTCAATCACGCCATAGAGCTTGGGCACCGGGATATCGTTGGCGATGGCCGCTTCCTTGGTTTGCAGCTTGTCATCGACCAGGCGATAGTTTTTGCGCGGGTTGTATTTGCCGATGAAGCCGACGTTACGCCGGTTCATACCGAGAATACCCAGCTCTTTCAGCCGCCTGGGGGAGATCAGCCTGATCATGCGGATTTATCCAGGTCGCGGAAGCGGTACAACTCCGACAGGCGATAGCCGGTGTATTTGCCCAGCAGCAGGATGATCGCCAGCAGGCTCAGCGTGAGTTCCGGAAAGTTGAACGTCAGGTGTTCCACCAGGGCATTGGTCATGACCAGGTAGGCCAGTACCGCCACGATAAGACTGCCCCCGCCCTGTTTGAGAACCTCTTTCCAGCCGTCTTCTTCCCACAGGACGGACATGCGTTCGATGGTCCATGCCAGGATGATGGTGGGGAAAAAGGTCACGGTGAGCGCACGGTCCAGGCCGAACTTGTAGCTGACGATAGCCGTGGTCGCCATCATGAAAATGACCACGATGATGACCGCTGAAATACGCGAAACCAGTAGTAGGTTCATGTGGCTCAGCCAGGAGCGGATCCACAGGCCGGCGCCCACCAGGATCAAAAAGAGCGAGAGGCCGGTGATCAGCTTGGTTTGCAGGAATGCCAGTGCAATCAGTACCGGCATAAACGTGCCGGAGGTTTTCAGGCCGACGATGAGGCGCATAAGTACCACGACCAGGGTGGCTACCGGAATCAGCATGAGGCCCTTGAAGGCGCCCTGTTGTTCAACCGGGAGTGCGTATATGGAAAAATCCAGCAGCGCATAGGCGTGGGCCTTCTGCTCCATGCCGGTTACGGTCTTGGCGGGCAGGCTATTACTGACCAGCGCGAACTCCAGGCTGGAATCGCGCCCGCCCACCACGCCCAGCACGGCGCCACTGCCGCGCTGCCAGACGAAGAAATTGGCCGGCATGCCCAGCATGGCGGTTTCCGGGTCGATAATGACCCAGTGATCGCCGGTGTAGAATTCCAGCAGGGAGCTGAGGGTCTGCCGCCGCCTGCCGTCTTCCAGCCTGATTCCGCGTATTTCCTGTGCGGGAATGCCGGCGTGGGCGAGCACGGCCAGCAAGACCGCTTTCTCGGGCTCGTCAAAGGTGCCGATGAGGAATTGCGCATCCCTGTCCTGTGCATCCCTGTCCTTGGTAAATTCACCCACCAAGAGGCTGACAAAACTTTCCGTATCGGAGGATTGTTCGCGCAGAAG
The DNA here is from genome assembly GCA_024642245.1 of Haliea sp. Lineage (GTDB taxonomy): Bacteria > Pseudomonadota > Gammaproteobacteria > Pseudomonadales > Halieaceae > JARRPM01. Next base: position 11,536 of record JAHEBM010000002.1, read on the forward strand.
CCCTATCAATCGCTCCATCGCCGCCGACTGGTCGCCCTCCAGCATGGGCTTGTGGATTGGCGGCGGGGGAATATTGTCCAGCGCGGTGTCGGTGGGCCGGTAGGCCTGCACCTTGTAGTAGAGGGTTGTTGAGTTTTCCAGGGTTTGCCTGGTCCAGCGGGCATCCCGGCCGCCGTTTTCCTCGACCACGGTGAAGCCGAAGCCCGAAGAGGCAAAATGCTCTTCCAGCAGCACCCAGCCGGCCTGGTTTGACGGCAGCGTGAGATCTGCCTGGACCGGGCCCTTGGTTGGTTTGAAGTTGATTTTGGACTCTATTGTCCAGACGTCGCGGTATTCTCCAGGTAGCAAGGGAAAACCCAGGACAACAGCCTTGTAGAGAGTGAGGCCGACACCCAGCAAAAACAGGGTACCCGCAATCAAGCCGATCTGCGTTCTGGATGCCATCATATTGGCTTGCTACCTTATTTATTTGGAAGGACTGGGTGCTTTGGTCAGGTGATGGTCGCTGACGTCGACGATCATCGTGTCTACGAGCATATTCCGGCCGATCAGCATCGGGTATTCCATGTGCTCCCGGTCCGACAGTGTGACGTCCACCAGCGAGCGGGTTTTGCCGATGCTTATCCACAGTTGCACCACGTAGCGCGTCTGCTTGTTGCCGTCACTTTGCTTGACCCGTATTTTTTTGCGCAGGCGCTGCTCGACCGATATTTTTTCATCGGTGGCGGGGTCCAGCAGCGAAAAATGCACCCACCGTTTACCATCCTTTTCTACCAGCTGTATATCTTCGGCGTGGATGGAGGTTGTTTCCGCGCCGGTATCCATGCGCGCTTCCAGGCGAATATCGCCCGGTTCAATCGTCACCCACTCTATTGCGCCGACGATCGGCAGGTGCATATCACCCGCGGTAGTGGCTTTTGGTGGTGGGGTTATAACGGGAACCGGGGGGGTGACCTTGACGATTTTCTCGACAACCTGTGGCTCGGGGCACTGCTCGGTTGCATCCGGGGCCGGGCATACCGGGCATTGTGTGGCCGCGGCGTCGCCGCCTTCCTCCGGTGGCGTGCTGGCCTGGAAGGAGCTACAACCGGCCACGATGGCGAGGGTGAGGTATACGGCAGTCCTGGGGATAATAGTCATCAATTCAGTTAAATTCTTCGGTTAGTTGTGTACCGTGCCGGCATGGGCCGGGTTGCTTGTTTACCACGTTTTTATAGTCACCTTCCCGCTCTGCCAGGCAGTCCGTGCAAGCGGCAGGCCCCCGGTGTTCTATCGTTAGCGGGATCCACGCGCAGCTTAGCTTATTCGTCAAGGTGTTCCAAATCTCTTATGGTGCATTATTGCATCCTCACGCCACTCGCTGAATAACCCCTGGGGGTTAAATCCTAGTAATTTAGTCGGGTATAAACTTGACTGAATTACTAGGTTATGACAGGCTTGCGTGTCGATAGCAGTTGGCCATCTGAACACTACCCGGAGTGACTTCTCATGAGATTGACCACCAAGGGGCGATATGCCGTAACAGCCATGCTTGACCTGGCATTGCACCATGATCAGGGACCGATTCGCCTGGCGGGTATATCTGACCGCCAGGGTATATCCCTGTCCTACCTCGAGCAGCTCTTTGCCCAACTGCGCAGGCAGGATCTTGTCAAGAGTGTGCGCGGCCCGGGAGGCGGTTATCATCTGGGTCGTCATGCCGGCGCCATCAGTGTGGCAGAAGTGATTGCCGCGGTGAACGAGGATACCGATACCACGCGCTGTGGTGGCTCGGGGGACTGCCAGGAAGGGGAAACCTGCCTTACCCACCACCTGTGGATGGACCTTTCAGACCAGGTCAGGGAGTTTCTGCAGAATATTTCACTGGGCGACCTCGTGCAGCGCCAGGACATCCGCCGCGTCTCCCAGAAGCAGGAGCGCAGGACCAAGGACCAGGAGCGCAAGGTCGACCAGATCCTCGCCAGTAATCTTTAAGCGGGTCCCGTTCGCTGCTGTAGTCGGCGGACGGTAATCCAGAGGTATACAAAGCATGTCACAGGAGCACATCGACGAGGCGATATCGCGCGAGTACGCCGCGGGATTTGTCTCCGATATCGAGTCGGATACCTTGCCGCCGGGCCTCGACGAGGATGTCATACGCTTCATTTCCGCCCGCAAGGGTGAGCCTGACTGGTTGCTCGAGTGGCGTTTGGAAGCCTATCGCGGTTGGCAGCAGATGACCGAGCCCAAGTGGGCGCATGTGCACTATCCACCGATAGACCTCAATGCCGTGTCGTATTACTCATCGCCCAAAAGCATGAAAGACGGGCCGAAGAGCCTGGACGAGGTCGATCCCGAGTTGCTGGCCATGTATGAAAAACTGGGTATCCCCCTGCATGAGCAGGAGATGCTGGCCGGTGTGGCCGTCGACGCGGTGTTCGATTCTGTTTCGGTGGCGACAACCTTTCGCGGCAAATTGGCGGAGGCGGGGGTTATCTTCTGCCCGATTTCCGAGGCGGTTCACTCGCATCCCGAGCTCGTACGCAAGTACCTCGGTACAGTGGTGCCGCGCAAGGACAACTTTTACGCCGCCCTCAACAGTGCGGTATTCAGCGATGGCTCCTTTGTCTATATCCCCAAGGGCGTGCGTTGCCCGATGGAGCTGTCGACGTATTTTCGCATTAACGAGGCCAAGACCGGGCAATTCGAGCGCACCCTGATCATTGCGGACGAGGGTAGTCATGTGAGCTATCTCGAAGGCTGCACCGCGCCCATGCGTGACGAGAACCAGCTGCATGCAGCGGTGGTTGAGCTGGTAGCCCTGGATCGGGCCCAGATAAAGTACTCCACGGTGCAGAACTGGTATCCGGGCGACGCCCAGGGACGCGGCGGTATCTACAATTTCGTAACCAAGCGCGGCGTGGCCCACCGTGACTCAAAAATATCCTGGACCCAGGTTGAGACAGGTTCGGCGGTAACCTGGAAATATCCCAGCTGTATACTGCGCGGTGACAATAGCGTGGGGGAGTTCTACTCGGTTGCCCTCACCAACAATTTCCAGCAGGCGGACACGGGCACGAAGATGATTCACCTGGGCAAAAATACCCGGTCGACCATCATTTCCAAGGGCATCTCCGCCGGCCACAGTTCAAACGCGTACCGCGGGCTGGTAAGGATGAGTCCCAAGGCAGCCGGCGCGCGCAACTACACCCAGTGCGACTCGCTGTTGATCGGCGATCGCTGCGCGGCACATACGTTTCCGTATATCGAAAGCCGGAATCCGTCTGCCGTGGTCGAACATGAAGCGACAACCTCCAAGGTCAGTGACGACCAGCTTTACCTGTGTCAGCAGCGCGGCCTGGACGCGGAGAAGGCTGTCTCGATGATCGTCAACGGGTTTTGCAAGGAAGTATTCAAGGAGCTCCCCATGGAGTTTGCGGTAGAGGCGGGCAAGCTGCTGGAAGTGAGCCTGGAAGGCTCGGTCGGCTAGGCGCGACTGGATAAATGGATCGGAGACACAGCGGTATGCTAGACATTGAAAACCTCCACGCCAGCGTGAATGGCACGGATATTCTCAAGGGTTTGAATCTCAGTGTTAAACCCGGTGAAGTGCACGCCATTATGGGTCCCAACGGATCCGGCAAGAGCACCCTGGGGCACGTACTTGCGGGTCGGCCCGGCTATACGGTGACCGCGGGCAAAGTGACTTTTCTCGGGCAGGACCTGCTGGAGCTGGAGACCGAGGAGAGAGCCCGGCTGGGCCTGTTCCTTGCTTTCCAGTACCCGGTGGAGATACCCGGTGTCAGCAATATGGAATTCCTCAAGGCGGCGGTGGATGCGCAGCGGGAGCGCCGCGGCGAGAAGCCCATCGACGCGGTGAGCTTTATGAAAACCGCACGCGAAACCTGCAAGGCTGTTGACCTGGATCCTGTGTTTCTCAAGCGCGGCGTGAACGAGGGGTTTTCCGGCGGTGAGAAGAAGCGCAACGAGCTGTTGCAGATGATGATGCTGCAGCCCCGGCTGGGCATCCTCGATGAAACCGACAGCGGCCTCGATATAGACGCGTTGCAGGTGGTGGCCCGGGGAGTCAACTCCATGCGCAGCCCCGACCGCGCCTTCGTGATGGTGACTCACTACCAGCGATTGCTCGATTTTATCGAGCCTGACTTCGTGCACGTGCTGGCGGGCGGGCGCATCGTTCGCTCCGGAGACAAGTCCCTGGCGCTGGAACTGGAGGCTCGCGGATACGCCTGGCTCGAGGAAGAGGTCGCCTGATGCCCGATTTTATGGCTCGGCCACTGGATAGCGCCAAGGCCAGCGCACCGCCCTGGATGCAGGATTACCTGCGGGCCGGGCGAGGGCGTTGGCAGACCAGTTCCATGCCTACCCGCAAGACCGAGCAGTGGAAATACACTGGCCTGCAGGCCTTGCAAAGCACGTATGCACCAGCCGACGACGGTGTGGTACAACTTGCTGAGGCGGGTGTTGAGCTGCCGCGTTTCGGCGGTTTTCGCCTGGTATTCGTGAACGGGCATTTTGCCGCGGAACACTCGGACAAGGACCTGCCCGAAGGCGTACGGATAGTGCGTTTTGCCGAAGCCGACAACACCCAGGCCGAGCGTATACGCCAGTATCTTGGGCGAGCGGTGGGCAGGGACCAGGTGCTGTTTACCGCGCTCAATGACGCTTCGCTGGCGGAGGGTGTATTTCTCGATATCCAGGCCGGTGCGCACATTGAGCAGCCGCTGCATGTGGTCTGGGTCAGCGGCAACCAGGGTGAAGCTTTCAGCGTCAACCAGCGCCTGCTGGTGCTGTGTGGTGAGAACAGCCGGGCTTCGGTGATAGAGAATTTTTGCGGCGCCAGGGGGGAGCAACAGAGCTTTACCAATGGCGTGACCGAGCTTCTGTTGGAAGCGGGCGCCACGCTCAACCACTACCGCCTGCATCTCGAGGAAGGCCGGGCGCTGCATATCGGCAGGGCTCATGCCCGATTGGCTACACAGGCCACGCTAAACAGCTTTCACCTCGCACTGGGCAGCGCCCTCAAGCGGGTCGACCTGGTGGTGGATCATTGCGGCCGGGGCGCTCACAGCGAGGTCAATGGCGTTTACCTGCCCCGTGGTAAGGAGCATGTGGACTACCATACCTGCATCGAACACCGGGTGCCTGATTGCACCAGCAACGAGATTTTCCGTGGCATCATCGGCGACGAGGCCACCGCCGTGTTCAACGGCCGCATTCATATACACCGGGACGCCCAGAAAACACGCGCGCAGTTGAGCAACCGGAATTTGCTCACCAGTGTCAACGCCGAGGTCAATACCAAACCGGAGCTGGAAATCTATGCAGATGATGTCCAGTGCGCGCACGGCGCGACGGTCGCGCAACTGGACGAGATGAGCCTGCACTATCTGCGCAGTCGGGGGGTTTCCAGGGCAGATGCCCAGGTGATGCTGAGCTTCGGTTTTATCAACGAGGTAATAGACACGGTGCGCTGCGACGCGTTGCGGGACTACCTGCAGGCATTCCTGACCCGGCGCTTTGCCCGTGACCCGGCGCTGACGGGTGGTGTGTCGTGACCGCCGGGCCAGCAATTGTCGAGCGGCCTTATGATGCCGCTCAGGTGCGCCGGGACTTTCCCATCCTCCACCAGGAGATCAACGGCTACCCGCTGGTATACCTGGACAACGCCGCCACGACCCAGAAACCTGAGTGTGTGATCGAGGCGATCAGCAATTATTACCGGCGCGACAACGCCAATGTGCATCGTGGCGTGCACACCCTGAGTGATCGCGCCACCCACGCTTTCGAGCAGGCGCGCAAGACCGTCTCGCGCTTTCTGGGCAGCCCGCGCCCGGAACAGGTGATCTGGACCAGCGGCACAACCGAGGCGATCAACCTGGTGGCTCACAGCTGGGGCCGCAGCACCTTGCGCAAGGGAGACCGGGTGCTGGTGTCCTGGCTGGAGCACCATTCCAATATCGTGCCCTGGCAACTGGTAGCGGCTGCCACCGGTGCCGAAGTGGTTCCCATTCCAGTCACCGATGCCGGTGAAATCGACCTGGCAGCGCTCGCATCCCTGCTGGATGCGCGCGTGAAGCTGGTTGCGGTGAACCACGTGTCAAATGCCCTGGGGACGGTGAACCCACTGGCGGATATTATCCGCCTGGCAAAAGCAGCAGGTGCCCTGGTCCTGGTGGATGGTGCACAGTCGGTGGCGCACTGGCCGGTGGACGCGGCATCCCTGGGTTGCGATTTTTACGTGATGTCGGGACACAAATTGTTCGGGCCTACGGGCATCGGCGTGTTGTGGGGGCGGGAAAGCCTGCTCGAGGCCATGCCGCCTTTCCTTGGTGGCGGTGAGATGATCGAGCAGGTCAGCTTTCCCACCACCACCTTCAGTGGGCTGCCCTTTAAATTCGAGGCGGGCACCCCCAATATTGCCGGGGCGATAGGGCTTGCAGCCGCCATTGATTACCTGGGCACACTGGATCGCGAGGGGGCGGCGGCCCACGAGGCGGCGCTGCTGGCACGTTCCCTGGAATTGGCCGAGGAGGTGGAGGGCCTCCATCGCATCGGCAAACCTGCCCATGCGGCCGGTATTTTCAGTTTCCTGCTGGAGGGTACCCATCCCTCCGACGTGGGCATGTTACTGGACCAGCAGGGAATCGCCGTGCGCACCGGTCACCACTGCGCGCAACCGCTGATGGAGCGTTTGGGGATTCCCGGCACGGTGCGGGCGTCCTTTTCGATATACAATACGCAGGAGGATGTCACTCGACTGTTCGAGGGCATCCACAAGGCAAAGCGCCTGTTTGCCTAGGGAAATAAAACGATGAGTGTTGAAACCTTTGATGTCAAAAGCGAGCTGGTTACCGTAACCCCGGCTGCGGCTGAGCATTTTCGCGCCAGCCTGGCGGGAAAAGGTTGCTCGGGAGTGCGCATCAGTGTGCGCGAGAGCGGCTGCACAGGATTCAAGTACGTGATGGATGAGGTTGAGGCACACGGTAGCCAGGGCGATGTCGAGGTCGCGCTGGGCAACGGGGTCACGCTGTACCTGGAACCTGCCGCCCTGGCATTCCTGCGCGGCACCCAGATCGATTATGCGCGTGAAGGCGTCAACCGCACACTGAAGTTCAACAACCCCAATGTGACCGCGGAATGCGGTTGTGGCGAAAGTTTCAGCGTGGAGTGACGCGATGAGTGCCCAGGAGCGGACTATTGTCACCACTCGCCGGGATTGTCCCGGCCGGCTTGTGCCGGTGGGCGATCCGGTGATTATCCCGGCCAATACCTTCGTTACCCTTACCCAGGCGCTGGGGGGTAATTACACCGTGGTCTATAACGGCAACATGGTGCGCGTGGACGGGACGGACGCGGATGCCCTGGGCCTGGAAAGCATCCACCTTGACTTCCCTGTACCCGAAGGAGGGCAGATCGACGAGGCCCAGGTATGGCAGGCCCTGCATACCATTTATGATCCCGAAATCCCGGTAGACCTGGTCAACCTGGGCCTTATCTACAGTGTCGAGATCGACCAGCCTGGCGCCAGGGTGGATATTCGCATGACCCTGACGGCCCCCGGTTGCGGAATGGGTCCGGTGCTGGTGGGCGACGTGGAATACCGCGTTGCCCAGGTGCCCAATGTGCGCAAGGTCGCGGTGGAGCTGGTATTTGATCCGCCCTGGCATCGTGAAATGATGTCCGAGGAAGCACAGCTCGAAACCGGCATGTTTTACTAGGCGGAGACGATTTGATGCCCGATACCGCTGTCACCGAGAACCCGTTCGGGAACCGTATCTCCAGCGAGGATATTCTCGATACCCTTGGGTTCTTCGACAGCTGGGAGGACCGTTATAAATACATCATCGACCTCGGCAAGGACCTGCCCGACATGCCGGCGGACCTGCATACCCAGGACAGGCTGGTGCGCGGCTGCCAGAGCCAGGTCTGGATTGATACGAAGATGCAGGACGGTCGGCTGCAGCTGACTGCAGACAGCGATGCCTTTATCGTAAAGGGACTGCTCGGCCTGATACTGGCAGCCTACAATAACAAGACCCCCGCAGATATCAGCGCTTTTGATATCGACAACTATTTCCAACAACTCGACCTGTTGCGTCACCTGTCGGCCACCCGGGGCAACGGGCTGCGAGCCATGGTGCAGCGTATACAGGACATTGCCCGCGAGGCCGCCTGAATCCCCGCCCAAGGAGCGCGATGATGCAAAAACTGGATCGACGCACGTTCATACAGCAGATGGGCACGCTCTCAGTACTGGCCTGCCTGCCCGGCGCGGTGCTGGCCCAGATTGTCAGTCGCGTGCCGCCCCAGGGCCTGTTTGATGCCGACTCGACCGCTGAACAGGTGACAGCGGGGCTCGACCTGGCCGGCAAGACCTACGCGATCACCGGCGCCAACTCGGGCCTGGGCTACGAGACCATGAGGGTGCTGGCTTTGCGAGGCGCCCGCGTTATCGGCATCGCTCGCACCATGGACAAGGCAGAAGAGGCCTGCTCGAGCGTGCAGGGACAGACGACCCCGGCCTTCCTGGATCTTGCGGATTTCGAATCGGTGGTGAACTGCGCCAGTATGATTCGCGGTATGGACATGCCACTGGATGGCCTTATCTGCAACGCGGGTGTCATGGCCCTGCCGGAGCGTGAACTGGTCTATGGCATGGAGAAGCAATTCGTGGTTAACCACCTCGGGCATTTCATCCTGGTCAACCAGCTGATGGACACCGTAATGGCAGCGCCCCAGGGACGCATCGTGCTGCTCAGCAGCCGGGCTCACCAGAGGGCACCCAGGGAAGGTATCCTGTTTGACGACCTGGCTTTTGAGCACCGCGAGTACGACAGCTGGACTGCCTACGGCCACTCCAAACTCGCCAACGCCCTGTGTTCCAGGGAACTGGCACGGCGCCTGTCCGGCACCAGCACCACCTCCAACAGCGTTCATCCCGGCGTGATCAACACCAACCTTGGACGCCATATGCCCTGGTATATCCAGTGGGCCGGCAAGCTGCTCGGCTGGACCTTTATGAAGACGGTGGAGGAGGGCGCCGCTACCCAGACCTACGTGGCGACCAGTCCCGGCCTGGCTGGCGTAAATGGCTACTATTTTGCCGATTGTAATCCTGACCCGGGCGAAACACCGCAGATGCAGGACGATGCGATGGCAGGCAGGCTGTGGCAGCTTTCGCAGGAGCTCACCCGGGACTACCTGCCCACTCCGACGACTATTCCCGCATAACCCTGGCCAGAGCCTCCGGTCGGCGCCAGCGGCCTGAGAGCAATCGCAGCAGGTAGACAGTGGCGAGACTCAGTATCATCGCCACAAAGACCCACCAGGACACCATGGGCTCCAGCTTGCCAATGACAATCACGTAGTACTGGCACACCAGCATCAGCCAGTGTATCGAGATGGAAGTGAACATCACCCAACGGGTATCGCCGGCCCCGCGCAGGGTGCCACCGGCAATCTGGATGACACCGTCCGCGAGCATGTAGGTGCACAGCCCCAGCATCATGCTGCCGGCCAGTTCACGGATGACGGTAAACTCGTCCCCCGGGGTGCGGAAAACGTCCACCAGCGGCATGCGCAAAGCCAGGAACAGCACTGCAAGTGTGCCGCAGTAGCCCAGGGCAAGGATAAAGCCGGAGGAAATCACCTGGTTGGCCCGGCCCATATCCCCCATCCCCACGAACCTGCCGATCAGGCTCATGACGGAGATATTGAGGCCGACCATCGGTATAAAGGACAGCATGTCCCAGTTAAACACGATTGCGATCGCGGCCCCGTGTACCACGCCGTAGGACTGGAACAGCAGAAGGAACAGGTTGAAGGTGGCCATGTTCATAAAACTTTCCAGGCCCGACGGAATGCCAAGGCGGAGGTAGCGGCGCATGACGCCGGCGTCGAAGCGCAGCGATTGCCCCACCTTGAATTGCATGCGGTGGTCGCGGGAGAGGTAAAAGGCGAAATACAGGCCCAAGCCGAACATACTGGCAACCACAGTGCCCAGCGCGGCCCCGGCAATACCCAGTTCGGGCAGGCCGAACTTGCCGAAAATCAGTGCCCATGACAGTGGAATATTGAGCATCACCGAAAGCAGATCGGCGATCATGATCACTCGTGTACGACCGAGGCCGGCGAAATAGGATGCCAGGCAGGCCTTGCACAAGCCGAAGAAGCTGGCCGTCATGAGTATCTGGAAATACAGCCGTTCCAGCGGCACCTGGGCCTCATCGTGCCCCAGGTAGGAAAACGCTTCGCCTCCCAGGAGTGTGGCCAGTACCAGTACCGGAATGCAGGCCGTCGCTATCAGCAGGCCCTGGGTAACGACAAGCGGGCACCTGGCCGGATTGCCGGCTCCATAATACTGGGCCACCAGCGCATTGCCGTAACTGATGACACCGATAAACAGCGACATGCAGAAAAACGAGGCGACACCGCCGCCCAGTGTCGCGGCGATGTGGGTGGCGTCCAGCCGGGACATGAACCAGCGGTCACAGAAGATCATCACCGCAAAGGAACCCTGGGACACTACCATGGGTGTGGCCAGCCGGATAAGTTCTCGCAGCGTGGTCAGCGACAGAATATTCATGGGTACGACGCCGGCCGGGGCCGGTAGCTCCGGATGCTCAGGGTGTTACAACGATACGCGGCGTGCGCGCAGGCATGCGCGTGGTCAGCTCGTAGCCGATGGTGCCCACGTGCCGCGCTACTTCGCCTACAGGCAAGCCATTTCCCCAAAGTACAACCTCGTCACCAATGCGGACCGCCGGCAGGTCGGTGACATCTACCGTGATCATATCCATTGAAACCCGCCCCGCCAGCGTGGCGCGTTGGCCATTCACCAGTACCGGGGTGCCGGCCGGGGCGAGGCGGGGGTAGCCGTCGCCATAGCCGATGGTGACGGTGGCAATGCGCGACGGCCTGCGGGCAGTCCAGATGGCACCGTACCCTACTGTTTCCCCGGGTGCCACATCGTGCAGGGCAATCACCGCCGATACCAGGGTCATAACCGCCTGTAGCGACCCTGAGTTGGCCTGGGTGCCGGCAAAGGGAGAGTTGCCATACAGCATGTATCCGGGTCGAACCCAGTCGTAGTGGGCTGCGGGCCAGGCCATCACGCCGGCGGAATTGGCTGCGCTGCGCTGGCAGGGAAAATCAGCGCTCAGTCGCTCGAATTCGCTGATTTGCGCAGCGGTCTGCGGACTTGCCGGGTCATCCGCCGACGCGAAATGGGTACACAGCACGATATCCGCTTGTACCTGGTGGCAGGCCTGCAGGCGCTGGTAGATCGCTGCGGTATCCGAGGGCTCAATGCCCAGGCGGTGCATCCCCGTATCCACTTTCAGCCAGCAGCGCAGGGGCTGTTGCAGGCGGGCTTCCTCCAGCCAGCACAGTTGCTCCAGGGTATTGACCATCACCCACAAGCCCAGTTCGGACGCCAGGGTGAGTTCGGCGGCTTCGAACACACCCTGTAGCAGCAGTATGGGACTGGTAATGCCTGATTCGCGCAGGGCGACGGCTTCCTCGATACAGGCCACCGCCAGTGCATCCGCCAGTGGTGCCAGTTCCCGGGCCACTATGTGAGCGCCGTGGCCGTAGGCGTTGGCCTTGACCACCGCGACGACGCTGCTGCCCGGTGCAAGCGTCCTGGCCACGGACAGGTTGTGGCGCAGTGCCGCCAGGTTGAGTCGGGCCTGGTTGGGACGCGCCATCAGAAATCGAATTTATGCGCTGTGTACAGCGTCTGTGCCGCGAGCCACACATCGCCCACCTTGCCGTTGCCCACGGGCTTGCCATCAACCTCGACGACCGGGGCAATCTCCTTGCTGGAACTGGTAAGCCAGACCTCGTCAGCGTCTTTCAGCTCTTTCATGGTCACAACGCGCTCCTCGACCGGAATGCTGCCGTCGCGACGCAGGATCTCCAGCACCATCAGGCGCGTAATCCCCGGCAGCTTCTGGTGATCCAGTTGCGGGGTGGCTACGATACCGTTTTTTACCACGAAGACGTTGCAGGCGGACGCTTCCGTCAGTTCACCGGCCTCGTTGTGAAGTATGGTCTCCTTGTGACCCAGGGCGTGACCGTGCTGGTAGTGCATGACGTTACCCAGTAGGGCGGTGGACTTGATATTGCAGCGCCGCCAGCGCAGATCCTCGGTGGTTGCCACGGTGTAACAGGTGGCGGCTGCTTTTTCCGGCACCGGTGCCGGTGGTATTTCAAAGGCGAAAGCGTAGGTGGTCGGGCTGATGTCCTCGGGGTAGGCGTGATTGCGCCTGATATCGGCGCCGCGGCTGATATGGATATAGATACCCAGGTTGCCACCGCCATTCTGGGCGATGAGTTGCCCGGCGACTTCCCGCCAGGCTGCATGGTCCACCGGCAAACGAATTTCTATAGCGTCCAGGCCGTCCTGCAAGCGTTTCATGTGGGGGTCGAAACCGACCAGGCGGCCGTCATAGGACGGGATAACCTCATAGATGCCGTCGCCGAACAGGAAGCCACGATCCATGGGCGATATACGCGCTTCTGCCATCGGCAGGTATATGCCATTCAGATACACAATATTCATGGTCTTTTCCTCATTGGTGATATCAGTCGCCCACGAAGCCGGTCAGGCTGCGCAGCGCCTGTATGACTCGCATGCCCTCGCTTGCTTCCAGCCCGTCCTCGGTGAGGGTGTTTTCCCGGGTGACACCATCCACGCTGCCCCTGGCTGAAAGGTAGTCGAGGATTTCCAGTGGTGATATATCGCCGAGCAGGTCGCGCCCCGCCCATTTGCCCAGCCAGGCGATCAGGCCGTAGGCGCCCCAGTTGGAAACGTCCGCCACCAGCAATTCGTCGCAGCCGGTGACCGAAGCGGTGATGTCCAGGGTCGCTATGGCATCGGCGATGTTGCCCATGCCAATCTCGTTGCCGCCGTCGCCAATGGCGATGGTGGGGCAGGTGGCCTGGGTGATAAAGGGATCAAAGAAAGAGCAGCGTGCGGTGATGTCCTCGCCCCGCATATTGTAATAGCGGCCGTCACTGGCGAGCCCGGGGCGCTCGATAGAGATCACGGCGCCGGGTTTGCGCCGGTCGAGTTCCGCGATGGCTTGTTGCCTGGCGGTGTCCAGGTCGCGGGCGGTCAGCGCCAGTACCCGGTAGTCCGCGGCTATGGCATCGGACAGGGGTGGGCCGCAGGCGATGATCGGTTCTGCGCCGAGCGCCTGTAGCGCATCGTACAGGGCAATCGCGCCCACCGGGCCATCGGTTTCAAAGGTATCGGTAACCGGAAAGCCGGTGCCGATAATCACGCTACCGCGCAGGTCGCGCAGCAAACGGGCCGCGCGCAGGTAGTAATCCGGTTGCAGGGCCGCGCGCGCCAGCTGCATATTGCGCAGGTTGCGCGCCACCATCAGTTCTTCTATGGCCTGGCTCAGGGTCTGTTCGTTCAATTGGGTTGCTCCAGCAGGGGTGGGCGCCTGGTCGCGCTGTGCGCCAGATGAAGTGCATTATGTGCCCCATGGGGGCTGATAGGGGCAAAGTGCACCGTGTCTCCGGGCCTGAGCTGGGAGAGACGGGCGGCGTCCAGGGAGAGGGCAGAGCCGATCTTCGGGTAGCCACCGATTGTCTGCCGGTCATTGAGCAGGACAATGGGCTGCCCGTCCGCCGGTATCTGGATGGCACCGAAGCAGATGCCTTCGGAAAGAATACCGTCTATGTCGCAGCGGATCGCCGGCCCTTCCAGCCGGTAGCCCATCCGGTCGCAGCGATCGGAGACCGTATAGGCGTGGCTGAAAAACCGCCGCTGCTGGATGCGACTGAAGTGGGCCTGCTGGTAACCGGGAATCACCCGCACAGTGGTCATGGCCTGGTAGCGCGGCTGGCGTTCCGGCGGCAGGTAATAGTGTTTTCTGCCGCTGGCCCGGGCACAGGGCAGGACGTCGCCCGGCTGCAGTTTGTCGCCGTGCAGACCGCCGAGTTTTTCCCGCACAACCGTAGAAGTGCTGCCAAAACTGGGTTCGATCGTAAAGCCGTCGGCAACTCCCAGGTAGCTGCGGCAGCCCTGCTCGGCAAAGTCCAGCCTGATCTCGTCGCCCTGTGTTACGCGGTGTACCGCCCATAACGGTTTTTCCTCGCCGTTGATGGTCAGGGGCATGCCGGCCCCGGTAACGCAGATAAAGGTGTCTGCCAGGCACCTGAAATGCCCGCCGCCGAAACTGACCTCGACAGTGGTGCAGGCCGGGTCGTTTTCCAGCAGTCGGTTGCACCAGAAAAAGGCTTCCGGGTCCAGCGGTCCGCCGGTGGTCAACCCGATCCGGTGCTGGCCGAACCGCCCGCGGTCCTGCAGCAGGCTGAGTACGCCGGGCTGGATGACTTCCAGGCTCATGTGAGGTCCCCGCCCAGCGCCAGGAAGCGATCGCGGCTGATCGCCTCGAAGCGTACGCGATCGCCAACCGCAACGGGCATGGTGGGCGTGGCCGCGGGATCGAACATGCGGGTGGGGCAGCGTCCTATCAGGTTCCAGCCGCCGGGGGAAACGGCCGGGTAGACGGCGGTTTGTCGGTCGGCGATGGCCACTGCGCCCCGGGGCACTTTCTGGCGGGGTGTGGCCAGGCGGGGAGCGGCGATGCGTTCGTCCACCTGGCCCAGGTAGGCAAAACCGGGTGCAAAGCCAATCGCGTAGACGCGGTATTCGGTGCCGCTGTGCAGGTCGACCACATCCTGTGCCGATAGGCTGGCGCGCTCGGCCAGGGCATCCAGGTCTGCTGCGACCTCGGCACCGTAGTACACCGGCAATACCACGGTGCGCCCCTGCACGTCCACAGCTGGCCCGGTGGATGCAAGCGCTTCCCGCATGCGGTGGCCAACACTCATGTGGTCGGTTCGCAGCGGGTCATATATCACCAGTACCGAGGCGTAGGAGGGCACCAGGTCGATCAGGTCGCCTGCCAGTGCCGCCTCGATGGCGAGGCAGGCGGCCTGTACACGCGCCGCTGTTTCCGGGCTGGTTTCCTGTCCCAGATAGAGTATCAGGGCGTTCTCGCCCGCGAAGTGGATGTCCACTGCGAATCAGTTCCCGTCTACCAGGGCCCGGATTGCCTGTATGGCCTGCACGCCCTCGAGGTTGTCGCCGTGCACACACAGCGTGTCTGCCTGCAACGGCAATACGCGGCCGCTTACCGTCGTAATAGTGCCTTCGCTCTGGAGTTGCCGGACCTGGCTGAGCATGCGCTCCCGGTCGTGTACCGCACCGGGCTTGCGCCGGGAAAGCAGGCTGCCGTCGTCATCGTAGCAGCGGTCGGCAAAGGCTTCGAACAGCAGTTCTATGCCCAGCTCGCCGGCCTCGCTGCGATGGGCGTCGGCTGCCGGTGTCGCCTGTAACATCAGGGGCAGGGGTCGGTGGTATTGTGCCAGGGCGTGCATGATGGCGGAGCGCACTTCGCCGCTTGCCATCATGTCGTTGTAGAGGGCCCCGTGGGGTTTGACGTAGGCGACCGTGAGGCCCTGGCTCAGGGCCATGCCCTCCAGTGCCGCCACCTGGTAGTGCAGGCAGGCAATGATTTCCTCGGCGCTGTGCACCATGCTGCGACGGCCAAAGCCGACCAGGTCCTGGTAGGAGGGGTGAGCCCCCACGCTGACACCGTGCTCCGCGGCCAGCGCCAGGGTCCTGCGCAGCGTTACGGGGTCACCCCCGTGGAAACCACAGGCGATGTTGGCCTGGTCGATGTGGGGCATGACCTGGGCGTCCATCCCCATGGTCCAACTGCCATAGCTTTCGCCCAGGTCGCAGTTAAGTAGCATGTTTCCTTCCTGTTCCTACATTACAGCCAGCTGGCTGTTGCGCAAATCGGTTACCAGCATGCAGCCCGGGCTGTGGGTTATCGCAAACGGTGGCTTCGCCGCCTCCAGTGCCACCTGGGGTGTGACGCCGCAGGCCCAGAACAGGGGAAGCTCGTTGTCGCCCAGCGTCACCGCATTGCCATAGTCCGGCTGCGCCAGGTCGCCAATACCGATCAGGGCCGGGTTACCGATATGCACCGGTGCGCCGTGTACTGCGGGGAACCGGGTGCAGATCTGTATCGCACGAATGGCGTCCGCTGCCATAAACGGGCGCATGCTCACGACCATCTTGCCTGCAAAGGGACCGGCGGGGGTGCAATCGATGGAAGTGCGGTACATCGGGACATTGACGCCCTCGGTGACATTGCGCACTTCCAGTCCGTCGGCCAGCAGGGCCTCCTCGAAAGAGAAGGAGCAACCCAGGGCAAAGGTAACCAGGTCGTCCTGCCACAGGGCTGCTATATCAGCACGCTCTTCGACGAATTTACCATCGCGGAACACGCGGTAGCTTGGCACGTCAGTCCGTATGTCGATATCCCCCAAAGGTGGTAGCGAAAAGTCGCCGGGACTGTTTGATGTGGCGATTAGCGGGCAGGGCCTGGGGTTGAGCTGGCAGAACCGCAGAAAGTCATTGGCCCAGGCGGCCGGTAAAATCACGATATTGCATTGCACGTAGCCTGCGGCCAGGCCCGAGGTATTGCCTTTGTATGCGCCCGAGCGAATGGTGTGTCGCAGTGCCTGCGGTGAAAGTGAATCGTTCATCAAGCGTCCTGGAGTGTCCGGGGTGATTTTCCGGGATTTAGTTTGGCACAGATTCACAAATCTGGATAATGTCGGCGTGTTTGTGAACCCGTGTATAAATCATGCTATCGAGATTACTTGATGTCCTGCGTCCGCGGCCTGAAGGTGAAGACCGCTTTATAGGCAGCAATATGCACCCCGGCGGACTCCGGGTATATGGCGGCCAGGTGCTCGGGCAGGCTGTCAGCGCTGCGGTCGCCACGGTGGAGGAAGACCGCGTCATACACTCCCAGCACGCCTATTTCCTGCGCCCGGGGGACGTGACCCTGCCCGTGGTGTTTGAGGTGGACCGGGCGCGTGATGGCGGCAGTTTCAGCTCGCGACGTGTTACGGCGCTGCAGCGCGGCAAACCCATCCTGGTTTCGTCCATGTCGTTTCAGCAGGCCTCCAGGGGCGATGACTACCAACCCGATATGCCCGTCGTACCGCCGCCGGAGTCACTCCCCAATGAACGGCAGCTTCATCTCGAGGCCGGTAGCCTGGATGAGAGCTTTATGATCACAACCGGTGAAGACCTCGATATTCGCGTGGTTGAGCCCATAGACTGGAAGAACCTGGCTCCACGGGAGCCGGTGTTGCACGCCTGGATGAAAACCGCAGGCCCGGTCCCCGACGCCGGGGGCCTGCACCATGCACTGCTGGCTTACCTGTCCGACGCGTTTCTCCTGGACGTGTGCCTGGTGACGCATGGCAGGAGCTTTGACGACCCGCGCTGGCAGATCGCCAGCCTGGATCACGGGCTCTGGTTCCACGACGAGTTTCGCGTTGACGACTGGCTGTTGCACGTGGTGGAAGCGGAGAGGGTCGGCGGGGGCCGCGGCCTTGCCCGAGGCAGCTTCTACACCCGTGAGGGCCGCCTGGTGGCCAGTACCATGCAGCAGGGAGTAATGCGCCTGCGCTAGCGCGAGCCGGCTCGCATTGTCAATCGCCTCCCTATGAATCTATAGTGGGGCCTGAACGAATTTTGTAAACCAGGAGCACCACATGCCGCATCCCAGCATCACCGCAGAGACCTACCCGCACAAACCGGCCATCATCATGGGCAATTCCGGCGAGATGGTCACTTATCGCCAGCTCGATGAGCGCTCGAACCAGGGTGCCCGGTTGTTTCGCTCACTGGGCCTGAAGGCGGGTGACCACATCGGTATGATGATGGAGAACACGCGCCAGTTTCTCGAGATTGCCTGGGCTGCCCAGCGTTCCGGTATTATTTTCACGCCGATCAGTACCCACCTGAAAAAAGACGAAACCACCTATATCCTTGAAAACTGCGGCGCCAGGTTATTCATCGGCACCCTGGCACTGGCGCAAGTCGCCGAGCAGATAGTCGCCGCGGCGCCGGACCAACTGGTCCATTTTTACATGGTCAATGGCATCAAGCCGGGTTTCGAGTCATGGGAGGAGGCTGTTGACGCGCAGCCGACCAGTCGTATCGAGGATGAAACCTGCGGTGCACCCATGCTGTATTCCTCCGGAACTACCGGTCAGCCAAAGGGCGTGTTTTTGCCGCCGGTCAATAGCGACATCAATTCGCCCCATGCCCTGGTCGCGTCCATGGGGACTGCTTTTGGCTTCAGTGAAGAGACCGTCTATCTTTCCCCTGCGCCGCTATACCACGCGGCGCCATTGCACTACTGCATGATGGTGGGCTACCAGGGTGGCACCGTCGTGGTGATGGAGCAATTTGACGCCGAGAGAGCGTTGCAGTTGATCGAGGAGCACCGGGTTACCCACAGCCAGTGGGTGCCCATAATGTTCATCCGCATGCTGAAACTGCCGGCAGAGGTTCGTGAGCGCTACGACGTGAGCTCCATGCAGTTCGCGATCCACGCCGCCGCTCCCTGCCCGGTGGAGGTCAAGGAACAAATGATCGCGTGGTGGGGGGAGGTGATCGTCGAGTACTATGCCGCGAGCGAGGGGATTGGCGTTACCATTATCGATTCAGCCAACTGGCTCACCCATAAGGGTTCGGTAGGCCCGGCCCTGGTCGGCGAACTGCATATCGTTGACGATGAGGGTAATGAGCTGCCATGCGGTGAGGTAGGGACCATCTATTTCGGTGGCGAGTCCGCCCGTTTCAATTATCACAACGAACCGGAAAAAACGGCCAGCGCCTATAACGACAAGGGATGGGCAACAACTGGCGATGTTGGCTACGTGGACAAAGACGGCTTTCTCTACCTGACTGATCGCAAAAATTTCATGATCATCAGCGGCGGGGTGAACATATACCCGCAGGAAATCGAGAATCTGCTTATCACCCACAGCAAGATCGCCGATGTTGCGGTATTCGGTATTCCCCACGAGGAATTTGGTGAGCAGGTCAAGGCGGTGGTGGAGCCGGTGAACTGGGCAGACGCCACGGATGAGGTCGCCATAGAGATCATGGAATGGCTGCGCGAGCGACTTTCACATATCAAGATGCCGCGCTCACTTGATTTTCATCCCAAGCTGCCGCGCATGGACAATGGCAAGCTCTACAAGCGCCACCTTGTGGAAGAGTACCGCAGTGGTACCCGCAGCGACGAGGGCCCCGGCCCGGACGGTGAGTAGCGTCCTTAAACCGGTTGCGCCGGCTGGCTTGCCGGCAGCGGCGACGTTCTGCGGGCACCGAAGGGCAGGTACAGGGTGGGCAGTACGAACAGGGTGAACAGGGTCCCTACCAGCATCCCGGCGGTAATTACCAGGCCGATGCTGTAGCGACTGGCTGCGCCCGCGCCGGAGCCCAGAACCAGTGGCAGCACGCCCAGTACGGTTGCAAACGTGGTCATCAGTATCGGGCGCAGGCGCAAGGCCGCCGCGCGCAGCACTGCGTCGTGGCGGCTCATGCCCTCGAGTACGAGGTGATTGGCGAAATCCACAATCAAAATACCGTGTTTACTGATCAGGCCTATCAGCGTCAGCAGTCCCACCTGCGTGTAGATGTTCAGCGTGGCGAAACCCAGCGCGATGGGCACAACCGCGCCGAAAATTGATAACGGTACCGATACCAGTACCACCAGTGGGTCGCGGAAACTGTTGAACTGCGCGGCCAGTACGAGGTAAATCAGGATCATGGACAGACCGAACAGGATGGGAAATTTCGCGCTTTCCTGCACCAGGCGCCGGGAGCCCCCGGTGTAGCCGTCGTGGAAGTTGCCGGGGGCTATTTCCGCCAGTTTCTCCCGCAGGAAAGCCAGGCCGGCACCCACGCTGTTGGGCGGCATCATTATCCCCTGCAAAGTGGTGTTGTTCATTTGTTGGTACTGGGTACGCACATTGGGCTGCACAGTCGTCGACAGTGAAATAATGGCAGAAAGCGGCACCAGCTTGCCCCCGGCGCTGCGCACGTAATAGCTCTCCAGTTCCTTTTCATTCAGGCGAAAACCTGGTGCGGCCTGTACGATCACCTTGTAACTGCGGCCATCGAGAGAGAACCGGTTGGTGTCAGATTCCCCGAGCATCGCGGAAAGAGTGCGGCCGACAGATTCCATGGAGATACCCAGGCGTGCCGCACGCTCGCGGTCGATATCGACCTGGATCTCGGGCCGGTCGAACTTAAGGCTCTGGGTGATGTAGATAAACAGCCCGGACTCGCGCGCCGCCTCAAGCAAGGCCTCACCGACACGTTCCACCTCGGTATAGTCGGCAGTTGATGCCGCTACGAAGCTGACGGGTAACCCGGAGTCCGAACCGGGCAGTGAAGGTGAGCCGAAGGTAAAGACTTCAAGTCCCGCTACAGTATCGAATTTCTTCTGTAGCTCCGCCTGGACAAGGCCCTGTTCGCGCTCGCGCTCGTCCCAGGGAACCAGGGATATGCCTCCCAACAGGAAAGCGTTTTCGGCGACCTGCCAGGAGTGGCTGACCTCCGGTACTTCCTTCCACAGTTTTACCAGCTCGTCCAGGAAATAGCTGTTGTACTCGATGTTGGCGTACTGTGGCGGGTTCGACATCACGTACAGCTCGCCGCTGTCCTCCGATGGTGCCAGTTCCTGTTGGGTGATGGAAAGCAGTACGGGAAGGCTGGCCAGGATCGCCACCGCAAAAAACAGCACTGCGCCGCGGTTGCGCAGGCATTTCCCCAGCAGGTGTTGGTACAGGCTCATGATGCGCTCGAACCGTGTATCCAGCCAGTTGGCGAAGGCACCCTGTTCCCGCTGCCCCTGCAGTACGCGCGAGCACATCATCGGGCTCAGGGTGAGTGCCACGATACCGGAAATGAGAACCGCGCCCGCCAGGGTAAGGGCGAATTCGGTAAACAGCGCGCCGGTGAGCCCGCCGATAAAGGCAATAGGCGCATACACTGCGGCAAGTGTTACGGTCATGGCCACGACGGGCCAGGCCACCTCCCTGGCGCCGGTCAGGGAAGCGTGCAGGGGACTGGCGCCCTCCTCGATATGCCGGTGTACGTTCTCCACCACCACGATAGCATCATCCACCACCAGTCCGATCGCGATGACCATGGCCAGCAGTGTCAGCAGGTTGAGCGAGAACCCCAGGGAGAGAATCAGGAACAACACCCCGATCAGGGACAGCGGTATGGTGACCAGCGGAATCAGGACAACCCGCAGGGAACCCAGGAACAGGAAGGTCACGAAAACAACGATGAGTGCTGCTTCCAGCAATGTAGTGGCCACTTCCCGCAAGGCTGCTTCTATCGCTACGGTTGAGTCCCAGTTGACCTTGAGTTGCATATCGGCGGGCAACTCGGCCTGTATGCGCGGAATCGTGGCTCTTACCGCCTTGCCTACCGCCAGTGGATTGGCACCGGGAGCGGGATTTATTTTGATGAACATGGCCGGTTCGCCACTGGAGAAAGAGCGGAAGCTTGAGTTTTCGTTACCCAGCTCGATATCCGCGACGTCTCCCAGTCGCACGCGCTTATCGCCAAATTGCCGCACCGAGAGTTCGGCAAAGGCCTCGGGAGTCTGCATTTCGGTGCGGGCGTCCACTTCGACGCGAACGAGCCTGCCCTGCGTGGCGCCGGTAGAGGAAGTATAATTGCCCTGCCTGATGGCAGCGTCGACATCCTCCGCCGTGACGCCCAGCCCGGCCATGCGCACCGGGTCCAGCCAGACCCTCATGGCCAGGTAATTGCCGCCGATGATCGCCGCGCTGCCCATGCCTTCAAGCGTCGCCAGTTCAGGCTGGACGTTGCGCATCAGGTAGTCGGTCACCTGTCCGGCGCTCATTTGCCGGCTGGAGAACCCCAGGTACATCAGTGCATCGCCACCGATACTTGTGGTGACGATGGGGTCGTCGATTTCGCTGGGCAGCTGCGAACGGGCTTCGTTGACCTTGGCAATGACCTCCGCAAGCACGTCACTGCTGTTCTCCCCGAGGCGGGCGTATACCCGGATTTCAGAGAAAGAAGGATCGCTGGTAGCCATCATATACTCGACGCCCCGGGCCCCGGCAATATGTGACTGTAGCGGAGTGGTGACAAAGCCCTCTACGGTGCGTGCACTGGCGCCCTGGTACACTGTCGTGACCGAGATCATGGTTCTTTCTATTTCGGGAAATTCGCGGATGGCCAGGTTACCGGCGGAAGACAGGCCCAGTAGTAATAGCAGGCAGCTGATGACGATGGCCAGTACTGGCCTGTTGATAAACAGATCGGTAAAACGCATCAGAGGCCTTCCAGTACAACCGTTTCATCGACGGCGACCCTGGCACCCTTGAACAGTTTGTTTTGTCCGGAGGTAGCCACCCGTTCGCCCGCGGCCAGCCCGGCAAGTATGGCGACCCGTCCGTTTCGGCTGTCGCCGGTTTCGACAATCCGGACGGTGGCGGTCTGCGCGCCTTCCTCCTGTGCCAGCACGTATACCGTGTGTCCCTGCAGCGAATAGGTCACGGCCGTTTCCGGCACGGTGATCACCGGGTTTAACTGGCCCATCGCTATTTCCAGCTGGACAAACATGCCCGGGAGCAGGGCGCTTTGCGGTGCCAGTGCCGCGCGCAGCAGCAGGCTGTTGGTGTCGGGGTCCACACTGGCATCCAGGGCGCGCAGCCTGGCGCTGAATACGCGGTCGGGGTAGGCATCGACCTTTACGGTGATAGCCTGGCCTTCACGCAGTTGGGGGTAGTAACGTGCCGGTACGCTGAAGTCTACCTCCAGTTCCGAGAGGTCCTGCAGGGAGGTGATGCTGTCCCCCGCATTGACGTAACTGCCGACTTTTACATGGACGATCCCCACCGTACCGGAGAAAGGTGCCTGGATGCGTTTTTCGTCCAGTCTCGCCTCCGTTTCAGCCAGCTGGGCCGTGGCCTGCTCCAGGTCGGCCCGGCTGCGGTCGAACTGGCTCTGGGGGATGGATTTCTGCGCGATAAGCTTCCGGTCCCGCTCGTATAGCAGGCGTGCCAGTTCCAGGCTGGCAACCTGGTTTTCACGACTGGCCTTCTCCTCCCTGTCATCGAGGGTCAGCAGGAGGTCGCCGCGTCGGACGCGGTCTCCCGAGGCTACCCTTATGCTGGCCACTTGCCCGCTCGATTCGGAGCTCAATTCAACCCCCCGGGCAGCACTCACGGTGCCCACGGCGGCCAGCAGGGTATCCCACTGGGCCTCCTGCGCTGTCGCCGCGGTGACAGTGATGGGGCCGGGGCCGAAGTCGGCATCGGAAAGCATTGCAAACTGGCGGTACAAGTAGGCGGACAGGCTACCGAAAATGACCAGTAACAGCAGGCCGGCTGAAACATATGCGCGCAAAAACGTCGCCTCGCTATCGTTTTATTGGTTGGATTATCGCAACAGGGCCCGGAGATTCTAGGGGTTTTGGCCAAGGAAAGCACCCTAAGCGGCCCAATTTCAGCAAATGGGGGGAGCAACACAGCGGCTAAATTTTGAACAGCCCTTGATTGAGGTCAAGCGACCGGGTTTTCACCTGCTACAAAGCGCTGGGAGTGGTGGCCCATTTGGATTATGCTGGTTTTTGTACTGGCTAATAGAGGTGGTCCGGGTGGCTAATTCACGCAAGCTCAAGAAGCTTGAGCGCACCATGAACAAGACCCGCAGCTACGAAGAGTGGCGGGCGGCGGCAGTAGAGCACGATGAAGTGTCCGGCAAGCGGCGCTGGCGCGAGGTGGACCAGACCACCAAGTACGACTACGCCCAGATTCGCCTGCGTCTCGACCGCATACGCAGCCTGCGCGCCCGTCACGACCACCAGGGTCTGTTGTTTACCCTCAACGAGGGTATTCACGGCAATATGGCTGGCATAGGGCGCAGCAGCCTCTATCACCA
Organism: Haliea sp.; assembly: GCA_024642245.1. Classification (GTDB taxonomy): domain Bacteria; phylum Pseudomonadota; class Gammaproteobacteria; order Pseudomonadales; family Halieaceae; genus JARRPM01. The sequence goes on from JAHEBM010000002.1 coordinate 35,378, forward strand.
GGCGAAGTTCGGCACCAAGAAACTCATCGAGCAGTACATCGATGAGGTCGATGACTCCCTGCGCTATCTGGCAGAGCTGGACAACAAGCTCATAAACCCGCAACAGAAACTGGATTTTTTCTACCGGGCCAATATCTGTTTCGGTCGCTCGGCGCTGATGCTCAGTGGCGGTGGTGTATTGGGTTTTTACCACCTTGGAGTGGTCAAGACGCTGCTGGATCAGGGCTTGCTGCCACGGGTGATCTCGGGCTCCAGCGCCGGTTCGCTGGTGGCTGGAGTGGTGGGCACCCATACTCAAAAAGAGCTGGAGCATTTTTACAAGCCATCTAACGTGCTGTTCGAGGCGGAGCGCGAGGCCAGCGTTTTTTCCCGTATGTTTTTTGGCGCCAATCCACAAATAGACGTTGGTGACCTGGGTCGTCTCGTTGCGCGCATGATCCCCGATCTTACTTTCCAGGAGGCCTACGAGAAGACCGGCAGGCAGATCAGTATCACTGTCGCACCGGCAGAGCCGCACCAGCGCTCCAGGTTGCTCAATGCAATAACCTCTCCCAACGTGTTCGTGCGCTCAGCGGTAATGGCTTCCTGCGCGGTGCCCGGGGTTTTCCCGCCTGTCATGCTTATGGCCAAAAACGTACACGGTGAGGCGCAGCCCTACCTGCCGACGCGCAAGTGGGTAGACGGTTCTATTGCCGATGACCTCCCGGCAAAGCGGCTGTCGCGGCTGTACAGCACCAATCATTACATTGTGAGTATGGTCAATCCGATCGCGATTCCATTTATCAAAAAAGAAGGCAGTCGCAGCGCCCTGGGGGCCGCCCTGGGCAGTCTCGGGGTTGGCATGGGCCGGGAGTTGCTGAATTTCTACCGCGGCGTGGTGCAGCGCCAGGGTGACAACTGGCCGCGCTTCAACATGCTGATGAACAGTGTCCACGCCCTGATCGACCAGGAGTACAGTGGCGATATCAATATCGTACCCAGCTTCCGCTGGTATAACCCGGCCAAGATTTTGTCACACCTTTCAGAGAAGGACCTGATAGAGCTGATGGAAGGGGGCGAGCATTCCACCTATGCCAGTGTCGAGTCTATTCGTATCTGCACCAAAATCAGCCGGACCATGGAAGAACTGCTGACGCGTTTCGAAACGGGCGACCTGCGCCCCGATGCGTCCGAGATTCATCGGCCGCGCGCCTCCCGGCGCAGGCCGCCGCCGACCCGCGCAGACCGGGCGGCGATGCGTGAAAACAATAGTGGCGTGGGCACGCCCGTGACACAGAAAAAGCCCGCCGGGCGCAAGAAGTCCGGCACCGGTAAAAAGGCGGCGACCGGCAAGAAGGCCGCAAAGTCACCCGTGGAGGGTGACCAGGGCTCTCTTGCGGCCGCTTAAGCCATGCCCGGTGAGGCCGGGGTTCCCTCAGCCGATCAGGCCCGCGCCCATTTCCGCCAGCGGAACGACTGCTTCGCCTCTTGAGTCGGCCTCGGCGCTGGAGGCGGTACCTATCTCGGCGCGTTTGACGATGCCCTGGCAGATGGCGGCAAGCCGGAACAGCGAAAATACAATGTAGAAGTTCCAGTTTTCAATATTTGTGCGGCCGGTGCGCTCGCAATAACGCGCGATATACTCCTCGTCACAGGGTATTCCCAGGGATCGCCGGTCCACGCCGGCCAGTCCCATCACGCCGCCGTCCCTGGGCAGCATCCAGGCCATGCACTGGTTTGCCAGGTCGGCCAGGGGGTGGCCCAGGGTCGACAGCTCCCAGTCCAGCAGGGCAATGACCCGGGGTTCAGTGGCGTGGAACATCATGTTGTCGAGGCGATAGTCCCCGTGGACGAGGCTCACCGCGCCATCGTCCGGCGGCATATTGGCGGGCAGCCATTCAAGTAAGGCTTCCATGGCCGGTATATGCTGTGTTTCTGAGGCCCTGTATTGCTGGCTCCAGCGATTGATCTGGCGCTCGAAGTAGTTCCCCGGACGGCCATAGTCGGATAGGCCCACCGATTCGACGTCGACGTTATGCAGCGCGGCCATGGTTATATTCATGGCGTCGTAGATGGCGGCGCGCTCGGCGTTGTCCGCCGCTTCCGGGATAGCCGGGTCCCACAGGATCCTGCCTTCCATATACTCCATGATGTAAAACATGGAGCCGATAACCCGGTCGTCCTCGCACAGGGTATAGGTCCTGGGGACGGGTACGTCCGTGCCCTGAAGTGCGCTGATCACACGAAATTCACGGTCTACTGCATGTGCGGACTTCAGCAGCTCACCCGGTGGCTTGCGTCGCAGGACATAGGATTTTCCGCCGGCGGTCAGCTTGAACGTGGGGTTGGACTGGCCGCCCGCAAATTTCTCAGCCGTGAGCGGACCCCTGAAGCCCGGAATATGGCTTTCGAGATAGCGGGCCAGGGCGGTAGTGTCGATCTGTTGTGTACTCATAATGTCAATCTTCAGCTGGGTTCGGCACCCCGGGAGCCGGATCACCGGGGGTTGCAGGTAGTCTGTGCTTGCGCATGATGCGCTGCTGGCCGGCTGCGCAGCGCCCAAATGTACAGCAAGTTCGCCGGCAGCGGAAATATTTGAGCCTTGTCGCCGGGGCCGTTATGCTGCGAGCAGCAGCCAGGGGCGAGATGCGCCGGTAACAACAGGTAGTTTGTTTTGGTAGAACCGATAGGACAGCTTGAGCAGGGTAAGGTTGTCGCTGCGACAGAAACATATGTGCAGCAGGCGCAGGATATATTCGGCCGGCGTTTTCGCCCGGTGCCGGTCTTGTTCGACCTTCCAGGGCGAACCGCGGGAATGTTCAAGCTCGTGGGCCGGCGCGGCTGGATTCGCTACAACCCCTGGATATTCGCCAAATACTTCGAGGAAAACCTGCGTGACACGGTGCCTCATGAAGTTGCGCACTTTATCGTGCACGAGTTGTACGGCACGCGGGGCATAAAGCCCCATGGGCGTCAGTGGCGCGCGGTAATGGATAAGTTCGGTGCCGACCAGGGCGTTACGTTCAACCTGGATCTGGAGGGAATTCCGCAGCGCCAGCAGCGAACGCATCCCTATCGGTGCGGTTGCCGGGTTCACGAGGTGTCATCGACGCGCCACAATCGCGTGCTGCAGGGCGTGGGCTGCTATCGCTGCCGGATTTGCGGCAGCGATCTTGCCTACGCGGGTTAAATATCAATTTCCAGCTCGACACCGCTGTACAGGTTGGTTTTGGCATCGAGAGCCGGCTTGGAAATGGCGGCCCGGTCGGCTGCAAGCCCGGTCTCGTTCACCAGGTACGCTTTTACTGCCACCGCCCTGGCGGCCGCCAGGTCCAACAGTTCGCTATCGGGCAGCGGAATATTTTGCGCCAGTTGCAGGTACTGCGCGCTGACTGTCAGCTCGGTTTCACCCGGGGAGAGTGTCTGGTAGCGTGTCCTGATCGCGTCCTCCCAGGCCGGGCCCTTGGAAGACAATTCCGCCTCGGGCAATCCCGCTGCAAGCAGCTGGGCCTGTAGCAGGTTCTTCTGCAGCCGCTCGCGGTCGCTCTTGAGCTGCAGGCGCCCGGTAATAATAAGATTCAGCTCTGGACGCTCGGTCATCGCCGCGCCCAGTTCGTCGAGCTTTGCGCTGGTGCTTTCCATCAGTTCCGCCGAACCCGATTTGAAATTCAATCGCTGCAGGTCTTCTTCACTGTCCACCAGGCTGGCGAGCAGGGTAAACGGCGAGGTCACTGCCTTGGTAAGAAGATTCATGAGCGCGCCCATTACCACACTACCCACGCTGAATTGCGGGTCGTCCACGTTGCCGCTGACCGGTATCTTCATATCGATGACGCCCTGGCTGTCAGTCAGTAGCGCCAGGGCGAGTTCGAGGGGGAGGTCCACGGCCTTGTCACTGGCGACTTTTTCTCCCAGCTTCATCTGGTTGATGACAATCCGGTTAGCGCCCGCGAGGTGGTCGTTTTCCATGGAGTACTCGAGGTCCAGGCTGAGAACCCCGCGTTCGATGGCATAGCCTGCATAGGTGCCGGAATAGGGTGACAGCAGCGCCATATCAACGCCGTCGAAGGTAAGCTTCAGGTCTATCGCCGGTGGACTGCGCAGGGGTTCCGCCGTGCCAGCCAGCGCTACCGCCGCATAGCCGTCCACGGAGCCCTTGATATCCACTGATGTCCTGACGCCCGCTTTGCTGCTGATATTCTTGATATCGCCATTGAGGTCCCCGACCACGGTACGAAAGGGGATTGGCAGCGACTCGTCCATGAAATCCACTTCGCTGTCGGTGATGCGTATCAGGGGTACATCGATGACCCAGGGCTCGTCCGGAGCGGCGTTTTGTGCAGGACTTTCAGAAGCCTGTTCCGGCTGTTCGGCGACTTCGGCTTTCCACATATTCTGCGTGTTGATCGAGCCATCCTTGTGAATGTGAATGCGGCCGGCATAGTTATCTATGGACAGGCTGGCCATTTCGACCTGGTGCTTTTCCAGGTCGACCAGCAGTTTCTTCCAGCGCACGGTTTCCCAGGAAGTGATCGATGTTTCCGCCTCGCGGATCTTGCCGGAAAAGTTCCTTATCGACCCGTCCATGGCAACAAGCACCGGTGCGTAATCGGCCAGGGTCACATTTCCTTTAAGTTGCAGCTGGCCGTCGGTCAACTCCGCGTTGAGTGCAGTCGGCAGGTTGGGGCTGAACCAGGGCAGGGGCAGCGCCTCCAGTTGGTAGTCAAGCGCGCCCGCGCCCTGGGCCAGGTCCAGGCCCCCTTCGACAGAAACAGACGCCTGCTCATTGATGGCAAGTGCCAGCTTGAGGCCCGTCTCGCCCTCCAGTGGCCACTTGATGGTGTTCGCGGACATTGTAATGGGGCTTATGTCGAGCAGCGGCGGGTCGGTGTACCGGGTGCGCCAGCGAACCCCGCTTTCAACCATGTCGAAGTGTGCCAGCTCGGCGGTCCAGCCGGGCTCCTGCGGCGCGGGCTCTTCGACAGACGCAGGGGTTTGCTGCGTGCTATCACCGGGCAGGTTTACCGCGAAAAGGTCAACCAGGCTGACCTTCTCTGCCTCGCTCCAGCCCGCAATCGCCAGCTTTTGCAGCGCCAGCGACTCCACATCGACATGTTGATCCGGGCCGTTGACCTCCAGCCCCGTAAGTTTCAGGCTTCCCAGCGTGATACCCGTGTCGGGTAAATCCCCCGGTTCAGCGGGGCGCACGTCAAGGCCATCGACCCTCAACTCGCCCTCGTTCACCCAGTAGTCGAAGCCATCAGCCCAGTTGACCTTGTACAAACCCTTGATGCCCAGGGTGCCCTGGGGAATATTGAACGCCACCCACGGTTCGATGAATCGCCACAGCGGATTGAGCTCGATATCGCTAAGCTCGAGACTGCCCTGGCTGTATGCGCCGGGGATTGATACCACGCCTTCCCAGTGCAACTTGCCACCCTTTTCGCCGGTGGCATCAAGCTGGTAGGGTTTACCGTCCTCGAGTACGGTAGAAAGTCCGTGGACCTTTATCGTGAGGCCATCCAGTGATGTGCTGGAGGTTTTCTCCCGGGCCTCACTGGTAAACACCAATTGCCGCGAACTGAAATCGAACAGCTCGACAGTAACAGGGGGAAAGCCGGCTGGTTCCGCCGGGGGCGCTTCCGGTTCGGTCGGTGGCACCATGTCCGAGAAGTTGAATTCGCCCCCGGGCAATTCCCGCACGTGCACGTAAAGCTGTTTGATACCGACTTCGTCGAAGACAAAGGCACCGCTAACCAGACTCGCCAGCGAGAGGTTTATCGTGGCGCCTTCCAGTTCGACAAAGGGGCTGCCGTCGTGTTCGGGCAGGGCGGTTTTGTGTAACTCCAGGCTCAGGGTGAACGGGTTGAAGTAAATGATTTCACTGTGAAACTCCCTGCCCAGGTATTTCTTGATCGCCCAGGCCGGCAGCAGATTCAGGGCGGGCGTTATCACTAGCAGTACGATCACCAGGTAGGTGGCGTAGCTTATACCCAGAATGCGCAATACTTTTTTCACGACTCGATTCCCCGCAGCTGTCCAAGCGCTTTACGATAGCAAAAGTATGGCTTGTTGTGGGCGGCCTTCCAACTTTTTAACACTCGCCCGGGATTGCCAGCAGGTCGTGCCCTGTCACAGGCCCTTGCGGTAGCCGTAGGGGGTGACCCCGGTCCAGGCCTTGAATGCCCTTATAAACGCGCTGGATTCGGAGAAGCCGGCGCGATAGGCGATTTCCTCGATGCTCAGCCCCTGCTTGCCAAGGAAGTGCAGGGCGGTATCGCGCCGCAGGAAATTTTTTATGTCCTTGAACGAGGTGCCTTCACCTGCCAGCCGCCTGCGCAGGGTCTGTGGGTGGATATCCAGCCTGGCGGAAACCTCCGCCAGTTCGGGCAGGCTGTCCATATTTTGCCTCAGGATATCGCGTACCCTGGTGGTCCAGCTGTCGTTGGCAAACTGCTGTGTGAGCATGAATAGCACCGGGTGGCGCAGGAAGTGGCGCAGGGATGCCTCATTCTGCCTCAGGGGTCGATCGAGCAGGGTCGATGCGAAGCGCAGGCCGGCGGCGGGTTGTCCGAATAACACCGGGGCCCCCATATATACCTGGTGGTATTCCCCGCGGCCAGCGGCGGGTTCGTACTTGAGGTCGACCCCCAGCAGTGGCAGCTGCTCCTGCACCAGCCAGTTGCAGAACCGCTGGCTGTTGCACAGGAACAATTCGCTGTAGTAGGGGCCGGTGGTGGCCAGCGGGTCCATTTCTACCAGCGTCAGGCGGGTAATGTCGTCCTCGGCCGCCATGAGGGGGTGGATGCCGGACTCGAACAGCTGGTAGAAACGGCAGTAACGGCTGAGGGCCTGACCCAGCGTGGCGCTGCCGACCACCGCATGGCACATCATTGACCAGCTGCCCACGGGTGTGGGCCTTGAGGTATAGCCCAGGGATTCATCCTGCAGGGCGAGCATGGTACTCACCTGCAGGTCGGCAAATCGTTCCACCGATATCCGGGCATCGTCCTCCAGCAGCAGCCGTGGCGAGATACGATTCTTGCGCAGCAGCGCAACCGGGTCCAGGCCACGGTTCACTGTGTGCTTGAGAACCGCCCGTGCAAATTTCACCGAGATGGATGGATTGCGCACGGGTGACCGCTTTACCGGGCCGGGTTGCTCAGGTGTACCGGTTTGTGTTCCACCGATGCAACCCGGTTGCGTCCACCGCGCTTGGCAAGGTACATGGCGCGGTCTGCTTCCTGTGACAAGTCATCGAGATTCATACTGCCCACGATGCAGGCAACACCGAGACTGGCGGTAATACCGATACGCTGGAAATCGACCAGCAGGGGTCGCTGCCCTATGGCCTCCCGAATGCGCTCGGCCAGTACACGGGCGGCATCCAGCTCGGTTTCGGGCAGGATGATGAGGAACTCCTCGCCACCGGTTCGGGCCACGACATCACTGGAGCGGCTTGACCGGGTAATGATCTCGGCCACCTGCCGCAGTACATGGTCGCCCACTTCATGGCCGAAGCTGTCATTCACTCCCTTGAAGTGATCGATATCCACCATGATGGCGGACGTTGTCAGGGCCCGCCGGGCGGCCTGTGCCATGCTGATCTGCAGTGCATCCTCCATCCCGCGGCGGTTCAGAAGACGGGTCAGGGGGTCCAGCGTGGCCAGGTTGGAAAGATGCTGCTGGTATTCGATAACGACACTGGCGAGAAAACCGATAGCGATCAGGGCGTAGGCGACACTGTGAAAACCGAAAGCGGCGGCTTCACCTCCAGCGTGGTCACCTGTGCCGACAAAAATGTAAATGGCCACCGGCATTCCCACTGCCATCATCAGCGCCGCATAGGCGATGACCGCATCACCGATATTGCGATCGAGCCAGCCGCGCCAGCCGCACAGGATGCCGGTAGCGGTGAAGAACAGGGCAACAGCACTCCCCTGCACGACAAACATTTGCCCCGGCGGCAGGAAAAATTCGCAGAGGCAGGCTGTCAGGCAGATTGCACCTAGCAGGATCCGCCCACGGGCATTGCCCGCGCGCTGGCCCGCTGCCATGAACAGGATATAACTGTTGAGGATAATCATGACGGAGGGCACATCGACGGCCATATGCATGTCGGCGGTCTGTTGCAGCGTCAGGGCAATCCAGCCCAGTAGGGAGGCCATGAAATACACGGTGTAAAGGCCCAGGCCCGCCGGGGGCTTGCTGGAGTCCGCCAGTACGTAAACAACCAGCATCTGGGCGCAGGTGATCGAAAAGATCAGGCCGAAAAACATGAATGCCCAGTTACCGGTGAAAATCTGCTCCATTGAACGTCCTGTTATCGCCAGCCAGATGGCTGTCATTTTAAGTCAATTTACCTGTAGGGACAGGTCATTGTTACCCGATGGCGCTGGCTTCATACTTCCCGGCCTTCGACAATGCAGGCCAGCGGAGGCGGCACCATGTTGCAGCGAAATTTCACCGAAGAGCAGAATATGTTCCGGGATGCCTATCGCAAGTTCCTGGCCAGCGAGATTGTGCCACATATGGAAGGCTGGCGTGAGGCCGGAATAGTCGATCGCGGTGCTTTTCGCAAGGCCGGGGAGCAGGGGTTCCTGATGATCTGGCCCGACGAAAAGTACGGTGGCATGGGGGATCCCGATTTTCGATTCGAGCAGATTATTATCGAGGAGACCGCGTATGCCAGGGCGGGGGATTGGTATAACACACTGCACAGCCGACTGGTGGGTCCCTACATTACCCGGTTCGGCAACCAGGAGCAGTGCCAGCGTTTTTTGCCCGCTTGCATCAGTGGTGAAACGATACTGGCGATCGCCATGACCGAGCCGGACGCCGGCAGCGACCTGGCCGGAATGCGTGCCCATGCTGCTGACAAGGGCGATTACTGGCTGCTCAATGGCTCCAAGACCTTCATTTCAAACGGAATTAATGCCGATGTTGTGATCGTTGCGGCAAAGACCGATCCCGAGAACAACCCTCACCATATGACCCTGTTCCTGGTGGAGCGTGGTATGGAGGGCTTTGAACGCGGCCGCAACCTGAAGAAAATGGGGCTGAAGGCCCAGGACACCGCGGAGTTGTTTTTCAACGACGTAAAAGTGCCCAGAAGCAATGTCCTCGGGGAGCCCGGCCAGGGATTCATCTACCTGATGAAGGGACTGGCCGAAGAGCGCCTTATCGGCGCAGCCGGTTACCTGTCGGCTGCCCAGCTGTCCTGGGACCTGGCCGCCGATTACGTGAAAGAGCGCAAGGCGTTTGGCAAGCCCCTGGCCGCATTCCAGAATACCCAGTTCAAGCTGGCTGAAATGCGTACCCAGCTGGACCTGGCGCAGGTGTATGTGGACCAGTGCGTGCAGTCTTTCAATGCCGGGGCACTGACCGCCGTCGATGCGGCCAAGGCCAAGCTGGTCACCAGTGAACTGCAGGTGGCCGTGGCGGACCTTGGCGTGCAGTTACACGGCGGCCACGGCTATATGGACGAATATCCCATTAGCAGGCAGTATACCGACGCCAAGATATCAACCATCTACGCGGGTAGTTCCGAAGTGATGAAGATTATTATCAGCCGGGATTGCCTGGGTGATAGTTATGTCCCTTTCAACGCACGTAATTTCTAGTACGAGGAGAACGAACATGGAATTAGCAGGAAAAGTAGCCATCGTCACCGGTGGTGCATCCGGTCTGGGTCGCGCCACGGTGGAAGCCTATGTAGCCAAGGGAGCAAAGGTTGCCATCTTCGATATGAATGAGGCCAACGCCAATGAGGTGATTGCGCAGCTGGGGGCAGACAATGTCGCTTTCTGGAACGTCAACGTGGCCGATGAAGGTTCGGTAAAGACCGCGGTGGAGGGTGTCGTGGAGAAGTTTGGCGCGCTTCATATATGTAACAATTACGCCGGCATCGGCAACGCCAACAAGACCTTTGGCAAGAAGGGCGTATTTCCGCTTGACCAGTACATGCTGGTTATCAATATCAACCTTGTGGGCACATTCAATGTGTCGCGCTACGCTGCGGAGCAGATGGCAAAGAACGAGCCGATCAATGCCGATGGCGGCCGCGGGGTCATTATCAATACGGCGTCCGTTGCGGCCTACGAGGGGCAGGTTGGGCAGGTTGCCTACTCCGCCAGCAAGGGCGGCGTTATCGGTATGACATTGCCGATGGCCAGGGACCTGGCGAGCTACGGTATTCGTGTAAACACAATCGTGCCGGGCCTTATTCACACCCCGTTGTTCGAGTCGCTGCCGGAGCAAGCCTACAAGTCGCTGGAATCCAGCGTGTGTTACCCCCCGCGCCTGGGCAAGCCGGCGGAGATCGCGCATCTTTCGGTGTTTATCGCGGAGAATGACTACGTCAATGGCGAAAGCATTCGCCTGGACGGCGCCATCCGTATGCAACCACGTTAAGCGGGAGACATATTATGGGGCCATTGAACGGCTACACCGTACTCGAACTGGCCGGTATCGGGCCCGCTCCCATGGGTGGGATGATCCTGGCGGATATGGGTGCGGAGGTGATCCGCATCGATCGCGCCGCCGGTGCCAGCCACCTGGTGATGAAAGATGTCAGCGCGCGGGGCAAGAAATCGGTAGTGCTCAATCTCAAGACACCTGCAGGTATCGAGACCTTGTTGCGCATGGTGGAAAACGCCGATGTGATCATCGACCCGTTTCGCCCGGGTGTGTGTGAAAAACTGGGTATTGGTCCCGATGTCTGCATGGCGCGGAATCCCAAACTGGTTTTTGCCCGCATGACGGGTTGGGGCCAGGACGGGCCCCTGGCCCACGCTGCGGGCCACGACATCAATTACATCTCCATTACGGGCGCCCTGTATGCCGTGGGGCGCAAGGGCGAGAAACCCGTGCTGCCGCTAAACCTCGTCGGCGATATGGGCGGTGGCGGTATGCTGTTGGTTAACGGCGTACTGGCCGCGCTGCTGGAGGCGACCAATTCCGGCAAGGGCCAGGTGATCGATGCTGCCATGGTGGACGGCGCCGCGCAGTTGATGTGGATGTTTCATGGCTTCGAGGCACTGGGTATGTGGGATGCCAGCCAGCGTGGGTCGAATATGCTGGACGGCGGGGCGCACTATTACGATACCTACGAGTGTGCAGATGGCCAGTACATCTCGCTGGGTTCGATAGAACCGCAGTTCTATGAACTGTTGAAGCATCACGCGGGCCTGTCTGAAGAGGACTTTGGCGAGCAGAATAATGCCGCCAAATGGCCCGAGATGAAGCAGAAACTGACAGCGGTGATCCGGCAGAAAACCCAGGCACAGTGGTGCGACATCATGGAGGGCAGCGATGTGTGTTTTGCCCCGGTGTTGTCTTTCACGGATGCTCCCGCCCACCCGGCGAACGTGGCGCGCGATACCTACCTTGAGATCGACGGAATTACCCAGCCGGCACCCGCCCCGCGTTTCAGTCGCACGCCTTCGAAGGTGCGGCATGGAGGTCATGATCCCGGGCAGGACACGGACGCTGTGCTGGCCGCCATGGGTTTTGGCGAGCGCGAGATCGCAGAGTTAAAACAGGGCGGCGCAATAGCCTGACAGACAACTGCATAGGGGGATGCCGCATGGGCAAGTACCAATCAATACTGGTGGAGCGACAGGGTAACACGGCGGTTGTCAGCCTGAATCGTACCGGCAGCCTGAACGCTTTTAACGCCGAACTGCGCCGGGAGCTTCGCCTTGCGGTCCGGGAAGTCAATGATGACCCGGCGGTGCGGGTGGCGATTCTGACTGGTGCCGGGCGTGCCTTTTGCGCCGGAGCGGATCTTGCTGAATCAGCAGAAGCGGGAGAGGACTTTCGCGTAGAGGACCAGCTCAACGGCGAGTACAAACCTGTTTTGCTGGAAATGAATAGCGCCCCCCAGCCATGGATAGCTGCCGTCAACGGTGCGGCCGCGGGTATCGGCAGTGCCTTTGCAATGAACTGTGATCTCGTGGTGATGGCGGATGATGCTTACCTTTACCAGGCCTTCACCGCCATCGGACTGGTGCCGGACGGCGGTGCGACCTGGCATCTCGCGCGCACCCTGGGTCGCCAGCGCGCCTACGAGGTGATCGTGTCGGGAGAAAAAATACGGGCGCAGAAATGCCTGGACTGGGGGCTGTGCAACCGGGTGGTTCCCGCCTCGGAATTGCTCGAGCAGACTCTTCAGTGGGCAGGGGAGCTGGCAACGAAGTCTCCGCTCGCCCTGCGCTATGCGAAGCAGGCGCTCAACAGCGCCATGGAGAAATCCATGGGTGAAACCATTTCCCATGAGGCTGCGCTGCAGCACATTTGCCTTACCAGCGACGATGCGAGCGAAGGCGTCACTGCGTTCCTGGAAAAGCGGGCGCCGCGCTGGCAGGGACGTTAAACGAGGCCTGTTGTCACGCGCTTTTATTGCGGCGGAGTAATTGGGCTATAGTGTGCGCTCCTGATTGGCGAGAAGCGATAGATGACTGAAAACGAACGGCCGGAATTGGCCGCGTGGCGTGAACGGCTCGCCCGCACCCTCGACGAACAACGGGTGGAGGCGCGGCAGAGGCGGCATGCAAAGGGTTATCGCACCGCTCGTGAAAATATCGAGGACCTGGTGGATCCCGGCTCCTTACTGGAATATGGGCAGCTCGCCGTGGCGGCTCAGCGCAGCCGCAGGGACTACCAGGACCTGCAGTCCAGTACGGCGGCCGATGGCATCATCACTGGCACCGGTACCATCAACGCAGGGCTGGTTGGCGCCGATCGCGCCAGGTCCGCCGTCATCGTCAATGACTACTCCGTCCTGGCCGGTACCCAGGGATTCTTCCACCACAAGAAACTGGATCGCATCTGCGAACTGGCCGAGGAACTCAGGCTGCCGCTGGTCATGTACACGGAGGGCGGTGGCGGTCGTCCCGGTGATACCGATGTCCTGACCCAGATCGCCGGTCTCAATATCCGTTCATTCAGTACCTGGGCCGGTCTCAGCGGCAAGGTGCCGCGTATCGCCGTAAACAACGGCTACTGCTTTGCCGGTAATGCAGCGCTGTTTGGCTGTGCCGATTTTACGATAGCCACGCGCAGTTCCTGGATAGGCATGGCCGGTCCCGCGATGATAGAAGGTGGGGGCCTGGGGAAGTTCGATCCAACGGATATTGGCCCCATCGAGATACAGGAAAAAAACGGCGTTGTGGATATCGTCGCCCGGGATGAGGCCCATGCCACCGCCCTGGCCCGGCAGCTGCTGAGCTACTTCCAGGGTCCTGTTGAAACCTGGACCGCCACGTCGCAGGAAGGCCTGCGAGACCTGGTACCACAGGATCGGCGTTGGGCTTACCCGGTGCGGCGGGTGATAGAAACCATTGCAGACACGGACTCTTTCCTGGAATTGCAGCGGATATTCGGGCGCAGCATCATCACCGGCTTTATCCGCCTGCAGGGGCGCCCGGTGGCGCTGATTGCCAATGACTGCCAGCAGATGGGTGGAGCCGTGGATTCCCAGGCCTCGGAAAAGGCCGCGCGATTCCTGCGCATCTGCAATGCCCTTGGCCTGCCACTGCTGTCCCTGACGGATACGCCCGGCTTCATGGTGGGACCGGACAGTGAAAGGGTGGGCGCCGTGCGCAGCATGTCATCACTTTTTCTGGCGGGCGCCGCGTTGTCGGTGCCGGTGGTGACTATTTTCCTGCGCAAGGGCTATGGCCTGGGCGCCATGGCCATGGCCGGGGGAAGTTTTGTGCGCCCGGTCTACGCGGCCTCCTGGCCCACCGGAGAGTTCGGTGGAATGGGACTTGAAGGCGCAGTGCGACTGGGCTTCAGGAAAGAACTGGATGCGGTGGCGGAACCGGCGGAGCGGGAAACCCTGTTTCAGCAACTGCTGGCGAGAATGTACGAGGTTGGTAAGGCAACGGAAGCCGCGGCGCACCTGGAAATCGACGCCGTGATTGACCCAGCGGATACCCGCGAGGTCGTAACCCGGGCGCTTGAGGCTGCCGGGGCATTTAATAATAACAGGACCTGGAGTACTCAAACATGAAGCGAACACTGGCGATAGTGGCCCTCGGGCTTTCCATGACAAGTGTGGCCGGGCAGGAAAAGCAACTGCTGTGGGGCGACACGCACCTGCATACAACCTATTCCTCGGACGCGTTTGCCAACAACAATTTGTCAGCAGACCCGGATACAGCCTACCGTTTTGCAATGGGCCTGCCGGTTGTTCACCCCTACCACCAGGCGAGGGTGCAGATCGGCACGCCGCTCGATTTCCTGGTGGTGTCTGACCATGCGGAATTCCTGGGGGCCATCCGCCACGTGTACTTTGACGGGGTGGATACCAGTGAGCTGGGCCTGATTGCATCGGCAAAGGCGAAGATTGCCCAGTGGATATTGCGGCGGGCCATCGACAGCCGGTCCGCCCGCAGCCTGTTTATCGATGTGTTGCCGATGCCCAGGGACGCGGCGGAGGCGGCGGCCGCGGATTTTGCCGAACGCGGGCAAAATGTAGGCTGGCTACCCCCCATGCCGCAGGTGGAAGTGAATACCTGGAAAACCATTACTGCAGCAGCTGAGAGATATAACCAGCCCGGGAAATTCACCGCGATGATCGGCTGGGAGTGGAGCTCGATACCCGGGGGTGCCAACCTGCACCGGGTCGTACTGACGGATGCCGGCGCTGATGTCGCGCAGACGTTCCAGCCCTTTGGCCTGGATGACAGTCCCTACCCGGAGGATCTCTGGGCATGGCTGGATGAAACCAGCGACAGTACCGGGGCGGACTTTCTCGCTATTCCCCACAATTCAAATATATCCAAGGGTTTTATGTTCGACACAAAAACCCTGCGGGGGGAGAGCTTCAGTCCCGAATATCTCGCCCAGCGACGCAAATGGGAGAAAATCGCGGAAATCACCCAGATAAAAGGCGACTCGGAAACACACCCGGACCTGTCCCCCGACGATGAGTTTGCCGACTTCGAAACCTATCCGTTTTATATCCAGCGCGAACCCACACCCTACGTGGCTGCCGTGGGTGATTACCTGCGACCCGCCCTGCGCCGCGGACTTGAAATGCAGCGGCAGCTGGGCTCAAACCCTTATCAACTGGGGTTCATCGGCTCCACTGATGCCCACACGGCACTGTCGTCCGCAGAGGAAAACAACTTCCATGGCAAGCTCGCCACGGATTCTATTCCCGCCAACAAGCAGACGCGCTTTGGCAATAACAGTCAGGGAGCCTACGGCTGGGGCATGTCGGCCTCGGGCCGGGCCGCCGTCTGGGCTGGTGCAAATACCCGGGAAGAGATTTTTGCCGCCATGAAGCGGCGGGAGGTATACGCTACCACGGGGCCGCGTATTGCCGTGCAATTCTTCGGCGGTTGGGGCTTCAGCGACGCCGATCTCGGGGCAACAGACCTGTACGCCCAGGCCATGTCATCCGGTGTTCCCATGGGTGGTGAGCTGTCCCTCCCCGGGGCGTCCAGCCAGCCTCCGACCTTTATTATCCAGGCGCTGAAAGACCCCGTGGGTGCCAACCTGGACAGGGTGCAGATTATCAAGGGCTGGGTGGACCAGGCGGGCGTGTCTCACGAGCGGGTTTACGATGTGGCATGGTCGGGGCAGCGCAGCCCGGGGCCGGATGGAAAACTGCCACCCGTGGGGAATACCGTGGATGTAGAAACCGCCAGGTATACCAATAGCATCGGTGAGCCGCAGTTTGTTGCCACATGGCAGGACCCGGCTTTCGATGCGTCACAGTCAGCGTTTTACTACGCCAGGGTGCTGGAAATACCCACCCCGCGCCATTCCCTGTTCGACGCAATTGCGCTCGGCGGGAAGCAGGAGACCGGGCGGCCGGATACCCTACAGGAGCGAGCCTATACCTCGCCAATCTGGTATCAGGCCGGCGAGAATTGAGATTCCCAGTACAAAGGATTAAAAAATGAAGAATTTGTTTGATGTGTCCGGCAAGGTAGCGGTGGTGACCGGCGGGTCTCGCGGCATCGGCGCGATGATTGCCCGGGGTTTTGTCCAGAACGGGGTGAAAACCTATATCACCGCCCGCAAGCAGGAGGAGCTCGAGGCGACCGCTGCCGAGTTATCCAGGCTCGGGCAGTGTATCGCGCTGCCCTCCAACCTGGGTACGCTCGAGGGTGTGGTCGCATTTGCCAGGGCTGTGAGGGAGCGGGAAGAGCGGTTGGATATCCTGGTGAACAACGCGGGGGCGAGCTGGGGCGCGGCAATCGACGAGTTTCCCGAAAGCGGCTGGGACAAGGTCATGGACCTGAACGTGAAGTCGCTGTTTTTCCTGACGAAGGAGTTGTTGCCGGCGCTGCGCGCCGCAGGCACGGCAGGGGATCCGGCCCGGGTGATCAATATCGGCTCCGTGAATGGCATTACGCATTCCCATATGGAGAATTATTCCTACTCCGCCAGCAAGGCCGCGGTGCATCACCTTACCCGCCACCTGGGTGCCGACCTGGCGTCGCAGCATATTAACGTCAACGGTATCGCGCCGGGCCATTTCCCCAGCAAGATGACGGCCCACTGGCAGGACCAGGCGGAAGAAATGGCCAGGGGATATCCCTGCGGTCGAATCGGCAGCGCCGAGGATGCAGCGGGTACCGCCATTTACCTGTGTTCGCGCGCATCCGCCTGGGTAGCGGGGCATACCATCATGCTTGATGGCGGCGTCGTGGCCGCGGCGTGACAGGTGCCAGACCCCGTGCCTGAGACGGCTTTTCTCGCACAGCCGGACGGCTCCCGGATCGCCTATTACCACTCCCCCGGAGATGCCCCGGGCATTCTGTTCTGCTGTGGCTTCAACTCCAATATGCAGGGCATCAAGGCACTCGCGCTGGAACAGTGGTGTAGCGCCCGGGGGCGGCAATTCACCCGCTTTGACTACTACGGGCACGGGGAATCCGGGGGCGAGGTGGAGGATGGCTGTATCGGACGCTGGCGTGACGATGCCATTGCCATTCTCGATGCCGTCACCTCCGGTCCGCAGCTCGTGGTGGGCTCTTCGATGGGTGGCTGGATCATGTTGCTGCTCGCCCTTGCCCGGCCCGAGCGGATATGTGCCTTGCTGGGACTGGCAGCGGCGCCTGATTTTACCGAGCGCCTGCGAAGCAGCCTGACGGATAGCCAGCGCAACCAGTTGGCAGACAGTGGTTACGCCGACCTACCGAATTGCTACGACGATGGCGAGCCATACCGGGTTGGTCGCAAGCTGCTGGATGAGGGCCGGTCACACCTCCTGCTGGGCGCGCCCATTCCGCTGGAACTGCCGGTCAGGTTGATCCAGGGACAGCTTGACGAGGACGTGCCGTGGCGCCTGGCCTTGCAACTGGCGGATCAACTGCGTACTGACGATGTCGAAGTGCAGCTGGTCAAACGTGGTGATCACCGCCTGTCCGGGCCGGCGGACCTGCAGCGTTTGCTTACCACCGCGCAGGAGTTACTGGCCGGACTTTAACCGGTATTTCAATACGACTATCGCTGTGGTGCTGCCGGGCTTCAACGGATATCCCGCAGCGTGAAATCACTCATTACCAGGCGACGGTGGTCCTTCAGGTAAGTCCTGGCATTGTAAGGGTATAGCGACGCGATCTCGCCATCGGGTCGTTTGTACCAGCTCTTGCACTCACCAGCCCAAACGGTGTTTTGCAGGGCGCCTCGTATCTCCTTGTTATAGCGCTGACTGGCCTCGTCAGTGACTTCGATAAGTTTGTCCCGCCCGGCCCGGGTGATGGCCTCGATGATAAGGTTCAGCTGCGCTTCGATCATATAGACCACCGAAGTGGTTCCCACCCCCGTGTTTGGTCCTGTTGTCAGGTAGAAGTTGGGCAGCCCCGCGACGAAACCGCCCTTGTACGCCCGCGGCAGGTCGCTCCACAGCTCGCTGAGTGTGACGCCACCTGGACCGGTAATACGCGTCTGGCGCATATAATTCTCGGTATCGAAGCCGGTGGCGTAAACGATGATATCAGCCGGGTGACGGCTGCCGTCGCGGGTCACGATGGCATTGCCCTCGATACGATCTATGCCCACGGTCACGAGTTCAACATTCGGCCGGTTCATCGCCTGGTAAAAATTATCTGCAATCAACAGGCGCTTACACCCGGCGGGATAGTCCGGGATCATTGCCGCCCTGGCTTGCGGATCTGCCACGCTTTTTTGCACGTGCCTGCGCAGCATTGCCTCGACACGTTCGCGCCAGCGGGATCTTTCCCTGGTTTTTACCAGTGGGAATATCAGCCACTCGCCGCGCAGGAAGATCCATTTGCGATAGAGGCGATTCCACCAGGGCCAGCGGGCAAAACGGGCCTTCTCCCGGGGGGTGAACTCACGATCATTGCGCGGCGCAATATAATTTGGGGTGCGCTGGTAGACGTCCAGTTGGCCGACTATGCCAGCCAGCTCCGGAATCAGCTGGATGGCACTGGCGGCACTGCCGATGACCGCAACCCGCTTACCTTTGAAATCCACCGCGTGGTTCCACTGGGCGGAGTGCATGCTCGGCCCGGCAAAGCTTGCCATGCCGGGAATGTCGGGCCAGGCGGGCAGGTGCAGGCCGCCGGTGGCGAAAATAAGGTGGTGTGCAGTCGCGGTTGCACCCCCGGCCAGCTGGGCAATCCACAGCTTGCGCTGGTCGTCAAAGCGGCACTGCTCAACGGTGGCATTGAGGCTGATGTGCCGTTTTACGTCATACTTTTCGGCACAGTGCTCGATATAGGCCTGTATCTCTGCCTGTGGCGAGTACTTGCGTGACCAGTTCGGGTTGGGCTCAAACGAGTAGCAGTAAAGGTGTGAAGCGATATCACAGGCGGCACCGGGGTAGGTGTTGTGCCACCAGGTTCCGCCGATACCCGCCGCCTTCTCAAAAACGCTGAATTTTTCGATACCCGCTTCACGCAACCTGATGGCGGCACCCACGCCGGCGAAGCCTGCACCGATGACGATGACGTCGAGGACGTCTGCTGGTGCCGCGCCGTTTACGGTGTCGCTCATGAACACTCGCTCATTCAGGTTGTAATGACCAGGCGCAGTGCCTGTAGCTGCAAGTTGGCGTGGCGGATATGCACGGCACTTTCGTCTATCCGGTGCCGCAGGTGTTCCAGCTCCTCCTCCCGGATGGAAGGATTGACCGCGCGCAGGGCCTGCAGCCGCGCCAGCTCGGCTCCCAGTGCCTCGTGCATGGCCTGTTCAGCCTTGGCAAGTATCACCTGCAACTGCTGTTCGGCCTGGCTCTTTGCCAGGGCCATTTTAGCCTCTACCTCGTCGTGCACCTGCTTGATAATCGCCAGGGCGGTGGCTTTTTTTACGCCTTCGACCAGGTCGTTAAGTCGGGTGTGTGGCACCAGCTCAGCCAGGTTCTTGCCCCGTGCATCTACCAGCAGGCGCATCGGTGACAGCGGCAGGAAGCGCTCGACCTGCAGCGCACGCGGGGCAACACAGTTGATGGTGTACAAGGCTTCCAGCAACATGGTCCCTGGGGCGACGCCCTTCAATTTGATCGTCCCCATGGCCGCGTTGCCCAGCTCTGTGGAATGCAGCATGTCCATGGCCTCCAGGATCATGGGGTGCTCCCAGCTGACGAACTCCATGTCCTCGCGCGACAGCGCCTTGTCGCGGCTGAAGGTGAGAGTGGTCCCGTCCTCGCGCAGGTAGGGGAAGTGGCCCGTCAGCATATGCTCCGAGGGACGCAAAATAAGCGCCTGTTCCGAGTGGAACTCCTGGTCCACGCCAAAGGCCTCGCACAGGGCTTCCAGGTATTTTTCCAGGGCGTCACCCTCTTCATTTGCCCTGATTTCCTCGATAAGCGCGGCGGCGACTTTGGGCTTGCAGGAGTTTCTCTCGAGCAGCCGGTCGCGGCCCTCGCGCAGTTCCCGCCGGGTTTGCGCGGTGAAAGCCGCGGTATCGGCCAGTAGCTGCTCGAATTCCCCCGTACGCTTGCCGAGCTGGGCCAGCAGGCGTTCACGGAAGTTCTCGAGAATCATATAGCCGGCCGAGCAGCTGTCCGTAAACAGGTTCATGCCCTTGTCGTACCAGTCCAGCAGGGTCTCCTGTGCGGTCTTTTCCAGGAAGGGCACGTGAATTTCCACATCGGACTGCTGGCCAATCCGGTCGAGGCGTCCGATACGTTGCTCGAGCAGGTCGGGGTTGAGGGGCAGGTCGAACAGGATGAGGTGGTGGGCGAACTGGAAGTTTCGTCCTTCGCTGCCAATTTCTGAACATACCAGGGTCTGGGCACCGTTGCTCTCGTCGGCGAAATACGCAGCAGCCCGGTCGCGCTCGATGATTGATAGCCCTTCATAAAACGCCGTGGAACGTATGCCGGCACGCAGGTGGAGATGGTGTTCCAGGGCCACGGCAGTCTCGGCGCGGGCACAGATTACCAGGGCTTTTTCAGGTCGCAATACCTTCAGTGTCTGTTCCAGCCACTTGACCCGGGTGTCGAACGCAAGCCAGCTGTCGTCCATGTAGGGTTGCTCAGGGTGTAGCTGCTCTGCCAGGTCTACCTTGGCAAAGGTGTATTCATCCGGGGCCGGTAGCGGGTAACGGTGCAGTATCCGGCGGGGAAAACCCGTTACCGCCGCCCGGGTGTTGCGAAACAGCACCCTGCCCGTGCCGTGGCGATCCAGTATCTGCGAAATGAGCACTTCCGCGGGAGCCCCGGGATCCAGGCCCGCTGGCAGGTCGGCGGGGTGCTGGCCCGCTTCCAGGGCGTCGGCCAGTTCACTCAGGTGGCGATACTGCTGTTCCTCGGCCTGGAAACGCTCCAGGTCGTGGAAGCGGGACGGGTCCAACAGGCGAAGGCGGGCGAAGTGGCTGGCCTGCCCGATCTGCTCGGGGGTCGCGGTCAGCAGTAACAGGCCCGCGCTGGCGCGAGACAGGGCTTCGACGAACAGGTAATCCTCCCCTGCGCCTGAGACTGACCAGTGCAGGTGATGGGCTTCGTCTATCGCGACGAGGTCCCAGTTCGCCGCGATCGCTTGTGCCTGCAACTCGGGGCGGGATTCGAATAATGCCAGGCTGCACAGTACCAGCTGCTCACTCTCGAATGGATTAGTCTCTGGCATTTCCGCCACCCGCTCTGCATCGAACAGGGCGAAACGAAGATTGAAACGTCTCAGCATTTCCACCAGCCATTGGTGCAGGAGGCTGGGTGGAACCAGCACCAGTACCCGGGAAGCGCGCCCCGTGAGCAGTTGCTGGTGGATGATCATGCCGGCCTCGATCGTTTTGCCCAGGCCAACCTCGTCAGCGAGCAACACCCGGGGTGCATAACGCTGGCCGACCTCATTGGCAATATACACCTGGTGCGGCAGCAGGCTGGTGCGCGAGCCCATCAATCCTCGCGCGCTGGATACCTGCAGGCGATCCAGGTGACCGAATGTGGCCACCCGCAGGGCAAAATGGCTGTTGCTGTCAAAGTGGCCGTTGAGCAGGCGCTGTTGTGGTGTCGTTAACTGCACAAACGCATCCAGCTCCAGCTCCGACACGGTCTGCTGTTCGTCGTGGTGGTCGGTTCCGGTATACACCAGCAGTCCGTGTTGTTCCTGCACGGCTGTAACAAGCAGTTCAAGGTTGTCGACCGTTGATATACGGTCCCCCACCTTGAAGCGCAGGCGGCTCAGCGGCGCGCTTTGCGTGGCGTAGGTGCGCTCCTCACCGACGGCGGGGAAGGCGAGGGTGACCCGCCGCCCCTCGAAGTCGACCACTACGCCAAGCCCGAGCTGTGCGTCCGCGTGGCTGACCCAGCGCTGTCCGACAATGTATTCCATCAGGCTACTCCGAAAAATTGCGCCATGCTGTTGGCATAGACCTGTGTGAGCATGCTTTCCACGTCCACTTGCTTTACCTGCGCGACCTTTTCAGCAATCAAGGGCAAATAGAACGGTGCGTTGGGACGGCCCCTGTAGGGTACCGGGGTGAGGTAGGGCGCATCCGTTTCCAGCAGGATCCGGGACAGGGGCGTGGCAGCTATCACGGCGCGCACATTCTCCGCGCGGTTAAAAGTGGCGATACCGTTAAAACCCAGTGTAAAGCCCTCTGACAGGCAGTACTCCGCCAGCGGGAGTCCTGAAGTGAAACTGTGCAGGACACCTTTGTGGCGCAATAGCGGGCTGAAGTCACGCAGGATATCACGGGTATCCTCGTCCGCTTCCCGGGTGTGGATCACTACCGGCATATCCAGGTCTGCAGCCAGCTGTAACTGGCGTTCGAAAACCTTTCGTTGCACGGCGCGGTCGGCATGATCGTAGTGGTAGTCCAGGCCAATCTCACCGATGGCCAGTATGCGGGGGTCCGCAGCCTGTGTGCGAATGCGGCGCTCGACCTCGTCGCTGTAGGATTCTGCCTCGTGGGGATGAATGCCCTGCGTGCCCCAGATGTTGTCGGCTTGCCTGGTCAGGGCAAGCACCCGGTCCAGGTTGGCGGGGGACACGGCGATCGTGATGATGCGCTCGATGCCGACCTCGGCAGACTGTGCCAGCGTGTTGGCCAGCGCCTCGTCGTCGAGATAATCCAGGTGGCAGTGCGTCTCGATAATAGGGGTGTTGAAATGCGGAATGTCGCGCCGTTTGCTTTTGCTCATGCTCTGGTATTCGCTACTGGAGTGAATCTTTACGTGCCGCCGCAAGCCGCTGGCGCATCATGCGCGCCAGTGGCTTACGCAAGTCGCGGATGTTACACGTGATCCAGTCCCACAACCAGTGACGCGGTGCCTGACGCGGCTCGCCGGCACGGCGCGCCGTAACTTATCCTGCCGATTTCGGCCTGGCCCTGGCGCGGACTTTTTTCGGCGCGGTCTTCAATGGCGACCTGGCGACTGCACGTGGTTTTGCCCTGGTTCCCCGGGCGGTTTTTGCTTTTGGCCCCGCGCTTACTTTAGCCTTTGCTTTGGCCTTTGCTTTGGCCTTTGCTTTGGGCTTTGCTTTGGGTTTAGGTTTGAGCCTGATTTTAACCGGGGACTTGCTGTCCTCACCGGACTTCGTCCGGGGCTTGCCCGCGGCGGTTGACCTGGACCCGGAGGAGACCGGCTCCGCCAACCGTCTCTTGGGTGATACCGCCTTGACGTTGGCAGCACCCTCGCTGCTGCCGACGGCGGCGCGATAGATCTCCTTGTAGGATTCAACCAGCAGGTCGTGGTAGTTCTGGGGGTCGGGCATGATATTCCGGTCGGCCAGCACGGACAGGGTGACTTTGCCGGCGTAACTGAATACCAGGTGGAAAACGCCCATACCTGGTGTCAGTACGCCCAGGCCGTAATAATCCACCATCCTGGCGCCCGCGCAGTAGAGCGGGAAATCCGGTCCGGCAACGTTGGAAATACAGGTCGAGACATTCATGGGAATAAAACGCGATAATTCATTGCGCGCCCAAAAGCCTGCCGCCGCCCGGCTGACCAGTGGCGAAAGCACACCGACCAGCTTCATCGCGTCCACCAGCGGGCTGGCCTCGCCACTTTCCTTGGCCTGGGCCGTCGCTCCCTTGATCGCCTGGAGCCGTTCCATCGGGTCGGAAATATCGGAGTGCAGTGAAGCGAATACCGAGCCCACCTGGTTGTTGTCGTCACTCTCCTGCCTGCGCGTGCGCATATTGAGCGGAATGGCGGCAGCAAGGGATCCCTCGGCGGGCGCCTCGCCCCTGCTCTTGAGGTAACGCTGCAGCGCACCCCCTATCACGCCCAGGGCAACATCATTGAGGGTCACGCCGGCCGCATTTTTGATCTGCTTGAAGCCTTCCAGCGGGAATTCAGCCGCATCGAATACCCGGTGCGGGCCGACGGAGCGGTTGAGGATCGTTTTCGGCGCGGAGACATCCGGTGCAGGCGTCTCCTTGCGGGCGATATCGATAGCGTATTTCCCTATTGCCACGGTATTACGCACCGTTCCGCGCGCGAGTTGCAGCGAGTTCTTCAGGCCGTTTACGGTGGCCCTGGACAGGAGTTCTGCCGTGCCCGGGTCGCTATCCACCAGGCGCGGTTCTTCCGCGGCGCCACTATCGTCGTCGGGATCGGCCTGCAGGTCGTGCATGGCCGCCATGAACGAGGAACCGCCGGCACCATCCACCAGGGCATGGTGCATTTTGGTGTATACCGCGAAACAATTCCGGGGCAGGTTAGGTATGTTGTCCAGCCCCTCGATGATATACGCCTCCCATAGCGGGCGCGACATGTCCAGGGGCCGGGAGTGAAGGCGCGCGACCTGGATGCACAACTGGCGCCAGTCGCCGGGTTCCGGCAGGGCGATGTGGCGCAGGTGGAATTCCACGTCAAAGTTCGCATCCTTGATCCAGTAAGGCCGGTCGAGGCCACCGGGGACCTCGACAATGCGGGTGCGAAACAGCGGCAATTTGCCCAGTCTCCGCTCAAAACTGGCAATCACATCCTTGAAGCGTACAAACCCCCCGGGTGCTGTGGACGGGTCGTAGATACCCAGGCCGCCCACGTGTTGTGGCGTATTGGTCTGTTCCAGGTTGATAAAGGCCGCGTCAAGTATTCCGAGTTGTTTCATGTCATCCTTCCGCTCGCGCCTGGCGAGCCTCGTTGAGAGAGTTGCACCCGCGCACCGCACTGACTTTTGTAGTGGCGGTATGCCGGGCTGTCGCGCAATGCGCCATTGCCGGTCTTGCGGGAATTTCCCCGGCGTGGCATGTTGGTGCTTTCACGATTGGACAGGCAGGTGGCCGTTATATCACTTTACTGCCGCTATTCGCTAGAAAATGTGCTCGGGAATTGGTCAGGCAAATGAACATCAGGTCTTCTCGTGCCGGCATATCGCCGCGGCTGCCAGGCGCACTGCTTCTGCTGGGTTTGCTTCTGCCGGCCACGCAACTCGTTGCCGGTATACCGACCCCTTACGGTGAATATTTTGTCCGGCTGGGCGCGCAGTGGCCGGATGCCGGCGCGATCACAGTGGACCCGGGAGCGGCGGCTCCTGCCGTGGACACGGATGCGGCGAGTTACTTGCGCCAACTCAGGGAACTGGAACAGGAAGGCGGACCCTACGCCGATAGCCTTGCCGAACCACTGGCCGGCCTGGCGCGGCTGCAGCGTGCCAGCGGCGATATCGTCAATGCCCAGCAGGCGTACCAGCGGGCGCTCCATGTCGTGCGCATCAATGACGGCCTCTACAGCGAGCGCCAGGTTCCCATTCTCAAGGCGTTGTTCGAGGTCTACCGGATGACGGGGGACCTGGCGACGCTCGACGCCCGCTACGACTACTACTTTCGCCTCTATGGCAGTGGCTTGCCTCCCTATACACCGGTGCGATTGACCGCCACCCTGGAATATCTCCGCTGGCAGCGCGAGGCTTTGCGCCTGGGCCTGGATGAGCGCGACACGGAGCGCCTGTTGGCACTGTATGCGCTGAACGAGCGCGTACTCGCCGACGTTTCTGCCGACAGCTCGGTGGATTTTGCCGGCTACCGGGAGCTGGTGCTGAGCCAGCTGCGCAACCTGTACCTGGTGGATGCACGCTATGAACCCAGGATCGACGATTTCGGGCCGGGGCCGGAAGCCGGCCTGCCAGCGGAGTGGGATCAGCAGGATACCCACAGGCAACGTCTCGAGGCCTACCAGCGCCGGGCGCTCTCCAGCGGCCGCGAGCTGCTGGAAGCGCTGATCTTGCGCACTCCCGCAGACGACAGGCAGGGCCGGGCGGCTGCTTACCTGGAGCTGGCTGACTGGAACCAGTGGAACGACCGGCGCAGCGAGGCCCTTGCCGCCTATGGGCAGGTCGTTACCATATTGCAGGAAGCCGGGGAGGGGGCACTGTTACAGCAGTGGCTGGGGCAGCCGGTTGAGTTGCCTGCCAATGGCGCTTTCTGGCAGCCCAGGCCGATGAGCGGGGAGACGAAACAGCTTGTGGTCCGGGCCCGCTATGATGTAACCCGGACCGGGCGGGCCAATAACATCGAGGCAACCGCCGCGGTGAGTGAAAATGGCAGCGCGGCTGCCCGGGTCAGGCGCAAGCTGGCCCAGACCCGGTTTCGGCCCTGCATGGCCAGCGGCGAACCCCAGGCGCAAATGCAGGTTCAGCGCGACTATGAGGTGCTGCGCTGAAGCGGTAGGTGTCAGGCGTTCTGGATGACCAGGAGGGCGCCCCTGGCCTTGATCGGCGAGCGTGTCTCCCATTCGATCACATCTGCGCAGTGACGCTCAACACAGCGCGCCGCCATTTCATGGAAGGTCGGGCGTTCCGGGTCGGCAATGATAATCTGCTTGACGCCGGCCCTGACCGCGCGGTTCACCATGTTGTAAACCGGGTCCACCAGCTCGTCCCAGAAACAGATGTCTGCCGCGATGAGCATGTCAAACCGGGACAGCTGCCGGGTAGTCAGCTTTTCAAAGCGGGACACCAGCGCAGTGGTCGAGACGTCGTTCAGGTCTGCCGCCACTTCCAGGAAGGGGAAGACATCGGGGTCCGCGTCCACGGAAGTGACCTGCGATCCCAGTTTTTTCGCGCACCAGATCCCCGAGGCACCCCACCCGCATCCCACGTCGATGACCGTTTTCGCCTGTTCGGGTGGATTCTGCTTCAGGTAGTCCATGAGCAGGCAACTCGACTTCCAGAGCTTGTTGCCGTGTATGGACGGGTAGTTACCTTCCCGCTTTACCCTGCGAATATCGGGATGGGAGGCCGTGGGCATGATAACGCCCCTGAAACGCCTCTGGGTGATCGCTTTTTTCCTGGTCAATTTCAGTCCCTGCTATCTCGCGGCGGATGGCTTACTCGAGGCCTTCGACATCTTCAGCCTGTGGTCCCTTGTCACTATCGGCCACGACGAAGGTGACCTGCTGGCCATCTCGGAGGCCGCGGCGACCCCCGCCCCTGATCGAACGGAAGTGGACGAAAATTTCCTCGCCGTCATCCTTGGTAATAAAGCCAAAACCCTTGGATACATTAAACCACTTGACCTGCCCGTGTTCACGCGCGCCGTCGCTTGCATTTGCGCGCGGGGTGGATTTGGCGGCTGCGGGCCTGGCAGCTTTTGGCCGGGTTTTCCCGGATGCGGGAGCCGCCCGCCGGCCCGGCAGTGAGACCAGCAGGGCCGTGCTGACAGTCGCTGCGCAAAAAGCGATGAACAGCACCGGGGCGGCATGTGTGCCGCCGGCGAGCCAGGTAGTGATGGCGGTGGCGACAGCGGCAATGGCAACGCTGATAAAAATTTTTGCAATAAGACTCATCTAATTCCTCTCGTACGCTGGGCCCCGAATCTGGCAGGGGCGTGGATGCGGCGCAATTTTAGCACCATTCGGCACGGCAGGTATGCAAGCCAGCGGATTACCTTACAAGAAAGCGCTGCCGGAGGAAGAACAGAAGGAAGCAAGCGCATTCGCCGTGGGCGTGCGCTGGCTGGTGAATGCAGCTGAAGTCAGGTCTGTCGTGGCGCGGGGCGGGCGCCGGGTTACAGCTTCATGACATCCTCGGCCTGCAGGCCCTTTGGGCCTTCGACCAGTTTGAACTCTACTGCCTGCCCCTCATTGAGAGTGCGGTAACCGTCCCCCTGGATAGAGCGAAAATGCACGAATACATCATCCTCACTCTCCTGTCGGGTAATGAAGCCAAAACCCTTGGCGTTATTGAACCATTTCACCGTGCCGCTTACGCGATCTGTCATACCACTTTCCTCGGACTTTCGTTTGGCTTTTATTCCGCTTTTATTATGCTTCACTGACCGACGAGGACAGGGAAGACTCGAAATTCTTGTTACCGAGGTGTCGTTACATCTGCCGGATGTGCTTCTCCTGCTCCCGTAACGTCTCAAGCGCCTGCTGTTGCGCCTGCATTTTTTCCTGTTCCTTGGCCACTACGGCCGCCGGGGCCTTGTCAACGAACGAAGCGTTGCCCAATTTACCCTTTATACGGTCCAGGTCTTTCTCCAGTTTTTCTATTTCCCTGGCCAGACGAAGAAGTTCTGCGCCCTTGTCTATGAGGCCCGCCATGGGCACCAGTATTTCCAGTTCACCTACCAGCGCTGTTGCCGCCACCGGGCTTTCATCGCTTGCATCGAGCCAGGTGACGTCTGCGAGTTTGGCCAGCTTTTTCAGGAACTGGGCATTATCGAGCAGTCTGTTCCTGTCCTGGGCGTCACCGTTCCTGAGGAAGACAGAGAGCGCTTTTCCGGGCGGTATATTCATTTCACCGCGAATATTTCGAATGCCGACAATCACGCCTTTGAGCCATTCTATATCCGCGTTTGCGACACTGTCCACGCCTTTCTCCCCACCCTGCGGGTAGGGTTCGAGCATGATGGTGGCGCCGGTTTTTCCCGCCAGCGGTCCAACAGTTTGCCAGATTTCCTCGGTAATAAACGGCATGAACGGATGCAGCAATCGCAGCGTCGTCTCCAGCACTACCAGCAGGGTGTGCCGGGTCCCGCGCTTGGCTGCCTCGGAGGCATTGTCATCCCATAGAACCGGTTTCGACAGTTCGAGATACCAGTCGCAATATTCGTTCCAGGTGAATTCGTAAAGCGCCTGCGAAGCAAGGTCGAAACGATAACTTGCCACCGCATGTTCCACTGCCGCCCTGGTTTCCTCCAGCTTGCCGGTAATCCAGCGGTCGGCCAGGCTGAGTTCAACCGCGGCGCCACTGGACAGCTGGCAGTCCTGGCCTTCGCAGTTCATCAGCACATAACGGGCTGCGTTCCAGATTTTGTTGCAGAAATTGCGGTAGCCCTCGATGCGGCCGATATCGAATTTTATATCGCGGCCGGTGGATGCCAGCGAGTAATAGGTAAAGCGCAGCGCGTCGGTGCCGTAGGGTGCGAGTCCCTCGGGAAATTGCTTGCGGGTGGCCTTCTCGATTTTTTCCGCCAGCTGTGGCTGCATCATGCCTGCGGTGCGCTTACTGACGAGACTTTCCAGGTCGATGCCGTCGATCAGGTCTATGGGGTCGATCACGTTGCCTTTCGACTTGGACATTTTCTGCCCCTCGCCGTCCCTTACCAGGCCGTGGACATACACTGTGTGGAACGGCACTTCCTTGCGGAAATGCAGGGTCATCATAATCATTCTGGCAACCCAGAAGAAAATGATGTCGAAACCGGTGACCAGTACCGAGCTGGGGTGGAAGGTGGCGAGCTCAGGTGTTTCCTTCGGCCACCCCAGGGTGGAAAATGTCCACAGCGCAGACGAGAACCAGGTATCGAGTACGTCCTCGTCCTGTCGCAGCGCCAGCGTCTGTGGCAGTGCGTTTTCCTGCCGTACCGCCGCTTCGCTTGCTCCCACGTAGAAGTTACCGGCATCGTCATACCATGCGGGAATGCGATGTCCCCACCAGAGCTGGCGACTGATACACCAGTCCTGTATGTCCCGCATCCAGGCGAAGTAGGTGTTTTCCCACTGCTTTGGCACGAACTCGATGTCGCCGCTCTCGACAGCTGCAATTGCGGGTTTGGCCAGTTCCCTGGCGTCGACGTACCACTGGTCTGTGAGGTAGGGCTCGATCACCACGCCTGAGCGGTCGCCGCGCGGCACGCGCAGTGCGTGGTCATCGACCCGGCCCAGCAGGCCCAGTGCATCCAGGTCGGCAACGATCTGCCTGCGCGCCTCGAAACGGTCCATGCCGCGATAGGGCGCAGGCGCCTCGTTGTTGATCGCCGCGTCGTCGTTGAAGATGTTGATCATGGCCAGGCCGTGGCGGCGACCCATCTCGTAGTCGCTGAAGTCGTGCGCGGGCGTGATTTTAACCACGCCGGTGCCAAATTCCCGGTCGACATAGTCATCGGCTATAACGGGAATCTCGCGACCGGTGAGTGGCAGTTCCACCATGCGGCCTATCAGGTGCTGGTAGCGCTCGTCATCCGGGTGGACCGCTACCGCGGTGTCACCCAGCATCGTTTCGGGGCGGGTGGTGGCCACGGTGACGAAGCCCTCGCCACCGGCCAGGGGATAGTTGAAGTGCCAGAGGTGGCCCTTTTCCTCTTCCGACACGACCTCCAGGTCCGAGATGGCGGTGTGCAGTACGGGATCCCAGTTGACCAGGCGTTTGCCCCGGTAGATCAGGCCCTCGCGATACAGGCGGATGAATACTTCCTGCACCGCCTGGCTCAGCCCCGGGTCCATTGTGAAGCGTTCCCGCGACCAGTCGAGTGACGAGCCCAGGCGGCGCAGCTGGCGGGTAATGGTACCGCCGGACTCCTCCTTCCACTCCCAGACCTTTTCCACGAACTTCTCGCGACCGAGGTCGTGCCGGTTTACGCCCTGTGCTTCCAACTGGCGTTCCACCACCATCTGGGTGGCGATGCCCGCGTGATCCGTACCGACCTGCCACAGCGTGTTGTAGCCC
The DNA here is from genome assembly GCA_024642245.1 of Haliea sp. Classification (GTDB taxonomy): domain Bacteria; phylum Pseudomonadota; class Gammaproteobacteria; order Pseudomonadales; family Halieaceae; genus JARRPM01. The sequence goes on from JAHEBM010000002.1 coordinate 65,635, forward strand.
TTCATCCGGTGGTAGCGAATGAGGGCGTCCATTATCGCTTCCTGGAAACCGTGGCCCATATGCAGGCTCCCGGTCACATTGGGCGGCGGAATCATGATGCAGTAGGCGTTATCCCCGCCCTGCGGCGCGAAGTAGCCCCTGGCCTCCCACTCCTGGTACCAGCGGGTTTCAATATCGGCGGGTTGGAAGGTCTTTTCCATTACTGTGGGAATCCGTAGGGTATGGCGGGTGAACGGGCCGGAATTATACGCTAAATATCGTGCTTTTCGAGTTGGTAGCCCCGCGCTTTGTAAAAGCTCCAGGACTTGCGCTGGGCCGCGAGGCTGCTGGCGTCCTGGGTCACCACCTCGGCGACCCGGCGGAAACGGCTGAAAAACGCCGGGACTCCCAGCTGCAGGTTGATCAACAAGTCGTTGTGACCCTCCGGTTCCTGGCCCCAGCCGATACCAATGCAGTCGGAGTGTGCTTCCCCTTGCAGGCCATGGGGCAGGAAGCTGGCGGGACGGTAGGTCCACAACAGTTCATCGAGGGCGCGCGCCTGTTCCTCGTCAGCCGCGTTGATAAAAATGCTGTGGCCCTGCTGGAAGGCCTTGTCCGCCAGCCTCACTGCTACCTGCAGGCGCCGGGCCTGGTCGGCCGCCTGCACGACGTAGAAGCCTACACGGGTCATCGGGCGCAATCCTGCGGCCTGCTGCCGGACATCAGTCAGCTCTTTCCATCAGGTACTGGGCGAGCATGCCTACCGGCCGCCCCGTGGCACCCTTGGGAGAACTGTCCCAGGCCGAACCGGCGATATCCAGGTGTGCCCAGTGGTAATCCTCGGTAAACCGGGCGAGGAAACAGGCCGCTGTCACGCTGCCGCCGCCTGCCGAGCCAATATTGGCCATATCGGCAAAATTGCTGTCCAGCTGTTTCTGGTAATCATCCCACAGGGGCATCCGCCAGCCCCGATCATGGCTTTCCACGCCGGCATCCAGCAGCTGCTCCGCCAGCTTGTCATGGTTGGCAAACAGGCCTGTGGCATGAGAGCCCAGCGCTACCACGCAGGCACCTGTCAGGGTGGCGATGTCGATGACCACCTGGGGTTTGAATCGTCCCGCATAAGTCAGGGCGTCGCACAGTACCAGGCGGCCCTCTGCGTCCGTATTGAGCACCTCGATGGTTTTCCCGGACATACTTGTCACCACATCGCCGGGCTTGGTTGCACGTCCGCTGGGCATATTCTCAGCGGCGGCGACGATACCTATCACGTTCAGGGGCAGGCCCAGTTCTGCAACGGTGTGCAGCGTGCCGAATACGCTGGCCGCACCGCCCATGTCGAATTTCATTTCATCCATTTTCGCGCCGGGCTTGAGAGAGATGCCGCCGCTGTCAAACGTGATGCCCTTGCCCACCAGCACGTAGGGTTTATGCCCGGGCTTTCCGCCCTTGTAGTTCATCACTATCAGCTTGGCAGGTTGCTCGGTGCCGGCGGTGACGGACAGCAGTGAGCCCATGCCGAGCTCCCGCATTTTCTTTTCCTCGAGGATCGTGGTGCTGAGTTTCGCGTTATCCCTGGCGAGTTTGCGTGCCTGTTGCGCCAGGTATGACGGCGTACAGACATTGCCGGGCAGGTCGGCCAGGCGGCGAGCCTCGTTTATGCCGTGCCCCACCGCGGCACCGCGCTCCAGCGCTTTTTGCCCGGCTTTTACCGACCTGGCGTCCCCGGTATTGATGACAAGGCGCGCCAGTTTCATGGCCGGCTTGGGTTTGCTGACAGTTTCAGTATAGCGGTAAGTGGCACAGGTGAGCTGGCGGGCCAGGGTGGTCAGCAGCCAGGGCATACTGCCATCCTTGGAGTGCAGATCTGCAACGTGAAGTACGGCATCGCCGGCCCGGGTCGTGTTGATAGCCTTGACCAGGGAGCGTGCAAACTCCCTCGCGGCGGCACGATCGAATGTGGCGGGGTCGCCACAGCCGACCAGCAGAATGCGCCTGGCACCACCGGTACCGGGCAGCAGGCAGCTTTCACCCGACTTGCCGGAAAAATCGCCCAATGTCATGGCCGCCTTAATCGCCCCGCCCGAAGCCGCGTCGAGCTGCTGCGCCTCGCGCGAGAGCTTCTTGCGGTGGTACATCGGCAGGATGGCACACTGTGTGCTGCCCTTGGCGGCATCTTCGATTTTGCGTGCGGTAAAGGTAATGGCGCTCATGCGGAATCCCCGGTTTGTTGTTCAGCTGCGTAGTGTATGACGATAGGGCGATAAACTGAATAAAAAAGGCCGGACGCGGCGCCGCACGGCGGTAATCAACCGCTCTTTTTTTGTGGGTTTGCGTCTTCGGGATTCTTTTGTTTATTTTTCCCGGGCAATAATATGAGTTCGGTGCCGGACAGGTAGTCGTGCCAGTAGCGGCCATTGCGATCGACGAGGCACCACAGGTAACCCAGGCCCATGCAGGCTGCGGAGAGCGGCGCCGCCAGGCAGCGCAAGACAAGCTGCAGGGGATTTGGCGCAGAGCCGTCGAACCTGACCAGTTTGATGCGCCAGGCCTGCATGCCCAGCGTCTGGCCATTCTTGAGCCAGAACCAGCTGAAAAATGCCATGGTGGTCAGCAGTGCGATCAGGCGTACGAGGTTGGCGTCGAGCCGCACGGTGCCATCTGCCGCGGCCCCCAGGCCCAGCAGGGTGCGCACGCCCATAACAGCCGCAACGCAAGCCATGATGAGGGGGAGCACCAGCAGGATATCGTAGACCAGTGCGGCCAGCCGGCGGAGCAGGAAAGGGGAGTTGCGGCTAATGTCGTCAGTCCTCCAGCGCCAGGTGGTCCGTAGGCGGCGGTGGCTGGGCGGGCTTCTTGCGATACTGTGATTCCAGCACATCAGCGCCGGCCGGCGCCAGGTTCATGCCCGTCAGGTCAAGCGCGGGCGGCGCGGCGGCCGGGGCGGCGCAGTCCGAAAAGTCGGTGCCATCAGGACTCAGCTCGATAGCGCTGGTATCTGGGTTCAATGGCGCCAGGGACGATGGCAGCCTGGGCAGTAATTCGCCCACGGTACCCTCGCTGAGGTGACTGGTATCCGGTGGCGGTGGCGGTGCGGCTTGCAATTCGGACAGGCGTTGCCCGCTGGCACTCACTTCCAGGTTCAGTGCTTTCACTGTGCTGGCCGCGGCTGGCGACCGTTCCTCCGGACGCAGCACCGCTGTGCCCTCGGGCGCAAGCGCTATACCGCCTGCGGCGACTTCTTCCGTTTTCGGTCTGGCAGTTGCAGCGGCGGGTTTGGAGGGAGCTCCCAGGTCGGGTGCGGCCGCCAGGGCTGCAATCCTTTGCGCGGCGGACAGCGGTTTGCTCGCGACCGGTGCGGGTGCGCTGTCTGTAGCGATGCGCTTTATCATTGGCAGCGCGCCAGCCTGCTCGATTGCCTGCCGGTACTTCAGGGCGGTGGCCTTGTCACAATCGCGCTTTACCAGTTGTGGCTTGCCGCTGAAAAGTTTGTCGACAGTGGCCGGGTCGGCATTGAACAGCCTGGCTATCTTGTCGCGCACGCTGGACAAGTCATGCCCCTCGAGCAACTGTCCGGCATAGTAAATATTGTAGCGATCTTCCATAAAGCGCCCCCTGGGGAGTTATGTGGCGAGTATACGGAAATTTGCCTTCCCGGTCTCGCGCGTGCCACCCGGACCTGCCCAGGGGTTTGTATCGCTGATTTCCCCATCTGCTAAGATATGCCACTTTGCCTGGGCTGGTGATCGACACCTCATGAGCGACCTCGTTCCGACACGGTTTGTGAACACATTGCTGCGCATGGTGGGGGATGGCGCCTACGATTTCAGTGGCATCCTCAATTCCGCCGGGATTGACTTCGACCCACTGGATGAGTCGGCGTCGGGCTATCGTCCCCAGATAAGCGCGATGCAGTATTCCCGTGTTTACCAGCAGGTCCTGCACCTGCTACAGGATGAGACCTTCGGATTCGCAGGCAGCGAACTCACGGCGCCGGGTGCGTTCAGGATGATGTGTTACTGCATTATTTCCTGTCGCAATCTGGGCCAGGCCATTCAGCGCGCCGCGGAGTTTTACCGCACTTTTTTTGATGAGCGCAGCGAGCTCTATGCCAACTTCAGCGAACAGTACGCCAGGGTGGGCTACCGCAGCCTCGATCACGGCCCTGCCCCCCATGTGGGCGGGCCCCGTGCCGTGGTCGCGGATGCCTATGGACTTTCCCTGTGGCACCGGTTTTTCGGCTGGCTTTGTGGTCGCCCGATCGAGTTGAAGCGGGTGGATTTCACTGGTGCGCAACCGGACCGGGTGGAAAAATACGAGCAACTGTTCGGGTGTCCTCTCTACTTCGGGCAATCGAGTGACTTGTTGTATTTCGACAGTGCCTGCCTGGCCTGGCCGGTGGTGCACACGGAGCACTCACTGCGGGAGTTCCTGCGCACCGCGCCCTACCAGTTGCTTATTATGGACAGCGACCCGGGTGGCAGGAGCCTGTCTGTGCAGGTGAAGGCGATGATGGGCCATGACTTCAGTGCAGGGTTTCCCAGTTTTGAAACTATCAGTCGCGCCCTGAGCGTATCAGCGCCTACCCTGCGACGCAGGCTCAAGCGCGAGGGGACCACTTTCCAGCAACTCAAGGACGAGGCCCGGTGCGAGGCATCCATTCTCTGGCTGGACAGGCCTGAATTGTCGATCAATGAGGTCGCCCTGCAGATGGGGTTCACCGACCCAAGCGCGTTCCATCGCTCTTTCAAAAAATGGACCGGCCAGACACCGGGGCAGTTTCGCACCGAGCGCCGTCGTCGCGACAGGGCTTGAGCGACTGTCCCGGGCAGCCGTGCTCGGGTATAATCCTGCTCCTTTTTTGCGGAGGTTCCCATGACGGTCCAGCAAGACATAGAGCGGCAACTGGCCCGGCAATTCGCGCCGTTGTTCCTCGATGTGACTAATGAAAGCCACCAGCACAGCGTACCTGCCAATTCGGAGACCCATTTCAAGGTGGTTCTCGTCAGCGGGCTTTTCGAAGGCCAGCGCAAGGTCGCGCGGCACCAGCAGGTATACCAGGCCCTGGCCAGCCAGCTGGAGGGCCCGGTGCACGCACTGGCCCTGCACACCTATACGGCCGGGGAGTGGCAGTCCCGTCAGGAGCAGGCCCCGGCGTCGCCCGACTGCCTTGGCGGTAGCAAGGCAGAACAGGGGAGGGTCTAGTCATGTCGGATGTTGTGGTTGCTGCACTGTACAAGTTTGTCGCGCTGGATGATTTTCACCAGCTGCGAGAGCCACTGCTGGACGTCTGCCAGGCGGCGGGAGCCTGCGGCACGCTGCTGCTGGCCCGCGAGGGCATCAATGGAACCATTGCAGCCAGTCGCGAGGGTATCGACAAGGTACTGGACTACTTGCGATCCGACCCCCGGCTGGCGGATCTGGAGCACAAGGAGTCGGTTGATGACCATATGCCTTTTTACCGTATGAAGGTGAAGCTGAAAAGGGAGATTGTGACTATGGGCATCCCGGGTATCGACCCGAACCAGCGGGTCGGTACCTACGTCAAGCCGGCTGACTGGAACGCACTGGTGGCGGATCCTGAGGTATTGCTCATCGATACCCGCAACGACTACGAGTATGGCATCGGCAGTTTCCGCGGCGCAGTCGACCCCGAAACCACAAGCTTCAGGGAGTTTCCCGATTACGTCCGCAAGCACCTGGACCCGCGCAAACAGAAGAAGGTGGCGATGTTCTGTACCGGCGGCATTCGCTGCGAAAAGGCCTCTGCCTTTATGTTGCAGGAGGGCTTCGAGGAGGTCTATCACCTGGAGGGTGGGATCCTGAAGTACCTCGAGGAGGTACCGCTCGAGGAGAGCCTGTGGGAAGGTGAGTGCTTCGTGTTCGATAACCGTGTGGCGGTCAACCACCGGCTGGAGAAAGGACAATACGACCAGTGCTATGGCTGTCGGCACCCGATTACGGAGCAGGACAAGCAATCAGACAAGTACCAGAAGGGTGTCTGTTGCCCGCGCTGTTACGATAGCCTTACCCTGGACCAGTTAGCCCGTTTTCGTGAGCGGCAGAAGCAGGTCGAACTTGCCGATGCCAGGGGCGAGGTCCACGTGGGGGCGACGCCTCCCGCTCGCCAGCAGTCGGGATCCTGAACCATCACGTGGCGGTTTCCTAGTCCAGGAGCCGCCCCAGGGCACCGCGAAAAACGGCCACCGGCACATAAGTGCTGAGGCCTGCACCATCGCCTTCCGATACGACACCGCTGAACAGCGGTGTTCCCAGCGCCGAGGACTGCACCACGGCACCACCGGATGCGCCCCTGTGAGCCAGGCAGTCACTGCTGCTGGAGCGCGGATTGTCGGTGGTTATCCGGCAGGCAGGGTCGTAGGTCAAGCGATTGCCATGGTCTCCCTTGCCGGCATCCCGTGAATAGCCCGCCATGCTGATCGTTTGCTGGGGGTCCGCTCGCCCGGGATGAATCAGCAGCGCGCCGGCTTCCGCAGCCGCGACGGGCTGTCGCAGTCGCAGGATCGCCCAGTCCGCATACATGCCGCCGCCGTCTGCCAGGCGGTACGCCTCTCGCGGAATTTCCCCGCCGACATCGCCAGGCAGCGTGAAGGTGATGGGTTTACTCAGGTCGTCGTAATAGGCGAGGCAATGCCACGCCGTGATCAGGGTGTCTGCCTTTCTCCCCACTGACCTGGTTACCAGGGTGGCGCTACAATCCTCGAGCAGGTGGGTCCGTTGCCCGTCTCGGTATTGGCTGCCCGGGACGCGCAGTTTCCCCACGGCCTGCAGCCAGGCGGGAGCGCGGCTGCTGCTGTTGTAGATTTCCCTGGAGTCGTCAGCTACCGCAGTATCCCCGGCTGTTGCCGGGCATGCCGCACCGCCAAGTAGCGCCAGCATCAAGCCTGCAAGTGCCCGGTTTGCCGTAGGGGTGACACTGGATGATTTCTTGCACCGGGGCATCGTGATTCCCGCGTCGCGCCGACCGTCGGCTTGGTTCGGCGTGCCGCTGCATTTAGTATGGTGTGACGATGGTAGAGAAGTCGCGTTGGCGGGTAAAGGGAGTACGGATGGGTCTAAAACAGGACAGGGTCGCGGTGGTAACCGGGGCCAGCCGCGGGGCCGGCAAGGGTATCGCCGTCGCCCTTGGGGCCACGGGCGCCACGGTGTATGTCACCGGGCGCACCCGGCAAGAGGGCGATGCGCCCCTGCCCGGAACCGTGCAGGCCACCGCCGAGGCGGTGACGGCTGCCGGTGGCAGGGGTATTGCAGTGTACTGTGACCACGCGGACGACCGGCAGGTCGAACAACTCTTCGCGCAGGTGCGCCAGCAACACGGCAGGCTGGATATTCTGGTCAACAATGCCACGGTCCTGCACGACGCACTCACCGATACAGGCCCGTTCTGGGACAAACCGCTGGCGCTGGTCGATATCCTGGGTGTGGGCCTGCGCAGCCACTACACTGCGAGCTGGTTTGCCGCGCCACTGTTACTGGCCAATGGCGAAGGCCTGGTGGTCAACACGTCTTCCTACGGCGGCCGGATCTATATGCACGGACCGGCCTACGGCGCGGGCAAAGCCGGCCTGGACAAGATGGCCCACGACATGGCGATAGACTTTCGCCCGCACGGAGTCGCGGTGATCGCCCTGTGGATGGGCCTGTTGGCGACTGAACGCACCGCGCGTGTATTTGCTGCCGAACCTGAAAAATATGCCGCGATGGCAGAGACCGCTGAGTCGCCAGAATTCAGCGGCCGGGTGATCGATGCCCTGGCGCGCGATCCCGGGTTGATGGACAAGAGCGGCAAGGTCTGGATCGGTGCGGAACTGGGACAGGAATACGGGGTCACCGATGAGGGGGGGCGGCAGCCCTTGTCGCCACGGGTGTTCTTTGGCGATACCACCTGCTTCGGCGATGCAGTGGTTGAGTGAGCGGTTACCCCAAATGGATGATGAAACACACTTCCCGCTGGGTTTAGATAGGGTATCAGCCATGCACCCGGGAGATTGCAATGACTATTTATCAGGACACAAAGGCAGGTGACATCATGAACCAATACGGACTTGAAAGCCCCCGTGCACAGGAGATGATCGCAGCGGCAAGGGCCATGGGGCCCGCGCTGCGCAGCCGCGCGGAACGCTGCAGGATAGATCAGCGGGTACCGGATGAAACCGTAGCCGAGTTTCACGCGGCGGGTTTCTTCAAAATTCTCCAGCCGGAGCAGTGGGGGGGATATGCCATGGACCCCCAGGTCTTCTATTCGGTTGGGCTGGAGGTGGCGAAAAACTGCCCCTCCAGCGCCTGGATACTGGGCGTGATCGCCGTACATAACTGGCAGCTGGCGGTATTTGACGACCAGGCGGCGCAGGATGTCTGGGGCGAGGATCCCACGGTGCTTATCTCTTCCTCCTACGCGCCGGTCGGTAAGGTCAAGGTAGTGGATGGCGGCTTTCGCCTCAGCGGGCGCTGGAGCTTTTCCAGCGGCTCGCAGCACTGCAAATGGGCGTTTCTGGGGGCGGTGGTACCCACCGCCGAAGCGCCGTTTGACATGGCCAATTACCGCACATTCCTGGTGCCCATCAGTGATTACAGGATCGTCGAAAACTGGGACGTGGTTGGATTGCAGGGCACGGGCAGTCACGATATCGTGGTCGATGATGTGTTCGTGCCGGAACATCGCACCCACAGGTCCATGGATGGTTTTTTGTGTGACAATCCGGGCAATGTCGTGAACTCGGCACCTCTTTACCGTTTGCCATTTATGCAGGTTTTCGTGCGCGCCGTCTGTACGGCCACGCTGGGAGCCTGCGAGGGTGCGCTGGCTGCGTTTATCGAAGTCGCGCAGACCCGCCAGGCCGGTCCCGTGAAAATGAAGAATGATCCCTTCGCTCGGCAACTCGCGGCCCAGGTCAGGAGTTCTATCGAGGAGATGAAGCTCACCATGATTCGCAACTTTGACGCCATGATGGACTGTTGCCGCACTGGCGAGGAAATCCTCATAGAGGACCGTGTGCGCTATCGCTATGACTCCGCCGTGGTGGCGGACCGATGCCTTGCCTTGTCCAGTAGCATGCTCAAGGCCGCCGGCAGTGGTGGTATACGCCTCGACAGCGAGTTGCTGGCTTATCACCTGGATATCCTGGCCAGCCAGGCACATGTCGCCAATCACTCCACGCCTTTTGCAATCAATATGGGCGGGGTCATGTTCGGCGAGGACAATGTGGATTTCGCAATCTGATAACGGCAGCGAAGGCGGTACGAAGTATGGCAATGAAAGGACTGTTACCCGAGGGTCATTACGCCGATTGCGCGAACGGCTACCGCATTCACTACCTGGACGAAGGTCCGTCCGATGGTGAGGTTGTCGTGTTTCTGCACGGTTCCGGCCCTGGAGCCAGCGGCTACAGCAATTTCAGGGGAAACTATCCCTACCTGGTTGAGGCCGGGTATCGTTGCATCATCCCGGACCTGATCGGCTACGGGTTTTCTGACAAGCCCAGCGATGTGGACCATCCCCTGTCGTTTTTTGTCGAGTGTGTAAGCCAGGCCCTGGATTGCGCCGGCGTGGCCCGCTGCACCGTGGTCGGCAATTCCCTGGGCGGCGCGGTTGCGCTGGGACTCACCCTGGAAGACCCCCGGCGCGTGGAAAAACTGGTGCTGATGGCCCCGGGCGGCTTGAGCGAATTGCCCGAGTACCAGGCCATGCCCGGTATGCAAAAAGTATTCAAGGTGTTCGGGTCCGGTGAACCCGTTACCCCCGCGGTGATGAAAGACCTGTTCGCCACCGGCCTCATGTACGACCCGAAATACGCTACCGACGAACTCGTCGCGGAGCGCATGCAGATCATGCAGATCATGAACGGGCACGTGATGGCCACCATGAAAGTCCCCGTGTTGACTGACCGGCTGCAGGAACTCGATTGTCCGGTATTGGGATTCTGGGGGTTGGAGGAGAAAATGATGCCCGAGAACGGTATCATGGCGCTGGCCCGCAATATCCGACACCTGCGCCTTATCCTGGTGAGTGAGTGCGGCCACTGGGTGATGGTGGAGCATCAGGACATGTTCAACCGCGCCTGCCTCGATTTTATTAAAAATGGGTAACTGAGCCGGCGCTGGGCCGGTTCATCAAGGGAGCTGGCATGCGCAAGAACAGGCTGGGCAAGAGTTCCATCGTGGTTTCCGATATCTGCATGGGAACCATGACCTTCGGCAACCAGTGCGATGAGGCGGGCGCCTTTCGTATTATGGATATGGCCTACGATGCCGGAGTCGATTTTTACGACACGGCCGAGATGTACCCGGTACCCCCGGATGCAAAATATATCGGCGCCACCGAGGAGATCGTGGGGCGCTGGCTGAAGACCAAGAACCGGGATTCCATTATCCTGGCGTCCAAGGTGGCAGGCCCGGGCCATGGCTGGATTACCCCGCCCTTGCGGGGCGGGCTGACAGGCCTGGACCGGCACCACATCGTGCGCGCCGTGGAGGGCAGTCTGCAGCGACTGGACACCGATTACATTGACCTGTACCAGACCCACTGGCCCGACCCCGACTTTCCCTACGAAGAGACCCTGGCGGCACTGGATGAACTGGTGCGTTCGGGCAAGGTGCGTATCCTGGGCTGCAGCAACGAGACCAGCTGGGGGCTGACCAAGAGCCTGTGGGCTTCCGAACTGCACGGGCTGGCGCGCTTCGACACAATCCAGAACAACTTCAGTCTCAACAACCGTCGCTTTGAAGATGAACTCGCCCAGGTCTGCCGCAAGGAGCAGGTCAGCCTGATTCCCTACTCACCGTTGGCGGGGGGCGTACTCAGCGGTAAATACAATGACGGGGCCCGGCCTGCCGGGGCGCGGTTTACGGTGTACCTCAACGCCGGTGAACGGCAGCAAAAGATGGCGGCCCGGTTTGTCAATGAACAGGCCCTGGAGTCCACCCGTCGGTTCCAGTCCATTGCCGCGGAGGCGGGCATGTCCGTGGTAACACTGGCGACAGCGTGGAGCAAACAGCATGATTTTGTGGCATCTACCATTGTCGGCGCGACCAGTGCGGACCAAATGCCGGATATACTGGCGGCGGCAGATGTCATTCTTGAGCCTGGGGTAATGGCGCAGATCGACAGGGTTTCCCGCGACATCCGCTACCCGATGGGGTGAGCGGGAGCCCATAGTGCCCGAACTGACCCTGGTACCCATTGTTTTCCTGACGTCTTGCCTGACCGCGGTCATTGGCATGGGCGGGGGGGTACTGTTGCTGATGCTGATGCCCGGACTCGTCCCCACGGCCGCAATCCTGCCTGTACACGCCCTGACCCAATTGGCGAGCAATCTGTCCAGAGCGGCTTTTGGCTGGCGTGCCATCGACCTGCGCATTGTTCCGGCCTTTACCCTGGGCGCGCTGGCCGGTGGCTGGCTGGGTGGCGAAATCTACCAGTCGCTGGATGTGCGCTGGTTGCCCGCTTACATAGGGGCATTCATCCTGGTGTTCACCTGGCTGCCCCTGCCGGTGGTGCGCGGCGGTGGCCAACTGGCCCTGGCCCTGCTGGGGTTCTGCCAGACCGGACTGGGTATGCTCGCGGGGGCTACGGGACCCCTGGGAGCGGCCGTGCTGCTCAAGCGCAATAGTGGGCGCGACTGGCTGGTGGTCAATACCGCAGTCTATATGACCCTCAACCATGGCCTCAGGGTGTTGGCGTATTTTGCTATTGGCTTCAGCTTCGCTCCCTGGTGGCCGCTGGTGGCGGGGATGGTGATCGCCGGTATACTCGGGTCATGGGTGGGAACCCGCCTGCGCCACCTGGTGCCGCAGCGCGACTTTCACAAGTGGTTTCGCCTGCTGGTAAGTTTGCTGGCGGTTCGTATGATCCTGCTGGCCCTGTTGTAGGCGGCAGGCGGGAAGATAAGCACGATGCAAGGTTGCGACACTCTACCTGCGGCACGGGGCCGCCGCCGGTCGCTCGACCCGCGCACGGGCGGCCTTGTCGGGCCCGGACGTGGCGCCACTGCCAGAACCGGAGATTTAATCATGAAGGCTTACCTGTTTTTCCCGCTGTGCTGTTGTCTGGCGCTGTCGGGGTGTGCTGGCGGCGGGGCGAAAGCGGCGGCAAGCGCTGCGGACTTCCACCCCGATGAACGACCGCTCGCCAAGACCATGGTCTATGACTGCAATGGCTATGATTTCATTGCGCGCCTCGGGCCGGGAGAAATGGCCGTGTGGCTGCCGGACCGCTATGTGGTCCTCTCCCAGGTGCGCAGCGACTCCGGCACAAAGTACCAGGAGAGCGACATCGAGTTCTGGAGCAAGGGCGAGGAGGCGCTCCTGACGGTGGGGAGCGAGCAGCACCTGAACTGCGTCCTGGTTCCGCACCGGGTACCCTGGGAGGATGCGCGCCGCAGGGGCGTGGAGTTTCGCGCGGTGGGTAACGAGCCGGGCTGGTCCCTGGAAATACAGGCCGGCCAGAGCCTGCTGTTTGTGGGTGATTACGGTATGCGGCGGGTCGCTACCCCGGATCCGGGTGTTCAGCAGCAGGGCGCGATCCGCAGCTACCACGCTCGCACCGAGTCCGCTGATCTGGTGGTGGAGATTACCGCTGGCGATTGCGCCGATACGATGTCGGGAGAGCCTTTTCCCAGCCAGGTGGTGGTGACCCTCAACAACGAGGTCTACCATGGCTGCGGTCGCGACCTCGATTTTCCCTGGGAACCCTAGTGTAATCCTGCCTGATTATTGCTGCATTCACGGGCCGCACTGGAGTGGTGAGCCACGGTGTTGGGCGCTTTCTTGTTAAAAAGTACCGCGGCAAACCGGGTTGACCTCGCCCGATCTTGATTGACATCAAGGTTCACAAGGCCAGCCGCCAATACTATGTCACCCAGACGGTACAGCGCGGCTGTTCCCCCTACCCAATACAGGAGTGAAGTAATGAAAAAAGCGTTATCGATTGCGCTGGTAGCCGCCCTCGCGAGCGGCGGCATGGCGGCCCAGGCTTACGAGCAGGGTGATTTTGTGCTGCGTCTGGGCGCCGTGAATGTCGACCCCGATTCCGACAGCACGGATATCAAGCTGCCCGGGGTGCCCAACCTGAACACAGAAGTTGCTGATGACACCCAGTTCGGCATTATCCCGATGTACATGGTCACCCAGAATGTCGGTATCGAGTTGCTGGCCGCTACCCCCTTTGAGCATGACATTTCCCTGAACGGCAAGGGCGTGAACCTGGATGCGGGCTCCACCAAGCACCTGCCGCCAACCCTCACGGTGCAGTGGTATCCGCGTGGCGGCAAGGACGGCTGGCAACCCTTCCTGGGTCTGGGCGTCAACTACACGATTTTCTTTGACGAGAAAACCGACCCGGCCCTGGATGATACGCTGGGCGCGATCCTCGGTGCCACCAAGGTCGATCTGGACCTGGACAACTCCTTTGGCCTGTCTGCCCAGGCTGGCGTGGACATTCCCCTGGCCGAGAACTGGGCGCTGAGTATGGCGGTGTGGTACATCAACATCGACACCAACGCCACGGTCAGCACCGATGTGGGCGACGTGCATTTCAAGACCCAGATCGATCCCTTTGTCTACCACCTGGGTGTTGCCTACCGTTTTTAACCCATTTGACCGGCTCACCTACGGTCACTTGGTGCCTGGCCCCGCTAGTTTCTAGCGGGGCTTTTTTTTACCTGCGCCAGGCACCCTTGCGGGGCTGGTGTTACCGGATTGCCCCTGCGCCGCTGTAAACCGGTAGGCGCATCCAGCGACCACAGGCGCTTTACCCGTGATGCATCTGCGAATGATCCATGGGTTCCATCTCGCCGGGGTGCCCGCTGCCATGACCGGTATGCCCGCTGTGCGCTGCGGTGAGGTACACGGTCCAGGCGCCCGACGCGATGAGCAGCAGGGCGATGACCAGCTTCAAGCCGCGTTTGCGCAGGAAAGCCTGCAGGCCTTCGGCGCCGAAACTGGTGGCGAGCATCGCGGGTAGGGTCCCCAGGCCGAACAGGAACATCATCAGGGCTGACGTAGGGGCATGTTGTGCGGTGGCAGCCCAGGCCAGGCTGCTGTAAATGAGCCCGCAGGGCATCAGACCCCAGCACAGCCCCAGGGCATAGGCCTGGGGCCAGTGGCGTATCGGCAGCCAGCGGGAAGCCAGGCGTTGCACGGGTTTCCACAGCTGCGAGCCGGCCCGTTCCAGCAGCGCCATACCGCGCCACCAGTCGGCGACGTACAGGCCCATCCCGACCAGCAGGAATCCGGCAAGATAGCGCAGGCCGAGAGTCCAGGCGCTGATATCGACGCTGCCGGCGGCGAAGCCGAGCAGGCCGCCCAGCGCGGTGTAGCTGCTGATCCTGCCACTGTGATAAGCAATGGTGACGGAGGGGGAGCGCGGTCCTCCCAGGCTCAGCGCGGCGGCAATACCGCCACACATGCCCAGGCAGTGTCCTGCACCGGCGAGGCCCAGCCCCAGCGCGCTGGCGTAACCGAGCTCAGTCACGGTGCCTGGTCTCGTCGCCGGTGTTTAGCGGGGTCGCACCCGGGTCCGGTGTGGCAGATTCGTCATCGGCCAGTATTTTCCAGGCCTCCTTGTCGAGATCGTCGTACTGGCCGCTGTCAATCGCCCACAACAGCAACTTAATGGCGATTGCACAGAACAACAGGGCGATCGGTATCAGGAGGTACAGGCTATCCACAGGTGGTTCTCACGGGGATGTGGGCCTGCTATTTAACCGCAGGGAATTGGCCACTACCAGCAGGGAACTGAGTGACATGCCGATGGCTGCCGCCCACGGCGGAATGAAGCCCATGGCGGCCAGTGGAATCGCGCAGGCGTTGTATAACAGCGCCCATGCAAGATTTTGCATAATCACATTCCGACACAGCCTGGCCGTGCGCCAGGCGCCGAGGATGTTGTGCAGATCACCTTCCATGAGCACAAAGTCCGCCTGGGTACGGGCGAGGTCTGTAGCACTGGCGACGGCGAAGGACGCGTCCGCCAGGCTCAGTACGGGGGCGTCGTTCAGCCCGTCTCCTACCATAACCACCACGGCGCCGTCTGCCTGCAGGGCCGTGACATGGGCCATTTTTTGCTGTGGTTCGAGCCCGGTTCTGACCCGGGTAATACCCAGCGTCGCAGCCAGCAGCGGCCCCTGGGCGGAGCTGTCGCCGGTGAGCAGTTCTACCTGCAGCCCGGCAGCCCGGGCAGCGTCTACGACTGCCGGCGTTTCCGGCCTGGTGCGGTCATCCAGGCCTATCCAGGCCAGCGGCTCTGCATCCCGGCACAGGGCCACCCAGTACAGTGGCTGAGCCGGCGGGGAGGGCAGGGTTTTGGTGAACTCGCGGCAGAATTGTTCACTGCCCATCCGGTAGGTCTGCCCCTTCAATCGCCCCTCCAGCCCGGCGCCTACACGGTACTGTGCCTCTTCCAGGCCGGTTTCGGGCTCGATGCCGGTAAACGCCCGTGCAACCGGGTGATTGGAGTACTGCTGCAGTGCCGCGCCGAGGGCCAGTACCTGCTCACGTGACGCATCGCCCAGAATGTGCACCCGGGTGACGGCCAGCGCACCCTCTGTCAGGGTGCCTGTTTTGTCGAATATCAGGTGCGTGGCCCTGGCCAGGGCCTCCAGGGCATTTTCTCCTCGCACGATGACCCCGCGGGTGCGCAGGGCGCTGGCGGCGCTGGTCAGTGCCGCCGGGGTGGCGAGGGCCAGGGCGCAGGGACAGCTTATAACCAGCACCGACAGTGTTACCCACAAAGCCTGTTGGGGATCGATCTGGCTCCAGGCCAGGGCGGTGGCCGTGGTCAGCAATAATATGGCACCGACAAACCAGGAGGCGATGCGATCTGCAAGGTGGGCGAGGCGTGGCTTCGCGACCTGGGCCTGCTCCACCGAGCGCTGCAGGGCTGCCAGGCGGCACTGCGGGTAGCTGCCCAGCACCCGCGCCTCCAGGGCGGCCTCCACATTCGTGGTGCTGGCGTAGACGGTATCCCCCGGGGCGACGGAGCGGGGCAGGTGTTCGCCATTGAAGGTGTCCTCCCTGACCGCGCTTTGGCCGCTGGTGACCTGCGCATCTACCGGCACGGTTTCGCCGGCCCGTATCAGCACACTGTCCCCGGCCTGCAGCTGGACCCTTGGGACCGTGGCCCAACGCCCCCCGCGCCGCACGGAAACGGCATCCGGCAGGCTGCTCTCGGCGTCGAACCAGGCCAGGGCGTGGCGCTGGCGCACCCGGCGTTCCAGGAAGCGGCCCAGCAACAGGAAAAAAGTGAACATCACCACGGAATCGAAATACACCTGGCCGCTCCCGGTGAAGGTGGCCCAGGCGCTGGCCAGCCAGGCCAGCCCGATCGCCAACGCGACCGGTAAATCCATTACCAGGGCGCCGTGCCGCAGGTGGCGCCAGGCGGTGGTGAAAAACGGCCGGGCGCTAAACAGCACGACAAAGCTGGCCACCAGCAGGCTGACCCAGCGCAACAGGCCCTGGTACTGGATTTCGATGCCCTGGATATCGCCCGCGTGCAGCGCTACCGCGAACATGCCGACCTGCATCATGCCCAGCCCTGCAACCGCGAGTCGACGTAATTCCTGCCGGTATTCATCGGCCATCTGCTTGCGCTGGACAGAGCTGTGAAAGGGTCGGGGTTGGTATCCCAGCGCGTCCAGGCGAGTGAAAATTTCGCTCAGGGGAATCCGGGCAGGATCAAAGCGTATATCCAGGCGGTTTTGCTGCAGGTTGACCAGGGCCATGCGCACGCCCGGCGCACGCCCCAGGCTGTGCTCTATCAACCAGGTGCAGGCTGCGCAGGACAAACCGCGAAGCAGCAGCCGGGCGGTGAGTTCTCCGCCCGGGCCCGGTTCGGTAAAGGTCCCGGCCAGCGCGGGATCATCGTATACCAGGTAGCGTTCCCCGGACCCGGGTGCCGGGTCCGTTGGGCGCTGGTTGTAGGCGGTGCGCTGCTGGTAGAAATTGCCGAGACCATTGCTGTTGATCAGGCTGGCGACAGCGCGGCAGCCCGGGCAGCACATGGGGCGCAGTTCGCCGTCGATGCAAATGTCCAGTTTGAGCCCGGCGGGAACCGGTTCACCGCAATGGAAGCAGGCCCGGGAAGCGGCGCTGTTGGCCGTATCACTCGATAGCGACATTGCCGAGGTTGCGCTGTTCAATATCCCCGTCCAGGCGCCAGCCGCCGGCCTGTGCAAGTGTCAGTGTCCAGTGCCAGCGAGGCGCGACATCCGCCGGCAGCAAGGCCTGGTATATACCGGGCGCAATCCGCCGCAGCTCGACGCTGAAATCCCTGTCGGACTCCAGCGGATGGGATAGCAGCAGGGAGAGTGTATCGGCGGTGACCGGGCCGGATGTTTTTACTGTCACATATCCGTCGGACAGACCCAGGTCGGCCGTGATCCCCAGATCAATACTGCGCTGTTTCTTTTCGAGCTGGCGATTGATAGCGAGTCCATCCTTGTAATACTCATCCACGACAAGGTCGTCGGCGCCGCGGTTGGCGATGTACAAGGTAGACAGGCCGGCCACCACCACACTGGCCGGTAGCAGGATGAGGAACCAGGGCCAGAACTGGCGATACCAGGGCTCGTTGTCACCGCCGGGAAACGTCGCCTTCATCACAGGGGCTTCATGAAGCGGGATTCAGCCGTGGCCCGCAGCGACGGGGTGGCGGGGGACGCCGCGATAAAATCAAGCTCGGTACTGGGTTGGGCGAGGGCATCGGGTTCGGCCCGCACCCGCAGTGTTATGGTGCGTACCTCACCGCCGTCAAGCAGATAGCGGGTTTCCCCGACGATGGCCGCACCCTCAACGCCGGAGATGCTGATCTCAAACTCGTGTTCGTCGTTATCCATATTCGCCAGCTGCAGGGTGTAAATATTTTCGATCGCGCCGCTTTGTGTCGTCAGGTACAACTGGTTGCGATCGCGTATTGCCGTGAGTTCAACCGGAATCCGGGTAAACACGTTATACCAGAATACGCCCACCATCAGGCACAACACCAGCAGATAGCCGATGATGCGCGGTCGCAGCCAGTGGGTGCGACCACCTTGCAGTTCATGCTCACTCGTGTAACGGATCAGCCCCCTGGGGTACCCCATCTTGTCCATGACGGAATTGCAGGCATCGACACACAGGGCGCAGCCGATGCATTCGTATTGTAGCCCGTTGCGAATATCGATGCCGGTAGGACACACCTGGACGCAGAGTTCACAGGCGACACAATCGCCCACCGAGAGCTCCTTGTGCTCCAGGTTGCGTTTGCGCGATCCACGGGGTTCGCCCCTTTTCCTGTCATACGATACGATCAGCGTATCCTGGTCGAACATCACCGATTGGAAGCGGGCATAGGGGCACATGTATTTGCAGACCTGTTCTCGCATCCAGCCGGCGTTGATATACGTCGCCAGGGTAAAGAATATAGTCCAAAGCACCTGCCATTTGCCGGCGGACAGGGTGGCCAGTTCGTATACCAGGTCCCTGACAGGGTAGAAATACCCGACAAACGTCAAACCCGTGACCAGTCCGACGAACAGCCAGGAGATGTGTTTAGCCGCTTTTTTCGCGATTTTCTCCCCCGACAGGGGCGCCTTGTCGAGCTTGATACGCTGGTTGCGACTGCCCTCGGTTTTCTGTTCCAGCCACATGAAAATGCTGGTCCATACGGTCTGCGGACAGGTGTAGCCGCACCAGATACGACCGGCAAAGGTTGTCACCGAGAACAGGCCGAAAGCGGCAATCATCAGCATGAAGGCAAGCATCGGGAAATCCTGCGGCCAGAAGGTGAGGCCCAGTATGTGGAATTTCCTTGCCGGCAGGTCAAACAGCACCGCCTGGTGACCGTCCCAGCTGGCCCAGGGTAACAACAGGTAACCCAGCAGCAGGGGCCAGCCGCTGAACAGGCGGATGCGCTGGTAAAAACCTTCTATTTTTCGAGTGTAGATTTTTTCGCGATGTTGGTAGAGGTCGATCTCGCCGACCTCTGCAGGCGCGATTTCCTGGAGGTCAATCAGATCCTGGTCAGACATGGTCCTTTTCCGTGGTAAGGGGTTGCGCTCCAGACGCCGGGTCCCGTCCCTGGGCCCCGGTTGGTAGACTACATCAGATTATTGCTTGCTCAGGCCGTAGACATACGCCGCGATGATATGAATCTTGTCCTCGCTCAATGTGTCCTTGAAGGCGGGCATGACGCCGTTGCGACCCGCCCGGATAGTCTGGGAGATCTGCTCTTCACTGCCGCCGTACAGCCAGACCCCGTTGGTCAGGTTGGGTGCACCCAGTGCATGATTGCCGAGGCCTTCCGGCCCGTGGCAGGCCACGCAGTAGGTCTGGAACACCGTCTGACCCGCTGTCGCCTGGCTCTCATTGGCATCCCGCCCGTTGATGCTGAGTACGTACTGGGTGACATCCGCCACACCCTTGTCGCCGATAATGCTGCCCCAGGCCGGCATGGCCGCCTGGCGCCCGTTTTCGAGTGTCGCCTTGATCGTGGCCGGCTCACCGCCGTAGATCCAGTCCTCATCGGTCAGGTTGGGAAATCCGTAGCGGCCCTTGGCGTCAGCGCCGTGGCACTGGGCGCAGTTGTTGGCAAACATCCGCATCCCCATTTTGCGCACCGCCGGGTCAGCCGCGATTTCCTCTATCGGCAAGGCCAGGTAGCGGTCACGCATGTCCCGGTATTTCTGTTCGGCGGCGGCAACCTCCTTGTCGTACTGTCCAACCTGGGTCCAGCCGATGGCGCCGGCAAAATTACCCATGCCGGGGTAGACAATCAGGTAGCCCACGCCCCACACGATGGTGATCACGAACATATAGAACCACCAGGCGGGCAGGGGGTTGTCCAGCTCCTCGATGCCGTCGTACTCGTGGCCGGTGGTCTTGTCTGCAGGCTGCTGCTCGCGCTTGCGATTGGCAAACAGGATCCAGCTGATCCCCACGATGGTTACGGTGGTGAGGATGATTATCCAGTAGCTCCAGAAACTAGCCATTCCTTACTTCCTCCTGCAGGGTCTCTTGATTAAGCGTCTCGTCCGCGAAGGGAAGGTTGGCGGCTTCATCAAATGCTTTTTTGCGCTTGCTGCTGTAAGCCCACACGCACAGCCCGAAAAATGTCGCCATCAGGAAAGCTGTGCTGAGACCTCTCAAATCGTTGATATCCATAGTCCTCTAGCGCCTCGATTGCAGCAGTGTGCCCAGCTGTTGCAGGTAGGCAACGAGGGCGTCGATTTCTTTCCTGCCGGCCACGGCGGCGCTGGCGCCGGCTATGTCGTCATCGGTATAGGGCACGCCGACTTTCCGCAGCGCTGCCATTTTTGCCCCGGTCACTTCGGGGTTGATCTCATCCTCAAACAGCCAGGGGAACGCCGGCATATTGGATTCGGGCACGACATCCCGGGGGTTGTACAAGTGAGCCCGTTGCCAGTCGTCACTGTAGCGCTTGCCCACCCGTGCCAGGTCAGGTCCGGTGCGCTTCGAGCCCCACAGGAAGGGGTGGTCATACACGAACTCCCCGGCGACCGAGTAATGGCCGTAGCGCTCTGTCTCGGCCCGCAAGGGGCGAATCATCTGGGAGTGGCAGGTATTGCAACCTTCGCGAATGTAGATGTCGCGACCCTCAAGTTCCAGTGCCGGCAGCGGCTTGAGTCCGGCTATAGGCTCATTGGTTTCCTTGGAAAACAATAGCGGGACCAATTCGACCAGGGTGCCGAAGCTCAGGGCCACAATGATCAGGATAATCATCAGGCCGATATTTTTTTCAATAGCGTCGTGTTTCATGGTCTGCTCCTTACGCCGCGCTCGCGACAGCCGGGGCCGCTTGTGGCTCGATGTCTTTCCGGCTGGTCATATACAGGTTGTAGGCCATCAGCAACATACCGCTGAAGAAGATCGCGCCGCCAAAGACCCGCACGACATAGCCCGGGTAACTGGCTGCGACAGACTCGACAAAACTGTAAGTCAGGGTGCCGTCCTGGTTGTAGGCGCGCCACATCAGACCCTGCAGGATGCCGTTTACCCACATGGAAGTGATGTACAGCACGGTGCCTATGGTAGACATCCAGAAATGCGCATTGATCAGGCTGGTGCTGTACATACGCTCGCGGCCGAAGAGGATGGGTATCAGGTGGTACATGGCGCCGATAGAAATCATTGCCACCCAGCCAAGGGCCCCTGAGTGCACGTGACCGATGGTCCAGTCGGTGTAATGCGACAGGCTGTTGACGGTCTTGATCGACATCATCGGGCCCTCAAAGGTTGACATGCCGTAGAACGACAGGCTCACCACCAGGAAGCGAAGGATGGGGTCGGTGCGCAGTTTGTGCCAGGCGCCGGACAGGGTCATCATGCCGTTGATCATGCCGCCCCAGGAGGGTGCCAGCAGGATCAGCGACATGACCATGCCGAGGCTCTGGGCCCAGTCGGGCAGGGCGGTATAGTGCAGGTGGTGGGGGCCGGCCCAAATGTACACGGCTACCAGCGCCCAGAAATGGACAATGCTGAGCCGGTAGGAGTAGACAGGGCGTTCCGCCTGTTTGGGTACGAAGTAGTACATCATGCCAAGGAAGCCGGCGGTCAGGAAGAAACCCACCGCGTTGTGGCCATACCACCATTGCACCATCGCGTCGACGGTACCGGCGTAGACCGAATAGGACTTGCTGGCCGTGACAGGTATCACGAGGCTGTTGATGATGTGCAGCACCGCCACGGCAATGATAAATGCCCCGAAAAACCAGTTTGCCACGTAAATATGTTGGGCCTTGCGCTTGGCGATAGTGCCGAAAAATACAATGGCATACAGCACCCACACCACGGTGATGAGGATATCAATTGGCCATTCCAGCTCGGCATATTCCTTGCCGCTGGTCAGGCCCAGGGGCAGGGTTATGGCTGCACTCAGTATCACCAACTGCCAGCCCCAGAAGGTTACGGCTGCCAGCTTGTCTGAAATCAACCGGGTCTGGCAGGTACGTTGCACCACATAATAGGAGCTTGCGAACAGGGCGGAGCCACCGAACGCGAAGATCACCGCGTTGGTGTGCAGGGGTCGCAGTCGGCCAAATGAAAGCCAGGGAAGGTCGAAGTTCAGTGCCGGCCAGGCCAGCTGGGCGGCGATCAGCACACCCACCAGCATGCCCACGATACCCCAGACCACGGTCATTACGGTAAACTGGCGCACAACCTTGTAGTTGTAAATGGGGTGTTCCAGTGCAGAGTTAAGCTCGCTCATGGTTTGATTCCAGTTCTAGATGTCAGTGCTACAAAAAATCGGGGGTCACCGCGCAGGGTCAGTCGGTGAATGCCGGGGCCGCGCCGTATTCCCAGAGGATGACCGAGCCAACCATCATGCAGATCAGTATCACGAGTGCGACACCGACCACGGCGCTGGAGAACAGGAAGCCGCGCTCTTCGGGAATGTTCATGACAATGGGTATGCCCAGGTAAAGCAGGTATACAGACCAGCTGACAGCAGCAACCCCGATGAGCAGGTCAACCCACAAAACCGGGTAAAAACCCACAAGGCCGGCAATGAAGAGCGGGGTGGAAGTCAACCCGGCGATCACGATGCCCTTGGTGAGGGTGGATGCGGCACCGTAGGTATCGGCCATCCAGTGTACGAAGTAGCCTATCACTGCCACCGAAGCCAGCATGGCCAGGTAAAAGAGCACGCTGATCTGGCGCGCGCTCTCTACCGTTAACTTGATTGTTTCGCCCTTGTCCCCGACGGTCCAGCCCACATGGCTGGTGCCGTAGTACCAGGCTACCGCGGGCAGCAAGGCGAAGAAACAGGGGTAGAGTATCAGGGTCCTGAAGGAACTCTCTGGTAGGTCAGCGACCGTGCGCCATTGGGCACTTGGCCTGACCAACAAGCCAAAGGTATGTTGAATCATCGGGTTCTCGTCTCCCTGAGCAAGCTGTCAGTGTTTAAAGGCGTAATATTAAATTGTGTGCAGATCTCGTCCTTGATTTACGTCAAGGTAGTACCAAGGAGGCTAGCCGCCCATGTTGGCCATGTTCTGTAGTCCTGGCGGGTCGAGGATTTTTATCTCCTTGTTATCCACCTGGAGGATATCCAGCTTTTGCATGCGGCTGAACACCCGGCTCACGGTTTCCACCGTCAGGCCCAGGTAGTTTCCGATGTCTACCCGTGACATGGGCAAGCGGAACTGGGTGGCGCTGAGCTTGCGCCGGGAATTGCGCGTGGAAATGCTAAGCATAAGCGAGGCAACGCGCTCGTCTGCGGAATTTTTGCTGAGCAGCGTTATCAGCTGTTGGTCCTCGGTGATTTCGCGGCTCATAAGCTGGAAGAAGTGGCGCTGCAGAGAGGGCATCAGCGCGCTGAGTTTTTCCAGCGAAGTAAAAGGAATCTCGCAGACGGCGGCCGTTTCCAGGGCCTTCGCCGAGGACGCATGCAGGTTGTTGCTGATGCCGTCCATGCCAAGTATTTCACCGGGAAAGTAGAAGCCAGTCACCTGTTCGCGGCCGTCATCGGTCGTTTTGTAGGCCTTGAGGGCGCCGGAGCGCACCGCGTACACCGATTTGAAATCATCGTCCTCGCGGTAGAGATGCTGGTTTTTCTGTAAGGGCTTGCTGCGTTGGATGATGCTGTCGAGCTGTTCGATGTCGTCACTTTTCAGTGCCAGCGGCAGGCAAATACCGTTCAATCGGCAGTTTCCGCAGTTCAGCTGGTAGTCGTGAATACAGGGTGTCAGCACGTTGTCGTCGCCCGTATCTGCCAGTCTGATGGTCATGCCAAACTCTCCGTGTCCGAACCCGTCGCTACCGAATCCTGACAGTATAGTCGAAATCAAGTGTCTCCTGTAACTTGAATTTTAGGGGGGCGGCGCTCAGATCGTGGCGGAAAACCGCGGCGGCGGCTGGTCGCCACTATGGCTGTTCAGGTAGGCGTCGAAGGGCATGCAGATATTGCGCAGGAAGGGACGGCCCCGCTGGGTGACGATTATTTCCTCGGCGCTGATTCCCAGCAGGCCATCCCGTGCCAGTGGTTCCAGGGAAGCCAGCTCTGCCGGGAACCTGCCCATGAAGTCGATGCCGAACTGGCGGTTGCAGTCGGCAATGTCGAGCCTCAGGTCGCTTATCAGGCTCATGATGATGTACCTGCGCAGTTTATCCTCGGCAGTGACCTTGCAGCCACGATTGAAAGGCAGTTGGCCGTTGTTCACGAGCTGGTAATACGCCTCCAGCTCACGGGCGTTTTGCAGGTAAAAGTCGCCCATCTGGCTGATGGCCGAGACACCCAGGCCCAGCAGGTCGTCTGCCATATGCAATGAATAGCCCTGGAAATTGCGTTGCAGGCGCCCCTCCTGCAAGGCGACTGCCAGCTCGTCTTCAGGCCTCACATAATGATCCATGCCAATGTACAGGTAGCCTGCGTCCTGCAGGGTGTGGCTGATCATTTGCTGCAGTAGCAGCTTCTCCGAGGGATTCGGTATTGCCAGGCGGTCTATCGCCCGCTGGCTGCTGAAGCGCTGTGGCAGGTGGGCATAGTTATAACAGGCAATGCGGTCGGGTCGCAGGGAGATCACCTTGCGCAGGGTTTCCTCCATCGTGTGGCGGTCCTGGTTAGGGAGTCCATAGATCAGGTCAAAACTCAGCGAGCGGAAGTGGTGGGAGCGGATATTTTCAACCAGCGCCGCCACCATTTCGTAGGGCTGCAGGCGGTTAACCGCCAGTTGTACCAGTGGGTCGAAGTCCTGGATGCCCAGGCTGATACGATTGAAGCCCAGGCCCTTGAGCAGTGCCACGGTGCTGATTTCGATGGTGCGCGGGTCTATCTCAATGGAGTATTCACGGTAGTCCTTGTCGAGCAGGCGGAAGTGGCTCGCGAGCGTGTGCATCAGCTCGGTAATCTCCGCGTTGTCGAGATAGGTGGGGGTGCCGCCGCCCCAGTGCATCTGGGTTATAGGGCGCTGTTCGCCTACCAGCTGGGACTGTTGCTCAATCTCCTTGTGCAGGTGATCGAGGTACTCCCTTGCCACGCCTTTTTTTCGGGTGACAATTTTGTTGCATGCGCAGTAGTAGCAGATGTCCTTGCAAAAGGGCAGGTGGAGGTAGAGAGACAGTGGGTCCCGCTTGTGGTCCGGATCCCGTTGCTGCCAGGCCAGGTACTGATCCACCGGGAAGTCCTGGCGGAACTGGGGCGCTGTGGGGTAGGAGGTGTAGCGCGGACCCTCGCAGGCATATTTGGCGGCCAGTTCCATCTCGGCCCGCTGGGTCGGGGATATCACGGGCTTGGCTTCGGGCGTGGGGAGTATGCTGGTCATGGCTGCCATGGAGTCCTGTTACACAGGTGTGCAGCGTAGCAAGACGGGCGGATGCGAGCGTTGACCCATGTCAACGCCCGCCCGCTGTTTGTGAGGCTTAGCCCAGCGAGGCGACGCTTTTGATGATCATTCGAACAAGCTCTGCCTGACGCGACACGCCGGTTTTGGCGAAGATCGATTTGAGCTGGGCCCTGGCCGTGTGTGGTGAAATGTTCTGCGCCTCGGAAGCCTCGGCCAGACTGAGGCCGCGGGCCAGCAGGATTGCCACATTGGCCTCAGCCGGCGTGAGCCCGAATAACTGCCCGAGGGTTTGCTGGGAGGCGCAGTCACGCTGGTCGGGGTCACTGATGAAAACCGCGGCGCAGGGTCCTGCCTGCCCTTCTTCCCACTCGGATACCGGGACCGGGCGTATGACCAGGCCCAGCGGGGTGCGCCCGCGGGGACGGGGTACGCGCAGCGCCTTTACCAGGGCGGTCTCTCCGGCCTGCTGCGCCCTGATGACGCTGCTTAAGGCGCATTGCAGCTCCCGGTCCGTGTTGCGGCCCTCGATATGCAGGTGCTTGCCCCGCAGGCTGAGGCCGTCACCGTCCTTGAGCAGGGCCGAGGCCATGGCATTGGTATTGAGTACCCTGCCTTTGTCGTCCAGGATGATCGTGGCGACGGACAGTTGGTCAACCGCTCCTGCATAGATGTCGCGCTCAGAGGTCATCCGGTTCAGCCTGGCGTAAATTTCGAGGGCCTGGCGCAGGTGTGGAGTGATCAGGGAGAGCAAGCCCCGGTCGCGCTCGCTGAACGGCGTTTCCTCCCTGCGGCGAGAAAAACGGAGGCGGGCCAGCAGGCCGTCTGGCTGTCCGGTATCGACACCCAGGATGCGGAACAGTTGTGTGGGCTGCAGGTAATACAGGTAATAGTCCGAGTTCACCAGTTCGTCGTCCGGCACCAGGTCATCAAGGGAGATGATCTGGTCCGGTGGCAGGTTAATAAAGGGGTCCAGGGAAAAGAACTGCTCGCGATAGGCCGTGACCTCCCAGTCGTTGGGATCGGCCAGGGGGGCAGAGCTCTCTGGTCGCCCCGGTTCGGGGCGCACGCTGTTCAGTATAATCCCCCGGTCGCCGACGGAGGGCGGTCGAAGAACCAGGGAAACGACCTGGGCGTCCATGATTTCACGCAGTGCGGGCAGTGCGCTGTGCCAGGGTGGCTGTTCCAGGGCGCCCTGGTAGATCAATCGCACCAGGCTGTCGTAGTCTCTGTTTACGAGGCGGGAAGCCACGTTGGTCCTCCGTTGCTACTTCTCGATTGAGGACAGGTCCTTGGCAACCTCGGACAGTACCTTCGGCCTGCCGATTCCCCAGCCCTGGAGATAGTCCACGCCGATCTCGCGTAACTTTTCCACGATCTTGTCGTTCTCGACGGACTCGGCGATGGTTTCCTGGCCCAGGAAGTGAGCCAGGTCATTGATGGAGCGGGCGATGGCATAGTCATTGCGATTATTGTGGATATTGGTGACGAAACTGCCGTCGATCTTGACGTAATCTACCGGTAGTTCCCGCAGGTAGTTGTGGCTCGCCAGGCCAGTGCCGAAGTCGTCGATCGAAAACTTGCAGCCGATGTTGCGAAAAGCACGGACGAAATCCGCCGCCTTCACCAGGTTGGATATGGTACCGGTCTCGGTAATCTCGAAACAGATCCTACTGGTACCTACCCCGTACTCCGATATCTGCTCGAACAGGTAATCCATGAAGCTGTCGTCTGTCACGCTGGTGCCAGACAGGTTGATCGAGAGACTGGGCACGACCTTCTGGGCGTCCATCAGCTGACTGATCCAGCTGAACGCTTCCTTTACTACCCAGCGGTCAACCAGCGTCATGAAGCCATAGCGTTCGGCAGACACGATAAAATCCTGCGGCGAAGCCAGCGAACCGTCCTTGTTGGCCAGGCCCAGGAGCAGTTCATAGTGCTGCTGTTCGACGACATCCCCGGTAATCCGGGTCTGCACAATGGGCTGTGCCTGCAGCACGAAACGGTCCGTGGCCACCGCCTGTTCAAGATCCCGTTTGACCCGCAATTTATCCTTGGTATAGGTGCTTGCGGAGGACTGGTCCTCTTCATATTGCACGACCCGATTGCGGCCCTGCTGCTTGGCGAGGTGCATCGTGGTGCGGGCTGTATTGAGAATCTGGCCCACGTCAGGGCTGTGCTCCCTGATGGGTACCACACCGACAGAAACGGTAAAACCGATCTTTTCGCCGTTGATATCGACGCTGCTGACCTCAATGTCCCGGCGGATTTTTTCCGCTATCTGCATCGCCTGCTCCATGCTGCGGTCCAGCAGCAGCACGGCGAAACTGTCGGACTCGATTCTGGCAGACGAGGACTTCTTGCTGTGGAGTTGCGCCAGCAGCCGGGCAAACTCGAGTAACACCTGGTCACCGTGGACACGGTCGTAAACCTCATTGACGAGGCTGAACTGGTCGATATTCAGATAGAGCACGGCGTGCTGCGAGAGTTTCTGCTGTGCGTGGCGCAAAGCCCGGCCCATCTGGTCGAGGAAGGTGGCGCGATTGATCAGCTTGGTAAGTGTGTCGTGGTTGCGCGCAAAACTCAGGGTTTTCTGCACATGTTCCAGGGTCTGGTACAGGCTCTTGTCGACCACCGAGAGCTTGTCAGCCGGGGCGGGCGGCTGCATACCGCGACTCAGTTGGCGTGCCAGCTGTATGTTGCTGAGATCCGCGATTTTCTGGCCGCGTTCGTTGACAAAGATGAAGCGGTCACGCTCCTGGCTTGTCCAGGCCAACTGCATACGGAGCTTCTGCCCCGCTTTGTCCCGGTATGTCAGCCAGGTCCCTGTTTCAAGTTCCTCGACGCGCATCACCCAGCGCCGCAACCGGGGAAGGTCCTCTATCTTGGCGCGTACCTGGGCGGGCTCCACCAGCTGTTGCGGCACCGAGCCGGAACCGTTGATGAAATCCACCGCCCGGGTGCCGGCGACAATCTCGCGCAGTTCGTCCAGGGCGTGCTGGTGGGCAACACTGGTAGGCAGGGCCGAGGCGATCTGCTGCTCGAGCATGTCGATCAGGGTTTCCGCTTCCAGGCCCCGCTGGGTCATCATTTCATCATTTGCATCACCCTGGTTCCGCTCGTCGAGCCAGAGCGAAAACTGGTCAAGGGTTTTCAGCTGGTCTTTCCATCCCCTGCTATGCGGGCCCTCCTTGATATGGGTGAGTACCAGCAGGTCGCGCAGCCCGCTGTCCACCAGGTCGACCAGTACTCGTGGCGCGTGCTCTGTCCTGACCTTGGCGGCGATCACCTTGTCGACGGCTTGCTGGGCCTTCAGTAATTTTTCCTGGCCTTCCTGGATGCGCACCACGCGTTCGACGTTGCGCGAGAGGGCCCTTTCCTGCTGGGCCACCAGCTTGTCGATTTTCAGCAGGGCATTGTCGAATACCGCGTTGTCGCTGTCGTAATCCGCAACGATCTGGTCGACGATTTCCGTGATTCGGGTTTCCAGGGCCTTGTTGGGAAAGTTGGCCGAGCTGGACAGTTTCGCCAGTTTATCCAGCACGATGCGGGCGGGGTGACCGCGATCGAGGAAGAAGTGCTGATCCAGCAGCGCGAGCTTGGCCAGGGGGATATGCAGGCCACCGAGTGCCGGCCGCAATTCCTGGCTGACGTCGAGTTGGGACTTGATCGTTCCAAACAGGTTGTCTACCAGGTCGAGCTGGTTGAGGCTGTCGGCGGTGAGTCCCTCGGTATCGCTGAGTTCTGCCAACTGCTGCTTGTTGTTGGCGAGATATTCGCGCAGCGAATTGCCCTGTTCCACCGCGGCGCGCACCCGGGCATCGTGCTGCAGGGCTCCCAGGGCGCGCGCGATGTTATCGGCATTGGCCAGCTTCTGCCGCCCGGCACCGCCGTCCAGGCTGGTCCCGTCCCAGCTGCCGCCGGCAGGGGCCGCATCGTAGCTGTGGGCCTGGGCTGGCGCGGCATCATCGGCCGATCGCCGGAAGTTCAGTGCGTCAATAACAGACTTGTAGATGTTGTCGTATTTGGCCTGCTGGCTTCCCGGTGGTGCCGCGGGGGCAGCCTGGGGTGACTTGGCGCCCGAAATCGACCTGGCCATTTCCGCGAGGGTAGGACCGCCCGTGGTTTCCGGCGCCCTGCCAGCGTTGCCTTCACTGTGCTGGTCTGTCGCTTGCACGGTGGTGGGCGCCTTGCGGATGACCGGCTTGGGCGGTTTTCCCCGGTTGAGCAGCGTGCCCTTGGCCGAAATTTCCCGCTCCAGGTCGGGGCGGATACCCTGGTGGGCAAGCTCCTGGTTGAGTTGCAGGTAATAACTCTCCAGGCTCTTCATGAATTCGCGCGTAAGGTAATCGAATATTTTCAACAGGACTGGCGCGGGGTAACGCTGGGACGTGATGGTGCGCTGGAACGCACGACTGAGGTGCCGAATGTGTATGGGTAAGCGGACCCTGTTCGGGTCTTCGCCGATCAGGGTCGCATAACGGATGACCAGTGCCTCCAGCGGCACCCGGTAGGTTTCTTCTCCATGGGTGATCATGCGGTCGAGTGCCAGTGAGCTTTCGAACTCCGCGGTATCCACCAGGTTGAGATCCCCCTTCTCGCCAGAAACGGGTGATTGCAGGTAGTCCTGCATTTTGGCCGGGGTGGGATCGCGATACAGCTCGGCGAGCTGTTTGATGACGTCAGCGGCCAACTCGCCTTTATTGCGCCGGATAGCCACGGTGGCGTCGTAGAATATGTTCTGGTCGGAACTGGAGTGTTTGACCTGGGTGGACAGGTCAAAAAGGTAATTCGCCAGATCCGACAGGAAAGGTTTGATCAATGGCTCCAGCTGCGCCAGGCTCCTTTCCCGCAGGGAATCGAGGATCTGCACATACCCGGCTGCAATTTCCGGTGTAGCGGGTTTTGCGATAGCGCCGCTGAGCCTGGCGAGCAGCTGTCTGGCAGCATCAGAGTCAGGGGTCTGCAGGGCTAAAACCAGGCTGTCCCCACTGACCTTCAGCACGGTGACCTTACTGGCCGCAGTGGGGCTGCCAGTGTCGGGCTCGTCCATCGCCAGTTGCGCCGTGGTGCCGGTCCTTGCCGCCGGTGGCTGCCCTGAAGATGGCTTGCGGATAATTCGGGCAGTGGCCAGCTGCAAATCGCCACCCGGGAGCATGGACAACTCGCCGGCGAGGCGTGTGCCATCCTCCAGTTCGAGTTTGGCCTGGCGCTCGCCCGGCTGGCTTAAGGGTTCAGGCATTTGACCTCTGCTTAATGGGACAATCCCGGGTGTCGGCCACCCGGCATGCAACAATTCCATGTCGTGCCGGCAGTATACCCAACTATCGACGGCCTATAAACGGGCCGGCGGCGATCAATCCCGCGACCGGGCGGCCCGTCACCGCCCAGATTAATCGAGGCTCGGGGCTATCTGGCCCCGGCGCGTGGCAGGGAAACACTGGTGCCGCTGACGTAGGAGGCCAGTGCTGACGCGAGGAACAGGCACGCGCCGCCCGGATCGGTAGCGTCGCCGGTACTGGTCGATGATGTTCCCGGGTCCCTTGCAGCGTCGCCCCGGCGGGGTGTGGACTGCTCCGTTTGGGTCAGCTCCATTACCAGGGTGTTGATCCGCACCCGCGGCGCCCACTCGACTGCCAGCGATGTACCAAGGTTGGCCACTCCGGCATCGGCGGCATCCCGGGCAGCCCTGTCGGGGGTACCCGGCGCTGAGCCCGGCCGGGTAACATTGATGATGCAGCCGCCGTCCCTCTGCTCCTGCATCACCCGGTTGGCCACCTGGCAGAAGTTGAGCGCGGTCACCAGGCGCTGGCGAATAATCGATTCTCCGTTGGAGAGTGCGTTCGTGTCTTCGGGAAACACGTCTCCCGGGGCGTTGACCAGCACATCGATGTGGCCAAAGTGCGCCGCGACCTGTCCGATGCAGGTCTCTATCTGTGCATAGTCGGACAGGTCACAGCCGGCGTATGCAAGCTCTCGCCCGGTGCTTGTGGCCAGGCCCGGTTCCTGCGAGTGCTCACAGACGACGACCGCGGCACCCGCGCCCAGGAACGCCTGCGCGATAGCACTGCCTGTGCCGGTACCGCCACTGCTGACAACCACGACCTTGCCGCTAAAATCCAGCGCGTTGCTCATATAATTGGACTCCCCTGGCCGTGCCGCCGCCACAGCTTGTGGTTGGCGGGGTATTTACATAAGATGCCTCGGCCGCGACCATCCTAACCGAATTTATGGGGGCGCGATATTCCGGGCAGCGAATCTTCGCATACCCAGGACCGATGACAGGATGTACTGATTATGACCACAGACAAATTACCCGTGCTTGCGATCCTCGGTGGCACTGGAGACCTCGGAACCGGCCTGGCCCGGCGCTGGGCCCAGGCCGGTTACCAGGTCATTATCGGCTCGCGCACTCAGGAAAAAGCCGAGGCGGCGGTGGCCGACCTGCGCGAGGTGATGGCGGAGCGTGGCGTCGGTGCGGTAAGCGTCCAGGCGATGGCTAATCTGGAGGCGGCCAGTGCCGCTGACATCGTGACCCTTACGGTCCCTTTCAGCCACCAGGCGAGCACCCTGGAGTCGGTGAGGCAGGCATTGCAGGGAAAAATCCTTATCGATGTGACCGTCCCGCTGGTTCCACCGAAGGTGGCGAGGGTGCAATTGCCGCCACAGGGCAGCGCGGGGCAGATTGCGCAGGAGCTGCTGGGCGAGGATGTCTCGGTGGTCTCGGCATTCCAGAACGTGGCCGCGGCACACCTGCAGGAGGGCAAGGGCGTCGAGTGCGATGTTCTGGTCAGTGGCAACAGGAAAGAGGCGCGCGAAGAAGTGATCAAACTGGTCGAGGCGGCGGGCATGCGGGGGTTTCACGCGGGTATGATTAACAACGCCGCCGCGGCGGAGGCGCTGACCTCTGTCCTTATTACCATAAACAAGCAATACGGTTGCCACGCCGGTATCAAAATCAGTGGGCTGGACGATGCCTGATGCCGATGCGGCTGGAGCTGATCGCACTTGAAGGTTTTCCCCTGGTCGAGCCGGGGGACAACCTGGCGCAAATGCTGGCGGATGGCCTCCAGCGCAACGGACTGCAACTGCAGCCCGGGGATGTATTGGTGATCGCCCAGAAGGTTGTCTCAAAGGCCGAGGGTCGCTACGTGCGCCTGGCGGACGTGAGGGCGGGCGCCGAGGCTGAGGCCCTGGCGCAGCAGGCGGGGAAAGACCCGCGGCAGGTCGAACTGATCCTGGCGGAGAGCCGCGAAGTCATCCGGGTGCGTCCCGGGGTTATCATTGTCGAGCACCGCAACGGTTACGTACACGCCAACGCCGGTATCGACCGGTCGAATATTACCAATAGCGCGGAAGACCCGCGGGTATTGCTTTTGCCCGTGGACCCGGACGCCTCTGCCCGGGCACTGCGCCGGGACCTGGCCGTGCTCACCGGCGTGGAGGTCCAGGTTATCATTAACGATAGCGCCGGGCGTGCATGGCGCAACGGCACTGTCGGGATCGCCATCGGTACCGCGGGCCTGGCCCCGGTGCGCGACCAGATTGGCGAGCTGGATATGTTCGGTAACGTGCTGCAGGTGACAGAGCCGGCGGAAGCGGATGAGCTCGCGGCGGCTGCCTCACTCCTTATGGGCCAGTCGACCCAGGGCCGTCCCGTGGTGCTGGCGCGCGGGGCGAACCTGCTCGCTTCGGAAGAGGGTTCAGGAAAATTGATTCGCGACCGGGCCATGGACCTGTTCCGCTGATGGCAGCCGTGCAAGGGGATGTCCTGGCGCTCTCCGGGGGGGTTGGCGGGGCCAAGCTGGCACTGGGCCTGGCGGATGTGCTTGCCCCGGGTCGACTTCACGTACTGGTCAATACGGCGGATGATTTCCGGCACCTGGGGCTTTATATATGCCCCGATATCGATACCTTGCTGTATACCCTGTCGGGGCGCGCCAACTCGACGCTGGGGTGGGGGCTGGAAGGGGAGACCTGGCAGACCATGAGCGCGCTGGAACAACTGGGAGCCGATGCCTGGTTCAGGCTGGGTGACCGGGATATGGCGACTCACCTGTGGCGCACCGAGCAGTTGGCCGGGGGAATGCGACTTACCGCTTTTACCGCTTTGCTGGCCGAGCGCCTGTCCGTCAGCAGCCATATTCACCCGATGACAAATGACCGGGTCCGCACTATCGTGCATACCGACAGCGGCGACCTCCCTTTCCAGCACTATTTTGTCCGTGACCAGTGTAAACCTGCGGTGACCGGCTTCAGTTTCGACGGTATTTCCGCCGCTCATCCCAACCGGGATGTCATGCGCCTGCTGCAGCAGAAGGCGTTCGCGCAGGTGCTGATCTGTCCCTCCAACCCGTTCGTGAGCATAGACCCCATACTGCAATTGCCGGGCCTGTGGCTTGCCCTGCGGGAAAGCCCCGCCCCCGTGGTGGTGGTGTCACCCATCGTCGCCGGACTCGCCCTGAAGGGGCCGGCCGCCAAGATGATGGCGGAACTTGGAATGGTGTCTTCCGCGCTGGAAGTTGCCCGTCATTACAGCCAGCGCTACCCCGGGCTCATGGACTGCTTCGTGATCGACGAAAGTGACGCTACACTTGCCGGGGCTATTCGGGAGCTGGGGGTTGAGGTGGCCATTACATCGACGGTTATGAAGAGCAGGGCCGACAAGCAGGACCTTGCCCGTTTCGCACTGGGTTTGCGCGGGAGCTGACGGCAGT
The DNA here is from genome assembly GCA_024642245.1 of Haliea sp. Classification (GTDB taxonomy): domain Bacteria; phylum Pseudomonadota; class Gammaproteobacteria; order Pseudomonadales; family Halieaceae; genus JARRPM01. The sequence continues at coordinate 99,629 of JAHEBM010000002.1, forward strand.
GACACAGGCATTGGTACCCTTGAAAGACCTGGTGCGGGCAAAAACCCGCCTCGCCGGCCTGCTGAGCCCATCGGAACGACGCGCGCTGGCCCAGGCAATGGTGGAAGACGTGCTGGCCGTGCTGGCCGCCCACCCGGGAATCGAGCGCACAACGCTCGTTTCGGATGACCCCTGCGCCTATCTCCTGGCCGCGCGGTACGGCGCCGGTCACTGGCTGGAGAGCGAGCTGGGATGCACCGGGCTGAATGGGGTAGTCAGTCGCGCCGCCGACAGGCTGCTGGCCGAGGGCGCCGGGTCTGTACTGGTATTACATGCGGACCTGCCCCTGCTCACAGCAGCGGATATCAGCGCTGTGCTCAGCGCTGCACGCGACGGCAGCAAACTGGTCATTGGCAGCGACCGCCATGGCGTGGGCACCAACCTGTTGTGTTTTGGTGGTGCTACTGCCCCGACGTTTTCTTTTGGCGAAAACAGTTGCGAGCGTCACCTGGCTGCCGCACGGGCGCGGGGTATACCGGTGACAGTGCTGCGCAGCCGGGGCATCGGGCTGGACCTGGATGAACCGCGGGACCTGCGGGCCCTGTTGCAGAACCTCGATGGGTTGAGCCGGTCACAGACTGCCCACTTCCTGGAACAGGCGGGCCTGGGCTCACGCATCAGCCTGGCGCTGGCGTCGCTGGAGCCGGGCGAATCGTCCCTGGACACAGGGGAGGTCCGCTGATGGCGCATTGGGAAGTACTGCGTGCCGATCTGCTGGCGGGGCGCCATCTCACGCGTGAGCAGGCACTGGCCCTGGCCGAGATCCCCGAGACGCACGCGCTCGCCACCGTGGCCGGCGAGCTGCGCGACCGGGGTTTTGGCGCCGTGGTAACTTACTCGCGCAAGGTATTTATCCCGCTGACTCACCTGTGCCGCGACGTCTGCCATTACTGCACCTTTGCCCGGACACCGAAAAAAATCGGGCAGCCGTTCATGGATGTTGAGCAGGTGCTGGAGCTGTGCCGCGAGGGCGCGCGTCTGGGTTGCCAGGAAGCGCTGTTTACCCTGGGGGAGAAACCTGAGTTGCGCTACAGCGCGGCGCGGCGCGCGCTGGCCGACCTGGGTTTTGCCGACACCCTGTCCTACCTGCGGTATGTGGCGTCGCGCGTGCTGGCTGAAACCGGCTTGTTGCCCCATATCAATGCGGGTTGCATGACCGCCGCGGAGATCGCCGGCCTGCGCCAGGTAAGCGCCTCGATGGGTATAATGCTGGAGTCCGCCTCCGACCGCCTGTGTGAAAAAGGTATGCCGCACTACGGTTCACCGGACAAGAATCCCGCCGCGCGCCTGCAAACGCTGGAACTGGCGGGCCAGGCGGCAGTACCGTTCACTTCCGGCATCCTTATCGGTATAGGTGAGACCCGGCGAGAGCGTGTGGAGTCCCTGCTTGCACTGCGGGAAGTGCATGCGCGTCATGGTCACCTGCAGGAAGTGATCGTGCAGAACTTCCGGGCCAAGCCCGGTACACTGATGGCGTCGTCCCCCGAACCAGACCTCAACGAGTTGCTGTGGACCATCGCCGTGGCTCGCCTGGTCTTCGGCCCCCACATGAGTATCCAGGCACCCCCCAATCTCAGCCCGGGTGTATTGCCGCAACTGGTCGCGGCCGGTATCAACGACTGGGGCGGCGTGTCTCCGCTGACGCCCGACCATGTCAACCCCGAGGCACCCTGGCCACACCTGGACAAGCTGGCACTGGAGACGGCCGCCGCAGGGAAGTTCCTCGATCAGCGGCTTACGGTCTACCCCGCCTACGCCAGCGACGCGGAGCGTTGGCTGGACCCGGCGGTGCGCACCGCGGTGCTGCGCCACAGCGACAGCATGGGGTTTGCCCGGCGCGACGCGTGGGTGCCGGGTGAGGAGGGCGCAATTCCGCCTGTGGAGGCGCAATTGCTGCGCCTTGATCCATCGCCAGATTCCGTATCGCCGGAAATCACGGCGATTGTCGATGCCTGTAGCGCGCAGGCCGATGTGAGCGAGGCGGATATTGCGCGCCTGTTTGAGGCCAGGGGCGCGGATTTCGCCTTTGTCGTGCGCAGGGCCGACCAGTTGCGCAGGCAGGTCAATGGCGACACGGTGAGCTACGTTGTCAACCGCAATATCAATTACACCAACGTATGCTATTTCAAGTGCCAGTTCTGCGCATTTTCCAAGGGAAAGCACAGCGAGGACCTGCGTGGCCGCCCCTACGATATCAGCGGTGAGGACATTGCGGGGCGTTGTCGCGAGGCCTGGCACCGGGGTGCGACAGAAGTTTGCATGCAGGGAGGAATTCACCCGGATTACACGGGCCAGACCTACCTCGATATTCTGCACACGGTTCACGCCGCGACACCCGGTATGCATGTCCATGCCTTTTCTCCATTGGAAGTGTCACAGGGTGCGGCGACCCTCGGTGTGGACATCGAAAGTTTCCTTCGCCAGCTCAAGGAGGCCGGCTTGAACACCTTGCCCGGTACCGCGGCGGAGGTGTTGCACGACGAGGTGCGCGCGCGGCTGTGCCCGGACAAGCTGGACACCGCCCGGTGGCTGGAGGTGATGGAGACGGCCCACCGCGTTGGCCTGCCGACCACAGCGACCATCATGTACGGCCACATCGACCTGCCCCGTCACTGGGCACGGCACCTGCGACTTATTCGCGACCTGCAGCGGCGGACAGGCGGCTTCACCGAGTTTGTGCCCCTGCCCTTTGTGCACATGGAAGCGCCCATGTATCTCAAGGGTAATGCCCGGCGTGGCCCCACTTTCCGGGAGGCGGTGTTGATGCACGCGGTGGCGCGTGTGGTGCTGCATGGCCTGATCGACAATATCCAGGCTTCCTGGGTGAAAATGGGCGAGCAGGGCGTGGCCGCGTGCCTCGCCGCCGGCGTGAACGACCTTGGCGGTACGCTCATGAATGAGAGCATTACCCGGGCCGCGGGCTCCGGCCACGGCCAGGAATGGGAGCCGGCCTTCATGGAGCGGCAGATACTCGCCGCCGGCCGGGTGCCGCGCATGCGGACCACCCTTTACGCCGATGCGGGATCCCAGCGGCGCCAGGCAGCGTTTAATGCCTCGCCGCTGGCGCCAGTGGAGAACGCCGGGGCCGGCAAGCGGGAACGCTCGAAGCGCCTGGTGCCGCTGGAAGCCGTGCGCTGGTTGTCCGGGCAGCAGGAACCCGAGAACCTGGTCTATGAACAGGTTATCCTGATGGCGGCCTGTAACTGAACCGGGGCAGGGGGGTATGAGCAGGTCAGTGCAATTGGAGCACAGCTGGCTGGCGCGATTGGCGCCGGAGTTTGAAAAGCCCTACATGGATAAGCTGCGTTCTTTCCTGCTGGCAGAAAAAAGAGCCGGCAAACAGGTTTTTCCGGCAAGCCAGGAGATTTTCAATGCCTTTGCCCACGCGCCCCTGCAGCAGGTCAAGGTGGTGATTCTCGGGCAGGACCCCTACCACGGCCCCGGGCAGGCTCACGGCCTGTGCTTTTCGGTCCGGCCCGGCGTGAAAGTGCCGCCGTCACTGCAGAATATTTTCAGGGAAATCGAGTCCGAGCTGGGTCACCCCGTCCCGGCCCATGGACACCTGGCGGCCTGGGCCGACCAGGGTGTACTGCTGCTGAACAGCGTGTTATCGGTCGAGTGCGGGCGGGCCGCCTCGCACCAGGGCAAGGGATGGGAGACCTTCACGGACCGCGTCATCGAGGTCATCAACCGCGAGTGCGAACATGTCGTGTTCATGCTCTGGGGCAGCTATGCCCAGCGCAAGGGTGCGATTATCGACAGGCACCGGCACTGCGTGCTTAGCGCCCCGCACCCGTCTCCACTGAGTGCCCACCGCGGTTTTTTCGGGTGCGGGCATTTCAAGGCGGCCAATGAATACCTCCAGGCACACGGCAGGACACCGATAGACTGGAGCTTGCCGACAAAGGCCTGAGCCGGACTATTTTTCGGGGATGCGGTAGGGCATCTGGCCCGTGTGCAACCTTGGGCCGTCGGCGCTTGCCGCGTGTAATCCGGCATCTACTCCCGCGGCCGTTGCCGTCACCAGCATGAGCAATCCGCCGCGCGCAGACGCCACGGCATTGATAACGTTGCCGACTGACTGGGCTGCGCCGGGGCTGTAGAGAGAATCACCACTGACCGGATGCGCCCCCGCCTGCATGTCCGCCGCCGCCAGTTCAGCCAGGTAGAGGCGACGCTTCGGTTTGCCGCGGTAATGCATGCGGGCGACAACTTCCTGCCCGGTGTAGCAGCCCTTATTGAAGCTGATATGCCCGGTAACGTCGTAATTCAGCATCTGGGGAATGTATTCTCCGGTAGTGGAAGCCTCGATGCGGGCGGTGCCGGCGGCAATCTGCAGGGCCTGCCAGGCTGTTTCCCCAGCGTCCGTGGCCAGCTCCCGCAGCCGCTCCAGCGCACTGCCTGCACGGGCTGGCTCCAGGTGACATTCGAACTGCTCTGCCGCCTCGTCCAGTTGCACCAGGGTAAATCCTGGGCCGGAGCAGGCGCGGTATTTACCTCCCGGCACGGCGCCGAACACCCCCTCCAGTACCCGGGCGGCTGTCGCTCCCCAGCAGGCGATGATTTGCCAGTCCTCGCGCTCCGAATCCAGTCGTGCCCTGGAAAACACGATGTATTTTCCCAGCACGGCGGCGCTTGATGCCCGGATGTCCCGGCGCATTCTCAGCGCCAGGTGCTCCTCGGCGAGCATGGTCAGGAGGAAATCGCATACCACTCTGCCCTGGGCAGTACAGTAGGCGCCGGGCAGGGCCGTATGCGCATCCAGCTTTCGTGTGTCGCAGGTGACCTGGCCCTGAAGGAATGACAGGGCAGCAGGTCCCTGCAGGTGCAGCAGGGCGTCCTGCTCCACAATGGTGTAGTAACAGCTCAAAGTTGCCTACCTGACAATGTGAGTGAATCATCATAGGGCCTTGCGCCCGGGCTGTCAGCACCCACCTTTGCAGGTGCCGGGCGGTTGACTGCTTTTGGCTATATAATGCCCGGCTTTGATGATGATTGAGAAATTTATGACTGGCAGAGTATCGGACGAGGAAATCAATCGCATGCGCTGGGCCAGCAGGCGCGGCATGCTTGAGCTTGATCTCGTGCTGGAACCTTTTGTGATGGCCCGCTATGCCGGGCTGGACGAACTCGACCGCAGGCGGTTCCAGCAACTTATGCGCTGTGAGGACCAGGACCTTTTCGCCTGGTTCATGCAGCGGGAAAGACCCGACGATGAGGAACTTGGCGCCATTGTCAGAAAGGTACTCGACTTCACCCTCACTGCGCCTGACAGTCGGTAAATCTGCTATTTGTGGCGTACTGCATGGCCTGCTGTGCACGCTCGCCGCAACCAGCCTTTTTACATTATCCCAGCGAGGCTACCCACTGTCGGGCCTGTTGTTGCTGCCGGTCGTCGGGCTGTGCTGTCGGCAACTGGTGCGGCAGCCAATGGCCGGACTCGTGGTTTGCTGGCACCGCGGGGTCTGGACCCTCGAGCAGAACGGGAAATGCCGGGCTGTCACCATCCTTGCGGGCAGCACTTTCCTGCCGTGGCTTATTTACCTGGCCTGGCGTGACTGCGCCGGTCAGGGCAGTGGGGCAGTTTTCCTGTTTGCCGACAGTGCGCCGGCGGATGATCTACGACGCCTGCGCGTGCGCCTCACCCTTGAGCGGTGAGTTTGGCGGCACCAGTACCGTGTCGACAGCCTCGGGCAGCTGTTGGGGATAATCCAGCGTGTAATGCAGGCCCCGGCTCTCCTTGCGTGAAATGGCGCAGCGAATCATCAGCTCGGCGACCATGGCCAGGTTGCGCAGCTCAAGCAGGTCATTTCCGACCTTGTAATTGCCGTAGTACTCGGCTATCTCAGCCTGCAGCAACTGCACCCTGTGCAGGGCTCGTTGCAAACGCTTGTTGGTTCTGACGATGCCAACGTAATCCCACATGAAGCGGCGCAGTTCGTCCCAGTTATGTGAGATCACCACGTCTTCATCAGAGTCCGTGACCTGGCTCTCGTCCCAGGCGGGTGTCGGCGCCGGCGCAGCTACCGAGGCCAGCGTGCCGGCGATATCGCCGGCGGCGGATTCGGCATAAACGATGCATTCGAGCAGCGAGTTGCTGGCCATTCGATTGGCCCCGTGCAGACCGGTGCACGATGTTTCACCGATGGCGTAGAGACCGGCGCGGTCAGTGCGACCGCGGGTGTCCACTACTACTCCGCCACAGGTGTAATGCGCTGCCGGTACAACAGGTATCGGTTCGGCTCCTATATCGATGCCGAATTCCGCGCAGCGGGCCATGATCGTGGGAAAGTGGCTCTGTATAAATTCACGTGGCTTGTGGGAGATGTCGAGAAATACGCAGTCGGCACCCAGTCGCTTCATCTCGTGATCGATCGCCCGGGCGACGATATCCCGCGGGGCAAGCTCTCCTCTGGCATCAAACCGGTCCATGAAACGGGTGCCATCGGGCAATAACAGCCGACCACCCTCGCCGCGAATCGCCTCGGTAATCAGGAAGGATTTTGCCCGCGGGTGGTACAGGCATGTGGGGTGAAACTGGTTGAACTCCAGGTTGGCCACGCTGCAGCCTGCGCGCCAGGCCATGGCAATTCCGTCGCCGCTGGCACCATCCGGGTTGCTGGTATAGAGATAGGCCTTGCTGGCACCACCGGTGGCCAGTACCACCGCCCGGGCCTGGAAAAGCTCCACCCGGTCATTTTCACGATCGAGGATGTAGGCCCCCTGGCAGCGGTTATCTTCCACGACCAGGTCGACGGCGACACGTTGGGGGAACAGCTCGATATTGGCAGCCTGCCGCGCTTTTTCGGTCAGTACCTCGGAGATGGCCCTGCCGGTGCGGTCTGCTGCGTGGATGATACGGCGGTGGCTGTGGCCGCCCTCCATGGTCAGGTGGAACTCCCGTTGGTCTATGGTGGCCTGGTCCTCGCGCAGGTCAAAATCCACGCCCTGTGCCACCAGCCATTCCACGCAACGCCGGCTGTTGTTGACGGTAAATTCCACGGCCTCCCGGCGACACAGGCCGCCGCCCGCGGCGAGGGTATCTTCCACGTGAGAACTTACCGTATCCCGGGTGTGGAGCACCGCGGCCATACCGCCCTGGGCCCAGTAGGTAGAGCCCTCGTTCAGCTGGCCCTTGCATATCATTGCCACCCGCAGGTGGGACGGCAGGTGCAGGGCCAGGCTCAGCCCGGCCGCGCCGGTGCCGATGATAAGCACGTCGTGTTGGTGTAGGGTGGCCATAGCGCCCTGTACTTGCCGCTTCAGGAAGTGAATTATATGATGCGGGTCAAAGACTTAGCTTTTGCCACATCGCTGCACGCGAGTATATACGAGCTCGCGACAAATAAGGAAACACCCCGTTGCGGAACTTTATCGGTCCATGTCCCTCCCATCGACGGCAATTTTGCTCTTGTGGAGAACTTGCGGCGTTTTCTGTGGTCTACTCCAGCACGGGTCGGGTTTCCGGCGGGGCAGTGATGTCGTGGACTAGGGAGGGGTGCAGGGCGTGACTGCCGTAGTGACGGACCAGCAGCTTGTTGCCAGGGTAAAAAAAGGCGACACGAGAGCCTTCGACCTGCTGGTGCTGAAGTACCAGCACAGGATTTTTGCCCTGATCAGCAGGTATGTTCATGATTCGGATGAGGTGCAGGATGTGGCCCAGGAAGCTTTTATCAAGGCTTACCGTGCACTGCCCAAGTTTCGCGGCGAAAGCGCCTTTTACACGTGGCTTTACCGCATCGCGATCAACACGGCCAAGAACTATCTCGTATCCCGCTCGCGGCGTCCACCGGGCTCCGATGTGGAGGTGGAGGATGCCGAATATTATGCCAGCGGCGCTGCATTGCACGAGATCGAGACCCCCGAGAACGCCCTGTTCGGAGCTGAATTGAAAGAGGTTGTAGAGCGGGCGATCAGGGAGTTGCCGGAAGATTTGCGAACTGCGGTAACTTTGCGGGAATTTGATGGTCTCAGTTACGAGGATATTGCCGACATTATGAATTGCCCCGTCGGCACCGTGCGCTCACGAATTTTTCGCGCGCGTGAGGCGATAGACAGCCAGGTCAGGGAGCAGTTGGATGGCAATTGATCATGCCGCCCTCCAGGCGAGAGCGTGAACGCGCACAGGCGCGAAGGAAATAGTGTATGAGTGATGCAATGCGAGAGTCCCTGTCGGCGCTGATGGACGACGAGGCCAACGAACTCGAGGTGGAGCGGGTGTTGTCGCGTGTGGCGAGCGATACGCAGCTGCGCGACACCTGGGTACGCTACAACATGGTGCGCACGGTGGCTGGCGGTCATTTTCCCGCACAGCCCGGGCTGGATGTCTCGGTCCGCGTTCGCGAGGCGCTGGCGGGCCAGGGTATCAGGGCGCCGGGCCTCGGGCAGCGTCTGCTGAGGCCGCTGGCAAGCGTGGCGGTTGCAGCCTCCGTCGCCGCGACGGTCGTGTTTGGCGGGCAGCAACTGGCCCAGTTGCAGGCCGGCAGGATCGATGGAGGGACCATTGCCAGTAGTGTTTCCCCGGTGGGCATGGTGAACAGTCTTGGCGCCACATCGGTGCAGGCCAGTTACGGCACCCAGGATGTGCCCCAGTTGCAGCCCGCCACCCGCACTGCCTACCAGGAACTGGCGCGGCAGCGCCTGCAGAAGTATATGCAGGAACACGCTGAGCATGCCGCGCTCAATTCACCTAACGGCCTGGTGCCGTTTGCCCGCGTGCCGCGCATAAAGGAGTAGCAGGCGCTTGAGCGTGATTGCGTGCTACCGCCGGAGTCGGGGCGGTCTTGTCGGGCTCGCTGTCCTGGGCTTGCTGCTGGCGACCCGGGTCGCTGCAGCGCCGTGCCCGACGGCTGACGCCGAGGCGCTCGCATGGCTCGATAAAATGTCCCACAGCCTGCAGCAGGTGAACTACCACGGTGTGGTCACGTTCCAGCAGGGTGAGGAGATGCAGGCCATGGAGGTGTCTCACTCGGTCGTCAATGGCCTTGCCACGGAGCGACTCACCGAGCTGACCGGGCAGGGCGCGGAGGTTGTCCGGGTCAATCACCCGCTGGAATGCATTCACCCGGGGCACAAATTGCTGCAGCTGGGTGCCCAATTACAGAACGGGCAGTGCGGCATTGCACACTACTACCGTTTCAGCCTGGTTGAGGGAGAGCTGGTGGCTGGCCGCCAGGCTGTGCAGGTCCGCATCGAACCGCGGGATATGTACCGCTATGGCTATGTGATGGAGCTGGATCGCGAAACCGGCCTGCTGCTGAAAAGCCAGACTGTGGGGCGCGGTGACAAGGTATTGGAAAAATTCCAGTTTGCCAGCCTTTCCTATGCGCCGGAGACGGCCTCCAAGGGCGAGGCGCAGCTGGTGCACAAGGCGCTTCACCCCAACCCGGCCGAACCCGAGTTATCTGCCGGCGGGGCGGGCCCTGTCTGGAAAGTGAACTGGCTGCCCCAGGGGTTTACCCCAACGGATCAGCAAAATGGCGGATCCCAGCGCCGTACCTACACTGACGGGCTGGCGGTATTCTCGGTTTTCCTGGAATTGTTGAGCGGTGAAATCCGCCCCGGGGAGGGTGTGGTGCGCAGGGGCGGGACAACCTCCTACACCCGCGGTATGCAGCTAGGCGACAGCTCCGTACTGGTCACCGTAATCGGCGAGGTGCCGTTGAACACCGCCCGCATGGTAGCCGATTCCATCGGTGGATGTGCCGGGCCATGTTGATCGAAACCGGTCGGGTAGTTGCGGTGGAGGCCGCGCAGGAATCTCTTTGGGTGGAAACGATCCGCCAGAGCACCTGTGGCAGCTGTGCCGCCAACAAGGGCTGCGGACACGGCTTGCTCAACCGCATTGCCGACGGTCGTACGGGTTATGTCCGGGTATTGTCAGGGGTGGTAGCCGCCGCGCAGTGTTCGGTTGATGACCAGGTGCGCATCAGTATTCCCGAGCAGGTGATCCTGCGCGGTTCCGTTGTGGTCTACCTGTTGCCACTGCTGTGTATGCTGGCGGGTGCAGCCGCTGCCGATCTCCTTTGGCCCGGCCACCATGAGCTCGCCGCAGTGGCGGGCGCGGCAGGCGGCCTCGCCGCCGGGTTTGCCCTGGTGCGCTGGCATGCCTGGCGGCATCGCCAGGACCGGGCCCTGCAGCCCACCCTGCTGGAGGTGCTGCCGCGGGCCAATTTAGCTGTGCACCTGGCCTGATTCCGGAGAGTTTCCTTTTTTGTTTAAACCCCTGTCAGCTGGATCCAAACCATGAGAGCAATGAAGCGAATAGTCAGTTCCGTAATCCTGCTTGGCGCGTTACTGCTGCCAGCCGTGCTGTCGGCTTCCGCGCTGCCGGAATTCCGCGAGATCGTGCAGCAGAATTCCCCCGCTGTTGTGAAGATCGTTGTACAGCAAAGTGCGCCAAGCGCCGGGTACGGCCACCCCGGCCCCGAGGAAATGCCAGAGTACCTGCGGCGTTTTTTTGAATTCCGTGGAGGCCCGCCGTCGCCACAGGAGCAGATGGCCATGGGCTCGGGATTCATTATTTCCAGCGACGGCTATATCGTGACCAACAACCATGTCGTTGAGGGTGCCGACAGTGTGCTGGTACGCCTGAGCGACCGCCGGGAGTTTGACGCTCAGGTTATCGGCACGGATCCTCGCTCCGACCTGGCGTTGCTGCGGGTGGACGCCAGGGATTTGCCCTCGCTCACCCTTGCCAGCGGGGATGACCTCGAGGTAGGTGAATGGGTGCTGGCCATCGGTTCTCCCTTCGGCCTGGATTATTCGGTGACTGCAGGTATCGTCAGCGCAAAGGGGCGCAGCCTGCCAACCGAAAATAATGAGAACTATGTGCCCTTCATCCAGACGGACGTGGCGATCAACCCCGGTAACTCAGGCGGTCCGCTGTTTAATCTCGAAGGTGATGTCGTCGGCGTAAATTCGCAGATTTTTACCCGCAGTGGCGGTTCCATAGGCCTTTCGTTCGCCATACCGGTGAGTGTCGTGCGCAATGTGGTGGACCAGTTGAAGGCGGACGGGCATGTCACGCGCGGCTGGCTGGGGGTGACTATCCAGGATGTCGACAAGAATCTTGCCGAATCATTCGGCCTGGACCGCCCGCGCGGTGCCCTGGTTGTACAGGTCGCGCCTGATGGCCCGGCCGACAAGGCCGGGCTGCAGGCCGGGGATGTCATTATCCTTTTTGATGGCAATGACATCCCGGCCTCCGCCGACCTGCCCCATGTGGTAGGCCTGGTGGCGCCCGGTACGGTTGTGCCGATGGAAGTCGTGCGCGACAAGAAGCACAAGAAACTCAAGGTCGAGGTTGGCGGGCTGGATGCCGATGACAGCTACGACCTGGCAGCGGGGCCTGGGGGTGCCGGCCAGGGCGGCGGTCGCCTGGGAATGGTGGTGGAAACCGCCCCTGCGGATGTGCTCGAACGCTTTGGAATCAACGGCGGTGTGATAGTGCGCGAGGTGCTGCCTGACTCGGTGGCTGGGGATGCCGGGGTATTGCCCGGGGATATTATTACCCTGGTTGGCTCCAGCCCGATCAAATCTGCCGAGGCCTACGAAGATGCGGTCGCTAAACTCGGAGGTGGAAGTTCCGTACCGCTGCGGCTGATCCGTCGTGGTTCCCCGTTGTTTATCGGGCTCAAGCTCAAGGACTGAGGGCTTTTCGCCGCCACCTGCTGAACATGGCGGTTGTATCCCGGTTGGGGTACAATCGCGCGTTTTTTGCAGGGGGCGAAAGTAAACGCGCGCTTCCTTTTGTTTCCTCCGCGGGCATGGTGCCAGGCCTGCGCCAATCGAGCCCAATTGAGTGAGTGATCTCAGCCACATCCGTAACTTTTCGATTATCGCGCATATCGACCACGGTAAATCCACCCTCGCGGACCGGTTTATCCAGCACTGCGGCGGCCTCAGCGACCGGGAAATGGATGAGCAGGTGCTCGATTCCATGGATATCGAGCGAGAGCGCGGCATTACCATCAAGGCCCAGAGCGTCACCCTGGACTACACGGCCAGGGACGGGCAGACCTACCAGCTGAACTTTATCGATACCCCCGGCCACGTGGATTTTTCCTACGAGGTGTCCCGCTCCCTCGCCGCCTGCGAAGGGGCCTTGCTGGTCGTGGATGCCGGGCAGGGCGTGGAAGCCCAATCCGTAGCCAATTGCTACACGGCGATTGAGCAGGGACTGGAAGTACTGCCCATTCTGAACAAGATGGACCTGCCCCAGGCCGATCCCGAGCGGGTCAAGGTGGAGATCGAGGAGATTATCGGTATTGATGCCACCCACGCCTGCCTGGTCAGTGCCAAGTCCGGTCTGGGCATTGAGGATGCGCTGGAAAGCCTGGTGCAGCGTATCCCGGCTCCCGCGGGTGATCGCGAGGCCCCGCTGCAGGCGCTGATTATCGATTCCTGGTTCGACAACTACCTTGGGGTGGTGTCGCTGGTGCGGGTCAAGAACGGCCGCTTGCGCAAGCGCGACAAGATCGTCGCCAAATCCATTGGCAAGGCCCACCAGGTGGATGCCGTGGGCATATTCACGCCCAAGCGGGTGGAGTGCGATGTACTGCAAGCCGGTGAAGTGGGCTTTGTCGTGGCCGGTATCAAGGATATCCACGGCGCCCCGGTGGGCGACACCCTGATCCACGCGCTGCGGCAGGACGAAGTACCGGCACTGCCCGGCTTCCAGCGGGTAAAACCCCAGGTTTATGCCGGTATCTTCACCATTTCGTCCGATGACTACGAAGATTTTCGCGATGCGCTCGCCAAGCTGACGCTGAACGACGCGTCCCTGTTCTACGAGCCGGAGACATCCGATGCCCTGGGTTTCGGTTTTCGCTGCGGGTTCCTGGGAATGCTGCACATGGAGATCGTGCAGGAGCGGCTGGAGCGGGAGTACGACCTGGACCTGATTACCACGGCCCCGACAGTAATTTATGAGGTGGTAAAAAAGAACGGGGAGGTCGTCCTCGTCGACAACCCCTCCAAGCTCCCGGATGTCGGCGACATCGAGCAAATGCGTGAACCCATCGCTCGCTGCAACATTCTGGTGCCGCACACCTACCTTGGCAATGTTATAACCCTGTGCGTGGAGAAACGAGGGCTGCAGAAGGACATGCAGTTCCTCGGCGCCCAGGTGTCACTTACCTACGATATTCCCATGGCAGAGGTCGTGCTCGACTTCTTCGATCGCCTCAAGTCCGTGAGCCGGGGATACGCTTCCCTGGACTACAGCTTCGAACGATTCGAGGCAGCCAACCTGGCGCGCCTGGACGTACTCATCAACGGCGACAGGGTGGATGCACTGGCGGTCATTGTGCACCGGGAGCAGGTCCAGCATCGCGGCCGGGTGCTGACGGAAAAGATGAAAGAACTGATACCCCGGCAGATGTTCGATGTGGCTATTCAGTGCGCTGTCGGCGGCAAGGTTGTTGCAAGGCAGACAGTAAAAGCCCTGCGCAAAAACGTGACAGCCAAGTGCTATGGCGGCGATGTCAGCCGCAAGCGCAAGCTGCTGGATAAACAGAAGGCGGGTAAGAAACGCATGAAGCAGGTGGGAAGTGTGGAGATACCCCAGTCTGCTTTCCTGGCAGTACTCAAGGTGGACGGCTAAGGCAATTATATGGATATCGATTTTCCCCTCATTCTGGTTATCCTGGTGTTTGGCAGTGGCCTGATCTGGCTGCTCGACGCGATTTTCCTCGCGCCCGGCCGCCGTCGCGTCCTGGCCCAATTGCAGGGCCAGTATCCGCAGTGGCAGGAAGAGGGCAGCAGCCAGGCCATCAAGTACCAGGCGCGCGCCGCGGACTCGGCCCGTGAGCCGGTAGTGGTGGAGTACGCCAAGTCATTTTTCCCGGTGCTGCTGGTGGTGTTTGTGCTCCGCTCGTTCCTGGTAGAGCCCTTCCAGATCCCGTCGTCCTCGATGGTTCCCACGCTGGAGGTGGGGGACTACATCCTGGTCAACAAATACACCTTTGGTATTCGCCTGCCGGTAGTGCGCACCAAGGTCATGGCCCTGAACGAGCCCCAGCGCGGCGATGTCATGGTGTTTTTCCCGCCCCATATGAATGATACCTATTTCATCAAGCGGGTTGTCGGGCTGCCCGGGGACACCATCAGTTATCGCAACAAACAGCTCTTCGTTAATGGGCAGGAGGTGCCGCAGGAGATGCTGGCGGTGGTGCCCGAAGGTGCCTCGAGGTATCGCATGGGCCTGGAAACCCTGGGCGAGGCACGACACCTGGTGCAGGAAGATGAATCGCGTCCCAGTCGTGACTTTTCCGTGCGGGTAAAACCCGGCCACTACTTTATGATGGGGGACAACCGGGACAACAGCAGCGACAGCAGGGTTTGGGGTCAGGTGCCGGAAAAGGATATAGTGGGCAAGGCCTTTGCGGTGTGGATGCACTGGGATTCGTTTCTCAGCATCCCGAGCTTCGACCGCGTTGGCCTGATAGAATAAACAGGGCTGAATCGGGGGAACCAGAGATGAATACACTTAGACACCAGCGGGGAATGTCCATACCGGGTATGCTGGCCGTGGCGGCGATGGTCGGCTTTTTTGTGATGTGCACTATTCGCCTGGCACCGCGTTACCTGGAATACCTGAGTGTTCGCGAGATCATCACGACGGTCGCCAGGGAGTACAACCCGGAGGAGGAAGATCTGCCCGATATCCGCAGGCGGATCGACACCATGTTCAACACCAACCAGATTTATGACCTGAAGCCCAAGGATGTGGAGATATTCCACAAGGACGGCAAGACCTATATCGACGCCCGGTACGAGGCGCGGGTGCCTATCATGGGCATTATCGATGCCGTCATGCGCTTTGATGACCTGGAAATAGAAACTGGCAACCACAAGTTCTAGACAGTTCGTGGTCGCGACAGCCGCCATCCAGCGGGCCCTGGGCCATGAGTTTGGTGACCCGCTGTTGCTGGATGTGGCCCTGACCCACCGCAGTGCGGGCAGCCGCAATAACGAACGCCTCGAGTTTCTGGGGGACTCCATCGTCAACCATATTATCGCCGAGGCGCTGTACCAGCGCTTTCCCCGGGCGAGAGAGGGTGATATGAGTCGTATGCGGGCATCGCTGGTAAAAGGCGACACGCTGGCAGAGCTGGCCAGGGAGTTGCAGCTCGGGGAACACCTCCTGCTGGGCCCCGGGGAGCGTAAAAGTGGCGGTTTCCGCCGCTCGTCCATTCTGGCAGACACCCTGGAAGCCCTCGCCGGCGCCATCCTCCTGGATGGCGGTTACGATGCGTGCAAATCATGCGTGTTGCGTTGGTTCGACGCGCGGCTGGAACAGCTGTCGGCCGGTGCAGCAGACAAGGATGCCAAGACCCGGCTGCAGGAATACCTGCAGGGCCGGGGCAACCCGCTGCCGGAGTACGACCTGGTGGCGGTTCAGGGGGACGATCACGACCAGCAGTTCAGTGTGGCCTGCCGACTCAGCAAGCCGAAGCTGGTAGCCCAGGGCTATGGCAAGAGTCGGCGCAAGGCCGAACAGGCAGCCGCCAGGGATGCACTGGAGAGACTCACAGCCCATGGCAACTGAACCCAGGCGCTGTGGCTATGTCGCGATCGTCGGGCGACCCAATGTAGGGAAATCCACTCTCCTGAATCACCTGCTGGGCCAGAAAATCAGCATTACTTCGCGCAAGCCCCAAACCACCCGGCACAGGGTGCTCGGCATCAAGACCGAAGCCAATCACCAGATCATCTTTGTCGACACACCCGGGCTGCACAAGGATGCGGAAAAGGCGATCAATCGTTACATGAACCGGGCTGCCAGCGCCGCTATCCGCGATGTTGACCTTGTGGTGTTCGTTGTCGACCGCACCGCCTGGACAGAAGAGGACGGCATGGTGCTGGAGCAGATTCGCCAGGGCGGGCTGCCCTGCCTGCTGGTGGTGAACAAGGTTGACCTGCTGGAGGACAAGCGCGCGCTGCTGCCACATCTCGAAGCGCTCGCGCAAAAAGCGAACTTCGCCGCGATCCTCCCCGTGTCGGCCCTTCGCCGGCACAATGTGGAAGAACTCGAGGGGGAGATCCTGAAGCTGCTCCCCGAGTCTGACCACTTTTTCCCGGAAGACCAGATCACCGACCGCAGCCAGCGCTTCCTGGCGGCGGAGATCGTGCGGGAGAAGATCATGCGGCAGCTGGGCGAGGAGATTCCCTACGCCATTACCGTGGAAATCGAGGAGTTTGCATTGGATGGGGCGGTCCTGCATATTTCCGCCCTGATTTTTGTGGAGCGCAAAGGGCAAAAAATCATCCTGGTCGGTGAAGGCGGTGCCCGCCTGCGCTCTATTGGCAGCGAGGCCCGCAAGGATATGGAGCAGTTATTTGACAGCAAAGTCATGCTGCGCCTGTGGGTGAAAGTGAAATCGGGCTGGTCTGATGACGAACGCGCCCTGCGCAGCCTGGGCTATGACGACTAGCCGCTGGCGGCTGTGAGCATTATGCGAGCCGCGCTGCAGCCCAGCTATATCCTCCACAGCCGCCCCTACCGGGACAGCAGTATGCTGCTGGAGGTGCTCACCGCTGAACAGGGTCGCATCAGCCTGGTCGCCCGGGGTGCAAGGCGCAGGGCACGCGGCGGTAGCGCCGGTGCGCTGCTGCAACCGTTTATTCCATTGCTGCTGGGCTTCAGCGGCCGTACCGACCTGAAAAACCTGACCGCCACCGAGGTGGCCGGGCGACCGCTGATGCTGCGTGGTGAGCGGATGTTCAGCGGCCTGTACCTGAATGAGCTGCTGGTCAGGCTCCTGCATCGCTACGACCCGCATCCGCAACTTTTTGCAGCTTATGCATCCACCCTGGATGCCCTGGCCGCAACGGGAGAGATCGACGATATCCTGCGCCGTTTCGAGTTCGCCCTGCTGGCGGAGCTCGGCTACGGTTTCGACCTCGACCTGGATGGGCACTCTGGGGAGGCCGTGCTGCCGCAGTCGTGGTATCACTACCATCCGGATTACGGGTTGGTGGCGCGGGGACCGGTGGCGGACCCCGCCAGGCCCGCGTTCAAGGGCGCGGATTTACTCGCCATAGCCGCTGACGATTTCAGTGGGGACGCACGTACCACAGCCAAGCGCCTGCTGCGCCTGGTACTTGCGATACAGCTCGGGGACGCGCCCCTGCGCAGCAGGGACCTGTTCCGGGCACATAACCGACGGGCGCTGGCAGAAGCAGGAGAACAGCAGCAGTGATTGCCATTGGCACCGATATTCTCAGGATCAGCCGGGTCGAGGACGTGGTGGCACGCCTGGGTGATCGCTTTGTCGCCCGTATCCTTACCCCGGTGGAGCAGGACGAGTATCGCGCAAGCCAGCAGCCCAACCGCCTGCTGGCGAAGCGCTTTGCGGCCAAGGAGGCGATTGCCAAGGCCCTGGGCACCGGTATCGGTCGCGGCGTGAGTTGGCAGGACATTGTCATCGGGCACGATGCTTTCGGGGCACCCCAGGTCATTCTCAGCGGCGGTGCCCTGCGGGTGGCCACGGACCGCGGTAGCGCCCGGGTCGAGCTGAGCCTGGCAGATGAGGCCGAATATGTTGTGGCCTTCGCGGTTCTTGCACGGTAATGCGCGGCCCCGTGACCTCGCCCCTCCCGGCCACCGGCCAAGTTCGCTATACTGACGCCCCGATTGTGCGGTAACCCGGATATGCCTCAATACCCAAGCATTGAAGCCTGTATTGGCAACACGCCACTGGTGCGCCTGCAGCGCCTGCCCGGAACAACCAGCAACCTGGTACTGGCCAAGCTCGAAGGCACCAACCCCGCGGGGTCAGTCAAGGACAGGCCCGCCCTGAGCATGATTGCCCAGGCCGAGGCACGTGGGGAGATCAGCCCCGGCGATACCCTGATAGAGGCTACCAGCGGCAATACGGGTATTGCCCTGGCGATGGCGGCGGCGATTCGCGGTTACCGACTGGTACTGATAATGCCGTCCCACATGAGTGATGAACGCAAGCTCGCGATGTCCGCCTACGGCGCAGAGCTGGTAGAGGTCACCCAGGCGCAGGGGATGGAAGGCGCCAGGGATCTTGCGCTGGCGATGCAGGCCAGGGGTGAGGGCAGGGTACTGGACCAGTTCGCCAACCCGGACAATCCCCGCGCCCACCTGACGGGCACCGGACCGGAAATCTGGCAGCAAACCGGTGGCACCGTCACGCATTTCGTCAGCTCGATGGGGACCACCGGCACCATCATGGGTTGCTCGGCTTACCTCAAGCAGCAGAATCCGGAAATAGAGATCATCGGGCTGCAGCCGCTGGAGGGATCGAGTATTCCGGGGATCCGGCGCTGGCCCGCGGCCTACCTGCCAAAGATTTACGATGCGGCCCGGGTGGACAGAGTGATCGATATATCCCAGCAGGAATCGGAGGAGACCATGCGTGAGCTGGCCCGGCGAGAGGGCATTTTTTGCGGTGTATCCTCCGGCGGCGCCATTGCCGCTGCCCTGCGGCTCTCGTTGGAGCTGGAAAACGCCGTCATAGTAGCGATCATCTGCGACCGCGGCGATCGCTACCTGTCCACTGGCGTGTTCGCCGATTGATGGTGCCGTAGTTCCGTGGTCCAGGTACGCGATCAGTCCCACCTTGATTCCTCCGGGGACATCGATCTGCAGCAGTGGTTGCGCAAGCTGTCCACCGCTCACAGTGACCTCGAGTCCAGTCGCCTGCTCGCCGCGTGCCAGATGGCGCAGGATGCCCTGCAGGCCCCGGGTGTCGATAGTGGCGACTGGTCGCTGGATCCCAACTGCTTTATCGCCGGCCTGGATATTGCGCTGATTCTCGCGGAACTGCAGGTGGGGTCAGATTGCCTGCTCGCCGGAATCCTCTACCGGGCCGTGCGGGAGCAGCGGGTATCACCGCAGCGGGTAGAGGAAACCTTCGGTGCAGGTGTCGCCGGCCTGATCGACGGGGTCAGCCGGATGGCCGCCATCGGCGAATTGCGCGGTAACAGCAATCGACCGGTACTGGGGCAGGCGCAGGACCAGAAAAACAATATTCGCAAGATGCTGATCGCCCTGGTGGATGATGTCAGGGTCGCCCTGATCAAGCTGGCCGAGCGCACCTGCGCAATTCGCGCGGTCAAGAACGATGAGCAGCGGCGCCTGCCGGTCGCCCGCGAAGTTTTCGATGTGTACGCGCCACTGGCGCACCGCCTCGGTATAGGACATCTGAAATGGGAACTCGAGGATCTTTCCTTCAGGTATATCTACGGGGACGCCTACCGTAAGATCGCCCGCCTGCTTGACGGCAAGCGGGTTGAGCGGGACCAGTTCATCGCACGAGTCAAGGATGAGCTCAACCGTGTGTTGCGCAATGCCGGGCTCGAGGTCGAGATCGACGGTCGTGCAAAGCATATTTACAGCATATGGCGGAAAATGCAGCGCAAGGGCATCGGGTTCTCCCAGGTCTACGATATTCGCGCCGTACGCATCCTGGTGCCCGCGATACAGGACTGCTATGCCACCCTCGGCCTGGTGCATGGTCTGTGGCATAACATTCCCAATGAGTTCGATGATTACATAGCCAATCCCAAGGAAAATGGCTATCGCTCGCTACACACGGCGGTGGTAGGGCCGGAGGGCAAGGTTCTCGAGATACAGATTCGCACCCGCCAGATGCACGAGGAGGCCGAGCTGGGCGTCTGTGCCCACTGGCGTTACAAGGGTACCGACGCGAGCAACAGGAACACCGACACCTACGAGGAAAAAATCGCCTGGCTGCGACAGGTGCTGGACTGGCACGAGGAGACCGGCGATGCGGAGGACGTAGCGGAGCAGTTCAGTTTCCAGTCCGCCCAGGACCGGGTCTACGTGTTCACTCCACAAGGTGACGTGGTCAACCTTGCAGACGGCGCAACGCCGCTGGATTTTGCCTATCACGTGCATACTGAAATCGGGCACCGATGCCGCGGAGCCAAGGTCAACGGCTCGATCGTGCCGCTGACCTACACCCTGAAAATGGGCGAGCGGGTGGAGATACTGACCAGCAAGGACGGCCTGCCAAAAAGGGACTGGTTACAACCGGGCCTGGGCTACCTGAAAACGTCCCGGGCCCGGGCCAAGGTGCAGCACTGGTTCAAAGCCCAGGCAAGGGAGGAGAACATCTACGCCGGGCGCCACCTGCTGGAGCGGGAATTCAAGCGACTAGCGCTCACCAGCGTCGATTACCTGCGGGTAGCGCGCAAGATGCAGCAGGGTAGCGTGGAGGACATGTATGCCGCGGTGGGATCCGGGGACCTGGGTTCAGCCCAGGTTTTAAATGCGGCACAAGGGCTGGTGGAAAACCGCGGCCCGCAGCTCAAGCTGGCCCGCCCCGGGGGCGGGCTGTATCGCGGCCAGGTACAGGTGCGCGGCGTGGGCAACCTGATGACCCATATGGCCGGGTGTTGCAAGCCGCTACCCGGAGACGCGATTACCGGGTTTATTACCCAGGGACGCGGGGTCAGTATCCATCGTGCCGATTGCGGCCGCCTGGTGCGCTTGTTGGAAACTGTCCCGGAACGCGTGATTGAAGTGGAATGGGGGCTCTCGCCCCAGGAGAATTATGAGGTCGATGTGGCGATCGAGGCCTATGACCGCCAGGGCCTCCTGCGGGATATCACCAGCCTGTTTGCCAATGCCCGCATCAACGTGCTTTCCATCAATACCCAGACCAACATGAAGAGCAACACGGCGACCATGCGCCTGCGAGTGGAGGTGCCGAACCTGGGTTCACTCTCGAAGCTGTTGGAGCGCATCAATCGCCTGAAAAACGTGGTGTCAGCCACGCGCCTGTCGGAATAGTTGGCGCGATGAGCAGTCCAGGGTATCAGCTGGCTGACCTGTTGCGGGTCATGGCGCGCCTGCGGGACCCGGATACGGGTTGTCCCTGGGATATCCGCCAGGACTTCCGCAGCATCGTTCCCTCCACGCTGGAGGAGTGCTATGAACTGGCCCAGGCTATCGAGCACGAGGATTTCGCGCATATCGCCGAGGAACTGGGGGACGTGTTATTCCAGGTGATTTTCTATGCCCAGCTGGGCCGTGAGAGAGACCTGTTTTCCTTCGAAACGATAGTCGACACACTGGTAAGCAAGCTGGTCAGGCGGCATCCCCATGTATTTGCCGACGGTGAGATCGAGGGTGTGGTAACAACCCGCAGCAGCGTGGAGTCAGTCAAGGCGAGTTGGGAATCCATCAAGCAAGAAGAACGCAGGGAAAAATTACAGGCAGGCGTGCTGGCAGACGTACCGGTGGCCCTGCCCGCGCTGCCAAGGGCACAAAAACTGCAAAAGCGGGCCGCGCAGGTCAATTTTGACT
Source organism: Haliea sp. (assembly GCA_024642245.1). GTDB lineage: Bacteria > Pseudomonadota > Gammaproteobacteria > Pseudomonadales > Halieaceae > JARRPM01. Next base: position 120,978 of record JAHEBM010000002.1, read on the forward strand.
GGCCTGGCGCCGCTGCGGTGTTATTGAAGCTGGAAGAAGAGATAGCAGAATTGCGCGCGGCGATTGGCGCTGCCAGCCAGGCGGGGATTGAGGAGGAAATGGGCGACATCCTGTTCACTTCGGTCAATCTTTGCCGCCACCTCGGGCTGGATGCGGAGGCAAGCTTGCGTCGTTCCAGCAGCAAGTTTGAGCAGCGTTTCCTCGCGATGGAGACGCAGGCGGCGGCCCTGGGAAAACCCTTGTCAGGGCTGTCCGAGCGGGAGTTGGATGAGCTTTGGGAGGCGGCGAAACAGGCCGGGAGGCGACCAAGGTAGGGCTTGTACAAAACCCGGTCGCTGTGTATGGTTACGGCCCTTCATATAACGGCTTGGCGTTCTGGCCCTGTCTGGTTTTATCCCGAAAGGCGCCGATTCTGTCGATATTGCTCTGGCAGGCACTGATAGTGCGTACATTACTGAGGAATACCATAAATGCGATTGATTCTGTTGGGCGCTCCCGGCGCCGGTAAGGGCACGCAGGCCCAGTTCATCACCGAAAAATACGGTATCCCCCAGATCTCCACGGGTGACATGCTGCGAGCCGCGGTCAAGGCAAAAACCGAGCTTGGTCTCAAGGCAAAATCGGTTATGGACGCGGGCGGCCTGGTATCTGACGACATTATCATTGGCCTGGTGAAAGAGCGGATTCGCGAAGCGGATTGCGCCAACGGTTTCCTGTTCGATGGTTTTCCCCGCACCATCCCCCAGGCCGAGGCCATGGTCGATGCCGGGGTGGACCTGGATCATGTGGTGGAGATCGCCGTAGCCGATGACGCCATCGTGGCGCGACTGAGCGGTCGCAGGGTTCACCCGGGCTCGGGGCGCGTCTACCACGTACAGCACAACCCCCCCAAGCGCGAGGGCCGTGACGACGAAACCGGTGAGGCGCTGGTTCTGCGCGAGGACGATCACGAAGATACAGTGCGCAAGCGTCTGGAAATTTATCACTCGCAAACCAGCCCACTGGTCGAATTTTACCAATCCATGAGCGGCCCGCGTGCGCCTGCCTATCACCGTGTCGAGGGTGTTGGCAGCGTCGAAGATATCCGCCGGAAAGTATTTGCCGCGCTGCAGGCTTAGGCAGTGGCACGATAAAGAGGGAGCATTCGCTCCCTTTTTTTTGCGTAAAAAGTCAGTAAAGTTCTGTTGTATGGTGATGTTTATGTTGGTATTTTCCAACGGACGTCAGACGTCATCAACCATTGGAGAGTAATGAAATGGCTACAGCGAAGAAAAAAGCACCTGCAAAACGGGCTGCTGCAGCGCCTCGCAAGGCAGCAGCAAAGAAATCACCGGCCAAAAAAGCGGCCGCCGCGAAGAAAAAACCGGCCAAGGGAAATGCGTTTCGCAACGCGATAAATGACGCGCTTGGCCAGATGGACCAGTGGATGGACACCGCCAAGCTCAAGGCGAAGCAACTTGCTGCCGAAGAGAAGTTGATGCAGAAAAAGGCGGAACTTGCTGCCAAGGCCGAGATGGACAAGGTCAAGCACCTGGCGGACCAGGCTGAAAAGTGGATGCGTGCGCGCCTCAAGTCCGACAGCAAGAAGCTCAACGCGTTGGAGAAAAAGCTCTCCAAGCAGTTGCGCGACACCGAGAAGAAACTCATATCCCAGGCCAAGGCGGCTGAGAAAAAAGCAAACAAGGCCGGCAAGGACCTGAAGAAAAAAATCCAGGGCACCGCAAAGAAAGCGCCGGCAAAAGCCAAGGCGGCGGCACCGAAGAAAAAGGCCGTAGCCAAGAAGAAACCCGCCGCCAGGAAGAAGGCCGCTCCGAGAAAAGCCAAGGCTCGCGCCAGCAAGTAAGCGCAGTCCATAGGCTATAGAGAACCCGTCGGGATTTATCCCGGCGGGTTTTTTTATAGTTTCAAAGCAGGCCTGGGTCGTGCCCGCTTTCGCGTGAGGCAAATTCGTTATAGTTGGCGAAAGCGGCCGCCTGGTCCGAGAAATCAACGGCCTCACACTCGTGCTGTGCATACCAGTGCCGCACAGCGCGGTTCCCGCCCTCGAGGTAGCCGGACAGCGACGGTAAAATACTGCGGCGCAGCGCAGCGCACAAATACTGCGCGCGTTCTCCGTCATGGGCATAGCTGATAGCCTTGCCGGAGCAGTCAAGCGCATTGACCAGGCGCGAGACGAGGTCGCCGGGAAGTAGTGGCATGTCGCAGGGCGCGACGACGAGGAACCCGGTCGATATATGCATGGCAGCCGCCTCCAGGCCCGCCAGTGGCCCCTGGTAGTCCTCGCGGGTGTCTTTCACGATGGCGTCTGCGAGTCCGGCATAGAATCGGCTGTTGCGGTTGCAACTGACAAGCAGCGGGCCAAGCTGTGGGCGCAGTCTGGCAATGACCTGCGCTGCCAATGGCTGGCCGCGCCACTCAAGCAGGCCCTTGTCCTGTCCTCCCACTCTCCGGCCGGCGCCTCCGGCGAGGATGAGTCCTGTGATGTTATCTTTTGCCAATAGTGCTTACCGGTCGTTCCCTGTGGGATAATTGCATCTTATCACTTCACCGGAGTCACTGATGACCGGAATACTGGCAATCGACACCGCCACTGAAAGCTGTTCGGTGGCGCTGTGTGTCGATGGCGAATACCGCGAGGAGTTCGAGGTGGTCCCCCGCGAACACAGCCAGCGCCTGTTCGGCATGTTGCAGGCCCTGCTTCCCGATGGCCGCCTGCGTGATCACGGGATCGATGCTATTGCCTACAGTTGCGGACCGGGGTCGTTTACCGGGCTGCGAATTTGTGCCAGCGCGGTGCAGGGGCTGGCCTATACCAGCGGTCTTCCTGCTATTGCCGTATCAACGCTGGCGCTCCAGGCCCAGACAGCCCTGCGACTGGGGCATGTGCATGCCGATGCGGTGGTCTTGAGCATGATCGACGCTCGTATCAACGAGGTCTACTACGGGGTCTACCGGTTTGCCGGGGGATTGGCCGAGCTTCACCAGGGGCCGGTTGCGTGTGCTCCGTCGCAGGTGAAGGTCGACCCCGCATTGGGCCCGCTACACGCTGTTGGCAGCGGTTGTCGTTTTGCGCAGGACCTGCCCGGGGCTGTGTCCTCCCGCCTGGCCGGCACGTTTGCCGATTTGTTGCCTGCCGCGCAAGACCTCATACCGCTCGCACTGGACAGGCTGGCTCGCGGCGAGGTGCAACAGCCGCAACAGGTACAGCCCGTCTATGTGCGGGACGAAATCAGCTGGAAAAAATTGGCAGAGCAGGGCAGACCTTCATGATAGAGACATACCAGGCGATTCTATTGGCGATCTTGCAGGGCTTCACCGAATTCCTGCCCATATCCAGTTCTGCACACCTGGTGATTCCCTCACTGGTGCTGGGCTGGCCCGATCAGGGTCTGGCGTTTGACGTGGCGGTGCATGTCGGGACGCTGTCAGCCGTAATCTTCTACTACCGTGCCGACCTGGCGAGGATGGCAGGCAGCTGGCTCAGGTCGCTTGCGGGTGGACCTGCCAGCGAGGACAGCCTGCTGGTATGGTATCTCGCGCTGGCCACCCTGCCGGTTATAGCTGTCGGTTTCCTGGCTGGAGACTATATCGAATCCGGGCTGCGTAACCTGCCGGTCATTGCCACGACCACCTTGCTGTTCGGCCTTTTGCTTGGGGTTGCAGACAGGCGCGCGGTAAAGGTCCCTGGCAGCAAGCCCATCACGCTGGCGATGGCGTTACTGGTCGGCCTTGCGCAGGCCGTGGCGCCCATACCCGGGGTCTCGCGTTCGGGTATTACCATAAGCGCTGCGCTTTTGCTGGGCATGAACCGGCAGGCGGCGGCCCGCTTCTCCTTTTTGCTGTCCATTCCCGTCATCGCCGGTGCAGGTACGCTTAAAACCTGGGAGCTGTTGAGTTCCGGTGTATTTGTGGACTGGCTGCTGCTGGGCCTGGGAGCGCTTGTGTCAGGCATTACCGCCTACCTCTGTATTGCGCTGTTCCTGCGCCTGCTGGACAGGATGGGGCTCATGCCCTTTGTCTACTACCGCGTGTTGCTGGCCCTGGCGTTATACGCGCTGTGGCTGGCCTGAACCTGGATCACCCAATAATGGAATCACTATGAGTCAACAGCATTTCAACGACGAACTGTGTGAATTTATCGCCGCGGCCAGTACGCCGTTCCACGCTGTCGCCGAGTTGTCCCGGCGACTTGACGCGGGTGGGTTCCGGAAGATTCCCGAGGACGGCGTGCGTGATCTCGCGGCCGGCGGACGCTACTACCTCACACGGAATGACAGTTCAATCATCGCCTTTATCTGCGGTTCGCAGTCGCCACCAGTCGAGGGGATTCGCATGGTCGGCGCGCACACGGACAGCCCCTGCCTGATGGTGAAACCCCAGCCTGAAAAGCTGCGCAACGGTTGTTTCCAGCTTGCGGTGCATGTGTACGGCGGCGCCCTGCTGAATCCCTGGTTCGATCGGGACCTGTCCCTGGCCGGGCGTGTCAGCTTCCAGTGCGGTGACGGCCAGCTGCGCACTGCACTGATCGATTACCGCGCACCACTGGCGACGATTCCCAGCCTCGCTATTCACCTGGACCGGGACGCTAATACCGGTCGCACGGTCAATCCCCAGACCGACGTGCTGCCGATACTGTTCCAGCAGGCCGGGGAGGACCCCGCCGACTTTCGCGCCCTGCTCAAAGCGCGCCTGCTGGAGGAGCATCCGGATTGCAATGTGCAGGAGGTACTGGATTACGAGCTGTCTTTCTATGATACCCAGGGCCCCGCCGTCATCGGCCTGCAGCACGAGTTTATTGCCTCGGCGCGCCTGGATAACCTGCTCAGCTGTTTTGTCGGGCTCAAGGCACTGTTGCAGTCGGATGGTACCGCCAGCAGTTTGCTGGTGTGCAATGATCACGAGGAGGTGGGCAGCCTGTCCGCCGCGGGCGCACAGGGTCCCATGCTGAGCTCGTTACTCAAGCGCCTGGCGGGCAACGAACACGCCCTGGCAGAGCTGGTGGAGCGCTCCCTGATGATTTCTGCGGATAACGCCCATGCGATTCACCCCAACTTTGCCGACAAGCACGACGATAACCATGGCCCGCTGATGAACCGGGGCCCGGTAATCAAGGTCAACGCCAGCCAGCGTTACGCCTCGAACAGCGAAACCACCGGTTTTTTCCGCATGCTGGCGGCGGCACAGCAGGTACCGGTGCAAGCCTTTGTCGTGCGCAACGATATGGGCTGTGGCAGTACGATCGGGCCGATCACTGCCGGGATCACCGGTATTCGCACCATTGATATTGGCGTGCCGACCCTTGGCATGCACTCTATCCGAGAGACTGCCGGTGCCCAGGATGCCTGGAACCTGTCCCGGGTATTGCGCAGCTTCTACGACTACCGGGGTCCGCTGGCAGCCCGTTGAGGCAATGAAAGTACTGCTGCTTTCCGCTTACGCTGCCGGCAGTCATGTCCACTGGCAGCGCTGCCTTTACACGATGTTTCCCGATTGGCAGTGGCAGCTGTTGAGCCTGCCGCCGCGCCATTTCAGCTGGCGCATCAGGGGCAACCCGCTGTACTGGTCCGTGGCAGAGCGGGAACGGCTGGAGTCGGACTACGACCTGCTGGTGGCCACTTCAATGGTCGACCTGGCAACGCTGCGCGGTCTGGTGCCGGCTCTCGCAGGATTGCCCACCTTGCTCTACTTCCATGAAAACCAGTTTGATTATCCCCGGCAGGGAGGGCAGCACAGCCTGCTGGAAGCCCAGATGGTCAGCCTGTACGCGGCGCTCGCCGCGGATCGCCTGGCGTTCAACTCGGCCTATAACCGCGACAGTTTCCTCGAGGGGGTGGGGGCCTTGCTGCACAGGCTGCCTGACCATGTGCCCACCGGGGTGGTGACGTCACTGGCCGGCAAGGCGCAAGTGCTGCCGGTGCCCATCGAGTACGATCGCGTCGTGACCACCGCAGCAGCCTGGCCCGGGATCGCGGGCCGTTATCCGCAGCGGCCCCTGCGCCTGTTGTGGAACGGACGTTTCGAGCACGACAAGGGCGGGGATACCCTGTACTGTGCCCTTCGCGCGCTGGAGGGCAGCGGCCTGGACTATGAGCTTGCCCTTACCGGCCAGCAGTTTCGCCAGTCGCCACCTGCATTCACCCGTATCGAAAGCGAGTTCCCGCATCGCCTGGTGCAGTTTGGTTACCTGCCTTCGGCAAGCGCATACCGGGGCTTGCTGAGGGGCGCTGATATCGTCATTTCGACGGCCCAGCATGAATTCCAGGGCGTGGCTGTGCTGGAAGCGGTTGCCGCGGGCTGCCTGCCGGCGGTACCCAGGCGCCAGGCTTACCCCCAGTTATACCCGCCGCAGTTTGTTTACGAGGTGTATCCGGGCGATATCGAACAGGAGGGAGCCGCCGCCGCGGCACTGGTCGCCGGGCTCGCCAGCCAGGTGGCGCGGGATGTCGCGGCGCCGGACGTCTCGGCATTCGGCTTGCCCCGGCTGCAGCCGGCTTACGGCAGCCTGTTACGAAGCCTGGCGGGCCGGGCGGGATAGCCACTGCCCACCAATGCCAGTATCATTGGCGGCTTTTTGCAACAGGCGGAATTGCATGGCCAGGCAGCGCGTTCTTACCGGGATAACCACTACGGGCACACCTCACCTGGGAAACTACGTCGGGGCCATTCGCCCTGCCATCGCGGCGTCCCGTGACCCCTCGATCGACTCGTTCTTTTTCCTGGCGGACTATCACGCACTGATCAAGTGCCAGGATCCGGAACTGGTGCGCCGTTCGAGCAAGGAAATTGCTGCCACCTGGCTGGCACTGGGGCTGGACGTCGACAAGGCCCTGTTCTATCGCCAGTCTGATATCCCCGAAATCCCCGAGCTTACCTGGGTACTTTGCTGTAATGCGGCCAAGGGCCTGATGAACCGGGCCCACGCCTATAAAGCGGCGGTGCAGGCCAATGAAGAGGCGGGCGAGGATCCAGATTTCGGGATTACCATGGGCCTGTTCAGCTACCCGGTACTGATGGCGGCGGATATCCTGATGTTCAATGCCAGCCAGATCCCCGTGGGTCGGGACCAGATTCAGCATGTGGAGATGGCGCGGGATATCGCCCAGCGCTTCAATCACAATTTCGCCGATGTATTCACTCTCCCGGAAGCTGTGGTGGACGATAATGTCGCGGTGCTCCAGGGCCTGGACGGGCGCAAGATGAGCAAGAGTTACAACAATACCATTCCCCTTTTCCAGGGTGAGAAACAGTTGCGTAAAAGTATCAACAAGATCAAGACAAACCTGCTGGAGCCGGGTGAGCCCAAGGACCCGGATGACTCCACTGTATTCCAGGTTTGGTCAGCGTTTGCCTCGGATTCCGAGATTGCGCGCATGCGCCGCGAATTTGAAAATGGTATTGCCTGGGGCGAAGCCAAGAAGCAGTTATTCGAGCTGGTAGATGGCGAGCTGTCCGCAGCGCGGGAGCGCTACCAGCAACTGCTGGACGATCCCGGCTACATCGAGGCGGTGCTTAAGAAGGGGGCCGAGCGCGCCCGGGAACACAGTGTAGCCCTGATGCAAAAGGTGCGGGCCGCAGTGGGTATTGGCGCGCTCCGCTAGCGGGCAAACTGGTAACTGATTTCCAGGTAGGCGCCCCGGGGCTGTCCCACAAAATAGCGGTACTCCCCGAAACCGAAATCCGCGCGTTCGGCGTAGTCCTCATCCAGCAGGTTGGTGATACGCACGGTGCCTCGCCAACGCGGGTCCACCATCCCTGAAATTCGCAGGTTGAACACGCTGTGGCCGTCGTACTGGTGCAGGTCCTCCGGCTCCAGGTAGTAGGAATCCATATAGACCCATTCCAGCTCCAGCGTACCGTCCTGCGCTTGCAGGGCGGGAAAATCCCACCCGATCCTCGCGCTGCCAAAACTTTCCGGGGCGCCGTCGATGGTATTGCCCTTGAGGTTGCCGTTGCTGCCGAGCAGGTTGATCTGGCTGTCGTAGGTGTGACTGGCCCAGGTGCCGTCCAGGCGGAAATACCAGTCCTGCGCAAAGCGATAGCCCAGGCTCAGCTCGGCGCCGTAATGGCGGGTTTTTGCACCGCTGACATTGTAGCGATTTGCGTCCTGGAAGATCACGTTGTCCTTGTGCATCAGGTACAGCGACAGGTCGTAGTCCAATTCCATGCGCCAGGCGCCGCGCAAGCCCAGTTCGATATTGCTCAATTCTTCCGAATCCAGGTCGGCTTCTCGCTGGCCTGACTGCAAGCGGTACAGTTCGGCCGTCTGCGGCGCGCGAAAGCCGTTGGCGGCCCGCAGGTAAACCACTGTGTCGGGTGTCAGGCTGTAGCTGGCACCGGCGTTGGCGCTCCAGTCGGTGAAGTCATCGTCCCTGTCGGCGGGTCGGTAGAAGCGGCAGGCGCTGGCGCCGGGGTCGCAGGCAGGGCCATCCCCGGTTTTGTTGTCGTAGTCGTAGTAGCTGTATTCCAGCCGCAGTCCGGCACTCAATTCCCAGTCGTCGGACACGGTACCCCGCCATTGACTGTAGGCAGCGGCAACGGTCGCACCGACCTCGTAATCGTAATGCACCCCGGCTGGCTGGTTGGGGCTGAAGTCCCGCGGCTGGTATTCCTGCAGGCGCCCGTCGGTATATTCCAGCTCCAGGCCGTTTGCCCAACTGCTGTCCTGAAGGTCGGTGTTGAGAGCGGCCCGCAGGCCGAGGCTGTCCTGGCGATTTTTTTCCACCGGTTGCCAGGGTACGAAATGCTGCAGGAATTCCATATCGTTATTGCGCAGGTAGGGCGTCAGTGTCAGCGTGTTGGCGGCGTCCAGGCTGCGGCTGATGGCGCTGTGAAAGCGCAGGGAGCGGGCGTCGCGGTAGGCTTCCGGATTGGCGTTGTTGCGCTTGATACTGTCATCCTCGTAGGCCTTGTAACCCTGCAGGTAGCCCGCAGTTTCCTGGTTCAGGTTGGCGACATCGAGCACGCTGCGGGTTTGCCACAGCTCGCCGTCGTAGTCATGCCGCAAGGTGGCTTTCTGCTGATCATAGCCGGCGTCGTCGAGGTAACCGCCGTCGGTCGTACCGTTCACCCTCACGCTCACACCGTGCCTGCCCCAGGTGTTGCCGTAGCGGTACCTGGCCCGGTAATAATCGTAGGGGCCGGCTTCGAGGGCGATATTCTGGTCGTATTCGTCGGGGGGAGCAGCGCTGAGCACGTTGATCAGGCCGTGCATGGCATTGGATCCATACAATGCTGTGGCCGGGCCTTTTATGACCTCTATTCCCCCGGCCTGTTCGGAATTGGCATCAAACAGCTGATTGACGTTGCAGAAGCCGGGGGCGCGCAGGCTGATACTGTCACCGGCCACCAGGAAGGCGCCGCAGCTGCCGGCGCCGGTCAGCACGGGCGAGCGCAGGGCGATGAGGCTCTCCTGGCCATTACCCCGGGCGACCCAGGCGCCGCTCACCTGCTGCATGGCTTCGCTGATATGAGTGGAGCCGACCAGTTCCAGGTCTTCCTCGCTGATACTGGACCAGGCCAGCGGCATCTTCGCCCCGTCTTCGGGTACCTGTGTTGCCGTCACCAGGACCTGTTCAGGTTCGGGCTCCCGGGCCTGAACGGACGTGCACAGCGCGAGCGCCGCCGCACAGGCAAAGCAATGGATAAAACGCATGGCAATGATGTCCCGCTGCTCAGCCCGCGGCTATGATATTGGGGTCGGTAGTCGCGGCACTGGGTCCCTCGCGGTTGCGGACGGCGTCAGCGATGCGAAACAGTGGCACTTTCAGCATGGCCACAACTTCCTCACTGGCGCCAGTGCGGGCCAGCGCCATATCCATGCACAGCAGCCACTGGTCGCGCTCCTCGGGGCCGATATGGTAGGGCTCGTGGGGGGTGGTCATGCACACTGTGCCGTACTTTGAGGCGTAGATCGGTGGCCCGCCCATCCAGCCGATAAGGTACTCGGCCAGTTTTTCTTTCATCGGGCCGAGATCCCTGGCGTGCATCGCCCTGACCCCGGCGGCTTCTGGCAGGGTGTCCATGATGTTGTAAAATTCATCGCAGAGGGCGCGAATACCCTGTTCGCCCAGTAGCTGGTAGGGTGTTTTTTCCTCTTGCATGGTACGGGTTCCTTGTTTGTGCTTACGCTCGCTTCTCGATGACGCCATTTTATGCTTTTCGCTGCCTTATGTCATAATTTGCCGCCCGCGGCCTGATTTCCCGGGACATCAAGCACCTGAACATACACGGTAATGATGCCTGCCGCGCCCGGCTCTGCTAACATTGCCGGCCCGTGAATTCACACCAGTACAGGACCTGACGCCATGAGTCTTGCCGACAAGGTATTAGCAGTTAACAACGATTTGCCGATCCGCACCGGGGCACCGGTGCACAGTGGCAAGGTGCGCTCGGTCTACTGGCTGAGCGCGGCTGACAGTGCACGCCTGGTAAGGGAGCGCGCTTACGATGTGGCGCCGGACGCACCCCTGGCCATCATGGTGATCTCGGATCGCATCTCCGCCTTTGACTGCATCTGGCACGGGGAGGGCGGAATGCGCGGTGTTCCGGGCAAGGGGGCGGCCCTGAATGCCATTTCCAACCACTGGTTTCGCCTGTTCCGGGAACAGGGCCTGGCCGATAGTCACATCCTCGAAATTCCGCATCCGCTGGTATGGATCGTGCAAAAGGCGCGCCCGGTTATGATCGAGGCGATTGCCCGCCAGTACATTACCGGTTCCATGTGGCGCTCCTATGCCAGGGGTGAACGGGAATTCTGCGGGATCGTCATCCCGGATGGGTTGCAGCGCGACCAGGAGTTACCCGAGTTGCTCATCACGCCGTCCACCAAGGGTATTCTCTCTGGCATACCGGGCGTACCGGAGGCGGATGACGTCAATATCACCCGCGCGGATATCGTGAATAACTACCAGGCCTTCAATTTCAGGAACACGGCCGATGTCGATCGCTATGAGATCCTGCTGCGTGAGGGCTTCGCGTTGATCAGCCGGGAACTTGCGAAGCTGGACCAGGTCTTCGTGGACACCAAGTTTGAATTCGGCTACGTCACCGACCGTTCCGGTAACGACAAGCTGATCTACATGGACGAGGTGGGTACCCCGGATTCCTCGCGCATCTGGGACGGTCCGGCCTGGCGCGAGGGCAGGGTGGTGGAAAACTCCAAGGAGGACTTCAGGCAGCTGTTGCTGGGCCATTTTCCCGATCCGGATATTCTGCTCAATAAGGAGCGTATGCCCGAGCGCATGGCGCTTGCGCGGGATAACGCCCTGCCGACCGAGGTGCTGATGGCCGTTTCCAATACCTATGTCGGTATTGCCGAAAAGATCGTCGGTGAAAAACTGCAAATATCCGATAATCCCAAGGCCGAAATTATCGAGATTCTCGCCAGTAACTTCGGTTTGGTTGACTAGCTGGCTCCGTCCACGTTCCGCTCTGCATCGGCGCCCCGGTTGGCGCCTGTTGACCGGGCGCACGGTAGTGTTGGCGCCTGCGGTATGAGGGCGGGTCGCTGGTAATTAACGGCTTCCGCTGAGGGAATTAAGAGCGCCCAGCGCTGTCTCATAGCTGGTTGCCGTTACCTGTCGGCGTGGTGGCGAGGCGCTTTGACCGCGGCCCGTAAGTGGTAAGATCGTCGCTTGAGAGCAACTTTACCCTATACCTGTACACGGGAGATAAGTGAGATGACTATGGGTGCTATCCTGAAAACAGTAAGCCTGGCCGGTATTGCGATCCTCATTTGCGGCTGTACTGGCACCGCTGCGCCGAAAGAAAGTTTCGACGGCCTGGTCTTGCAGCCCGATACCAAGTTTGGTGAGGTCTACCGGCGTCCGGGGGTGGACTTGTCGGAATACCGCGCGTACGGCCTGGAACCCTGCGAGGTCGCCTTCAAGAAGAACTGGATGCGGGACCAGAACAGCTCGCGCCTGGACCTGGGCAACCGGGTGACGCAGAAGGATGTGGACCGTATCAAGGATGCCCTGGGTGCCGAGTGCGGCAAATATTTTCGAGCTGCGCTGGAAAAGGCTCCCCCCTACAAGCTGGTTGACAGCTTTGATAACGGGGAGCAGGTCCTGGTGCTTCACCCATCGATCATAGACCTTGATATTACCGCCCCGGATACGCGTACGACCGGGATGCAGCGCACCTACACCACGCAGACCGGGGAAATGACGCTGGTGCTGGAGTTGCTCGATGGCACTACCGGCGAAATATTGGTACGCATCGTTGACCGGCAGCGCAGTCGCGAGACTAGCTGGCTGCAGTGGACCAACGCGGTAACCAACCAGGCCGAAGCCAGGCGTGTGCTGGGACGCTGGGCAGGGCAGTTCCGGCAGGCCCTTGATACGGCCACCGCTGACGCCGGCAAGGCCCAATAGGGGGAATTGTCGATGAATGCATCCAGGCTTACCCAAACCGTTGCCGTTGCGGGCCAGATCAGCCTCGACCAGGTTCCCCAGATCGCCGCCGCCGGTTACAAGGTGCTGGTGAATAACAGGCCGGACGGTGAGGAACCGGGCCAGCCCAGTAGTGTCCAGGTGGAGGCCGCGGCTATCGAGGCAGGCCTTGAATACCATTACCTGCCAGTAACGGCGAGCAACTTTCCGGGGCCGGGTGCCGGGCAGATGGCAGCGTTGTTTGCAGACGCGTCCCGCCCATTATTCGCCTTCTGTCGCAGCGGTACCCGGTGTGCCAACCTGTGGGTGGCGACGCGCCCCCCGGAAGAACGACCCGGGGCGCAGGCGCATGCAATGGCACTGGGCTACGACCTTGGAATGGCTGCCCGGGTCCAGGACTGATTACGACCCTTGCGGGATATACCAGATCGGTGAACTCCAGGCTCGCTCCTGGATGACTTTCTGGTGGTCAGCGGCACAACATTTTTCCATACCCGGCGGAATACTGGACGGGTCGTCGCAGCGAACGCCGGCATCTGCGCAGGCATACTGGCTCCAGCGACAGCTCGGGTTTTCCAGTACACGGGCGTAGTAGAAGGCCTGGGCAGCGGGGTCAAAACTCCCGTCTTCCCAGACGGTACAAAGTTGGCTGTGGCCTCCGCCGTGCCGTTCGCAGGTGTTGATATCCACGCCTGCCTCATTGTCGCCACCGGCGACGTCCAGGACCTGCTCCTCGAGATCACCCTCTTTGTACCAGCCCTTGATCAGCTGTATGCGCTGCAACTGTGCCCCGGGGTACTGCGCGGTGCCCGGGTCAAAACTGGCGGAAATGATGAAGCGGGGCGGGGCATCAACGCCTGGCGGCGCTCGGAGATCTCCACCCATGGGTACGCCGCCGGCGTAAGCCCGGGCAATGATATCCGGGGACGAGCAAAGGTCCCGGGGATATTCCCAGCCGCCAAAGAAGCGCAGGATCGGGCGGGTGCCACTGGTGGCGTAGGCCTCCCTGCGCCGCATGGCATCAAACAGGGCATCCCGGGTGTTCTCCTGGGCATACAGCACCGCGAGTCCGCCGGGACCGTATTCCAGGTCGTCGGGTAGTCCGGCCGGCACGCCTGCGGCTGCGCCCTTGCCGGCGCCGCCATGTCCGGGAAAGTTCTTTTCCATCACCAGCCCTGGCGCCGCAATATGGGTGTCAGTACTGCCTATAAGCCCGTATTTGAAGCTGTTTACCCCGAGCTCTTCCTGTTGCTGCAGGCCCTTTTTCAATGCGTAGCGTAGGAAATTAACCGGCCCGGGCAACTTGCTGCGAGGGCGGTCTTCCTCGGGCGCCAGCCGGGTAATAAATTCCATGGGCCCGCCACCGGCAGCACCGGTATTCTTACCGCCGAAACTGTCATATCCCAGCAATTCAAAGCTGCAGTATTCGTCGCCGGCCCATACGGCACTGCGGCTGTCGCATTCGGATGCACCCTTGTGCTGGACCACTTCAAACAGGGTGTTCCAGTGCGCGCGACGGGTTGCCTCCTGCCGTGTTACAGGTTCTGGTGGGACCGTTTCATCGCTGACCCGGGCAGTTTCAAACATCAGCCCGGCGCTGAGGTTGGCATTGTGGGGAATCACGACCGCGTCACACCCGGGTCGGCCTGCAACGCATTCCCGATCGAGGTAGTCCCAAAGTTGCACTTGCGATGGCGTTTCGATCCAGCTTATCGCGTGATCAGGTACGCGGTCATTGCGGAAAATAACATTGTGGTGAAGGTTCTGGCCCGCGCCAACACTGGCGGTCCACTCGTAGCCGACAAAACTGGTAAAGCTGCAGTCGCTACTGCGGTCGTAAGCCTGTTCAGCGGCGCGCTGGATTTCGCGCCAGGTGCTGTTGGCGGCGGTGAAACACTTGCCGCTTTCCTCGCCACAGAATCCCCAGCGCCTCTTCATCTTCATCCCATAGGCACCGAACGTTGCGAAAGACAGCGACGGAAACCAGCGGTGGGCGATGCATACCGGGTGCCAGTACCCGGGGAGGCCGTGGGTGGTGCACATACGCATTTCCCCGAAGAATTCGGCGTGGTCGGTAACCGCGGTGAAGTCCAGGGGACGGTCGATCTGTATCTCTCGGGTAGGCAAGTCATTGTCATCGTAGGGCTGGATACCTGTGCGCTTTCCCCGGGCGAAGGCGTAGGCCTCCGGGGGCTCGTTGCGCGTATCCTGTGCGCTGGCATCGAATGACCAGGCAGTATGGACATGCATATCGCCGAAAAAAGCCCGACGCAGCGGGGCGTGTTCAGCGCAGGGCTCCCGCTGCTCGGTGATGGCGTAGGGGGGCGTTTGGCTCTCGGGCGCCGCTGCCCCGGTGGAGGGGTTCGCACTCAGTGCAGGCAGCGCCACCAGAAACGCGATAATCGCGCCAGGGCAGCGCGGTACAGGATTAACCATGGAATTATCTGCTGCGAGTTCGACTGGCAGGCTAGCATTCCAGTTTTAGGCGGCGAAGGCAAAGACCACGGTATCGAGAAATACACCAGCGTGGGGTATCTGCGCCGTCGATCACTCGCCCGGGGTGCGCATATCCTGTTATCTTTAGGGTTCCGCCGAGGCATTAGCGAATTGAGCCCAGCTGCCCCGGGTTTATATTTACCGATACTGAGACCACTACATGGCTGATGAAATACAACCGCGCCCCGCCAGTACTGTCGTTTTGCTGCGCGACGGTAAGGCCGGTCTCGAGACCCTCCTGCTGAAACGGAACAAGGCCCTGATGTTTGCCGGGGGGCTGTGGGTCTTTCCCGGGGGTGCGCTGGATCCGGAGGACCTGGAGGCGGCCGGGGGAGACGAGGTGCGGGCCTCGAGAATCGCTGCGGCAAGAGAGGCCAGGGAGGAATCCGGCCTGTGCCCCGACGCGGACGATATGGTGCTCGTCAGTCACTGGACCACGCCGGTGGTGGAGCCCAGGCGCTTCTCGACGTGGATTTACGCCGCGCCAGTAACGGCGCAGGATGAGGTTGTCATTGATGGCGGCGAGATTCACGACCACCTGTGGATCAATATTCGCGAGGCACTCGCGAGGCACCGGCGCGGGGAATTGCCCATGCTGCCACCCACGATAGTGACCTTGCTGAGCCTGGCATCCTATGACGCCGCGGCCGAACTGGTAGCCGAAGAACGCAATAGCCCGGTACCGGAAGTACTGCCTGTGATTGGCGAGGACGAAGGCAGGATGGCGGTGTTGTTCAGGGGTGATGCCGGCTACAGCAATGGGAATGCCTCGACCGCCGGCACCAGGCACCGCGCAGTGCTGGAGGGTCGCTATTGGGTTTATCAATACGATGGCGTCGACCCTGCCTGTCCCCCGCTGGTGCGGCAGTAGGGCCGCCCGCTGCATGTCCGCCCGGCTCCATCCCGTGTGGGATATTCCCACCCGACTGTTTCACTGGCTTATCGTCGCCTGCGTTGGGCTGTCATGGTGGAGTGCCGAAACAGAAAACCACGGGCTTCACCAGTGGCTTGGTTACACGGTGATCGTACTGGTGGCCAGCCGGATCGTGTGGGGCTTTGTCGGCAGTGTCCACTCGCGTTTTGCCGACTTCCTGGCAGGGCCTGGCAAGGTCCTGGCCTATCTCCGGGGAAGGGGTGGTCACGGCGTCGGTCATAATCCGCTCGGAGGCTGGTCGGTTATCGCCCTGTTGTTCCTGTTGCTACTGCAGGCGGTGAGCGGTTTGTTCAACAGCGATGACGTGTTCTTTACAGGTCCTTTGTATTACGGCGCCAGCGTGGGTTTGCGCGACGCCATGGGCGTGCTGCATGAGCTGGCATTCAATGGGCTGTTGGCCCTGGTGGGCCTGCACATCCTGGCTGTGCTGTACCACCAGTTCTGGCGACGGGAGCGCTTGCTGCAGGCCATGCTGCGCGGCAGCGCGAAGGGTCGCGGCGGCAGGTCCGCACCGGTATCTGCCTGGCGCGCACTCGCCGTATTGCTGCTTTGTGCGCTCGCACTGTGGGGCCTGCTGCAGCTGGCCCCGCCGCCCCCGCCGGTAATGTGGTAGATCAGTAGAGGTAGTTTTCCGCCTTGTAGTCATCATGGCATGACTTGCAGGCCTTGCCTGCAGCGCCCACCTGCTGGGCGATTGCTGCGCGGTCGCCTGTTGCCGTGACCTGCTGCAGGCTGGCCAGTTCCTTGCGCATGGCCTTCATCTTGTCGGTGAAGTCGGCCTTGTTTTGCCAGATTTCGGCTTTTGCGCGTGTCGTGCCCTTGTCGGAGCCGTCGACGAAGCCGCGCATGATGTCCAGGGTGGAGAGGGCGCCAAGATCCAGGGCCCAGCCTTCCATTTTCTCCTGGTCCCAGGGTATTTCACCCTTTACCGACGCCGCCATCGGGCCGAAATTTGCCGCCAGCAGGGCGAAATAGGACTGGCGGTACGATTGCGGCATTTGCTGGTCATCAAAGTGTGATACGGCGGGCCCTGACAGCAGGGTGGCGGCCGCCGCAGCGGCTGCCAGCAAGGTTTTTTGTTTGAATCGGAGCATGGTGTAGTCCTTGGGTTCAGGTTGCAACAGTGCGGTACCGGGTCAGTGTAGGTCACGCGGCCAATTTATTGAACCTTTGCGGGCTTAAGTTTTTTGCCTGCGCTGAATTGCGCAAGGAGTGCGCTACCATGGCCCATCTTTGAGCAGGGTTAACGCATGAGCGCTGAACAGCAGTGGGATTACAGTTTTGATGTTGTCGTGGTCGGCTCCGGCAACGGTGGCCTGACAGCGGCGCTGTGCAGCCATGAAATGGGCACCCCGGATGTCCTGGTTGTCGAAAAATCCCATCTTTATGGCGGCACCAGCTCAATTTCCGGTGGCGGGGTGTGGATTCCCTGCAACCGTTACGCGCGCGAGGCGGGCGCAAAAGATTCAATCGGCGACGCCAAAACCTACTTGCGCCAGCTTATCACCGAAGATGAGGTGCCCGAGTACCAGCTGGATGCCTATCTTGAGAACGGCCCGAAGATGGTCGAGTTCCTGCACAGGCACACCCGGGTGCGCTATGTCAGCCTCGGCCACTACCCGGACTACTATACCAACCTGGACGGCGCCATGGTGGGTCACCGATCAATGGAGCCGGAGACCTTTAATGCCGACGAGCTGGGGGAGGAGTGGCGTCACCTTCGTCGCACGCATCCCATGATGCACCTCGCCGGCGTGATCGGCATCACCCAGCAGGAAGCGGCGCTGTTGATCGGCCAGCAGCCCGGCTGGTGGAAAATTGCCCTGAAGCTCGTGGCCGCCTATGTGGTGGATATTCCATGGCGCCTGCGGGATCGCTTCCACCGCCGCCTGGCGACCGGATGCGCCGGGGTGGCGCGGCTGCGCGCATCCATGCTCGACCGCGATATCCCCCTGTGGCGCAATACCACCATGACCCGCGTAATCGAAGAGCAGGGCAGGGTCGTCGGGATCGAGGTGAAGCGCAATGGCCGGCCCTTGCGCATACAGGCCCGCAAGGCGGTTGTGCTGGCCGCTGGCGGTTTCGAGCACAACCAGCAGATGCGCGAGCAGTATCTGCCGCAACCGACCGACCACCGCTGGAGTGCGGGCACCCGCGACAATACCGGTGACGCGATTCGCGAGGGCATGCGCCTGGGTGCGAAAATGCACCGGCTCAACGAGGCCTGGTGGTGCAACACCATCTCCGTGCCCGGCGAAGATATTCCCCGGCTCAGTATCATGGAGAAATCCTATCCGGGTTCTATCGTGGTTAACCCTGCCGGCAAGCGATTCAGCAACGAGTCACAGAACTATATGGCGTTCCAGCAGGAGACGTTCCGGGTGCATAGCGCCGAAAATCCCTGTAATCCCAGCTGGCAGGTATTCGACGCCAATTTCCGTGCAAATTACTTCGTCGGTCCGCTTTACAACAGCCGGTTCCGCCCCGACTGGACCTTACCCAGGCGGTTCGAGCAGGAAGGGTTTTTCGTGAAAGCCGATACTGTCGCTGAACTGGCTGCAAAGATTTCCGTCGACCCTGCCGGCCTGGCCGATACCATCGCCAGGGTGAACGAGTATGCCCGTACCGGCGTCGACCCGGACTGTCACCGGGGCGAATCAGCCTACGACCGCTATTACGGCGATCCCCGCGTGACGCCGAACCCCTGCCTTGGCCCCGTGGTAAAAGCACCGTTTTACGCTATGCGCGTAGATCCCGGTGACTTTGGTACGCAGGGCGGTATGGTCATCAACGCCAATGCCCAGGTGCTGCACGAGGACGGTCATGTTATCGAGGGCCTTTATGCCATCGGCAACTGCAGCGCGCCTACATTGCCCTGTTACCCGGGGCCCGGGGCAACCCTGGGGCCGTCCATGACGTTTGCCTACCAGGCGGCCAAGGCGATTACCGGGTATCGCGACTGAGCGTTATTCCGGATTCCCTGGTCGGTGCAGACCACCGGCGAAAGATCAGCTGTGCACCGAAACCAGCGCATCCAGTAAGGTCTGTACGACCCGATTCGGCGCCGCTGAATGGCGCACGATAGCGTTGAACTCGCAGACGTATTGCAGGCTCGCAGGCAGCACGGGCCGCATCAGGTCGCGGGTGACGAAACTCTCCGCATAGTGCTCCGGCAAAAAGCCCAGGTACTTGCCTGATAGCACCAGGTGCGCTACCGCCTCCTGGTCATGGGCGGTGGCATGGCGCTCCAGCCCCAGCTCGCGGGTGATTTCCATATTCGGTGAATGGTGGCCAATACCCACATAGCGGTGTTGGCACACCCGGGCGATGTCCAGTGGTCCCTTGCCGGGTACGAACAGGGGGTGGCCCGGCGCGCAGTAGAGGTACATCTGTTCATCGAACAGGCGGTAGTAGTCGAGGCTGCTCGAGTGGCGGTGCGTGGGGATAATTCCGAGCTGGTAGCGACCGTCGATCACACCCGATTCAATGGCGTTGATCGGCAGTACGTGCAGTTGCGGATGCACATCCGGCGCCAGCTCGTCGAAAAGGGCAATCGCGCGGCTGATGTGGCAGCGGGGATTGGAGGCGGTCTTGTCAAAAATGGCCAGGGCCACCGTGCCCGTAAGCCGTTGGTGCAGGTCGTCCACCTCGTGCTGGAAGTTTTCCATCGCAGCCATGATTTTCTGTGCGCCGGCGAGCACCTGCGCGCCCTCGGGCGTAAGTCCGAAGCCGCCGCGCCCACGGCGGCACAAGGTGACGCCCAGCCGGGTCTCCAGGTCCTTGATATGGCGTGAGATTGTGCTCCGGTTGATATTCAGTTCCAGCTCTGCAGCGGCGAAACCACCACAGGCCGTGACGGAGCTGAAGACCCGCAACAGGCGCAAATCACTGTCGGTGAGGTTGCCCAGCAGGGCTTTTCTGGCCATGGCGTGTATTCCCGGCGATTAGATTAATAATAATGAAACTTAAAATCGATAGATAATACTTTATACACCCAAAAACGGGCACTAAAATAGCCCCGTCCCAAACTCCCGGAAATCACAGCAATGAAAAGCAAGTCCAGGCCGCGCCGCGCACTGACCAAGGCACAACTCGAAGCCCACTGGATGCCCTATACAGGCAATCGCCAGTTCAAGAAGGACCCGCGCATGATCGTGGGGGCCAGCGGTGTACATTTCACCGATGACAGGGGGCGCGAAATACTCGACGGCCTGTCGGGTCTGTGGTGTTGCGGCGCCGGGCATAACCGCACCGAGATCGCCGACGCCGTGCACCGGCAACTGCAAACCCTGGATTATTCCCCGGCTTTCCAGTTTGGACACCCGGGTTCTTTTGAGCTGGCCAACAGGATCAAGGGCCTGACTCCCGAGGGCCTGGATTACGTGTTTTTTACGGGCTCCGGTTCGGAGTCGGCAGATACCTCCCTGAAGATGGCCCGGGCCTACTGGCGACTGAAGGGCCAGCCCGCCAAGACCCGCTTGATCGGGCGGGAGAAGGGCTACCACGGCGTGAATTTCGGCGGCATTTCCGTCGGGGGAATTGGCGCCAACCGGAAACTGTTCGGCCCGGCCGTGGAGGCGGACCACCTGTCCCACACGCTGCGGGGGGAAAACGCGTTTACCCGGGGCATGCCCAGCCGTGGCTGGCAGCTGGCCAATGAATTGAACGATCTCATCGAGCTGCACGATGCCTCGAATATTGCCGCGGTGATCGTGGAGCCCATGGCCGGCTCCGCTGGCGTCATTCCACCGCCGGCCGGCTACCTGCAGCGACTGCGGGATATCTGCACCGCCAATAATATCCTGTTGATTTTTGATGAAGTGATTACCGGGCTGGGCCGTTGCGGAGGGCTGAGCGGCGCAGAAGTGTTCGGCGTGGTGCCGGATATCATGAACCTGGCGAAGCAGCTGACCAACGGCGCCATTCCCATGGGGGCCGTGGTAGCCAGCAATGACATCTACCAGACCTTTATGGCCCAGGGCGGCCCCGAGTACATGCTGGAGTTCGCCCACGGCTATACCTACTCGGCGCACCCGGTGGCCTGCGCTGCGGGACTGGCCGCGCTGGATATCCTCGAGCGCGAGCAATTGCCCCAGCGGGTCGCGGAGCTCGCCCCCTACTTCGAGGACGGCCTGCACCAGCTGGCGGGATTGCCGCATGTCGCCGACATCCGCAATTTTGGCTTCGCCGGTGCGCTGCAGCTCGAACCCCATCCCGGGGAACCCGCGCGGCGGCCCTTTGAGATCGCCATGACGATGTGGAAAAAGGGCTTTTACGTGCGCTACGGCGGGGACACTATCCAAATGGGCCTGCCCTTTGTTATCGAGCGGGAACAGATCGACAGCCTGCTGCAGGCCCTGCGCGAAAGCCTGTTGGAGCATGCGTGACCACCGCAGGCTCGTGACGGGGCCGCGGGCCATTGACTTCTACTAACGCCCTGGCGCTGCTGTATACCGCCCTGTCGGTGTCGGTTCCCACGTTTGGCTGGGTCCTGCTGGGACTTGCGCTGCGCCGGGTAGGACTGGTCTCGGCCGCCTTTGTTGGCACGGTGTCTCGCCTGGCATTTAACTATGGCCTGCCGCTGATGCTGTTCGCCAGCGCGGCCCAGGTCGATTACGCCACTCTCGGCAGTGCCCGGCACCTGCTCGCCGGTGCGCTGGGTACGGTGCTTACCCTGGCACTGGCCTGGGGCTACAGCCGGTGGCGCGGCCACCCCAGGGCCCTGCAGGGTATTTTCGTGCAGGCGGCGTTTCGTTCCAACCTGGCGATCGTGGGACTGGGGCTGGCGATCTCCGCCTACGGGGAGCGGGGTCCGCTGCTGGCGGCACTCCCGGTTGCCCTGATGACGGCGCTCTACAATGTGCTCGCAGTGTGGGTCCTCAATTCCACGCTGTCGTCGACCACGTCGGCCACTTCGCTGCTGCTGGGTATAGCGCGCAATCCCTTGATTATCGGCATCGGAGCAGGAGTTGCACTGTCCGTATCGGGATTACCGGTGCCGGCCATCGTGGTGCCCGCCGGTGCTGCGCTCTCGTTTTTTTTCCTGCCGCTGATGCTGGTGTGTATCGGCGGTTCCATGCAGGTCTCGCAGCTGCGCCGTACCGGCGCCATTGCCTGGGAGGCCACCGCCTGGCGCCTCTGCGTGGGACCGCTGCTGACCGTGCTGCTTGCGCTGTCGATGGGTGTACGGGACGAGCCCCTGGGTGTCCTGTTCCTGCTGGCCGCCTCGCCGGTAGCGGCAGCCAGTTTTGTGATGGTAGTCGCCGCGCGCGGTGACGGGGTGTTGGCGGCAAACATCGTGGTGCTCACCACGCTGCTGTCGATTGTTACGGTGACCCTGGGGTTTTTCCTGCTGTCGCTGTTTTCCCTGGTGGGTCACCTGGGCTGACAATGTTGCCGGCCCAGGTGGTCCGCGTCCTACCTGCCGAGGATTGAGCGCGCCACCATTTCCCGCATGATTTCCGAAGTGCCACCGTAAATGCGCTGGATCCGTGCGTCGGTATAGAAGCGTGAGATCGGGTACTCGGCGGTGTAGCCATAGCCCCCGAAGAGTTGCAGGCACTGGTCGATCGTCTTGCACTGCATCTCGGTGCTGGCGTATTTCAGCATGGCGGCTTCTTCTGCGGTGAGTTTGCCCGCGGCGTAGGCCTCGGCACATTTCTCGTAGAAGGCCCGGTTGATTGCGATCTCGGTCTTGACCTCGGCCAGAACGAAACGCGTGTTCTGGAAACTCGATACCGGCTGGCCGAACGCCTTGCGTTCCTTTACGTAATCCACGGTGATATCCAGTGCACCCTCGGCAGCAGAAATCGCCTGGGCGGCGATGCCCAGCCGCTCCCGCGGGAGTTCCTCCATCATGATGACGAAGCCCTTGTTGAGCTCGCCCAGCAGGGCGGTGGCCGGCAGTCGCACGTCCTGGAAAAACAGCTCCGCCGTATCGGAGGTGTGCTGTCCGATTTTTTCCAGCTTTTTGCCTTTCTGGAAACCCGGTAGCGAGGTGTCCACGAGGAACAGGGATGTCCCCTTGGCACCCTTGCCCGGGTCAGTGATGGCAGCCACGATCACGACATCGGCGTGGTAGCCGTTGGTGATAAAGATCTTTGAGCCGTTGAGTATCCAGCCGTCCCCGTCCCGGACTGCGTTGGTACGGATGCCCTGTACATCGGAGCCTGCGCCAGGTTCGGTCATTGCCAGTGCGCCGACGGCTTCGCCTGTGACCATCCTGGTCAGCCATTGCTCTTTTTGTTCGTCGGTGCCGAAATGGTTGATGTAGGGAGCCACGATGTTGCTGTGGATACCGTAGCCTGTGGCCACGCCGCCGAAGCCCATGCGGGAGGCTTCCTCGATAATGGCAAAGGTCACTTGCGGGGTAGTCCCGGCGGCGCCGAACTCCTCGGGCATGTCCGGGCACAGCAGGCCGGCCGCCCCGAGGGTATTCCACAGTTCCCTGGGCACCATGTGCTGCTGTTCCCACGCTTCGAAATGCGGCGCCACTTCCTGCTCGAGTGCGCGCCGGGTCATGTCGCGGAACAGGGTCAGTTCTTCGTTATCCATGAGGTGGTTTCTCCATTGGTCCGGGTCGTTTCGGGGGGCCGCAATTTTGCGTGATCAGGCGGGTAAAAACAATGGCCGGGGGCGATATGGCCGGGCCAGCGACCCACGCCCCCGGCTGTTATAAAACCGGCGAATTGGCTCCGGGACAGGTATTGTGGCCGCCGGACTTGTGGCCAGACCCCCGGAAAATGCTACACTCCCTGTCCTGCAAAACCATGATGGTTTTTAACCAACCCAGAGCGGAGAGTAACAATGCGCGAATACAGGCAGTTTTATATCAATGGCGAGTGGGTAGACCCGGTCAAGCCCAACAGTTTCGACGTCATCAACCCGGCGACAGAGGAAGTGTGCGCGCATATTTCCCTGGGTAGCGAGGAAGACGTCAATCGCGCCGTAGCCGCCGCCAAGGCTGCCTTCGCGACGTTCAGTCGCACGTCGGTCAAGGAGCGGATAGAGCTGCTCGAGTCCTGCGCCGCGGTATACCAGAAGTATTACAACGATATCGCCGATGCGATTCGTGAGGAGATGGGTGCACCGAAGGAGCTGGCGGCCGGTGCCCAGGCCTACTGCGGCCTGGGGCATCTCCAGGAGGCGGCCAAGATACTCAAGACCTTCAAGTTCGAAGAGGACATGGGCCCGCACCGTGTCTTCAAGGAGCCTATTGGCGTCTGCGGCCTCATTACGCCCTGGAACTGGCCGGTAAACCAGATCAGCTGCAAGGTCGCGCCCGCCCTCGCGGTGGGTTGCACGATGGTTCTGAAGCCCAGCGAAGTGGCGCCGCTGTCGGGCTATTTGTTCGCCAAGGTCATGCACGAGGCGGGCGTTCCGGCAGGGGTTTTCAACCTGGTCAACGGCGATGGCCCGGTAGTGGGCACAGCCCTGTCCAAGCACCCGGACGTGGATATGATGTCCTTCACCGGTTCCACCCGGGCCGGCTCACTGGTGGCGCAGAATGCCGCCCCCACGGTCAAGCGGGTTACCCAGGAGCTGGGTGGCAAATCACCCAATATCGTGCTGGATGACGCCGACCTGGAAGCTGCCGTCACCCGCGGCGTGATGCACATGTACCAGAACACCGGGCAGTCCTGTAACGCCCCCTCGCGTATGCTGGTGCCCCGGGCGAAGCTGGCCCAGGCCGAGGCCATTGCCGCCAAGGTTACCGAGTCCGTGGTCGTGGGCGATCCCACGGTGGACGGGACCACCATGGGCCCGGTGGTATCCGAGGTGCAGTTCAACAAGATCCAGGGCCTGATCGAAAAGGGTATTGCCGAGGGGGCCAAGGTGGTCACCGGCGGGCCGGGTCGCCCCGAGGGTATCAGCAAGGGTTACTTTATCCGCCCGACGGTGTTCTCCCAGGCAAACAACGAGATGACCATCGCCCGCGAGGAAATCTTCGGGCCGGTGCTCACCATGATCCCCTACGACACCGAGGAAGAAGCCATCCAGCTGGCCAACGACACGCCCTACGGCCTCGCCGGTTATGTGCAGAGCGAGAATATCGAGCACGCCCGTTCGGTCGCGTCGAAAATACGTGCAGGTAACGTCGCCATCAACGGCGCCGGTGCCGGTTTTGACGTACCCTTTGGCGGCTTCAAGCAGTCTGGTAATGGCCGCGAATGGGGCGCGCACGGCTTTACTGATTTTCTCGAGATCAAGGCAGTGCAGGGCTTCAGCGAGTAGCGGCTGCAGGTCGTATTTGTGCCGAAGTTCATACTGGCCATCGATCAGGGTACGACCGGTAGTACTGTCGCCCTGATGGACACCCGCGGCAGGTTGCGGGCCAGTGTGAACTTCGAATTTCCGCAGATCTATCCCCGACCCGGCTGGGTAGAGCATCGACCGGCGGACATCTGGTCCTCCGTCATGAAGGGGATCGGGGCGATCCTGCGCAAAAAACTGTGCAAGCCAGGGGAGATCTCCGCCATCGGG
The DNA here is from genome assembly GCA_024642245.1 of Haliea sp. GTDB lineage: Bacteria > Pseudomonadota > Gammaproteobacteria > Pseudomonadales > Halieaceae > JARRPM01. Next base: position 146,283 of record JAHEBM010000002.1, read on the forward strand.
ATTACCAACCAGCGTGAAACCGCGTTGGTATGGGACCGTCGCAGTGGCGAACCGCTGAATAACGCCATCGTCTGGCAGTGTCGCAGGACCACAGACTATTGTGAGTCACTGCGCCAGCAAGGGCATGAAGCACTTATCCGACGCAAAACCGGGCTCGTGCTGGACCCGTATTTTTCCGCCAGCAAGTTTCGCTGGCTGTTGCAAAATACCCGCGGTATCGCCCGGGCCCTGAAAGCAGGCCAGGTGGCAGCCGGTACTATCGACAGCTTCCTTATCTGGCATCTCACCGGCGGCCAGAGTCACGTCACCGACGTATCGAATGCCTCCCGCACCTCCTTGATGGATATTGGCCGCGCGCAATGGGACCAGCACTTGCTGGACCTGTTTGAAGTGCCCGGGGATATCCTGCCGCGTATTGCCCCTTCCAGCGGTATCCTGGGCAGTACGCGCGGCGTCCCGGGGCTTCCCGATGGTATTCCCATCGCGGGTGTGGCCGGAGACCAGCAGGCGGCCCTGTTCGGGCAGGCCTGTTTTGCCGTGGGAGAGGCCAAATGTACCTTTGGTACGGGCTCCTTCATCATGATGAATACGGGGCGCAGCAAAGTGCACTCCGAACAGGGCCTGCTGACCACCATCGCCTGGCAGCTGGGCGAAAAAGCCCAACCGGTTTATGCACTGGAGGGTGGCGCCTTCGTCTGTGGTGCCGCGGTCCAGTGGTTGCGCGACGGGCTGGGTATTATCGATAGCGCCCGGGATATCGAGGCACTGGCCCGACAGGTGCCCGATCACGGCGGGGTGGAGTTCGTGCCGGCCCTTACCGGGCTGGGTGCCCCGCACTGGGCGCCGGATGCCAGGGGCACGCTCACGGGCCTGACCCGTGGCACGGGCCGCGCCCACGTCGCCCGCGCCACGCTGGACGCCATGGCCCTGCAGAACGCCGATATACTGCGCGCAATGGAGCGCGATCTGGGCAAGCGCATGCGGCCCCTGCGTGTTGACGGGGGCGCCGCCGCCAACAATCTTTTGATGCAGATCCAGGCGGATGTGCTGGGCAGGAAGCTGATCCGCCCGCAGGTGATCGAGACCACGGTCGCCGGGGCCTGCTACCTGGCCGGGCTGGGTATAGGCATATGGCAAAGTCCCGGGGAGCTGCGCGCTATCTGGCAAGCCGAGCGGGAGTTTTCCTCGGTGATGAAAGAGAGCGCTAGGCGGGAGCGATTGTCGTCATGGAACACGGCGTTGCGACGAACGCTGTTGGCGCCCCAGTAGTTCGCCATGGCCGAGATCATCCCGTTTCGCAGGCCGTCGCTGAAGGAGCAGCACAAGGGTAATACCCTGTGCCGCCACGGTCATCACAAATGGGTAATCGACAGGGACAAGCAGTTCGACGTCAAACAGGGCAAGCTGGTCACCGTGTTGCGCTGCAGCCGCTGTGGCAAGCTGCAGCATAAATTGCTGTAGCGCCGTGCGAGACGGCTACTCCAGTCCGCCCATCAGCATGTATTTCACCTCGACGTAATCATCGATGCCATACTTGGATCCCTCGCGACCGGAGCCGGATTCCTTGACGCCGCCGAAGGGTGCCATCTCATTGGAAATAATACCCTCGTTGATACCGACGATACCGTACTCCAGCGCCTCGGCCACGCGCCATACCCTGCCGATATCACGGGTATAGAAGTACGAGGCAAGGCCGAACTCGGTGTCGTTGGCCATGGCTATGACTTCTGCTTCCGTAGAGAAGCGCACCACCGGTGCCACCGGTCCGAAGATTTCGTTGCGGAACACGGCCATGTCGGATGTCACGCCTGTGAGCACGGTGGGCTGGTAGAAACAGCCGCCCAGATCGTGACGGCCCCCGCCCAGCGCTACCTTGGCACCGGATTTAATTGACGCCTGTACCAGCGTGTCGACATCACCCACGGCTTTGGTATTGACCAGGGGGCCGATGGTGATGCCCTCGCGCATACCGTCACCCACGGACAATGCAGCAGTAGCCGCGACCAGCTTTTCCACGAAGGCGTCGTGGACGCCATCCTGCACGAACAGCCGGTTGGAGCAGACGCAGGTCTGGCCGGCATTGCGGTACTTGGAGATCATGGCACCCTGTACCGCGGCATCCAGGTCGGCATCGTCGAACACGATAAAGGGCGCGTTGCCACCGAGTTCCATCGAGGTCTTTTTCATGGTGGCGGCACATTGTGCCTCCAGCATCTTGCCCACGGGTGTGGAGCCCGTGAAAGTCAGCTTGCGCACCAGGGGGTTCGAGGTCAGTTCGCCGCCGATATCCGCTGAGCCGCCGGCCACCACGTTGATGACACCGGCGGGCACGCCCGCCCGCTCGGCCAGCTCTGCCATGGCGAAGGCGGACAGGGGTGTTTCGCTGGCGGGCTTGATGACGATCGTGCAGCCCGCCGCGAGCGCGGGGGCGGCCTTGCGGGCAATCATCGCGTTGGGGAAGTTCCAGGGGGTAATCGCGGCGACAACGCCCACGGGCTGTTTTATGCAGACAATGCGCTTGTCGGGGGAGGGCCCCGGGATCACGTCACCGTCGATCCGCTTGGCCTGCTCGCCGAACCATTCGACGAAGGCGGCGCCATAAGCGACCTCGCCCCGGGACTCCGCCAGTACCTTGCCTTGCTCGATGGTCATGATAATCGCCAGGTCTTCCTGGTGCAGCATCATCAGGTCAAACCATTTGCGCAGGATGTTAGCCCTGGCCTTGGCGGGCTTGCGTGCCCATTCCCGCATGGCGCTGCTGGCCGCGGCGATGGCCCTGGCTGTCTCTGCCGCGCCCACTTTTGCCACCTCGGTGATCAGCTCGCCGTTGGCGGGATTGGTGACGGCAAAGCGTGCACCGTCATCGGCGTCTATCCATTGGCCGTCGACATAGGCCTGGTTTTTGAGCAGGCCCGGGTCGGAGAGGGAAAGCTGCATGGTGTGTTTCCTTTTAAGGTTTTTTGCGGTCGTGGATTATTACAGATTTTTGCGCCGCTTGCGCCTACCCAGGTCGTGCTTTCGCACCAGGTGGCGCAATTGGTCGTAGCTCAGGCCCAGGGCCACGGCGGTGCGCTTCTGGCTGTGGCCGTGCTGTGCCAGCGCTTCCTGCAGCAACTGCCGCTCGATAAGCTCCATGCGCTCGCTGAAAAGCGCAGGGGGCCCGGGTTCGGGCGGCGCAGTGCTCGCCGCGAGTGCCGGTGGTGACTCCGCGAAGGGGGATACGAACGGGTCGATTACCATCTCGTCGACAGCTTCCTGCGGGTTCCCCCAGCGATAGAGCGAGCGCTCCACAGCGTTCTTGAGCTCCCGCACATTGCCGGGCCAGGGGTGCTCCAGCAGTGTGCTCATGGCCCTGGGGGTAAATCCCGCGAACAGCTCCCAGCCCAGCTCCGCGCACATCTGCACGGCAAAATGTCCCGCCAGTTCGGGAATATCCTCCGGGCGTTGGCGCAGTGCCGGCAGGTGTACCACGTCGAAGCTCAGGCGATCGAGCAGGTCGCTGCGAAAGCGGTCTTCCGCCGCCTGCTGTTTCAGGTCGAGGTTGGTCGCGGCAATGACCCGGACGTCTACCCGCAGTGTCTGCTGCCCACCCAGGCGCTCAAACTCGCCGTATTCCACCACTCGCAGCAGTTTTTCCTGCAGGCGCAGTGACATGGTGGCAATCTCGTCGAGGAACAGGCTCCCGCCGTCCGCCCGCTCGAAACGACCCCGCTGGCTCCGCGTGGCACCGGTGAAGGCGCCTGCCTCGTGGCCGAATAATTCCGATTCCAGCAGGCTGTCGGCTATCGCCGCGCAATTGACCTTGACCAGGGGCGCGTCCCAGCGCCCGGAGAGGTAGTGCAGGCGCTCGGCCACCAGTTCCTTGCCCGTGCCACGTTCCCCCAGCACCAGCACGGGCCTGGTGATACCCGCCAGCCGCGATACCTGGTCCAGGGCCGTGGCCAGGGCCGCCGAATTGCCGATGATGCTGGTTTGCGTTCTCATGGGTGTAATATACCATTTAGTAAGGTGTAAAAAACCAATATAAAGGTAAAATAGACCAGAATTTTGGAAGATCGCGTGCTCCCGGGGCCGGCGTTGACGAAATAGTGCGGTAAAAACAGCAAGTTACGATATCTGGCACGTATCCTGTATTGGTAAGTGCACAGCGGGGCAAAAGTCCGGCTCAACAGACCAGGCACACAGGAGACTCACCATGGGTATTTTTTCCCGCATGACCGACATCATCAATTCCAACATCAATGCCATGCTGGACCAGGCGGAGGATCCCGAGAAGATGATCCGCCTCATCATCCAGGAGATGGAGGACACCCTGGTCGAGGTGCGCAGCTCCTCGGCCCGGGTTCTGGCAGACCGCAAGGCGGCAGCCCGGCGCCTGGAACAGGTGCAGGAGGAGGCGAGTGGCTGGGAGGCCAAGGCCCGCCTTGCGATCAGCAAGGAGCGCGAAGACCTGGCGAGGGCGGCCCTGCAGGAAAAGCGTGCCATCGAGGAAGAGGTCGCCGTGGTGGCGGGGGAACTGCAGGCCACCGACGAACACATTGCCCAGCTGAACGATGAAGTGGCCCAGTTGCAGCAGAAGCTCGGCGATGCCAAGGCCAAGCAGAAGGCGATGCTGATGCGCAGTAAGACCGTCGAGTCGCGCATCAAGGTGAAGCGGCAGATGCACCGGGATGCACTCGATAGTGCGTTCCAGCGCTTCGAGTACTTCGAGCGACGCATGGATAACCTGGAGAGCCAGCTCGAGTCCATGGACCTGGGGCGCGAGGTGTCTACGGACCTGGCATCGGAGATTGACTCGCTGCAGCAGGACGCCCGCATCACCGACGAGCTGGAGCGGCTCAAGGCCGAGATGGGCGGCAGTGAAACTCGCTGAACCCAGGCGCCAGGCCAATTGGCTAAATGCACCAATAATGGCAGCATGATCATACGCAAGACGCTGCCCAAGGATCGAAGCAATGGAATTTTGGAAGTTCATGTTTGTCCCGACCATCCTGTTCCTGGTTATCGTGGCGCCGATGTGGCTCACCATGCATTACCGCAGTGTGAACAGGGCTTCACGTGGCCTGACCCGGGAGGACCGGGAGTCGGTAGAACATATGCTGGTGACAGTAGATAAATTGACCGACCGGATCGAGGCGCTGGAATCCATCCTCGACGCGGACCACCGGGAATGGCGGCGGCAGGTTGACCGTCAGGGCGGCGAACAGCGCACGGGCAAGGAGTAGGGTATGAATGATCGACGCACAAATCACAGTTTTCACGCCCGCAAACGCAGCGGTTGGGGCATGAATCTTTATCGCAACACACGTGATGGCAAGATAGCCGGGGTTTGCGCCGGGCTGGCCGATCACTGGGATATCGCGCGCTGGGTCGTGCGCCTGATGTGGGTTGGCGCCTTTATATTCACCGGGACGCTGGCCCTGTGGGTCTACCTGGGTGCCTGGATTCTGATGGCGCCGCGCCCCAGCCGCTGGAGCGCCGCCGGCAGCGTCGACGTACAGCCCCGGTACGAGGAAGCCGCAGTCGAGATGGAGTACGACGAGCGCTACCACGACTATCGTCCGCGCAAGGTATTTCGCTACGCCGACAGCAGCAGCGAGCGGCTCAAGCGTGCCAGGGAGCGCCTCGACGCGGCGCTCAGCCGGGTGCAGGACATGGAGTCCTACGTCACGTCGCGCCAGTACGAGCTCAACAAGGAATTTTCCCGCCTGTAAGCCCGCTTCGGCCCGCCGTGGCCGGGGGCTTTCGCCGCCCAAAAATATTGGCTATGCTCGTGCCATTAGGTTGGCCGTGGGGTGGAGTCAATGGTTGCTGGCGGGAAGCGATATGAGTCGGGTTCGGCGGGTACGCTGCGATGAACGCACCCGAACCGCACGTATCACCTCCCAGTGCGCTGCTGTCGCTGACCGAAGCCCACCGGGCCATACTGGAAATTCTCACCCTCAATCTCAGCCGTAAACGCCTGCGCCAGATTGCTCCCCTGGGAGATGGTCACGCGGTCATGCTGCTGCCCGGTTTCATGGGGGATGACGGCTATAACGCGGCGATGCGACGTTTCCTCGGCGGGCTCAATTATTCGGTGCACGGCTGGGGACTGGGTCGCAACCTGGGTCCCCGCAGCGGTGTTTTGGAAGGTTTGCGAGAGCGCCTGCTGTCGTTGTGCGAGCACCACAGCGGCCCGATTTCGCTGGTGGGCCACAGCCTCGGTGGGATATTCGCCCGGGAACTTGCGCGTGAGTACCCGGACAAGGTGCGCCAGGTGATATCCCTGGGCAGCCCTTTCGGCCGCGGCCGCATGAGCGCCTCAGTGCCCGCCCGGCTTTTTACGGCGCTGAATCCGTCCGAGGGCCTGCCTATCGACCAGGGTACGATTCACGAGGCGCCCCCTGTGCCGGTGACCTCGATCTACTCCAAGGGCGACGGCATCGTCAACTGGCAGACTACCGTGCAACACGATGGGCACCAGCGGAGCCAGAACATACAGGTGCGCGGCAGCCATTGTGGCATGACCCTGAACCCGGCTATCTGGTTCCTGGTAGCCGAGCGGCTGGCCACTCATCCGGACCAGTGGCAACCTTTCCAGCGCGCAAGCTGGCGAAACCTGTTTTATCCTTCCGCCCATCCCTGACCCCGGGCGGGTATTCAGAACATCTCGACTTGCCCGGCCTCGTCCGGGCTGCTGTTCCCGCGAGCGGCTGCCATTGCTGTGAACAGGTCAGTGCGACCGCCATGAGTGCCTTCCCCGGGTTCAAGTCCCAGCCGCCTGCAGGCCACCCTGAAACGTTGTGACAGCAACTCGGCAAACGTACCCGTGCCGCGCATGCGGTGGCCGAAGCGGCTGTCGTAATCGTTCCCGCCACGGCTCTGGCGCAGCACGCTTATGACATGTTCTGCCCTCAGCGGATAGTGCTGGTGCAGCCATTCGAAAAACAGGTCACGTATTTCCAGTGGCAGGCGCAACAGCATGTACGCGGCGGAGCTGGCGCCCGCAGCACTGGAGCGGGCCAATATGCTTTCCATCTCCCGGTCGTTGAGCGCTGGAATGACCGGGGCAAATAGCAGTGTGACCGGAATGCCGGCGGCTGCAAGGGCTTCCATGGCGGCCAGTCGGGCGCGTCCTGAGGCCGCCCGCGGTTCCAGCAGCCGTTTCAGCTCCGGGTCCAGCGTGGTAACACTGATGGCGACCGAGCACAGGCCATCGGCCGCCATCTCCGCCAGGATATCGACGTCGCGGGTAACCAGTGCTCCCTTGGTGATGATCGCCACCGGGTGCCGCCGGCGTTGTAGCACCTCGAGCAGCTGCCGGGTGATCCGGTGTTCTTTTTCAACGGGCTGGTAGGGGTCGGTGTTCGCGCCGAGGGTGATGGGGCTGCAGCGGTAGCCCGGCTTTGCCAGTTCGCGCTCAAGCAGCTCGGCGGCGTTGCGCTTATAGGTGAGCCGGGTTTCAAAATCGA
>JAHEBM010000116.1 GCA_024642245.1 Haliea sp.
TGGCTGAAAGCCAGAGCCCGGCCCTGTGCCACCTCCAATTGCATGACAACCAGGTCTGTACCAGTGACCATCTCCGTGACCGGGTGCTCAACCTGCAAGCGCGTATTCATTTCCAGAAAGTAGAAACCCCCACTTTCATCCAGCAGAAATTCGACGGTACCTGCCCCCACATAGTCGACAGCACGGGCGGCCTCTACAGCCGCGCTTCCCATCCGCTCGCGCAGTTCGGGTGTCATCACCGGACACGGCGACTCTTCCACAACCTTCTGGTGTCGGCGCTGAACCGAACAGTCCCGTTCGCCCAGGTGAATTACCCGGCCGTGGTGATCTGCAAATACCTGTATTTCGACATGTCGCGGGCGGATTATGGCCTTCTCGATAATCAGCTCATCGGACCCGAATGCATTCTTTGCTTCCGAGCGCGCTGTGGATATCGCAGAAGCCAGGGTGTCGGCGTTATGGACCAGGCGCATACCCCTGCCACCCCCACCTGCGGCCGCTTTCACCATCAACGGGAAGCCGATTTCGCCTGCTTCGGCCAAAAGACGCTCATCAGACTGCTCGCTCCCCTGGTATCCGGGTACGCAGGGAACTCCCGCGCTGATCATGGCTCGCTTGCTGACAGCCTTGTCGCCCATAACTTCGATGGCAGTTGCCGGAGGCCCGATAAAAACCAGCCCCGCCGCTTCTGTCATTCTGGCAAAGTCAGCATTTTCCGAGAGAAACCCATAGCCGGGGTGTATGGCGCCCGCCCCCGATGATTTCGCCGCCGCGATAATTTTTTCTGCGACCAGGTAAGATTCGGCGGCAGGAGAAGCACCCAGGTAGACAGCATCGTCTGCGTATTTGACATGTGGCGCCTGCGCGTCCGCGTCGGAGTATACGGCGATTGTCCGCAATCCCATCGATCGCGCCCCCCGCATGATCCGTAAGGCGATTTCACCGCGGTTAGCCACTAACACCGAATTGAACGCTTTCATCAGAACCTCGCCACGCCAAAGCTGTTTGACTGTGTTTCGCGGCGCCTCGCCTCAAGACATGTGGCCAGGGTGAAGCCCAGGACCTTACGCGTATCGCGAGGATCGATAACCCCGTGACTTAGGTTGCGTCCAGCGGTATAGAATGCGTTTTCCTGGCGGTGAAAATGCGCCTGAATACGCCGTTCCTGTTCTTCCAGGGCTGCTCTATCGGGCTCTTCCCCACGACGCTCAGCGGTCATCTCTGCCACCTGGGTCATGGTTTTCGCGGCCTGCTCACCGCCCATGACATGGGTGGCCGCATTCGGCCAGGCAAACAGGAAGTCGGGCTCGTAAGCGAATCCACACATGCCATAGTTACCCGCTCCAAAGCTGCCGCCCACAACGAGGCTTATCCTGGGTACCCGTACGTTGGTAACCGCCTGGATCATCTTGGCTCCATGTTTAATCATGCCAGCCTGCTCATACTCAGTGCCGACCATGTAGCCGGTGATGTTGTGCAGGAAGATGATGGGCAACTCCGACTGGTCGCAAAGCTGGAAAAATTGTGCAGCCTTGGTGGCACCGTCGGGGTCCAGGGGACCATTGTTGCCGATGATCGCGCAGGGTATCCCCATGATACTGGCGTGTACGCAGACGGTAGCCGTGCCGTAACGCGGTTTGAACTCGTCAAAATCCGAGCCATCCGCAATACGAACCAGCAACTCACGAACGTCGTAGGACACCTTGTAGTCCGTGGGAACCACACCTGCCAACTCATCGACCGGGTGGCGCGGTACCGCATAGGGCTTTTCCTTTCCAGGCAATACGCCCTCGTTCCAATCCAGCCGTCCGATGACGTCGCGTGCCATAGCCAGGCCATGCGCGTCATCCTCGGCCAGATATTCCACCAGCCCGGACACGCTGGCGTGCATTTCGGAACCACCCAGTTGCCTTTCATCGGCTACCTCCCCGGTGGCTGCGCGTACCAGCGCTGCGCCGGCCAAAGCCGCCAGGCCATTGTGCTTCACACCGATCACGTAATCGGACATTCCCGGCATGTAGGCGCCGCCGGCCGTTGACGGACCATGCAGTACCGTAACGGTGGGAATACCCGCTGCGCTAAACCGCGCAAGATTGCGAAAGACCGCTCCAGCGCTGACCCAGTTTTCTACGGTAAAATCCATCAGGTTTGCGCCTGCGCTCTCCACCAGGTGAATGAGGGGCAACTTCTGGCGCAGGGCAATCTCCTGGATACTGAGCGCTGTGGACACTGTTTTGACCGTGTAGGCGCCCGCTCGAATACCACTGTCATCGGCCCAGATCATGCAACGCACACCGCGCACAAAACCAATACCGGCGATCATGCTGGCGCCGGGGACGCTGGTATCAGGATTTTCATCCTCGACCAGGTAATTGGCCAGGGTATGCAAACGCAAAAATGGCAGGCCCGGGTCCAGCAACCGGGCAATGCGCTCGTGTGGCGGGATCTGCCCCCGCTTTTCAAACGTGGGGCGCCGCCTGTCCGATGCGATGACCGCCCTTTGCTCCAAGCCGCGCAAACGCTTCACCAGCCCCAGCATGTTCGACCGGTTTTGCTCAAAATCGGCTGAGGAGGGAGTTACTTTCGATATATATGCTGGCATTGTGGCGTCCAGGACATTGAGTCAGGCGCCACCATATCAATATATTGAGTGTTACTCAATATATTGATAGAATTTATTTCATAATTGGCCTTTGAGGTCCATAATACATCCTTATATTAAGCTAAACTCAATATAGTGGACCTGTTTGAATGAATAAGCCCAAAGTCGCCAGAAAACCCCGGCGCTCCCGAGAGCTCCGCACCGCCTCGATTCTATTGGCTGCGAGAAAAATATTTGAGCGCGACGGCTATGAAAAAGCAAAAATGTCGGATATCGCGGCAGATATCGGGGTGGTCGAAGGTACGGTATTCCATTATTTCCCCAGCAAACGAGCCCTCGTTCTGAGGCTGGTGGAGCAGTTCTACGAGAACATTACCGGTGGCGTGCGTGACGGTCTCGCAGCCATTGAAGGTACCCGAAACCGCCTGTACTTCATCGTCCGCTTCCATCTGGGAGTGGTCAGCGAGAATGCTGCTTTCTGTGGCGTTATCCTGCGCGAATCCCGTGAACTCGATGAGGAAATGACGCTCAACATACGTCACCTGAATCGCCAGTACACGCAATCCCTGGTTGATGTTATCCAGGGTGGTATCTCCCGTGGCGAACTGCGCGAGGACACCTCCGCGGTAATGGTCCGCAACGCTCTCTACGGCGGTATCGAACACGCCCTGTGGGCATCACTCTCGGCCGGTGAACCCCTGGACGTAGAGGCCGATGCTGATCAGCTCACGAGGTTGCTGTTCCAGGGGATACGACGCGAGCAGACTGCGCTGGAAGCGCAAGAGGTAAGCAAGCTGGTGCGACAGCTTAACAAGCTGGTTAACTGATTTAACCCTGTTGGCGACGAGGCCGACCAGTGCTTCGTGGTCGAGACTACCTCTTCCCGGGCTTGGGCTTGGGCTTGTGTTTGGGTTTGGCTTTCGCAGAGGCTTTTTTCCTAGTGCCAGGTAATCCGCCAGGGCCTTGTGCAGTCCGTCGATGATACTCCAGGGACCGGGCACCATGTCCGGCGCAAGCGTGATACCGACATCGACATGGCCGGCGAAGCTTCCGCAGGTGATGTTGATACCGCCCCCCGGGGAAATTGGTGGGCCGTGCTGGATTGATCACATACCTCTGGCGCCCTTGCGGGCGCTGCCGTGCTGGATTGATAAAAGCGCGGTTGCCTCCCGCGCTTTTACCCCTGCGGGGCGCCTTCGCTGCGCTGCGGCGTCTAAATTGCTGGCGCAATTTTTCGAACGGTGGCTCGCTCCAGACGGACCCGCCGCACAAATAAAAATGCCGCCCACGAGGGGCGGCATTTTTATTTGAATGGTGGGCCGTGCTGGATTCGAACCAGCGACCAATTGGTTAAAAGCCAACTGCTCTACCAACTGAGCTAACGGCCCCGAAAGGAGCTGCGTATAGTACGGATTTGGTGGGAAAACTCAAGT
>JAHEBM010000019.1 GCA_024642245.1 Haliea sp.
CCCATGGCGGCGCCGTTGATCGCGACGCAGCTGGGATAGGGCAGGTTCTGCAGGCGATTGAAGTTGGCGTTATTGGTGCCGGTGAAGGGCTTGATCTCGTCCTTGCCGGCGCCGAACAGGCTGGTGAATTCGGTGATGTCGGCGCCCACGATGAATACGGGTTTGGCGCTGGTGACCAGCAGGCCCTTGATGCCCGACTCGGCTTCGAGTGCGTCCAGCGCCGCCGTCAGGCTGGCCACGGTCTGCTGGTCGAATTTATTGACGGATTCGCCCTGCAAATCGAAATTCAATTCGGCGATATCGCCGTCCAGGCGCTTCACCGAGAGAGAGTCACTGCGGTAGATCATATCGATGTCCTGTAGATGTCAGGTTCTGGTGGGTGGAAGTCGCCGTGGTGGTCCGCAGCTTACATTGGCGCGGTCCCCGGCGGGGGCGGGTATTGTAGCGGGCCAGGCGTTCGGAGGGAATCAAAAGTTTACACTGACAACATGGCGATCCGGCAGGTGCCTGCCGATTCTCCCGGGCCTGTTACCGGTGATGGAAACCGCGATGCGCGCAGGGTGGCCAGTCGCGTGTGCGTTGCGCAATATTCACCCTGGCGCAAGGGGCCTGCCGGCTGACTTGTGGCCCGGCTTGTGCTAATTTCGCGCGCTATGACTACCCTACCCGAATATTTGCGCCGGGCAGCCCTGCCCGTGTGCCTGGTCCTCTCTGCCTGTGGTGGCGGCGGTGGAGGTGATTCATCCACTGTCAGTGGCCAGGCCACGGGCGGTTCGGACAGTACCAGTCCCCCGCCTGCGGTTTCCTGGTACAGCACCGCGAAGCCGCTGATCGAGCGCTACTGTGTTGCCTGCCACACGCAGGACAGCACCCTGGCGTCGTTCTCCCTGGAATCCTACAACCAGGTACTGGCGAAACGCTCGGCGCTGATCTACGTGCTGGAAAACGGCACCATGCCGCCACAGGGGTACGCGGGTCCGACCGCCACCGAAACAGGCCTGCTGCTGGATTGGTTGAATGCCGGGGCGCCCAAGGGCGATCCCTCGCAGGAACCCCTGCGCCAGCTGGCGGGTGCTTATACCTACCAGGCCGACGCCCGCGCCATCATCGAGGAAAAATGTGTCAACTGCCACGAGGAGGGCGGTATCGCGCCCTTCCCGCTGGATACCTATGATCGCGTCAAGTCCGTCAGGGCAGCTGCCGTATTTGCTGTCGAAAACGGCAGCATGCCGCCCTGGCACCCGACCGAGGGTTATACGGGCTTTGCCGATGCCCGCGCCCTTACCGCCGAGCAGAAGTTCATATTGCTGAGCTGGCTGCAGGGAAGCCTGGCGGAGGGGAACCCGGGCGATTATGTGGCACCGCCGCGCAAGGTCGTGAAGAGTACGGATGACTACAACCTGCGACTGGCCCTGCCGCAGGCGTATACACCCACCCTGCGGCCGGACGACCACCGCTGTTTCGCTATCGAGTGGCCGCTGGAGGAGTTCGCCTATGTGACGGGTGTGGACGTGATTCCCGACAAGATAGACGAGGTTCACCACGTCATCGTGTCCATCGCCGAACCGCAGGATGCGGCGACCTATTATGCCGCGGACGGCGAGGACGGTCGCCCGGGCTGGCATTGCCTTGGCATGGGCGGTATCGGCGGCGCGGCCCTGCCTCGCCAGATTGGTGGTTGGGTCCCCGGCGCCGGGCGCGAGCCGCCGCCAAAGGGTACGGGTATCGGGGTCAAGCCGGGTTCGGTCATGATCGTGCAGATGCACTACAACACCCTGGTGGCCGAGCCCAAGCCGGACCAGTCCACTGTCCTGGTGGAAACGGCCGCCGAGGTGGAGCGACCCTCCAGCTCTTTCCTCATAACGGATCCGAGGTGGCTGGCACCCGGTGGAATGCCTATCGCCGCGGGTGATCCCGATGCCCATCACGAATTTACCCTGGGCACCAGTGTGCTGGGGCTGATTCGGGGCCAGCCGGCGGGTATTGGCTCCGGCGACCCCTGGGTGATGCACAATGGTTTTCTGCATATGCATACCCGTGGGAAGAGTGGCCGTCTCACGCTGTTGCGCAAGAACGGCACCGAGCAGGTGATGCTCGATGTCCGGGACTGGGATTTCAACTGGCAGAGTACCTATCGCTTTGAGCGGGAATTGCTGATGGAGCCGGGCGATCGCATCAAGCTGGAGTGCAACTGGGACAATACCCAGGCCAACCAGGATATTGTCGATGGCGTCCAGCAGCTGGCGAAGTACATCGAGTGGGGCGACGGCACCGGCGATGAGATGTGCCTTTACTCTGTGCTGATGACCCGGCCTGAGGAAGGCTACGATTACAGCTACGCACCCACGGTGCACATCGAAACACCGGTCTACCGCCAGCGCTTTGCCGCGGGTGATCTGGTGCCGCTGAAATTGCTGTTCAATAATTTCAGCCTGCACGACCCCGGTATGCACGATCACAGCGATCCAGCCCTGCATGACGGGTCGGAGCACAGCGCCGTCGCGGATGACCATAGCCAGGTTTACGAAGGGCATTACCACGTGTACCTGGATACCGACGATGACAGCGCTGAGCATCTTACCGCCTGGGACAGCAGCTATTTTTACCAGCTGCCCGAGGATGTCGAGCCCGGCCCGCATACCCTGCGGGTGAGCCTGCGCGGCAGTGACCACCACGCCCTGGGTATCGAACAGTCAGTCGAGATCGAAGTGGCGCAGGGTGCCGCCGCCGCGGCTTCAAGCCTGGTGGATGTTGATGCCTGGACCGAGCAGACCACGGCGGCGGACAGTTTTGCCGGCCACCGCCCGGCGGACTTCCAGTGTCCATCCAGCAGCTGGTATAGCGAAGACGGCGCGCTGGAAGTGGAAACCGGCTACTGCAACTACCTGTCGCTCGTGCAACCCAGCCTGAACGGCGTCAAGGCCGGCGATACGCTGCACCTGGTACTGTGGCATGCGGATCTTGCGTTCGAAAAACCCGCCCGGGCCCATGTCGCCGTCTCGCTGGCCGGCAAGCCGGTGTGGGAAGCTGCGGTCGATATTCCCAGTGAAGCGGATATCTACGACCTGCGGATCCCGGTGGGCTTTGATGTTCCCGCGGGCAGTGCGGTGGAGTTCCACTTGCACAACCACGGCTACAACAGCTGGACCTTGCTGGAACTGGAGGTCGAGCGCTGAACATCGCCGTGAATCGGTGGGCGCTGCTGTGCCTGCTTGCCAGTCTCGCCCTGCCTGCCATTGCCGTCCAGGAGGGGCAGGGTGCGCCCGCATTTGACCTGCCCCTGTTATCTGCAGGGCGGCCCGGCTCACTGAGCCTGACCTCCCTGAGCGGTAAGGTGGTTTACCTGGACTTCTGGGCCTCCTGGTGCGGACCCTGCCGGGTGTCATTCCCGCAGTTGGAGCAGCTGCGGCTGGAGCTAGGACCCCGGGGCTTCGAGGTGCTGGCGGTAAACGTGGATGAGTTTGAGCCCGATGCGCTGCGCTTCCTGGAGCAGGTCCCGGTCAGCTACCCGGTGGTCCGGGACGCCGCGGGTGCCACCCCTGCCGCCTATGGCATCCTGGGCATGCCCACGGCTTATCTTATCGACCGCGCTGGTACCGTACGCCTGGTTCACCAGGGCTATCGCAAGAGCGACGGCGCTGCATTGCGCGACGCCATAATCAAGTTGTTGGGAGAATAATAACAGTGAAGCAGTTGACCTGCCTGTTCGTGATGTTGTGCCTGTGCGGTTGCGAAACCGTGCAGCCCTGGGAGCGGGGCACCCTCGCCAAGCCGGAGATGCAGTGGCAGTCGGATCCCATGGAAAGCAGCCTGCAGGCCCAGATCAATGCCAGCAAGGAAGCGTCCTCCGGCGGCCAGGGTGCCGCGGGCGGCGGCTGCGGGTGTAACTGATGGCCGCCCGTCCAGCTGAAAAACACCCCGCGCTGCTGGCGCTGACTTCCAGTGCCCTGCTGTTGCCCGCCTACCAGGGGGTTCAGGCCGATGCACCCCCGCAGTACACTGAACTCGGCATGCGTTACAGCAAGTACGAGGAGGACGACACCCGGGGCAGCAAGACCTTCGGCGGCAGCAGCCAGCGCTATGATATCGACGCCGCCCAGTTCCACCTGCTCGCTCCCGTGGCCGACAGCTGGTCGGTGGCGGTGGACGTGCAGTGGGAAGACATGAGCGGCGCGTCGCCCTGGTTCGTGGGCCAGAGCCTGGACGGCGGCCCCAAGGTCGTCATGAGCGGGGCGAGTATCGAGGACACCCGCACGGAAGTCAGCGTTACCACGCGTTACTTTTATGACCGCGGCAATGCCGGTGTGAATTACGTGCGCTCTGACGAGGACGATTACGACTCCAACGCACTGGCACTGGACGGCGCCTTCAACAGCGCCGACGGCCTCACCACCTACAGCGGGGCGGTCAGCTATTCCAGCGACAATATAGAGCCCACCCAGGGATCGGTGCCTACCAACACACGCAAGGCGGACAAGGACACGAGCTCTGCCTGGGTCGGGGTGAGCCGTATTATCAGCAAGAATGCGATCGTGCGTTTCGGCCTCAGTTATACCTATCGCGACGGTTTTCTCACGGACCCGTACAAGTTGCATGACAAGCGGCCCGGTGAGCGCAACGAGTGGACTGCAAGTACCGGCTACCGGCAGTATTTTAGCTGGCCCGACGGCGCCTTGCAGGCGGATTACCGCTATTTCGATGACGACTGGGGCGTGGCGTCACATACCCTGAACCTGTCATGGCACCAGAACCTGGGTGAAAGCACCCAGCTGATCCCCTTCCTGCGCTATTACACCCAGGGCGAGGCGGATTTCTTCGCCAATGTGGCCGACCTGGACACGCGCTATTACGCGGACGATTATCGCCTGTCCGCCTTCGGCGCCATTTCCGCCGGCCTGCGCCTGCGGCATGAGATCGGGAACTGGGCGATCACCGCCGTCGGCGAGCGCTATGAGAGCGATGAGAGCTGGGGCCTCTATAACGGCGACGAATCGCCGGCCCTGCTCAACTACTGGCGCTACTCTTTTGGCCTGGACTATATCTTCAAGTAAGCCCCGGGATCAGCGTGGCCGCACTGCACTTTGACCATCGCTTCCGGGCCATGGGCGGTCCCTGCCGCCTGCGCTTCGATTGCAGCGATGATGCCCGGGCGGCGCGGGCCATTGCCGCCTGCGAGGCGGAGGTTGGCCGGCTCGAGCAAAAATACAGCCGCTACCTGCCCGACTCCCTGACCAGTCGCATCAATCGCGCTGCCGGTACCCGAACGCCAGTGGCTGTCGACGAGGAAACCGCCGGCCTGCTGGGTTTCGCCGACACGCTGTGGCAGCAAAGTGGCGGCCTGTTCGATCTCACCGCCGGTATCCTGCGCCGTGCCTGGGATTTCAAGTCCCGCCGCTTGCCCGCACCTGAGGCCATCGAGGCGCTGCTGCCGCTTATCGGCTGGGACCGGGTGGAGTGGGATACGGGTGCCGTGCACCTGCCCCGGCCGGGTATGGAAATCGACTTCGGCGGCTGCGTGAAAGAATACGCCACTGACAGTGCGGCCGCCGTGCTGGCGCGTCACGGCATCGACAGGGGCCTGGTGGACCTGGCCGGCGATATGGCAGTGGTGGGGGCGGGTTCGGTCGCGCAACCCTGGTCTGTTGGAATACGCCACCCCCGGGACAAGGACCGCGCCATCGCGCATACCAGCCTCGCTGCGGGCGGCCTTGCCAGCAGCGGTGACTACGAGCGCTGCCTGGTGGTCGATGGCAGGCGTTACGGACACATCCTCAACCCCGTCACCGGTTGGCCGGTGCAGGGCCTGGCGGCGGTGAGTATTATTGCCGGGCAGTGCCTCGTGGCCGGCGGCAGTGCCACCATCGCCATGCTCAAGCCTGAAGCCGAGGCGCTGGCCTGGTTGCGGGAGCTGGGGCTGCCCTGGCTTGCTGTGGATGCTTCCCTGCAAAGCCACGGCAGTATCAGTCTCGATTGAACCCCGTCGGACAGCAGGGTCCCACTTATGCCTTGCGGGCTATGACCCCCTGGGTTAACGGCATGAGCTTGTCCAGGATGTGTTTTAGCTCAGGCCCCCCCTGGGTCTTCAGCAGCCGGTGCCAGGTGGTGCTCCACAACTGGCTCAGCTCGTTGTAGGGGGGCGTGATGATGTCCTGGGCGATGCCCTCCAGTTCGAGGCCCTGCTCCCGCCGGGAGACCCAGTTGAAGCACAGCCAGATCAACCAGTAGAAGCCCTGGTTGAAATACCGCTCAATCGTCAATCCGGCACCTTCTACCAACTGGGTGAATGACTCCTGGTCAAAGACCTGGATGTGGTTGGGCGCGCTGAAATAACTGGCGGGGGCCACCTGTCTTTGCAGTTCCTCGCCTCGTGAATCAGGAACAGTCAGCAGAAACAACGCGCCCGGCTTTGCGACCCGCACAAGTTCCGCAACGATTTCATGCGGGTTGGGGGTATGCTCGAGTACCTCCATGGCGATTACCCGGCTGACAGTGTTATCGGGAATATCCAGGGCCGCATCGGTAATCAGGCGTTTGTGAACGCCGCGGGCAGCCGTTTCATGCAGCCGCTGTTCGAGTGAATCCAGCCTTTCCCCAATCGAGTCCGCAAAATAGATGTCCGCGCCGATTTTGCCGCAGAAAATGGCGGCGCCACCAGCACCGCAACCGAAGTCAAGAACCGAGTCCTGGGCACTTATGGGGAAGCCCTCGAACAACTCGTTGCTGTCCTGCTGGTACCAGCCTCCCATTACGGCGTCCATGAGGCCGCACATGCGGGAGTCGATGGGGTCAGGTAGGCTGCTCGATGCCATAAGTATCCTTGTGATGGTCGTTCCGACAGATTGGCTTGGGCGCTTGCCGACTCGCGGCCCGTGTGCACCATAAAAGAAGTTTCCCGGAAATTGAAGCCTTTTCAATGTCTGCCCGCCGGCGCGGCTGCCGCGGATCGACGCTGTATTCGGGTCATGGCGTATGGCAGAATACCCCTGTTTACAGTCGGGAAAATCGGGATCATGCTCAATGCCCTCCGGACCAGGTTTCGTGGTCTTTTTAGCGCACCTCCTGCGGCAGCCTTGCCGGCCTCGAAAGCCGAGTTGGCGCTGTTTCGCTCGCAGGGATACTTTGTCCGCGAAGGCGTGTTTTCCGCCGCGGAGTTGCAGGTTTGGCGCGACGCAGTAGAGTCGATCCACCAGCGTATGAATACGCTGGCGCAGGCCGAAGGTGCACCGCAACTCGAGGCTGTTGACGACAAGCGTTACCAGCTGCTTGACGGTTCACTGGTGAAGTGGGAGTGGCGCGATGGCAGTACCGATATCCGCTCGATGGAGCCCTTCCTTTTTTTGCATCCCGACCTGGAACACCTTATCGACGACCCCAGGTTGTGGTTGCCGGCCAAGTCCATCCTGGGCGTTGACCGGCTTTCCCTGTTTACCGACAAGCTCAATTTCAAGCGGCCGCAAGGTGCACCCTTCCCGCTACACCAGGACAGCCCCTATTTTGCGCTGGATGGCAGGGCAGTCGACCAGCTACTGAGCCTGCAGATCTATCTCGATGATGTGACGGTGGAAAACGGGTGCCTGTGGATGGTGCCGGGTAGTCATGCCAACGGCATACTGCCGGGCATCCAGGGCAAGGGCGCGCTCGATCGCCTTTATACCGATATGGAACGCTTTGTGGGAGCTGCACCGGTGCCGATAGAAGTGCCGGCGGGAAGTGTCATATTTTTTCACGCCCACGTCATTCATGGTTCGAAGGGCAACAAGACCAGCAGCTCCCGCCGGGCCATGGTGATCACTTACCAGCCGGCTGGCAATAAATGCTGGAAAGTCGATGCGGAGCGCCCGATCCAGATGTAGTTTCCCGGGGTACCCGCAGTGGTAACCGGCTCTCTTCAACAGCGGCGCCTGCCGCCAGCGCGCCCTGTCCCGGGATAGTATGTACCGTTCGGCGTGTTGCGCGCACCACGGAGAGTAGCCATGACCGCAGATGCATCTCCCAGGCACCATATTCACCGGCTGCACTGCCTGCCCGAGCGTGAGGTGCTCGACGAGCTGGTCGGGCAGGCGGCAATCCCGTCGGCACTTTGCGCCGCCATTTCAAGCAGGGCCGAAACCCTGGTGGCGGATCTGCGTCGGGAGGGCCGTCCTGGCCTGATGGAGGTATTTCTCGAAGAGTACGGGCTTTCCACCGATGAAGGCGTGGCCCTGATGTGCCTGGCAGAAGCGCTGCTGCGGGTACCCGATGCAGACACTATCGATGCCCTGATCGAGGACAAGATCGCGCCTTCATCCTGGGGCGAGCACCTCGGCCAATCCAGCTCGCCACTGGTAAACGCCTCGACCTGGGCACTGATGCTGACAGGGCGCGTGCTTGATGATAATGACAGCCGCGGTGTCGCCGGTATCCTGCGCAGCGCCGTGCGACGCCTGGGAGAACCGGTGATCCGGACGGCGGTCAAGCGCGCCATGAAGGAGCTGGGCTCGCAGTTCGTGCTGGGGCAAACTATCGCCGATGCCGTGAAGCGCGCCGCCAAACAGGAAGCATGCGGTTTTACCTATTCCTACGACATGCTTGGCGAGGCAGCGCTCACCCAGCGCGATGCGGATCGCTTTTTTGAAAAATACCGACTGGGCATTACGGCTGTCGCCGCCGCTTGCCAATCGGAAGACCCGCGCCGCAATCCGGGCATCTCCATCAAGCTGTCGGCGCTGCACCCGCGTTTCGAGATAAGCCAGGCCAGGCGGGTGATGCACGAGCTGGTGCCTCGAGTCACGGAGCTGGCCTTGCTGTGTCGCGCCGCGGGTATGGGTTTTACGATAGATGCAGAGGAGGTGGACCGGCTGGAACTGTCCCTCGATATTATCGAGGCGGTGGCCGCCGACAGTCGACTCGTGGGCTGGGACGGATTTGGCATGGTCGTGCAGGCCTACAGCAAGGGCGCGGGTGCGGTCATCGACTGGCTGCACTGGCTCACCGGGAAGTACGGTTTGCGCATGATGGTCCGCCTCGTCAAGGGCGCCTACTGGGACAGTGAGATCAAACACGCCCAGGCCGAGGGACTGGCCGGTTTCCCGGTATTCACTACCAAGGCCGCGACCGATGTGTCGTACATCTGCTGCGCGAAAAAGCTGTTGGGGATGAGTGACCGCGTTTACTCCCAGTTCGCCACGCATAACGCCCACAGTATGGCCGCGGTACTGGCGCTTGCTGGTGATGCCGGCGCCTTCGAGTTCCAGCGCCTGCACGGCATGGGTGGGGCCCTGCACGAGATGGTCATGGCCGCGGAAAAGACGGCTTGCAGGGTATACGCGCCGGTGGGTGTGCACCGCGACCTGCTCGCCTACCTCGTGCGCCGGCTGCTTGAAAACGGCGCCAATTCGTCTTTTGTAAACCAGATCGTGGACGAGGAGGTGCCGCCGGCCACCATCGCGGCAGACCCGTTCCTGGCGATCGCCGACAGCGATAGCCTGGTCAACCCGGCGGTGACACTCCCGGGTAAGCTCTTTGCCCCGGCACGGGTCAACTCCCGGGGCTGGAACCTGCAGGAGGCCGCGGAGCTGGCTGCCCTGGACGCGGCACGTGCCCCTTTTGCGCGGCACTGCTGGCAGGTGGAGCCGGCCGGGGCCATTGGCGGGGCACAGGCGCCCCCGCAGGCTATTTTCAATCCGGCGCGGCCCACTGACAAGGTGGGAACCGTGGTTGAGGCCACCCCCGGGCAGCTTGAATCCGCCCTCGCCCTGGCGCGACCCTGGTCTGCGCTTCCGGCGAGGGAGCGCGCCGACGTGCTGCGGCGGGCGGCAGGCCTGTACGAGGCACATACCGGCGAACTCCTGGCGGTACTGTGTCGGGAAGCGGGCAAATCCCTGCCCGACGCTGTGGCCGAATTGCGCGAGGCGGTGGATTTCCTGCGCTATTATGCCGCCGAGGGAGCGCAGATGCCCGGTAACGGGGCCGGGCTGTTCACCTGTATCTCGCCCTGGAACTTTCCCCTGGCCATTTTCACGGGCCAGGTTGCGGCTGCCCTGTCAGCCGGCAATGGGGTGCTGGCGAAACCGGCGGAGTCCACACCTGTCACCGCGATGATTGCCGTGCGCCTGCTGCACGAGGCAGGGGTGCCCCCGGACGTGCTGCAGCTGTTGCCGGGCACGGGTCCCGCAGTGGGCGCTGTGCTGACCTCGGACCCGCGGGTCACCGGTGTCTGTTTCACCGGCTCGACGGCCACTGCCTTGCAGATCAATCGGGCGATGGCCGGGGCGTTGGATCCCGGGGCCCCGCTGATTGCGGAAACCGGGGGGCTTAACGCCATGGTGGTGGATTCCACTGCCCTGCCGGAACAGGCCGTGGGGGACATCCTCGCCTCCGCTTTCCAGTCGGCCGGGCAGCGCTGTTCCGCCCTGCGCATCCTGTATGTGCAGGAGGATATCGCCGATACCATTATCGGGATGCTCACAGGCGCCATGGAAACACTGCAGTTGGGCGACCCCTGGCAACTCGAAACTGATATCGGCCCGGTGATCAGCCAGCAGGCGCGGCGCGGTATCGACCAGCACATCGCAACCGCGCGGCGCGAAGGCCGGGTTTTGAAGGAACTGGCGCGTCCGCCACAAGGCTACTTTGTCGGCCCCACGCTGATCCGGGTGGAGGGCATTGCGGGGCTGGAGCGGGAGGTGTTCGGGCCCGTGCTGCATATTGCCACCTTCCGGGCCAGCGAGCTGGGCGCCGTCGCGGATGCCATCAACGCCAGTGGCTACGGGCTGACATTCGGGCTGCACACGCGTATCGACGACAGGGTGGAGAGCCTGACCCACCGGGTCCGTGCCGGTAACATTTACGTCAACCGCAACCAGATCGGTGCAGTGGTCGGCTCCCAGCCTTTCGGTGGCGAGGGCCTGTCCGGCACCGGCCCAAAGGCCGGCGGGCCGCACTACCTGAAACGCTTTGCCCCCATCTCTCCTGTGGAAGCTGCACAGGAGGTGAGCGGCGCACCCTGCCTCAGCGCACAGGCGGTGCAGGCGGCGCTCGATGCACTGGCGTCCGCCGGCACCGGGCGGGGTCCCGGGGTGGCGCTCCAGACCTGGGATCTTCCCGGGCCCACCGGCGAATCCAACCGCCTGTCCCTGTACCCGCGTGGCATCGTATTGTGCCTGGGTCCCTCCCTGGAGCTGGCCAGCCAGCAGGCGGACATCGCCCGGCAGCGGGGGTGTGCAGCGCTGCTTGTAGCCCCCCTGGCAAGCGGTGAAAGCAGCCTGGCCGGGTGTATCGAACCGGCCCTGCTGACCGGGCTTTCGGGTTTTGCGCTTGTCGCCTTCTGGGGGACAGCGCGGGACGCGCGAGCGCTGCGCGAGGCGCTGGCGGCACGGGAGGGGCCTATTGTTCCCCTGGTCACAAACCGTGCGCTGGCTGATTACTGTATCCTGGAGCGGCATATCTGCATCGACACCACTGCCGCCGGGGGCAATGCCTCGCTGCTGGCGGGCGCCGTGGGATAGCATCGTCGGTATGGGTGGAACGGGTCCTGGCTTAAATGACAGGGTGGGGTGCGGGCGGCGTCAGCCGGGTGGGTGGTGGTCCCCCGGTAAAAAAGGGGGCGCGAAACGGTATCAGTGAATAATGCGATCCGGGTGAATTTCGGCTTCCTGCTCCCGGGTTTTATCGATAGCGGCCGCAGATTCCTGTTGTTTCAGGTAGGTGCGCAGGCGCCCGACCACGCTGGTCATCACATCAATCGTCTGGCTGATTTGATCCAGAGCCATCAAGATAGTTTCCGTATCCGTGTGGTTCTTGCCACTGTTGCTCATGTCAAACCTCTGGGTTGCTGACGTGGGTTAGCGGCGGCCCAGGGGGCCGCCTCCGGTGGTGCTCAATCGCCCCAGTTCAGGGCGCCGCCTGTCTGGTATTCGATGACCCGGGTTTCGAAGAAGTTCTTCTCCTTGCGCAGGTCCATGATTTCCGACATCCAGGGGAACGGGTTCTGCGCGCCAGGGTACTGCTCCGGCAGGCCCAGCTGGGACAGGCGCCGGTTGGCGATAAAGTGCAGGTACTCTTCCATCATCGCGGCGTTCATGCCCAGTACGCCTCTTGGCATGGTGTCGCGGGCGTATTCTATTTCCAGCTGGGTGCCTTCCAGGATCATCTGGACGACCTCCTGCTTGAAAGCCTCGGTCCACAGGTGCGGGTTTTCCAGCTTGATCTGGTTGATCACGTCAATACCGAAGTTCAGGTGCATGGACTCATCCCGCAGGATGTACTGGAACTGCTCTGCCACGCCGGTCATCTTGTTGCGGCGGCCCATGGACAGGATCTGGGTGAAGCCGCAATAGAAGAAAATGCCCTCGGTAACGGCATAGAAGCCGATCAGGTTGCGCAGCAGGGTCTGGTCGTCCTCCGTGGTTCCGGTTTTGAAGTTCGGGTCGCTCAGGGCGTGGGTGTGGCTGATGCTCCAGGCGGCCTTCTTGGCTACCGAGGGCACCTCGCGGTACATGTTGAATACCGCGCCCTCGTCCATGCCCAGCGACTCGATGCAGTACTGGTAGGCGTGGGTGTGGATGGCCTCCTCGAAAGCCTGGCGCAGGATGTACTGGCGACATTCGGGGTTGGTAATCAGGCGGTAGATGGCCAGTACCAGGTTGTTTGCCACCAGCGAGTCCGCGGTGGAGAAGTAACCCAGGTTGCGCATGACGATGCGGCGCTCGTCCTCGGTCAGGCCGTCCTTGCTGCGCCAGGTCGCCACGTCGGCGGTCATGTTGATTTCCTGGGGCATCCAGTGGTTGGCGCAGCCGTCGATATACTTCTGCCAGGCCCAGTCATACTTGAAGGGCACCAACTGGTTGAGGTCCGCGCGACAGTTGATCATGGCCTTCTCGTCGACAGACACGCGGGCGGCGCCCATTTCGAGCTCCTCCAGCCCGGGAGCCACATCGAGTGACTCGACTGTTTCCACGGCTTTCGCGACGTTCTCGGCAAGACTGGCCGGTGGGGTTTTACTGGCCCCGGCAGCCGGCACCGCAGGCACCGGGTCGGGCGCCGCCGCGGGTTCCGGGGCAATGACGGGTGCTTCGACCGCGCGCTGCTGCCGGCTGGCCGCCGCTCCCGCGGGGGCCTGTGCCGATTCCTGTTTGTGGTAGTCGTCCCAATTCAACATCTTCTGCTATCCCCTGGCTGTTATCTGGTCATTATCGATTTATGCGTACCGGGGCCTGCCTACTGGCAGGCCTCGCAGTCCGGGTCATCCAGCGAGCAGGCCGCCGGTACCGGTGCCGGCACGGGAGCGGCTTCCTTGGATACCGCGTTCAGCTTGCCCGATTCAATGGTCGACTTCTCGGTACCGGTGGCTGCCAGTGAACGCAGGTAGTACGTGGTCTTAAGCCCGCTGTACCAGGCCATACGGTAAGTAATGTCCAGCTTCTTGCCGTTGGCGTTGTTAATGTACAGGTTCAGTGACTGGGCCTGGTCGATCCATTTCTGCCTGCGGCTGGCGGCATCCACCAGCCAGCGCGGCTCCACTTCAAAGGCCGTGGCGTAGATGGCCTTGAGATCCCCCGGGATGCGATCGATGGCGTGTACGCTGCCATCGTAGTACTTGAGGTCGTTGACCATGACCTTGTCCCACAGGTTGCGGGCTTTCAGGTCGTTGACCAGGTAGGGGTTAACCACGGTGAACTCGCCGGACAGGTTCGATTTTACGTACAGGTTCTGGTAGGTCGGCTCGATGGACTGGGACACGCCGGTGATATTGGCAATGGTCGCAGTCGGTGCAATCGCCATCACATTCGAGTTGCGCATGCCGCGGGTCTTCACTGTCTCGCGCAGGGTGGGCCAGTCCAGTGACTGGCTGCGGTCGACCTGGATATAGTCGGCCCCGCGATGTTCGATCAGGCGGTCCAGTGAATCGATGGGGAATACGCCCTGGCTCCAGAGGGAGCCGGGATAACTCGAGTAGGCGCCACGCTCTTCGGCCAGTTCGCTGGAAGCCTCGATGGCGTAGTAGCTGATGGCCTCCATGGAGCGGTCGGCAAAGGTGACGGCGGCGTCCGAACCGTAGGCAATATGCTGCTTGTACAGTGCGTCCTGGAAGCCCATCAGGCCCAGGCCTACCGGGCG
Organism: Haliea sp.; assembly: GCA_024642245.1. Lineage (GTDB taxonomy): Bacteria > Pseudomonadota > Gammaproteobacteria > Pseudomonadales > Halieaceae > JARRPM01. The sequence continues at coordinate 14,098 of JAHEBM010000019.1, forward strand.
GTGCAGCATATTGGAGTTTTTCGCCTGGTCCACCGAGTAGTAGTTGATGTCGATAACATTGTCGAGCATGCGCACGGCAGTGCGCACCGTACGGCGCAACTTGTCCAGGTTGAGGCCGTTTTCGTCGATGTGCTGGGGCAGGTTGACAGAACCCAGGTTACAGACGGCGATCTCGTCCTTGTTGGTGTTGAGGGTGATCTCGGTGCACAGGTTGGAAGAGTGCACCACGCCCACGTGTTGCTGCGGGGAGCGCAGGTTGCACGGATCCTTGAAGGTCATCCACGGGTGGCCTGTCTCGAACAGCATTCCCAGCATCTTGCGCCACAGGTTTTCGGCCTTGACGGTCTTGAACAGCTTGAGCTCGCCGCTGCGGGTCATCGCCTCGTACTGCTCGTAACGCTCCTCGAAGGGCTTGCCATAGAGGTCGTGCAGGTCTGGCACATCGTTCGGGGAGAACAGGGTCCACTCGCCGCCGTCGAATACCCGCTTCATGAACAGATCGGGAATCCAGTTGGCGGTATTCATGTCGTGGGTGCGTCGGCGGTCGTCGCCGGTGTTCTTGCGCAGTTCCACGAACTCCTCGATATCCAGGTGCCAGGTTTCCAGGTAGGAGCAGACCGCTCCCTTGCGCTTGCCACCCTGGTTGACGGCCACCGCGGTGTCGTTGACCACTTTCAGGAACGGTACCACGCCCTGTGATTTACCGTTGGTGCCCTTGATATAGGCTCCCAGTGCCCGTACGGGAGTCCAGTCATTGCCCAGCCCCCCGGCGAACTTGGACAGCATGGCGTTATCCTGGATAGCGCCGTAGATGCCATGCAGGTCGTCCGGCACCGTGGTGAGGTAGCAGGAGGACAGCTGTGGCCGCAAGGTGCCGGCGTTGAACAGGGTGGGAGTGGAACTCATGTAGTCGAAGGAGGACAGCAACTCGTAGAACTCGATGGCGCGGGCATTCCTGTCGTCTTCCTCGGTGGCAAGGCCCATGGCCACGCGCATGAAGAATATCTGGGGCAGCTCGATACGCACATCGTTGCTGTGGATAAAATAGCGGTCGTACAGGGTTTGCAGGCCCAGGTAGGTGAACTGCAGGTCGCGCTCGGGCAGCAGGGCCTGGCCCAGGCGCTCCAGGTCGAAGTCCTTGAGGTTTGGCGCCAGCAACTCCAGCGCCACGCCCTTCTCCACGTAGGCCGGCAGGGCCCGGGCATACAGGGTGGCCATATCGGACTGGGTGGCGCTGGTGGCCACGCCGAGGAAGGCCAGGGCTTCCGCCCGCAGGTTGTCGCACAGCAGCCGGGCGGCCACGTAACTGTAGTTGGGCTCCTGTTCGATCATGGTACGGGCGGTGATCACCAGCGAGGTGCTCAGCTCCGCTGCGGTCACGCCGTCGTACAGGTTTCTCAGGGCCTCGTCGAGGATGCGGGTCTCGCTGACGTCGGCCAGGTCGTAACAGGCCTCGCTGACGATAGTGTGGATGCGATCCAGGTCGAGCGGCGCACTGCTGCCGTCGAGCTGGATAACGCTGATATTACCTGCCGCCGCCTGGGTGGCAGGTGACAGGGCCTGCTTGGCCGCGCGCTTGCGGGCCTGCTCCTCGCGGTAGATAACGTAGTCACGGGCGATCTTGTGCTCCCCGGCGCGCATCAGCGACAGCTCTACCTGGTCCTGGACGTCCTCGATGTGGATGGTGCCACCGGAGGGCATACGCCGCTGGAAGGTTGACATGACCTGTTCGGTGAGCCGGGCGACGGTTTCGTGGATGCGACTGGAGGCAGCGGCGTTGCCACCCTCGACTGCCAGGAACGCCTTGGTGATGGCTACCGCAATCTTGCTGGCCTCGAAAGGTACGACGGTACCGTTGCGCTTGATGACGCGCATCTGCCCGGGGGCGGTTGCCGTGATACCGGCGTTGGCGGCGGCTTTTTCTCGGGCTGGGGTGGCGGTGGTTCCGCCCGTTGTACTGGTCTCTGTGTGCATGTCTGCTCCGCTGTCCTGGCGTAAAGCCTTATTGTTGTAGGGTTACCACTGGTTTACATCGTCTTTGTCGTTGCCCACACCCCGGCCTGCGGCACCGGCCCCCCGGATACCTGTTCGCGGCGGCCTGCGACTGGGCACCGGCGCGCTGAGAGTGGTTTTGCGGACCTTTTTTACCCCGGGCGCGATCCGGCCTCGTTATTTGGCTGCTTTTTGGCCGCAATACCCAATATATAGGGGTGGATAACTGATTTGCATACAAGATAATGCGCCGCTGGGCACAATGCAAGAGCACGATACTGGGTTTATTCTGTGGATAAGGTGTGGACATATGGCGGGGTCTGCACCCACTAACCGCGCAGCCCGCTTGGGACTTACCCCTGGCGTTCCCTGCAGGGTCGATGGGGCAGGCATCGGGCCTGGTATGATTTATTTTTTATTAAAAAAGACGTGTATATCGCGAATTGGTATTAACGGACGCTCGCCCGGTGTGTGCCCAAAAACGGTGCATGGGGAGGCCTGAATTGCCCCCTGGAATGCCGGCTATGACGCGTCAATTCGCGCGGCGGGAGGGGGTGTCAGGCGTTGGCCAGCAGCAGCGTTTCCATCAGCGCCTTCTGGGCGTGCAGGCGGTTTTCCGCCTCGTCCCAGATCACGGTGCCGGGGGCGTCCATGAGCTCGGCGCTGATCTCCTCGCCACGGTGGGCCGGCAGGCAGTGCATATAGAGGGCATCGCCGGCGGCGCGGCTCATCAGTTCGGCATTCACCTGGTAGCGGGCAAACAGTTTTGCCCGTTTCAGCTGTTCTTTCTCCTGGCCCATGGAGGCCCATACGTCGGTGACCACCAGGTCGGCGCCCTCCGCGGCAAGCAGCGGGTCGTGTTCAATCCGGACCCGCCCGGCGTTGGCGGCGACAAGACGGGCGTCGGGCTCAAACCCCGCCGGGCACGCGATGCGCAATTCGAAATCGAACTGCCTGGCGGCATTGATATAGGACTGGCACATATTGTTGCCGTCCCCCACCCAGCAAACGCTTTTCCCGGCGATGCTGCCGCGGTGCTCCACCCAGGTCTGGATGTCTGCCAGTAACTGGCAGGGGTGGTAGTCGTCGGTGAGGCCGTTGATAACGGGCACACTGGAGCAGGCCGCAAAGCGCTGCACAATGTCGTGACCGAAGGTGCGAATCATTACGATGTCGACCATGGACGAGATGACGCGGGCGCTGTCCTCTATCGGTTCCCCGCGGCCCAGTTGGGTGTCCTGGGGGGACAGGAACATGGCGTGGCCGCCCAGCTGGGCCATGCCTGCCTCGAACGACACGCGGGTGCGGGTGGACGACTTGGCAAAGATCATCGCCAGGACCTTCCCCGGGAAGGCGCGCTGGTCTTTACCGTCACGGTGCGCCCGCTTCAGTTCGATGGCGCGCTTGATCAGCTGATCAAGCTCGGCGGGGCTGAAATCCAGCAATGTCAGGAAATGTCTTGTATCAGACATGGTCAGGTCCGTTTGGTCGGGGCTTCGGGCTTACGCCGTCTCGCGAATAAGTTGGGCGAGGCTGTCGGCGATGGCCTCGGCCTCCTGCTGCTCGATGATCAGTGCCGGCAACAGGCGCACGGTATTGCCGGCGGTCACATTGATCAGCAGTCCGGCCTCGAGAGCGCGTTGTGCCAGGTCGGCGCATTCCGTCTTCAGCTGGATACCCAGCATGAGTCCACGGCCGCGGATTTCGGCGATACTGGCGGCCACCGCGTCGTCGCAGAGCAGGCGCTCCCTGATAACGTCGCCCATGGCGGTCGCATTGGCGCAGAGTTTATCCTCGACAATCGTTTTTACCACGGCAAGCGCCGTTGCGCAGACCAGCGGGTTACCACCGTAGGTGGAGCCGTGCTGGCCGCCGCCAAATACCTGTGCCGCCGCTCCGCGGGCGAGGCAGGCCCCGATCGGCAGGCCATTGCCAAGGCCCTTGGCTGTGGTGACCACGTCGGGCACCAGGTCCATGCCCTGGTAGGCGAAATAGCTGCCGGTACGCCCGTTGCCTGTCTGTACCTCGTCGAGCATCAGCAGCCATTCGTGCTCATCACAGATTTCGCGCACCGCCTGCAGGTATTCGGCTGTCAGCGGGTGAACGCCACTTTCGCCCTGGATCGGTTCGACCAGCACAGCGACCACGCCGGGGTTGTGGGCGGCGATCTGGCGCAGGGCATGGATGTCGTTGCGCGGCGCGCGTATGAAGCCGGTGACCAGTGGTTCGAAGCCGGCCTGTATCTTGCGGTTGCCGGTGGCGCTCAGGGTGGCCAGCGTTCGGCCGTGGAATGCGCCCTCGAGTACCACGATGGCCGGCTTGTCTATTTTGCGCTGGTGGCCATAAAGGCGTGCAATTTTGATAGCCGCCTCATTGGCCTCGGCTCCGGAGTTGCCAAAGAAGCAGTTGTCCATTCCGGCGATCCGGGTCAGTGTTTCGCCCAGCTGTTCCTGGGCTTCGATCCGGTAGAGGTTGGACGTGTGCACCAGCTTGTTCGCCTGTGCGCAGATTGCCGCGGTCACTGCCGGGTGGGCGTGTCCCAGCCCATTAACGGCGATGCCGGCAATGGCGTCGAGATAGCGTCGTCCGTCGGTGTCATACAGGTATACTCCCTCGCCGTGACTGAAGGTCACGGGCAATCTGGCGTAAGTCTGCATCAGCGCCGACATCGGTCTCTCACTCCTTTGGCCGCGAAAAAAGCGGCACGCTATAAACGCAAAAAGGCAGCGGGAGCTGCCTCGGGAAGGGGCACTATAGCGTCATCAATAAAGCTTGGCAATCGGGTTGAACTGTGATGATTAATTTGTTGTCAGAATAGGGTAGAATGGCGCGCCCGGCGTGGCCCGGCGCGGTGTACGGTGTAATTACAGGACAGGCAATGGATATTATTGAAACAATCAAAGAGCAGATCGAAAGCAACGGTATCCTGCTCTATATGAAGGGATCCCCCAACCAGCCCCAGTGCGGCTTTTCCGCCCGCACCGTGCAGGCGCTGATGGCCTGTGGGGAGCGCTTTGCCTACGTTGATATCCTGTCCAACCCGGATATCCGGGCCAACCTGCCGAAGTACGCCAACTGGCCCACCTTTCCCCAGTTGTGGGTTAACGGCGAACTTATCGGCGGCTGCGATATCGTCACCGAGATGTTTGAAAATGGTGAACTGCAGACCCTGATAAAGGACGCCGCGGCGGCGCAGCCAGCCGCCCAGGGCTGACCTGCCTGCCCGGGCGACAACCCCGGGCGAGACCAAAATAAAGATAGCAGCCCGGCTGTCAGGCGCCGGGGGGGTCGTCTTATACTCTACCCACTGCCAGTCAGGGTGCGGTTTCCCCATTGATTCGCTTGTTCCTGGCGGTGGGCGCCCGGCCTGTCCTGTGCAATTCCTGAATTTGGGTGGATTCCGATGATTGATTTACTCCAGGCCGAAGCTGCCGGTCCTGCACTGGGGACTCTCGCCCAGGTGTGGGCGGCGATCGTCCATGATTTTTCCAACCTCCACAGCCCGGCGGCGCTGGCCGCTTTTGGCCAGGTGGTTTTGATCGACCTGGTGTTTGCCGCTGACAATGCCATCGTTGTCGGTGCCCTGGCTGCCGCCCTGCCGGCGGAAGAAAGACGCAAGGTGATCCTGATTGGAATTGCCGCGGCACTTGTCCTGCGTATCCTGTTCGCCCTCGTCGTCAGCAAGCTGTTGATGGTAGTGGGGCTGATCCTCGCCGGGGGCTTGCTGCTGTTGTGGGTCGCCTGGCAGTTCTGGCGTGAGATTCACCACCAGGGGGAGTCGCCGGGTTCACCGGAAATAGCTGGTGACAGCCACAGCGGTGTGAAGGCCCGGCCGCGCTTCTGGTCTGCCGTATGGGCAGTGACTGCCGCCGACGTATCCATGAGCCTCGACAATGTGCTGGGTGTTGCCGGCGCCGCGCGTCAGCACCCGGGTATACTGGTGATCGGTCTGGTGTTGTCGGTCGCCTTGATGGGATTCGCCGCGAACATCGTCGCCAGGTACATCGAGCGCTACCGCTGGATCGCCTACATCGGCCTGGTCGTCATTGTCTGGGTTGCGGCGCGGATGATCTATGAGGGTGTGATGGACCCGCAGTTGGGGGTCATGCGGCTGGCGCTTTAGCGGCCACGCCCGGCCAGCTACAGCCCCGCATTTTCCCGGAGTTTTTTCAGCTCTGCCAGTTGTGCCTGCCGTGACAGGGGTTTGCCCTGGTGGTGCTCCAGCGCCTTGCGCTGGGGCAGGCGCAGGGTCTCGCCCTGCAGCACCCGGGTGCAGTAGTGCTGGTAGTGCTCCCGGAAGACCGGCCAGCTGGTTCGCTCGGTATTGTTCGCCAGGAAATACCAGCCGCTGTCCCGCCCCGCCAGGTACACCGCCGGGTGGCTCCATGCCTGTTCCGCTCGCGGCGCGGGTGCCCGGCAGGCCTCCACGTAGGCGTCGTGGGCACCGGGCAGGCCCAGGTCGGCCAGGCCCTGCTGGCAGCACTCCAGCATCCGGTTCAGCGTGGGCAGGTACTCGCTGTGCTCGATGGCGTGCTTGGCACCCTTGAGTATCTGCTCGATGGGGTAGTCGGCAAGGGCGTCCAGCCAGAGCTTCTTGATCTGCTTGAGCTGCTCGGCGTCAGGGTAGGCCGCGTAGTACTGGTTGTGGTAGTTCAGCCGGAACAGGGCGAATACCTGGTTGATCGCCTCGACCCTCGCTTCCTGCGAGGCCCGGTGTTTATCGCGCTGTTCGGGGCTAGTCTGCCCAGGAGGTGTCGGTGAGGTCGTCCTGGAGGCTTCGATCCCTTGTGCGACCCGTTGGATTAGGTCCTGGCTGTCCGGCATGGTGATGTCCCGTTTGCTCTAGCTGGTGGCGTTTGGCCCAGTGGTATTTTACATGTTGCAGGAATTTGCTGTTCCAGGATGTGTGGGTCTGGTTACTGTCCCGCCAGTATACGATGAACTCGGCCAGCAGTGAGCGGGCAAATTCAGTGTCGATGTGCGACATGCGCAGGATATCGAAGACATCCTCGTTGGGCTGCCAGTTGTCGGCGATACGCCTGGGTTCCGTGCTGTGCTCCAGGCTGGAGCTGTACTTGGCCCACTGGATTCTGATGTGCTGGATAAATTTTGAATTCAGCTCGCGGGGGGCAGCGCCGCGCTCGCGCCAGTAGAGGATAAACTCCGGAATCGCCTCCTCGATGAATTCCCGGTCGATACCACCGCGCTCCATGATCTCCAGGGCGTCCTGGCTGGGACGCCAGCTGTTGTCCAGCGTGGTGCTGGCCGGAGCCCGGAAAGCCTCTGCCTGGGCCTGTTGGTGGTGGCGCCAGCTGCTGATGACATGCTGGCGGAATTTGTTTTCCCAGGCGTGGCTGGTCTCGCCGCGCTCGCGCCAGTAAAAGATGAAATCCTCCAGTTGGTCCAGGGCGAACTGGCGCGGTATCGTGTGGTTGAGGCCGAGCAGTTGCAGCAGGTCTTCACTGGGGCTCCAGTGCACTGGTAGCGTGCCCGCGCTGCGCCGTGCGGGGATGTCCTGTCGGGCGGCCGGGGCGGTCGCGGCCAGGGGGGCGGGCGCTGTGTCCACCCGCTCGTTTAGCGCAAAGACCAGTCGTGGGCTCTGGTGCAGGGGCGGTGAGCTCACCAGCAGTACGCCCTTGTCCACCAGGGAGCGACTGATCCGTTGCAGGTCCTCCGCGTTCCAGAAGGGCAGGGTGCGCAGGAGCAATTCGCGTTCCACGCCCAGCCAGGCGTAACCGTCACGTATTTCCGGTTGCCGGTGATCGAACAGGCCCTGCAGGTGCTGTAGCAGGATGGCCTCGCCCAGGCCGATAGTGGCTGCCAGGCCCGGCGAGAAGACGAGCTGGCGTTCGGGGACCAGGGATGATTCCGACATTGGTGTTCCGGCATGGCAAGACAAGTCTGGTAGGATACCGGCCTTGGCTGGCGGCTCATAGCCAGCCACCTGAATTTTTCCCGAAACGATGCCCGGAGCATGTAATGGCCAAGCAAAAAACTGCCTTTGTCTGCAATGACTGCGGCTCGGATTATGCCAAGTGGCAGGGCCAGTGCAATGACTGCGGTGCCTGGAACACCCTGGCCGAAATTCGCCTCGGACCCGCCACCGGCAAGGGTGGCGGCCGGGCTGGCGGGGGTGTTGGTGCCAACCGGGCGGGCTTTGCGGGGGCGCTGGCCGGTGCCCGAATACTCAAGGATATCGACCTGGATGACCTGCCGCGCTTTTCTTCGGGCGTGGGGGAGTTTGACCGGGTCCTGGGTGGCGGCCTGGTACCGGGCTCCGCCATTCTGGTGGGAGGCAACCCGGGCGCGGGCAAGAGCACCTTGCTGCTGCAGACCATGTGCCACCTGGCGAGCAGCATGGACGCCCTGTATATCACCGGGGAGGAGTCCCTGCAGCAGGTGGCCATGCGTGCCAACCGGCTGGGCCTGCCCACGGACAGGCTGCGCATGATGTCCGAGACCAATGTGGAAACCATTGTCGCGGCGCTGGAGGAGTTCAAGCCCCGGGTGGCGGTGGTGGATTCGATCCAGGTGGTGCACACGGCGGAACTGGCCTCCGCCCCCGGCAGCGTCTCCCAGGTGCGCGAGTGTGCGGCCTACCTGACCCGTTTTGCCAAGCAGACCGGTACCGTGCTCATCCTGGTAGGGCACGTCACCAAGGATGGCTCCCTGGCGGGCCCCAAGGTGCTGGAGCATATGATCGACTGTTCCATCCTGCTCGAGGGCAACGACGATTCCCGGTTTCGCACCCTGCGGGGCCAGAAGAATCGTTTCGGCGCGGTCAATGAGCTGGGTGTATTTGCCATGACTGACCGGGGAATGCGTGAAGTGAAAAATCCCTCCGCCATTTTCCTGGACCGCAGCACCGAGCCCGCCGCGGGCAGCGCGGTCATGGTGGTATGGGAGGGTACGCGGCCCCTGCTGGTGGAGATCCAGGCGCTGGTGGATGACAGCGCCCTGGGCAATCCGCGCAGGGTGGCGGTGGGGCTGGAGCAGAACCGCCTCGCCATGTTGTTGGCGGTGCTGCATCGCCACGGTGGTCTGCAGGTGGGTGACCAGGATGTCTTCGCCAACGTGGTCGGCGGGGTCAAGGTGCTGGAGACCAGCGCCGATTTGGCCTTGCTGCTGGCTATCGTGTCCAGTTATCGGGACCGGATATTGCCCCGGGACATGGTCGTGTTCGGTGAGGTGGGCCTGTCCGGCGAAATCCGCCCGGTGCCCAGCGGGCAGGAGCGCTTGTCGGAGGCCGCCAAGCACGGCTTCAAGCGCGCTATTGTGCCTCGTGGGAATGCACCAAAGGGCGAAATCAAGGGTATGCAGGTCATCGCGGTGGCCAAGCTGTCCGAGGCGCTGGACGCGCTGGACTGAAGCTTGGCCGGGCTGCTGAAGGTCACTCCAGGCGGTTCAGCTCGTCCTCCAGCGTGGCAACATCCATATGGGCCTCCAGCAGGGCCCGCAAAGGAGCGATATTTTCGCGATCCACATGCTGCACGGCAAAACCCAGGCGCCCCGATTCCACGTGCTGTAGGTAGGCGTGTAATTCGAGCCCGGATTCCTCGTCGCCTCTTTCGCCCGAGGTGTGTATGACCAGGGTGAAGGGTTCGTTGTACTGGGCGTCCCAGAGGTCGGGCTGGTCGGTGGCAACGCCGGACAGGGAGATATCGATCAGCCGCTGTGGCCAGACGCTGCCGCCCTGGTGAACGTCAACAGGCAGGTCCAGTGCAACGCGGGTGAATTGCCGTTGCTCGGCTCGGCTTTTGCTCATGACAGCCCTCTTTCCACGGTTATTTGCGAGAAACTATAACGCCGCGTAAGCGCTATTGCGACAGCTAAATCGGTATTTCCCGCAACGCCCGACGCTTGCAGCTACTTCAGTTTGCGGTACTTCAGGCGGTGGGGCTGGTCCGCTGCAGCGCCCAGGCGGGCCTTGCGATCCTCCTCGTATTCCGTGAAGTTGCCCTCGTGGAATACCACGCCGCCATCGTCCTCATAGGCCAGGATGTGGGTGGCAATACGGTCCAGGAACCAGCGATCGTGAGAGATGACCAGGGCGGCGCCGGGGAAGGCCAGCAGGGCTTCTTCCAGTGCCCGCAGGGTCTCCACGTCCAGGTCATTGGTCGGTTCGTCCAGCAGCAGTACATTGGCGCCCTGCTTGAGCAGCTTGGCCAGGTGCAGGCGATTGCGCTCGCCGCCTGAGAGGTCCTTGACGAACTTCTGCTGGTCGGAGCCCTTGAAATTGAAGCGGCCCAGGTAGGAGCGCGAGTTCACCTCGTAGTTGCCAATGCGGATGATATCCAACCCGTCAGATACTTCCTGCCACACGGTTTTGCCGCCATCGAGATCGTCACGGGACTGGTCGACATAACCCAGCTGCACGGTGTCACCCACGACCACTTCGCCGCCGTCGGGTTGTTCGATACCCATCAGTATCTTGAACAGGGTGGACTTGCCCATGCCGTTGGCGCCGATGATGCCCACGATACTGCCCTTGGGCACGGTAAAGCTCACGTGGTCGAACAACATGCGGTCGCCGTAGGTTTTGCGCAGGTCTTTTACCTCGATCACCTTGTCACCCAGACGCGGTCCCGGCGGTATGTAAATCTCGTTGGTTTCATTGCGGCTCTGGAACTCCTGTGACTGCAGCTCCTCGAAGCGCTGCAGGCGTGCCTTGCTCTTGGCCTGTCGACCCTTGGGGTTGGAGCGCACCCACTCCAGTTCAGCCTTGATGGCGTGCTGGTGGGACGCTTCCTGCCTTTTTTCCTGCGCCAGGCGTTGTTCCTTGGCTTCCAGCCAGTCGGAGTAATTGCCCTCGTAGGGAATGCCGCGACCACGGTCCAGTTCCAGGATCCAGCCCGCGGCGTTGTCGAGGAAATAGCGGTCGTGGGTAATGGCTACCACCGTACCTGGGAAGTCGTGCAGGAAGCGTTCCAGCCAGGCCACGCTTTCCGCGTCCAGGTGGTTGGTGGGCTCGTCCAGCAGGATCATGTCGGGGTTGGACAGCAGCAGCCGGCACAGGGCGACCCGCCGGCGTTCGCCGCCGGACAGGGTGCTCACGTCCGCATCCCAGGGCGGCAGGCGCAGGGCGTCGGCGGCCACTTCCAGCTTGTGGTCCAGGTTGTGGGCATCGGTAGCCTCGATAATATCCTCCAGTCGCGCCTGTTCCTTGGCCAGGGCGTCGAAATCCGCGTCCGGCTCCGCGTAGTCGGCGTACACCTTCTGCAGTCCCGCCAGGGCGTCCACGGCCTCCTGCAAACCCTCCTCGACATTGCCGCGCACGTTTTTGTCAGGGTTCAGCTGGGGTTCCTGCGGCAGGTAGCCTATCTTGATTCCCGGCTGGGGCCGGGCCTCGCCCAGGATGTCAGTATCGATCCCCGCCATGATTCGCAGCAGGGTGGATTTACCGGAACCGTTCAGTCCCAGTACCCCGATCTTGGCGCCGGGGAAGAAGGACAGGGAGATATTCTCGAGGATGGTTTTCTTGGGTGGCACGACTTTGCCAACCCGATTCATGGTGTAGACGTACTGGGCCATTTGTGGACTCGCGCGAGGTAAACGACAAGTCGCGGATTCTAGCAGAACGGGAGGCAGAAGGGAGTCCGTTCAGGCTGGTGCTGCTTTGCCTCCGGGTGTCTGGAGCGGTGTGGGCGTCGACTCAAACAGGGTACGGCGGGACCGTTGAGCGCATGGATGCGCGATACGAGCTCCTGTGGGTGGGTTTACTCGATCCGGCTTACATCCACCGACACCTGCAGCATAGGCGCCTCGCCGCCGCCAAAAATAACCCCTTTTACTGGCGTGACGTCGATGTAGTCGCGACCGAAGGCGGTGACGATATGCTGGATGCCCGCACGGGTATTATTGGTGGGGTCGAATTCCACCCAGCCCTCCTCGGGGCAGAAATAGGCGACCCAGGCATGGGTGGCATCGGCGCCCACCAGCTTTACCTCGCCCGGTTTGGGCAGGGTTTCGATGTAGCCAGAGACATATTTCGCCGGGATCCCCATCGAGCGCAGGCAGCCGACCTGCAGGTGAGCGAAGTCCTGGCAGACGCCGCGCTTGTGTTCCAGTACCTCCGCCAGCGGTGTGGCGATGGTGGTGAAGCCGGGGTCGTAGGTGAAGTCGTTGAAAATCCGGGTGGTCAGGTCATTCACGCAGGACTTGAGCGAGCGGTCAGGGTGAAACGAGACACGCGCATACTCCGCCAGCGGTTCGCTGCACTCGATCATGGGTGAGTTGAGCAGGAACTCCCGTGCCTCTATGGTCAATCGCGTTCGTTTTGTGGCGAGGTACTGCAGGGCGCTGCCGTAAGTCTCTCCCAGGTCCAGGTTCATCCCCTGGTTGTTGTCATTGAGCTGGACCTCGCTGTCGGCGGTAATGATCAGCTCGGTGTGCGGTTTTTGTATCTCGAAGTGGAAGGCCTTGTTACCGAAATAGTCGCTGCGCTTGTGGGTAACCGTGGGCGTGGGCGACACGGTGATGCGGTTCTTCAGGCAGCGTTGGCGCTCGGTATCCCGTGGCACCACGTTCGCAAGGTTGTAGCAGTGGCTGACACGGCCGGCATAGGTGTAATGCGTGATATGTCTGACACGAAAGCGCATCACTGTTCTCCCAGCACGAAAGTGGTCACCAGCTGTTGTGAATCGGCGCGGTGGTCGAAATGCTTGTCGCTGATGAGAGTGCTGAAATCCTGCAGCAGTTTATCCAGCTGCTGCAGCAACTGGTCAAGTTCCTCGCGTCTGTCGGTGTCGGTTTCCAGTAATTGCGGCAGGCGCGTCAGCTTCAGGCTGGTTACTGCTGCCAGCAGGGCGCGGGCTTCCTCATCCAGCTCGCTGCCGGTGTCGGTCCTGGGGAGCTGGGCCAGGTGGACCTGCAGTTGTTCGAGCTGGAACAGCAGTGAGCGGGGGTTGGTCGGGTCGAGCATGACCAGTTCAACCCCCAGTTCGATGCCGGAACGCTGGCGTCGCCGCCGCCGGTAGGTAATCAGCACCTCCATTGATGTCAGCAGTGAGTTGAGCAGCGTGGACTGGTCGGTCTCCCCCATCACCGGTGTCGCCAGGGTGCGCAGGGTGGTGATGATCTGGTGGGAGCGTTCGACGCGTTTGCCCAGTTCCATGAAGCGCCAACCCACACCGCGAACCATGCTTTCCTGCATCAGTCCCGACAGCGCAACCAACCCGGTCACCAGCGGGTCGAGGGCCTCTTCCGGTGCCGAGGCCAGGCCGCCGGCCAGAGCGGAATCCAGCCCGTCGAGCTCATCGTGGAGGTCGTTGATCACTCGCATGGTATCGGTCGACAGCAACTCCTTGGACTCTTCGGCGCTGGCCAGCATGGCATTGAGGGTGAACTTGATGCTGCCGGTGCGACTACCGTCCTGTATGACCAGCAGCAATTCTTCGTCTGGCTGGGCCAGCAGGGCGGGTGTTGCGTCGACGAATCCGGGTTGGGTCGCGGTAATCTCGGTGACAGCCTGCAGCAGGGTTTTGCGGGCCGCGGGCCCGATGGGGTCCTCGCCGTGGAGCTGGACGAAAACCGTGCGCAGCAGGCGCAGGCCTGCCTCGGCTCGCTCCGCGTAGCGGCCCATCCAGTACAGGTTTTCCACCACCCGGCTGGGCAGGCTGACCAGTCCCGCTTCGATGTTGGTCCGCAGCGTGTCGGGCGCCACTTCAGTTTCGATAAAGCGTTCCGGCTCGGTCGCGGTTACCCAGGTATCCTTGCTGGGGCTGCCGGACTGCATGCTGATGACCCGCCCGCCCGGGCTGCCCCCGATCCTCGTCATACCCCCCGGCATGACCATGTATGAGGTATCTGTCGCCACCGAATAGGTGCGCAGAATCGCCGGCCGGGGTTCCAGTGCGTGATCTGAAAACGCTGGTATATGCGCCTTGTCCAGCCGTTCCTGGGCCACGAACTGGTAAGGGTTGCTGCGGATGCGGGACAGCAGCAGTGCTTGCTGGTCCTTGTCGAGATCGCCGCCCCAGACGCTGAGCAGGCCGCTGCCGCGGTAGATCGGCTTGATGATCAGCTGGTTGAAGTTGGCGATCACGAAGTCGAGGTCCGCGGCATCGCCGCACCAGTAGGTCCTGACGGAAGCCAGGCGTGGCTCACGGCCCAGCAGGCTTTTGCCGATCGCCGGCAGGTATTTGAGCAGTGCGGGATTTTCCAGCACCCCTGAGCCCAGCGGGTTGGCAATGACCACGCGGCCGTTGCGCACGACCTCCAGCAGGCCGGGTACGCCAATACGGGAATCACTGCGCAGTTCGACCGGGTCACAAAATATATCGTCCACGCGGCGCAGCAGGACATCGACCCGCGTGAGTCCATCCAGTGACTTCATCCACAGAAAGCCGTTGCGTACCAGCAGGTCGCCGCTCTGGACCAGGGGCAGCCCCAGGTAGTTGGCCAGGTAGGCGTGTTCGAAGCGCGACTCATTCATGCCGCCGGGGGTGAGCAATGCAATGCACGGCAGATCGTCATTGGGTGACAGCGAGGCCAGCTTCAGGCGCAGCCGCTGGTAGAAGCTGGCAATGCGGTGAACATGGCTCTCGCGGTAGATACTGGGGAAAACCCGCGACATGACCGTGCGGTTTTCCAACACGTAACCCGCGCCGCTGGGGGCCTGGGTGCGATCCGACAGCACGCACATATTGCCATCGGTCATGCGCACCATATCCGCGGCGTGCAAAATCAGTTCATGCTCGCCGGGCATTTTCAGGCCCTGGCAGGCACGCAGGAAGCCGCCGTGGCTGAACAGTGCTTCCGGAGGCAGGATCCCGTGGCGCAGCAGTGTGCGCGGGCCGTAGAGGTCACGCAGAATCAGGTTGAACAGCTCCGCCCGCTCCAGCAGGCCGGCCTCGATTCGGGCCCAGTCCTCGCTGCCGATGACATAGGGTACCGGGTCCAGCTCCCACTTGTTGCCGGAAATGTCCTCCTGCCCGGTGATATTGTAGGTGGCGCCGTCGTCCCGCAGGATACGGCGCGCCTTGGTCTCGCGCTCCTGCAGCGCCTGGGCCCCGAGGTCGCGCAGGCTGTTAAGCAGGTAGTTCCACTGGGGTTTCAGGCTGCCGTCGGCCGCAACGGTGTCATCGAGCAGGCCGGGAAGGCTTTGGTACTCGAGCGGCCCGGATTGCTGGAACTGGGTCTGGACCTGGCTCAGGGTCGGTGAATTACTGGGGTTGGACACAGATGCTACCTGTAACGATGTTGTGGCGGGCAGGCCCTGGCGGCCCGCCTATCCCTTCTTATATCGGGGCCTAGTATAGCCGTATTGGCCGGGTCGGGAGGAAATACCTTTCACCACGGCCTTTTTGCCATCAGGGTTTTCGCGGGTGGCGCATATCCAGCATGTATGGGTATTCCCCCGGCGACTCCTCCGGGGGTGGGTCCATGGGCCTGGGCACCTGCTGGTTGGGGAAAAACTCCCGCAGTGCGATCACTTCCGGCTGCGGTATGAACGGGCCCTGGGTATGGCTGACGGTTTCGAAGCGATTGATGCGCCTGGCCTCCGCTTCCAGGGAGTTGACGGGAAAGGTCTCGTAGCTGCGCCCGCCGGGGTGGGCGACGTGGTAGGTGCAGCCGCCTATGGAGCGCCCGTTCCAGGTATCGATCAGGTCAAACGTCAGTGGCACGTGCACGCCGATCAACGGGTGCAGGGCGGAGGGTGGTTGCCAGGCGCGGTAGCGCACGCCGCCGACGTATTCCGCGTGCCTGCCGGTTGCGCGCATCGGCACACGCCGGCCATTGCAGGCCAGCACATAGCGCCCTTCCACCAGGCCAGTGGCGCGCAGTTGCAGGCGTTCTACCGACGAATCCACGTAGCGGGAGGTGCCGAAGCTGGTGGTTTCCTCTCCGAGCACGTGCCAGGGCTCGACCGCCCAGCGCAACTCCAGCTCGATATCGTCCAGCTGCACCCGGCCATAGTGGGGGAAGCGAAACTCCTCGAAAGGTGCCAGCCAGTCCAGGTCGAAAGCGTAGCCATGGGCCTGCAGGTCCTCCACTACAAATTTCATGTCCTGCCATATGTAGTGCGGCAGCATGAAGCGGTCATGCAGCTCGGTGCCCCAACGTACCAGCGGTTTGTGGTAGGGCGTCTTCCAGAAGCGGGCCACCAGGGCGCGCAGCAACAGTGCCTGTACCAGCGCCATGCGGCTGTGGGGTGGCATCTCGAAGCCGCGGAATTCGAGAATACCGAGGCGACCGGTGGTGCTGTTGGGTGAGTAAAGCTTGTCGATACAGAACTCGGCGCGGTGGGTATTGCCGGTGACGTCGATCAGCAGGTTGCGCAACAGCCTGTCTACCAGCCAGGGCTGCGGGACCTCGCCGTCGGACATCTGGGCGAAGGCCACCTCCAGCTCATAGAGCATTTCATCGCGACCCTCGTCCACCCTGGGCGCCTGGCTGGTGGGTCCGATAAACATGCCGGAAAACAGGTAGGACAAGCTGGGATGGTGCTGCCAGAAGGTGATCAGGCTGCGCAGCAGGTCCGGGCGCCGCAGCAGGGGGCTGTCCGCGGGTGTTGCCCCGCCCAGGGTGATGTGATTGCCACCGCCGGTACCGGTATGACGGCCATCGAGCATAAACTTCTCGGTAGACAGCCTGGACAGGCGGGCCTCCTCATAAAGCGCCGTCGTGTTCTCGACCAGTTCATCCCAGTTGTTGGCGGGGTGGACGTTGACCTCTATGACGCCCGGGTCGGGGGTGACCAGCAGTTTCTGCAGGCGCGGGTCGCGGGGAGGCTCGTAGCCCTCGATGATAATGGGTGTAGCCAGCGCCGCGGCGGTGTCCTCGATGGCGGCCACCAGTTCGACGTAATCCTCGAGATATTCCAGCGGTGGAATAAAGGCGTGCAGGCGGCCTCCGCGAGCTTCCAGGCACAGGGCGGTCCGGACCACTGCCTCGTAGTCGTCCTCATCGGGCAGGTCATCCGGCGCCTCTCCCTCGTGCTCGAAATGCAGGTCTGTGCGCGGGGCCAATTCCTCCCGCGGCTCGAACGGATCGCGCTGGGGGGTAAGCAGGTCTGCTTTTTTTGCCAGTTGTGGTAAGTCATTCAGTGGCAGGCGTAAGCCCATGGGGGAGTCGCCGGGAATCAGGGTGATGCGCTCGCGCTTCATCGGCCACAGGCTGCTGCGCCAGCGTTTTCCCTCTTCGATGACGGGCCAGCCGGTACTGCGACTGAGCGGTATGACCACGCCTGTGGGCACGTCGAACCCGCGTTCGATCAGGCGCGCCAGCCGCCTGCGATCGAGGCTACCCTTGAGTTTCTGGGCGAGTATATCGAGGTTTTTCGGCAGGTTCTGTTCCTGCATCAGGTAATACAGGCCGTCTTCGAAAGCGGGTTGGCAGCAGCGCCTCGGTAGCGCCATCAGGTCGCACAGGTGCCGGCCAAACCTCTGCACGGTCTTGATGTCGTGGCCGTAGTCCTTGTCCACCCGGGCCAGCAGGGCGGGGTCATTCCACAGCGGCTCACCGTCCTTGCGCCAGAAGACACCCAGCGCCCAGCGCGGCACCTCCTCACCCGGGTACCACTTGCCCTGGCCGTAGTGCAGCAGGCCGTGGGGCGCGAAGCGATCGCGCAGGCGCAGCAGCAGGGTTTTTGCCAGGCTGAGCTTTTCCGCTCCCAGTGCACCGGTATTCCATTGCTCGGACTCCATGTCGTCAACGGAAACGAAAGTGGGCTCGCCGCCCATGGTCAGGCGCACATCGTTTTGCCGGAACTCGGTGTCGACGGCCGCCCCCAGCGCCAGGATCTGCTGCCATTGCTCCTCGCTGTAGGGCTTGGTTACCCGCGGGTCCTCGAGGATTCGCGTCACCGTATTACTGAAATCGAACTCCACCTCGCACTTGTCGGTCGCGCCCACGATGGGTGCCGCCGAGACCGGATTCGGTGTGCAGGCCAGGGGTATATGACCCTCGCTGGCGAACAGGCCGGAGGTTGGGTCCAGGCCTACCCAGCCGGCGCCCGGCAGAAACACCTCGCACCAGGCGTGCAGGTCGGTGAAATCCTCGGCGGCCCCGGAAGGGCCGTCCAGGGATTTTTCATCCGGTTTCAGCTGTACCAGGTAGCCCGAGGCAAAGCGGGCCGCCAGACCCAGGTGACGCAACAGCTGCACCAGCAGCCAGGCCGAGTCCCGGCAGGATCCCTTCGCCTTTGCCAGGGTCTCCTCCGGCGTCTGGATACCCGGCTCCAGTCTCACCAGGTATTCAATTTCCTGCTGGACCTGCTGGTTGATCTCCACCAGAAAGTCATTGATGGGCCGCTTTTTGGTATTCACCCCGGCCAGGAACTGGTCGAATTTGGGGCTTCCCTCGAGGGTCTCGAGGTAGGGCAGCAGCTCCCCCTTGAGCTGGGAGGTGTAGTTGAAGGGAAACGTTTCCGCGTATTCCTCCACGAAAAAGTCGAACGGGTTGATGGTGGTCATGTCGGCGATGACCTCGACATCCACTTCAAACTCGGTACATTTTTCCGGGAACACGAGCCTTGCCAGGTAGTTACCGAAGGCATCCTGTTGCCAGTTGATAAAGTGTTCCTGCGGCTTTATTTTCAGGCTGTAGCTGTGAATCGGGGTGCGGGAGTGGGGCGCCGGGCGCAGTCGCACCGTGTGGGGCGACATGCGCACCGGGCGGTCGAATTTATAGGAAGTGCGGTGATTGATCGCAACGCGAATAGTCATTTTTTAGATACCGCCTCTGGCCCTGTGGGCCGTGAAAGTGTTCATGGCCTGGGTGGCATGAACCAGGTGGAACTGATCGTGCCGCCCAGAGTATTCAACTCCAGCTGGAAACGATCGATAAACCTGTGCAGCCCTTCCCGACCGGCTGTTTCCGGGTTAAAACGCGACAGGCTGCGGCGGGAGCGCTCCAGTATTTTCAGGGCGTCCGTGTTATTTTTCAGTGGTACCAGTTCCTCCCGGATGCCGTCGAGGCAAAACCTTACCGACCGGGGCAGGGTGCGCTCCCGGAAAACAAACTCCACCACGGAATTGGCTTCCACCAGCGGCCCGACGGTCCTGCGGTAGGTGCCCATGGCGGACAGGGACTGGAGCAGGCTGGCCCAGATCAGGGGGTCCACTGCCTTGTTGAGCCGCTCGGTGCCCAGCAACGCGCCCGCGCCCACGTCGATCACCCGCGTGGCCATGTCCGCCCGTTCCAGCAGGTGCCCCAGCTTGATAAAGCGGTAGGCGTGGTCGCGGCACAGCGTGGACATCAGCAGGCCATTGATCATCTGGCAGCGGGTAGTCACCTGCTCCAGGAACTGGTGACGGTTGCGGCGGCCTACGGATTTTCGCGCCCGCGCCTGGGAATAGAGAAAGAGCTCATTGACATGCTCCCACACCTCCTCGGGCAGCACGTCCCGGGTGGTGCGCACGTTTTCCCTGGCCGCCCTGATGCAGTGGCGAATACTGCCGGGATTTTCCTCGTCGGCGATGAGGAAATTGAGCACATTCTGCTCGTTGAATGCCTTGTCGCCGAATATGGGCTCTCCGTCCAGGATACGTACCAGGATGTCCCAGCCGGGCTCCGACCCGGCGGGGATGTCCATGATGAGGTGCGTGTAAGCCTGGGTAAGGCGCGCTGTATCCTCGGCCCGCTCAAGGTAGCGCGCCATCCAGTAGAGCCGTTCGGCCACCCGCGAAAGCATAATCATTTCCGCTTGCCCTCCACTATCCAGGTGTCCTTGCTGCCGCCGCCCTGGGAAGAGTTCACCACCAGTGAACCTTTGACCAGCGCCACCCGGGTCAGGCCCCCGGGGGTGACCCAGGTTTCCTTGCCCTGCAGTATGAAGGGCCTCAGGTCCAGGTGCCGGGGTTCCACGGTGTCGTCGATATAGGTGGGCGCGGTGGATAGAGACAGTGTCGGCTGGGCGATGTAGTTGCGCGGGTTCTTTTCGATCAGTTTGGCGAATTCGGCGCGTTTTTCCTTGCTTGCATGGGGGCCGACCATCAGGCCGTACCCGCCCGACTCGTTCGCCGGCTTGACCACCAGCTTGTCAAGGTTCGCCAGTACGTAGTCCCGGTCGGGTTCGTTCATGCATAAATAGGTTTTTACTGACGCCAGGCTGGGCTCTTCCCCGAGGTAGTAGCGGATCATCTCCGGCACGAAGGCGTAAACCACCTTGTCGTCGGCGACCCCGCTTCCCGGCGCGTTGGCAATTGCCACATTGCCCTGTTTCCAGGCGCGCATTATCCCGGGTACGCCCAGGGTGGAGTCCTCCCGGAAAGTCTCCGGGTCGAGAAAGTCGTCATCGATACGGCGGTAGACCACGTCCACCCGCTCCGGGCCGTCCACGGTGAGCATATAAAGGCAGTCATCCTCATCGACAAACAGGTCGGAACCTTCCACCAGCTCGGCGCCCATGCCCTGCGCCAGATAGGCGTGTTCGAAGTAGGCGGAGTTGAAAATGCCCGGGGTCAGTACCACGATGCAGGGCCGGCGCTGCTCCCGGGGGGACAGGGACGCCAGGGTGCTGTACAGGCGGGAGGGGTAGTCGTCGACCGGCAGTATGCTGTGGTTCTTGAACAGCTCCGGCAATACCCGCTTGGTGATTTCCCGGTTCTCGAGCATATAGGACACCCCGGAAGGTACCCGCAGGTTGTCTTCCAGCACATAGAACCTGCCGTCCCTGTCGCGCACCAGGTCGGTGCCGCAGATATGGGCCCACGCACCATAGCGGGGCGAGACATTGGCACACTCGGGCTTGTAGTTGCCGGACTCCAGCACGATATCGGCAGGTAGCAGGCCGTCGGCCAGTATCTTTTGCTTGTTATAGATGTCGTCGATGAACCGGTTCAGTGCACGGCTGCGCTGGGCCAGTCCCCGACTGACTTTTTCCCACTCCCGGGCCGGGATGATGCGGGGGATGATATCGAAGGGCCACGCCCTGTCGATGTTCTTGCCCTCACTGTAAATTGTAAAGGAGATGCCCATTTCCCGGATGGCCAATTCTGCAGCCTGGCGCCGGGCAGCCATTTCCTTGCTGGACAGGCTCTGCAGCATTTTCACGGCATGGCGCGCCGCGGCGCGCGGCCGGCCGGCGTCAGTAATCAACTCATCGAAGAAGTCGCCGGTCTTGTTGGTGTTGTAGAGCTTCCAGCTGTTATTCATTTGCCCGCGATCCGGTAAGTGTTGGGGGTGTGCCATGCAATCACCTAGCAATCACCGCGCCAATTCGCGGTAGGGGAAACCAGAGTGCCATGGGAGTGCATGACCTGCAATGAGAGAAACCCCGCGGTACCCTTATCGGCGGGGGATCTTTGGGGTAGAATGCGCCGCTTTCTATCCGGGGGCGGGTCTGGCTGCCCCCCAACAAGCCAGGGGAAAACCATGTTCGACAAAAACATGACCATCGCGGGGTTTGACGACGAGATCTTTTCGGCGATCCGGGAAGAGGAGCACCGGCAGGAAGAGCACATCGAGCTCATCGCCTCCGAGAACTATGCCAGCCCGCGCGTGCTGCAGGCCCAGGGCACGGTGTTGACCAACAAGTACGCCGAGGGATATCCGGGTAAACGCTATTACGGCGGTTGCGAATACGTTGACAAGGCGGAGGTACTGGCGATCGAGCGCGCGAAGGCACTGTTTGGCGCCGCTTATGCCAACGTGCAGCCCCATTCTGGCTCCCAGGCCAACGCCGCTGTCTACCTGGCCCTGTGCGAGCCGGGCGATACCGTGCTGGGCATGAGCCTGGCCGATGGTGGCCACCTGACCCATGGCGCGAGTGTCAATTTCTCCGGCAAGGTCTACCACGCGGTGCAATACGGTCTCGATCATGCTACCGGCGAAGTCGACTACGCCCAGGTGGAAGCGCTGGCCCTGGAGCACAAACCGAAGATGATTGTGGCGGGCTTTTCCGCCTATTCCCGCATTATGGACTGGGCCCGGTTTCGGGCTATCGCCGACAAGGTGGGTGCCTACCTGCTGGTCGATATGGCCCACGTGGCAGGCCTGGTTGCCGCCGGCGTTTATCCCAACCCGGTTCCCCATGCCGACGTGGTGACCTCGACGACCCACAAGACCCTGCGCGGACCCCGGGGCGGTCTTATCCTCGCCCGTGCCAATGAAGCGCTGGAGAAAAAATTCAATTCCGCCGTCTTCCCCGGTGGCCAGGGCGGACCGCTGATGCATGTGATTGCTGCGAAGGCGGTGAGTTTCAAGGAGGCGGCAAGCCCTGAGTTTGTCAGCTACCAGAAACAGGTGGTTGCCAATGCCAGGGCGATGGCGGCGACCTTCCTGGCGCGGGGCATCAATATTGTGTCCGGCGGTACCGATAACCACCTGATGCTGGTCGATCTCATCGGCAAGCCCTATACCGGCAAGGATGCAGATGCCGCCCTGGGTGATGCCAATATCACGGTCAACAAGAACGCGGTGCCCAATGATCCGCGCTCGCCCTTCGTCACTTCCGGCTTGCGGGTGGGCACGCCGGCCATCACCACGCGCGGTTTTGGCGAGGCGGAAACAATCGAGCTGACCGGCTGGATCTGTGATGTGCTTGAGTCGCTGGAGAACGGCACATCCGAGCAGGTGATAGCGCTGGTCAAGGCCAAGGTGCTCGAGATCTGCGCGCGCTTTCCGGTATACCGTTAGCGCGGCCGCAGCTTCGGCGCCATACCCGGACAGCGCTACACTAGTCCTGTTTCTCGCAAATAGGCGCCCTCAGGCCCGGGAGGTCGAGGATGGTGAGGTCGCGCTTGTGCAGGCTGACGATCCCGAGTTTTTCCAGCCTGGCCAGCTCGCGGCACACGGTTTCAAGCGTGATTCCCAGGTAGTTGCCGATATCCGTGCGGGACATGGGCAGGCGCAGCTCCAGGCTGGGCTCCCCGCGCCGCGCGGCCCGCGTCGACAGGCTCATCAGGAAGGCCGCGATGCGCTTGCGGGCCGGCCTCTTGTGCAGGAACTGGGCCGCCAGCTCATGGTCCTCGACCAGTCGCTGGCTCATCAGGTGAAACAGGCGGGATTGCAGGTCGGGAATTTTTCGGCACAGGCCTTCCAGGTCATCGAAGGGTATTTCGCAAACCACGGTGTCTTCCAGTGCCCGGGCGGTGCTGCGGTAACGGGATTCGTTGATACCGGAGAAGCCGAAAATCTCGCCCGGCAGGTGGCATCCGGTGATACGGATCCAGCCGTCTTCGTGGGTGGAGTAGGTTTTGATACTGCCCGCGAGCATGGCATACAGTGAGGTGAAGGCCTGGTTCTGCTGGTAGAGTTCTTCGCCGGCGCTCAGGGTGCGGCGCTGGTCAATGATGCCTTCCAGTGCTGTCAGGTGGCGCGGGTCGAGGGCGGCGGGCAGGCACAGCACGCGCATGCGACAGGTGTCACAGGACAGGTTGAATTCGTGTGAGCACAGCAGATCCGAACCGATCAGCTCCGCAACCACCTTGTGATGCAGCATTAACTGTACTAGCCACCTGTTTTGTTGTTGGTTGTAACGGCCCGCAGCCTGCCGGATATTATGTCCGAACTCACCGGCCCTGTCATGGGCACTGTCGGGCGCGAGCGCCCGGCCGGAAGAAATGCCGGCGGCGCAGCCGTTTTATTTTTCGGAAATATGTTAATCTTCAGTCACTTAGACTGACGAGGTAGATTCATGCACTGTCCATTTTGTGGTGCCGACGACACCAAGGTTATCGACTCGCGCCTGGTTGCCGAAGGTGACCAGGTACGGCGACGGCGGGAGTGCCTGAGTTGTGCAGAACGCTTTACCACTTACGAGATGGCCGAGCTGGTCATGCCCCGGGTGATCAAGCAGAACGGCAACCGGGAGCCCTTTGACGAGGAGAAGCTGCGTGCCGGCTTCCTTCGCGCACTGGAGAAAAGACCGGTGTCGGTGGAGGCCATCGAGGCCGTGATCAACCACATCAAGCACGACCTGCGAGCCACGGGTGAGCGTGAGGTGAAGTCGCGGGTGTTGGGTGAGCTTGTGATGGATCACCTCAAGCAACTGGACCAGGTGGCCTACGTGCGTTTTGCGTCGGTCTACCGCAGCTTCCAGGATATTTCCGAATTCCGCGACGCCATCGAGCGACTGGAAGCCGAGCCGGCTTTCCGGGCGATCGAGTAGGCCGCTCACCGCCGCAATGGACTCCGTGCAAGATACCCGCATGATGGCTCGCGCCCTGCAGTTGGCCCGGCGTGGCCAGTACTCCGCCATGCCCAATCCCCACGTGGGCTGCGTGCTGGTTCGCGACGGCCATGTCATCGGCGAGGGCTATACCCAGCCGGCAGGTGGCAACCATGCCGAAATCGAAGCGCTGCAGGCGGCCGGCGATGCCGGGGGCGCGGTCGCCTACGTCACCCTTGAGCCCTGCAGCCACCACGGCAGGACCGGACCCTGTGCCGACGCGCTGATAGCCGCGGGAGTGAAGCGGGTGGTGGCGGCCATGCCGGACCCCAACCCCCGGGTCGCCGGCGAGGGTCTGGAAAAGTTGCGTGCCGCGGGCATTGCCGTTCACTGCGGCCTGCTGGAGACGGAGGCGCGGCAGCTGAATCCCGGGTTCATCGCGCGCATGACGCGCGGGCGTGGCCGGGTGCGGGCCAAGCTGGCCATGTCCCTCGATGGTCGCACCGCCATGGCGTCGGGAGAGAGCCAGTGGATAACAGGCGCCGCGGCCCGCCGGGATGTCCAGCGCTTACGGGCGATGAGTTGTGCCATCGTCACCGGCGTGGGCACCGTGCTTGCCGATGACTGTGCGTTGACGGTGCGTGCCCAGGAGCTGGGACTGCCGCGCCAGGCAGCCCAGCTGGCGGCAGCGCGGCAGCCGCTGCGGGTTGTGCTGGATTCGTCGCTGCAGACCCCCGTCGCCGCCCGGGTGCTGGCGGATGGCGGTCCAACCCTGCTGTGTCATCGCGCCGGCGCGGTCGCCGCGCCGGCACTGGTAGAGGGGCGTACAGAGTTGCTGGCTCTTCCCGCGGGCGAGCAGGGCCTGGACCTGCAGCAGTTGATGGCCGAGCTCAGCGTGCGGCAATGCAATGAAATTCTGGTAGAATCTGGCCCCCGTTTGGCCGGTGCCCTGCTGCAGGCGGGTTTGCTGGACGAACTGATCGTGTATATGGCGCCCGCCCTGCTGGGCGACAGGGCGCGCCCCCTGCTCAGCCTGCCCCTGGACCACATGGCGGATAAGGTGCAATTGCGCATAGATGATGTGCGCAAGGTAGGGCAGGACTGGCGCTTCACCGTCAAACCCACCTGATAGGCGAGCAGGTGGTGTTGGCAGCATATAGCCGGGTGTAGAGAAAGGATCGATATGTTTACAGGTATTATCCAGGCTGTCGGCAAGGTGGTAGCCATGCAGCCCACCGGTGGTGATCTGCGCCTGCGCATCAACACCGGCAAACTGGACCTGGGAGATGTTGCCCTGGGTGACAGTATCTGCACGAACGGTGTTTGCCTGACCGTGATAGAGCTGCCCGGGGATGGCTACTGGGCTGACGTGTCCGTCGAAACCCTGGACTTCACCACCCTGGGCAAGTTGCAGCCGGGTGCCCGGGTCAATCTGGAAAAAGCCCTCACGCCGGCCAGCCGACTGGGTGGGCATATCGTGAGCGGCCATGTGGACGGTGTTGGCGAAGTACTGGGTCTGCACGAGGACGGGCGCTCGATACGGGTGGAGTTGAGTGCCCCCGCAGAGCTGGCGAAATATATTGCCCACAAGGGCAGCATTTGCGTCGATGGCACCAGCCTTACCGTCAACACGGTAAACGGGAACAGGTTTGAGCTGAATATTATTCCCCAGACCATGGCGGAGACAATTTTTGGTGAATACCGTGCGGGCAGTCGGGTCAATCTGGAGGTGGACGTGATCGCCCGCTACCTTGAGCGACTGGTACTTGGAGACGCTGCGGCCGACCCCGGATCAACAGGCGGACTATCGCTGCAAACACTGGCCGATAACGGCTTCCTGGGTGGCGCTGCGCCACCTCCTGGATCGGGAAACAGCTATTGAATACTGTAGATGAGTTGATCAGCGACATTCGCCAGGGGCGAATGGTCGTGCTGCTGGACGATGACGCGGACAGCAACAATGAGGGCGTGGTCATGGTGGCGGCGGAGCACTGCGATGCCACTCACGTGAATTTTATGGCGCGCCAGGCCCGCGGCCTGGTATGCCTGACGCTCACCCAGGAGCGCTGCAGCCAGCTGAACCTGCCGCTGATGGTGGATGCGGGCCTGGGTGAAAAAGCCCATTTTACCCTGTCCATCGAGGCGACCGAGGGCATCGACACCGGGATATCGGCGGCCGATCGCGCCCGCACGGTGCAGGCCGCGGTGGCGCCTTTTGCAAAACCGCAGGACATCGTGCAGCCCGGGCATATCTTTCCGCTCGCAGCCGTTCCCGGCGGGGTGCTGACCCGTGCAGGTCACACCGAGGCTGCCTCGGATTATGCCCGCCTGGCCGGTCTTCTGCCGGCGGCGGTGATTGCCGATATCCTCACGCCAGAGGGCATGGTGGCCGATGGCCCGGCCCTGCGGGAGTTCGCCGGGAAACACCAGCTGAAAATCGGCACGATCGCAGACCTTATCCACTTCCGCATGGTGAATGAGCGCACGATCCGGCGCATTCGCGAGGGTACCATCCAGACAGCGTACGGTGAGTTCCAGCTGATCGCCTATCGCGACCAGACTGCCGGCGAGGTTCACCTGGCGTTGGCTCGCGGCGAGATTGTGCCACAGGAGCCGACGCTGGTGCGGGTGCACGTGCAGTCCGCCTTGCGCGACCTGTTTACCAGCCAGGTGCCCGGGCAGCAGAGCTGGAGCATGGCCAACTGCCTGAGGACGGTGGCGGAGCAGGGTCGTGGCGTGATTGTCCTGCTGGCGCGGCCCGAGGGATCGGAGCAGCTGCTGGCGAGTATCGACATGGCGCTGGGGGCTGTCCCTGCGGCGGGTACTGCCACCCCTGACACGTACACCACAGTCGGCCTGGGCTCCCAGATACTGAAGGACCTGGGCGTCGGAAAAATCCACCTGATGGGTGCGCCGATCAAGTACAATGCGATTTCCGGCTTCGGCCTGGAAGTGCTGGATTTTGTGCAGCCGCTCCAGTGATTTTGCGGCCGCGTTGACAGGAAAGGACAGGAAAGGGAAGAAACCATGGCAGATATCAGGACGATCGAGGGAGATTTCACCAGTGGCAAGGGCAAGTACGTCCTGGTCGTCGGCCGCTGGAACAGCTTTGTCGTGGAACACCTGCTGGAGGGGGCGGTAGACACACTGCGCCGTCACGGGGTGGACGAAAAACAGATTACCGTGGTACGGGCACCCGGCGCTTTTGAAATTCCCCTGGTCTGTAAAAAAGTCGCCGCCCGGGGCGGTGTCGATGCCATTATCGCGCTGGGCGCGGTTATTCGCGGCGGTACGCCACATTTCGAGTATGTCGCCGGGGAGTGCACCAAGGGTATCGCCCAGGTGAGCATGGAGTACTCGGTACCGATATCATTTGGCGTACTGACTGTTGATTCGATAGAGCAGGCGGTCGAGCGCTCGGGCACCAAGGCGGGCAACAAGGGCGCCGAGGCGGCCCTGTCCGCGCTTGAAATGGTCAGCCTGCTGGGCAAGATCGGCTGAGTGGGCAAGCCCGTCCACAACACCCTCGCGGCTGAGCGTCGCAAGGCGCGGCACTACGGCATGCAGGCACTGTACCAGTGGCACATGGCCGGTGCGTCGCTGGCCGATATCGAGGCGGAATTTCGCGCCGACTACGACTTCAGTCATGTGGACCTGGAATATTTCCAGGCACTGCTGCACGGGGTCCCCGCCTGCGTCGATGAGCTGGAGGAGACGCTGGAACCGCTGCTGGACCGCAAGCTTTCCGATCTCGATCCCATTGAGCGCACCCTGTTGCGCATGGGCACCTTTGAGCTCGCGCACCGCCTGGATGTGCCCTACAAGGTGGTTATCAATGAGGCGGTTGCACTCACCAGGAAGTTT
This sequence comes from Haliea sp., assembly GCA_024642245.1. Taxonomy (GTDB): domain Bacteria; phylum Pseudomonadota; class Gammaproteobacteria; order Pseudomonadales; family Halieaceae; genus JARRPM01. Next base: position 42,008 of record JAHEBM010000019.1, read on the forward strand.
GGCGCCACCGACGGCCACAAGTACATCAACGGTGTGCTGGATAAAGTCGCCAGGCAACTACGCAAGGTCGAGATCGACGCGGCATCCTGATGCCTGTCTCGGAATTTTCGCTGATTTACCGCTATTTTTCCGCCCTGGGGCGTGGCGAAGCCGTGGACCTGTCGGTCGGTGACGACTGTGCCATCCTGCACCTGGGTCCCGGGGAGCGCCTGGCCACCTCTGTCGACACCATGGTCGAGGGGGTGCATTTTCCCGAGGACAGTTTTCCCGAGGATATCGGCTATCGTGTCGTCGCGGCTGCAGCCAGCGACCTGGCGGCCATGGGTGCGCGTCCAATTGGCATGACCCTGGCGCTCACCCTGCCGCAGGCCGATGAACTGTGGTTGCATGCCTTCAGTGAGGGCCTGGCCGCTGCGGCCAATGACTGCCAGTTGCCGCTGGTGGGCGGCGATACCACGCGGGGACCCCTGACCATCACGATACAGGTACTGGGGGCCCTCCCGCCGGACCAGGCCTTGCTGCGCAGTGGGGCCGGCCCCGGGGACGGGGTCTACGTCTCGGGTTGCCTGGGGGACGCTGCCGCTGCGCTGGCCTGCCTGTCCGGCGAGTGGCGGCCCGCGCCTGCGCACCTGGACTACCTGCTGGACAGGTTCAATCGACCCCGGGCCAGGATCGATCTCGGCCGGGGGCTGCTCGGTGTGGCGAGCGCCGCTATCGACATCTCTGACGGCCTGCTGGCGGATGCGGGGCATATCGCCGCCGCCAGTGGCGTGAGGCTGCACATCGAGCCAGGGTTGCTGCCCCTGTCTCCCGCCCTGCTTTCTCACCCCGATGCCGAACAGGCCCTGCGTTGGGCGCTCACCGGCGGGGATGACTACGAGCTGTGCTTCTGCCTGCCGGCGGGGCGGCAGGCCCCGGCAGGGTGTACCCGCATCGGCCAGGTGGAACGTGGCAGCGGGGTGGATTGTGGCCTCGACCTGGGCAGGTCGTCAGGCTACCAGCATTTTTGATCGCCGGAGATCGTCATGGGCCACGCAAGCAAAGAAGCAGCGAATAAACCGACTCCCTTTCGTAGCCCCGTGCAATTCCTGGCTTTCGGCTTTGGCAGCGGCCTGTCCCCCCGGGCGCCCGGTACCGCAGGCACACTGGCAGCCGTACCGCTTTACTGGCTGGTCGCTGACTGGAGCCTGCCCTGGTACAGCGCGTTCGTGCTGGCAGCGGCCTTGCTGGGTATCTGGATCTGTGGTGCCGCCAGCCGTGAGCTCGGGGTGCACGACCACCCGGGCATCGTATGGGACGAGTTTGTGGGCTACTGGATCACCCTGTGGGCAGTGCCGGTGGACTGGGTCTGGATGCTGGCGGGTTTCGTGGTATTTCGCGTGTTTGATATTGTGAAGCCCTGGCCCATCAGCCACCTGGACCGAAAAGTACAGGGTGGGTTTGGCATCATGATCGATGATATTCTCGCGGGAGTCATGTCCTGCGCGACGCTGCAACTGGCCTTGTGGATGCTCAAGTAGGGGCTACAGCGCCCAGCGATCGTATTGAGCGGTACAGGCGCGACCTGGTTCCCCAAGGAGGAAATATGGCAGATGCCCGGCTCCAGACCCTGCTGTTGGCCTGCCTGCTGCTGGTGATCGCGGTTGCCCGGGCGGCGCCCCCGCGCATCGAGGTGGAAGCCCTGTTCACCGATGCGGCAGTATTGCAAATTGACGGCGAGCGGAAGATGCTGCGGGCCGGGCAATCCCACAAGGGGGTAACCCTTGTGGCTGCCTATTCACGCACGGCGACTATCGAGGTAGACGGTGAAACGATGGTGCTGGGCGTATCCCGCCGTATCGGCACGCGTTACGAAACCGCCGAGTCGCAGGTGGTCAGCATCCCCCGTGATGCCATGCTGCAATACCAGGCCGCGGCGACCATCAATGGCCGGGCGGTGCAGGTGCTGGTCGATACCGGCGCCAACGTGGTCGCCCTGAATTCAAGCCACGCGCAGGCACTGGGGATAGATTACATGGACGGCGCGCCGGGTCGGGTGGAAACGGCCAGTGGTTCGGTCAACGCCTGGATGGTGACGCTGCGTTCCATCGATGTCGGCGGAATCCGGGTGGATAATGTGCAGGCCTCCGTCGTGGAGGGTGAATTCCCCGCCACGATCCTGTTGGGGATGACTTACCTCAGGCATGTGAAAATGCAGGAAACCGATGGGGTACTCTCGCTGTCGCGGGCCTGGCAGTAGGCTCTGCAGCCTGGCCCGGCCACTGGTTTACTCGCCCCCGGCGGCTTAAAGCTGGTAGAATGGCCGCCCTTTTCTGCCGGATACCCCGAGTGACGGTACGCTACGTAGAATCTTCCCGCCTCCCTACCCAGTGGGGCGATTTTGAGATGCACGGTTTCGAGGATCCCCAATCCAACAAGGAACACGTGGTGCTCACCATGGGCGAAGTGGGTAACGGCGAGCCGGTACTGACGCGGGTTCACTCGGAATGCCTGACAGGCGATGCGCTGTTCAGCATGCGCTGTGACTGCGGCAACCAGCTGCAGGCCGCCCTGAAGGCCATCGCGGAGGAGGGCCGGGGCGCCCTTTTTTACCTGCGCCAGGAGGGACGAGGTATCGGGCTGCTCAACAAAATCAAGGCCTACAAGCTGCAGGACGCCGGTGCCGATACCGTGGAAGCCAACGAACGGCTGGGCTTTGGCGCGGACATGCGCGACTACAGCATGCTGGGCCCGATGTTCCGGCACCTGCACATCACCGCCGTGCGTTTAATGACCAACAACCCCCGCAAGGTCGCCGCGCTGGAGGAGCAGGGCATCAAGGTGCTCGAGCGTATCGCCCTGCATACCGATCGCAATCCCCACAACGAGAAATACCTGACCACCAAGGAAGGGAAACTGGGGCATATGTTTGAAGGCAGGGGGTAGGGGATAGAGGGAAGGGGATAAAGGGCAGGGCGGTCCGCCGTCTGCCTGAGCCGGCCGGGATCCGCAGCTTACCTGTCGCGCTCCACGATATATCGCGCCAGGTCACGCAGGTGATCGGCCGACTCTCCGAAGCTATCCAGCGCCGCCAGGGCGTTTCCCAGCAGGCGCCGGGCCTCCGCTTTTGCGCCGTCCAAGCCCATAAACTTCACATAGGTAGGCTTGTTGGCCTCCCCGTCCTTGCCTTGCGTCTTGCCCAGTGTCGCGGTGTCTCCCTCGACGTCCAGGATGTCATCCACCACCTGGAAAGCCAGGCCGATATGGCGGCCGTAGTCATCCAGTGCGGCCAACTGCTCATCGGTAGCCCCGGCGGCGATGCCCCCCATGGCCAGGGCCGCGCGGATCAGCGCGCCGGTCTTGAGGGCGTGCATGGCCTGGAGCTGTGGCAGGGTGAGGTCCTTGCCGATGGAGGCGATGTCGATGTACTGGCCGCCGACCATGCCCTGCAGGCCCGATGCCTCGGCTAACAATTTGATAATGCGGACCTTCTGCCCGGCCGACAGATCCGGGGCGTCCGCCACCAACTCAAACGCCCGGGCCTGTAGTCCGTCACCCACCAGGATGGCAGTGGCCTCGTCGTAGGCCTTGTGCACGGTGGGCTGGCCTCGGCGCAGGTCGTCATCATCCATAGCGGGGAGGTCGTCGTGCACCAGTGAGTAGCTGTGGATTAACTCGATAGCACAGGCCACGGGATCAATTCCCGGTGCCGCCCCGGCAGGGTCTATAGCATCGTAGGCCGCATAGACCAGGATTGCGCGGACCCGCTTGCCGCCATTGGTGAGGGCGTAGCTGCATGCGGTCGCCATACGGTCGAGCTCGGGCCTGGCCGCTACAAGACTTGCCGGTTTGTCGAGCGCCGCGCTGCGCAGCAATTCGTTCACCTGATCACGCCTCGAGCCCATATACCCGGGAAACGCCTTGTTCATTCAGGGCTCTCGTCGTGGAAGGGTTTCGCCGACGGTTCCCCGCCTTCCTCTATCAGGCTGACCACGCGCTGCTCCGCGGCCTGTAATTCCTTCTGTGCCTGCCTGATCAGTTTGAGCCCGGCCTCGAAAGCGGCCAGTGAGTCTGCGACCGAGAGTTGCTCCTCGTCGAGCTTGTCGATAGTGTCCTCCAGCTGGGTGAGGGTCGCTTCCAGGTCGAGCTTTGTATCCTTTGCCATGCGGCCGTGCCTCTTTCGTGTTGCCGGATTGAAGTGTATTGAAGCCAGGGGCGGGAATTATATCGCTTTTCGTGGGTGAGGGATGCGTCGTGGTGCCGACAGTAGTGGTGGCCCGGGCTGCTCATTGGGTACCGCGGTCCAATGGCGCGTGAAGCGGCTGGGGACTTCGGGTTAAGATAGCACCCATGTCGGGGACCGATGAAGAGCAAGTGCCACAATGCGCAATGATGCATGAGTAACTCTCCAAAGCGCATTCTGCTGGTCACGAGAAATCTGCCACCGCTTGTTGGTGGCATGGAGACACTGCTGCAGCATTGTGCCGAAACCCTGTGTTCGAGCTATTCCGTGACGGTCGTCGGCCCCAGGGGCTGTTCGCAATACCTGGACGATTCCATAGAAGTGATCGAAGCGCCGACCGGCCTGCCCGGGTTTCTGCTGCTGGCCCCGTTCTACATACTGTCCAGGCTCTACCGGCAAAAATTCGACCTGGTGTTTGGTGGCAGCGGGCTGATGGCGCCGGCCTGCTGGCTGTTCGGTAAATTGTTCGGGGCGGCTACCCTGTGCTATGTCCACGGGCTGGACATCGTGGTGTCCAGTCGGGTTTACCAGGCGCTATTTCTGCCCTGCCTGCGCTGCCTGGACGCCATAGTGGTCAATAGTCGAAATACCCGGAGACTTTCAATAGAGGCGGGAATCGAGCCGGGAAAGATCAGCATTATTCATCCCGGGTGCGAAATCCCCGGTGTGGTGGACCGCGCGTTAGCCCGCCAATGGCTGCGCTCGGGCCTGGGTGTTGAGGCTGACTTTTGCCTATTGTTTGTTGGCCGGATCGCCCCTCGCAAGGGCCTGCTGGCCTTTATGCGGTGCGGGTTCGCGCCGTTGCTGCACCGCCGGCCGGATACTGTGCTGTTGATCGCGGGCGACAGTCCCGAGCAAAGCCTGGCCCACAGGAGTGGCGAACTTGCGAGTGTCGCCCGGGAAGTGGAGGAAAACGGCTGGGCTGACCGGGTACGGTTCCTGGGTAAGATAGACGACGATACACTGTCGCTTTGTTACGCGGCGGCCGATTGCCTGCTGTTCCCGCTGGTGCCTGTGCCCGGGGATGTAGAGGGTTTTGGAATGGTGGCCATAGAGGCTGCAGCGCGCGGCACTCCCACGGTAGCGTTCGACGAGGGGGGCGTGAGTGACGCGGTAAGTGACGGGATCAGCGGCCGCCTGGTGCCCTCGGGAAATTATGGCGCCATGGTCGATGCGCTCGCAGCGGTCCAAAGCAGCGCCGAAACCGCGGCGGCCTGCAGGGAACATGCGCGTAAATTCGGCTGGGACGTATTTGATCCCAGGCTGCTGCAGACAATTAACGAAGCCTTGAGTGACAAACGATGACCCAGCCCGACAAGAGCCAGGTGAAAGCCTTCTATGACGAGCATTATTACGCCGATATAGGCGGGGCCGGTACGCCTACAGGTCACCATCTCCACCTGGCGCGGCGGCTTGGGATTAAAAATGGCGACCGTGTGCTGGACGTGGCCTGCGGTACCGGCGAGTGGCTCAAGGCAGCCCTTGGCGCGGGTGCGGAAGTCGCTGGTATCGACCTGTCGGAAAAAGCAGTCGAGTTCTGCCGTCGCGATAATCCCGCAGGGCGGTTTTATTGCCAGGGCGCTGAAGAGTTACCTTTTGAAGCGGGCTATTTTGACCTGGTAAGCTGCCTTGGTTCACTGGAACATTTTCCCGACAAGGCCGGTTCGCTGGCAGAGATGGCGCGGGTACTCAGGCCCGGCGGGGGCCTGCTTCTGTCTGTACCCAACAGTGAATTTATTGGTTACAGGACCGGCCTTTACCGCGGCACCAACCAGGCCCGGGTAATAGAGACCCCGTTGCGGATCGCACAGTGGGAGTCGCTGGGTTGTGGGGCGGGACTGGAGCTGCGGGAAAAGTGGAAGGACCTGCACTTCCTGAACAGGGACTGGATCGTTCAAAACGGCTGGCTGCGGGCCATACCGCGGGGCCTGGGCGCGCTTGCGATTGCTATCCTGCCAATGGGGATGCAGTACCAGGTGTATTTTCGTTTCAGCAAGTCCTAGCTGCAGACCTTCTCCAGCAGGGAGGCAAATAGCCTGGCAGAGTCTTCCCAATCTCCCGGGTGCGTCGCGCCCAGGGCAGGTTCGTCCAGCAGTGCATTTATTTTACCGGCCAGGTCAACCGGGTCGCCGAGCCTTGCCAGCAGGCGGCTATCACCGTTGAGAATCCAGTGGGCAGGTGGTGTATCACTAGCCAGCACAGGCCGCCCGCAGGCCAGCGCCTCGTAAATCTTCACAGGGTAACTGTAATTTCCAAAGGCCGAATCCTTGTTCACACATACCAGCAAATCGCAGCTGTTCAATACAGTGGGCATTAATTCGTCAGCCACATAGCCCAACTGGTGCACCCGCTCCTGCGGCAGCTCGGTTTTGGCGGACGAGCGTCCGCTGAGTACCAGGTCGAAATCGTCGCGTTTCGCCTGCAGCAGCCCGAGTGCCTGCTGGAATAAATCAAACCCCCGGGTACCGTCCGCCGTCCCGAGGTAACCTATAAGCTTGCGCTCCAGGGGCAGATCCAGTATTTGCCTGCATTCCCTCGCCGGTTGGGGTTTGAATAGGGGGTCAGCCGCCATGGGTACCACGCACCGCAGGGCCTGCGGATTTGACTGGGCGAGCAGGTCGAGCAGTTGTGGGCCTGCCGCTGTAAGACCGTCAGCCTTACCCAGGGCGCGGCGCCAAAGCCAGTGCAGGGGCCTGGCCTTAGGCATGTAGGCTTCGTAGTTGTCATAGGCGTCGATGACCAGCCTGGCGTTGCTTGTCTTGGCGACCGAGGCAGCCAGGATGCCAAACCAGGTATCGGACAAGCCAACGACTACGTTTGGTCGAATTGTCTTGGCGAGCCGATGCAGCTGGTTACTGAATCTGGGGAGGTTCGGAAACATGCGTAATGAATAGATCTTAATCGCATTTTGAGTGATAGTCATATGAGGTTCTGCCTCATAGCTGCCAAGTACCAAGTGTACTTCTGCACCGGCTTGGGACAGAAGCCTGGGTATATGATAGAAACGTCCGTAAGGTCGGGTTATGAGGTCGCGATTCTGGGGGCGTCGTTTCGCGAAAAATAGTACCTTCAATGTTGCCTTCTCCAGACCGGGGACGATGGTAAATTATCTATTATGTTTTGGCTCCTCAAGTGTATCAAACTGGTGAAAAAAGTGATTTAGTGCCGTCGCTATCATTGAGACGAACGTCTGATCGCGGACGCAATGTGTGTTAAATTTTGCGTTTGTACCACAACAGGGGGATTGATAAGAGTCGTGCCGCCAATACTCTTTCTGGTGTTCAACAGAGTAGACACTGCTGCGCGCGTGTTCGACAGTATTCGTTCCGCTCGGCCAGAAAAGCTCTATCTAGCCGCTGACGGGCCGAGGGCGAACCAGCCAGGAGAATTACAGCGTTGCCTGCGTGTGCGAGAATTGGTGACTTCCATAGATTGGCCCTGCGAAGTGCGAACCTTGTTTAGGGAGGAAAATCTGGGTTGTAAGCTCGCTGTATCGGGTGCATTGAACTGGTTCTTCGAACACGAGCCCGAAGGCATAATCCTGGAAGATGATTGCCTGCCTGGAGATGATTTCTATGAGTTTTGTTCAGAGATGCTGAGTAGGTACCGGCAGGATGATAGGGTTGCGATGGTAACGGGCAACAATTTCCAAAGAGGTCGCCAATGGGGCGAGGGCTCGTACTATTTTTCGCGTTTTACACATATATGGGGTTGGGCATGTTGGCGTCGCTCCTGGTTGCATTACGACGGCGAACTGGCCTTTTGGCCTGAGCTTAGAAGAAGTCGCCGCTGGAGGGCGCTCTTCGACAATATTCTGGAGAGATTATACTGGCACAATATTTTCTCCGGAGTATATGCGGGTAAACATGATAGTTGGGCATACCCTTGGATGGCGAGTGTTTGGAACAGGGGCGGTCTAACAGTGACACCTAACGTCAACCTGGTTAAGAATATTGGCTTTGGCTTGGAAGCTACGCACACATTCAAGTCGGACACTGGGCTTGCCGTTGAAAGTCAGCCTCTAGGCAATATTATTCATCCAGTCGGTATGGATGTGAATCGATTGGCAGATGACATTGTCTTCAAGAATGTCTACCGCGATAGCATGAGCTCGTTGATCGGAAAAATACCTGGGCTTATTGTCAGGAAGATGAACGAATTGCGAGATAGCTAATTATGATAGGCTTTTTCAGATCGCTTTTTTCTCCAGCACAGAGGGAATTGGATGCGCTTAAAATGCAGATAGCGCAGACGCATTTTTCGAGATTTAACGAAGACAAAAATTGCACCGATATCAGGGAATATGAATATAAAGTCTTTTCGCAGTGGGGGGACGACGGAATAATTCAATTCCTGCTTTCAAGGATCGGTGTCAAACACAAATTATTTGTAGAATTTGGTGTGGAGGACTTTTTAGAGTCCAACTGCAGATTCCTCATGACCTACAGAAACTGGTCTGGACTGATACTGGATAGTTCGGAGGTATCGATCAACAGAATTAAGAGACGTCAGGAGTACTGGAAATTTGATCTGGAAGCCCAATGTCATTTTCTTACCAGGGAAAATATAAATGGGATATTGAAGGCAGGATTGCACGGACGGGAGCCTGACCTGATCAGTATCGATGTAGATGGTAATGACTACTGGTTTATGCAAGAAATCACATACAGCCCCGCTATCTACATAGTAGAGTACAACGCGGTATTCGGTGCGGACCGCAGTATAACCGTGCCGTATCGCGATGATTTTACGAGGAGTCGGGCACATTATAGCAATCTCTATTTCGGCGCTTCACTATCTGCGCTTACATGTCTGGCTGGAAATAAAGGCTATTGTCTTGTGGGCTGCAATAGCGCTGGAAACAATGCATATTTTCTGCGAAGAGATGTTATGGATTCTGCTGGGTTAGAGGAAAAGCGCGTGGCTGAAGCCTACGTTGCTTCGCGCTTTCGAGAGTCGCGCGACCGTAAAGGCAGGTTGAGTCATATTGCCGGAGATGACAGGTTGAAAAAAATTCGAGGCTTGCCTGTTATTAATGTTTCCAGTGGGGAACTGGAAGAGCTTTGATTTTGTCGCGGCTTATTTACGAGCGTGGTGATAATAGGCAGAGGCAGCCATGACGTCGCTTAGTATCGCGATTGATTCTCAAATATTCTGTACACAGACCTATGGTGGCATATCTCGTTACTATACTCGCCTTGCAATGGAGTTGGTTGCGTTGAAACAGCGTGTCCATGTGTTTGCACCGATACATAGGAACGCATATCTGAATGACTTACCACCGGAATATCGGACCGCTTGGCGGCTACCGTACTGCCCCCCAGGAGTAAAAAATATCCTGAGGCCCCTGAATCATCTTTTGAGCACCGAAAAAATTCGTAATTGGAAACCCGATATTTTACATGAGAGCTACTTCAGTACAGGAGGGTATAAAGGCTGCGAGGTGCCTTCCGTTGTTACGGTCTACGATATGATACATGAGTTGTTTCCAGGCGACTTTGGTTTGTTTGATCTGACAAGCCGCAGAAAGAAAGGCGCCGTCGAGAGAGCCGCCCATGTGATTTGCATTTCTGAGAATACCAGGAAGGACTTGGTGGATATATGGGGAATCCCTCCCGAGAAGACCTCCGTTATACATCTAGGCCATGATCGGCTTCCAGATGTAAGACACATCAAGCCGCTTATTGGCATTGGAAAGCCATACATACTCTATGTGGCTAACCGGAGCTCGTATAAGAATTTCTCAGCGCTTCTAAAAGCATATGCGATTTCGCCGAGAATAAAGCGGGATTTCCGCATAGTCGCTTTCGGGGGAGGTCGACTGCGACCACCGGAATTTTCGATGATGGCGGAACTCGAGATCGCGGTAGAGGATATTGTCCAGATCAGTGGCACTGATCATATGCTTGCCAGGGCCTATCGTGAGGCGGCAGCTTTTGTTTACCCCTCCCTCTATGAGGGCTTCGGATTGTCCCCTCTTGAAGCGATGGGGCTGGGTTGTCCAGTGATTAGTAGCAACTCCAGTTGTATGCCTGAAATTCTCGGAGACGCGGCGGAGTATTTCGATCCTGCTGAACCTGAACAGTTGGCGGTTATATTAGAGCGAGTGCTTTATGACGAAGCCCGAATTAACAAATATCGACAGCTCGGTTACGCGCAAGCCGCAAAATATTCTTGGGCAGACTGCGCCAGTCGGACGTTGGATGCATATTCCTCTATTGTCGAGAGCTTCATGGCATGAATAACTTTTAGAGAATAGGTGGGCTGTTTTTCGTTGCAATTTTTCTGCATTTTTCCAAGCAAACCAGCACTCTTTCCGCTTTCCAGACATAAAAACATTTGATTGGTGCTTTAGTCTCTTTGCAAACGACGCGCGCATGGAATTACTGTGTTTTAGCGTCAAATGTACTCTTTGTCGCCCAAAAAATATGCAGGAGCGTGGGAAAAATACGCTGATAGATAGTGGGTGCTGCCCAAGCTGATGGTCAGGGGCTGCCATAATGGTATTCAGTTCGAATGCGGTTATCAGCGAGATGTTGCTGGGCTTGATGACAACATACTCAAATTCACGAGCCGTCAGTCTCTTGCATGCCAGCGAATTTCAACGCCCTGGTACCCTGAAATGAGAGCGATGATGTCGTGTCCGCCGGCAAAATTTACTTACTAAATCCCTGCCAAACAACGCGTCGGTGCGGAGTCGTGACAGAGCGACATGGAAATAACGAGAAATTAGAGGTGTTTTTCCATTGTTACTGGCGTTTATTGCTTCGGTGTAAACGCGCTTCAGCGTCCGCGGTGATTCAGTTTGCGCATATCCGGTTTTGCAGCACTGGGAATGGCGAGTGGTCTTTCGAAGTCATTTGTCATCCCGAAGATAATAGCCGTGATCGAGGCAGGGCGACTGTCTTACTGCCCGCTGCTCATAACATCAGTCCAGGCATACTAGGGGGCAAGCATTTTGAAGAGACGAGTGGCGAGCTTTCGGTAAAACGGTTGATTTAGCGCGCGTCTGTATGTGATGCGGTCCGCCCCATCGTCAGTCATGATCTTTTCCGGGTGTACCAGAGGAAATTCCATGGCATGGGTTTTGAGATTTTCTAATGTGCTACGACGAATAGTATGTGTGGCGTCTTCACCAAAGCCGATGTTCGAAACCAGGTTGAAGCACGGTAGGGCGGTAAGCAGTCCGGCCTTCCACAGTGCGAAACTCCATTGGTAATCCCAGGTATCAATTTGCCCGCGCCAGGTCTTATCAAATTTACCAGTCCAGAATAGACGCTCATGGAGGCTGGGGAAAATTTTACGAATTTGTCCGCTGTGCTTGTAGTCAGGCCAATCTGCCATGTTTCTGTCATAGAGCTGCCAGGCTCTCCTCCAGGATGCCCAGCCCCAGATATGGTTGTAGCGTGAAAAGTAGTAACTGTCCTGGCATCCGCTTTGCGGTGCCAGGAAATTATTTCCGCTAATCATGCCTACACGGTCACTTTCACGGTAATAGTCCAACAACGTATCACAGAATCGGAAAAACGTTGGGTGGGGTACGCAATCGTCTTCGAGTATTATCGCCTCCGGTACCTGCTCAAAAACCCAGTCGATGCCGCTCGAGACTCGCATTTTACAACCGAGATTTATCTCCGAATAATTCTTCAGGACGATGCAATCCCAGTCCACGCGCTCGATAATCTCTCGAGTTGCGGCACATTTCCTGTCCTCGCCTCTTTTGTCCGGCCGCGGTCCATCTGCCACTACTAATAGCTGCGAAGGCCTGGCCCTTGCGATCTCTGCGAAGACGCGCTCTGTTACGTGGGGACGATTGAATATTATGAGCGCGACGGGAGAACTGACTTTCCAACTATTCAAGCAATGTAACCCTGAAATAGGGGATTGGTTCCCCGAGTGTATCTGTGGTTGCATATTCGCAACTTCAATCTTTCCGTCAATTTCAAATTCGGCTGTTGCGGTGCACAGCAACGACGTTTTGGAAAGCGAATATTTCATGCATTCGTGGGGAATAATCAACAATTGGCATCAAGCCTCGCGGGAGTAGGCGGTATAGATCATAGTCAGCCAAAAGATCGATAAAGTCTTTCATGTAAACGCGTGAAAGCGCATTGATCTCGTTAAACTCGAACTGTATATAGCTAATCGAGCCAGCTTCGAGCAGCTTCCGTGCACCCAATAATGCGGAGTATTCGGCTCCTTCGATGTCGAGCTTAAGGAAGTCGATTTTTTCGATATTGTATTTATCCGCGAGCTTTTCCAGTCGTATGGCTGGGACGGCGATCCCCTCAGATTTCTTGTTGTAAAAGGTTTCTGATGTGTTGGGGATTATCGATGCCTTCGTGCTGCCTTTTGCATCGTGATCGAAGAGATTGACACTCTCCGCGGTGCCGTCCGTAATGGCATAATGCAGCGCGTGAACTAACCCGCGCGATGAGGCCTCGAGTTGCTTTAGCCTCGCAAATGTCTGTGGGTGAGCTTCAATGCAGAATATTTTAGTCGGAACGAGGTGTTTGAGCAGTAATTTCGCGTATTCGCCATCATTTGCGCCTATGTCTACGACAGTTTCGATAGTTTGTAAGCGGCTAAGTCTTTTTAGCAGTGCAATTTCTCCAGATGTAACATGGTCGGAATAGTTCATCATTCCCATGCCGCGAATTACAAAACCGTACAGTACACGGTGAATCGGGAAAAAAAATCGGGAGCCGAAAATTCTCGCATAATATTTGTGTAGAAATTTAATCATTTGGTGTTCCGCAGTAATGCAGCGTTAAGTTTCTGCAGACCCATCGGGCGGGTTTGCTCAAAGATGAAATCGTATAAGAATGTAGCCATGGCTTGAGAGGCGAGCGTAGCAATCGCTGCGCCTGTTCCGCCATAGCGAGGTATGAGCAGAAGGTTAAGCAATATGTTTACACTCAGACCCGCGAGGGTTCTATACAGGGAGTGCTTCTGTAGGCCCTCCGTTATAAGCCATTTTCCACTGGCTACTCCGATAAATACGAGTGGAATGCTCAGTGCATATATTTTTAGGTAGGTAACCGATTCATTGTATTCTGTGCCAAACGCAATAGTCACAAGCTCGTTGCCAAACGAAATAATACAAAAACAAATAGCGGAACCAAGGTAGAAAGAAAACCTGTACAATGTGTCGAAAAGGCGGTTGTAATTCCCCGAATCTTTAGCTGATGTTAGGACTGGTAGTAAAACGCTGCAAAGTATTACCGGCAAAAAATAGAAGGACTCCGTTATGCGTACGGCCACCGCGTAAACCCCTACCTCTTCTGCGCCCACCATTGTTCGTAGCATGATCTGGTCGAGTTTGGTGTAACCCAGAACAGCTAGCCCCGCGACTAGAAGCGGCATGCCCTCTGATAGTGCGATAGCGGCACTTTTCTTTGTAACTTTATGCGATAGAATCCGGGAAATTCCCTCTTTCCACGCGTAGGCCGTAATCAGGGTGAGTCGTAGAGAGGACTCTAATAGATAACTAAAGAGGATCCACACCTCCTGCGCGCCTGAAAAGATCAGAAATAGCCTAAAGCAAAGTGTCAGGCAGATTTCTACCGACCCAAATATGGCTAATTGCCTACTGCGCATATCTGCATACAGTAGCTGCTCAATAGTATATAGGGGTGCGAGCAGGATTATGGCGACGAGGAAAAATATTCCATATGCAGATTGCTGCGAAGTGATGTTGAGGACTAAAAAAGCTACCGGAAAGATAATCAGGCTCGCGACCAATCGTAGTAGGAATGCAGCCGCTGGGGTGTTCGCCAATGGGCCTTGTTTTACCGCGTCACGAATCAGGATTTCATCGAGGCCTAAAGAGCATAGGGTTGTAAAAACAGCGATCAAGCTCAGCGAGTAAGACAATTCGCCGAAGCCCTCCAGTCCCAAAAAGCGCGCGAACAGGACGGTAGTTATAAACGTGGAAGCTATTCTGAGGATGCGCTCGAGGTAGAGGGCAGCTACATTTTTCATCAGTTGCTTATTGATGATGTAGCTCCCGCGGGGTATTTTAAATGTGCTTCTGGAAATCCACACATCGGATTTGTGTTCTGATCTGTTTTTTTCGTGTTTTGAGACATTAATAATTCACTAAATATTTTTCTTAGTCTCAGTTCGCGTGAGTCAACAGAAAAATCTACAGCTCATGCTTTTGCTGTAGTAGGTGTAGGTGGATAGAATCAATGGCGTCCTGTTTTGGAATTGATCTAAGCTCTGGCTGTTTTGTAATCGGGACGATCGGTGCGTCGGGATTTTTTCGTATGAGTCTTTCAATCTCAGAGGCGTTGAGATGTACCCAGCTTAATTGATCCCGGTGCTCGCCGTGTTCTATGAAATTGTCCTGGATGCCCAGGTTTAGGGTTTTACAATTCAGGCCCCTTGCGGAAAGTAGTTCATTTACTGCCGAGCCCGCGCCTCCAGCTACTACGTTTTCCTCCACCGTAACCACCAACTCGTGCCCACACGCGATCTCGAGAAGCTTCTCTTCATCCAACGGCTTAACCCAGCGCATATCCACCACCGTGGCATTTAGCTCTTGCGCTGCGATCATGG
>JAHEBM010000067.1 GCA_024642245.1 Haliea sp.
CCCCGCGCTGTCCCGTTGGCATCCCGACTATCAGCGAGCCTTCGCGGTTTATATGGATGAGAAGTAAATAAATAACGGGGTCAGAACGATTAAAAAATAACCGTTCTGACCCCCATCTGCGCGGTCGGATCGACCTGCGTTGATCCAGATTAAATAGTTAATTGATTTAGATCATTGTGGCTCGCCCGCCATGTCAGCATCATAGCTGACATAATTTAGTTAACCATACGCGTTGCCGTCAGGCCGTCACAGTCAAGGAGAAAACCCATGTCCTCAGATGCTCTTCGTCCCTACCTGTTCAGCTGCGACGCCCATATTGCCGAGCCGCCGGACCTGTTTACCAGCAGGTTGCCTGCGGATCTGCAGCAGTGGGCCATCCACGGCAGCGCGGATGAGAAATACCGGATTGTCATGATCGGCGACCAGGAAGCGCTCAAGGTCAAATTGAACTTTCACAGCCACAAGACCGGGCAGGGTGATGACGGCCCCCAGCAAGACCGTTCCTGCACCGACGATAAGGACAATTTCATCAGCGACTGCGCGGTGGACACCCGGCGTCGCGGAGCCCGCGACCTGGAGTTGCGCGCGGCCGACATGGATCGCGATGGAGTTGACGCTGAGCTGGTATTCCCGTCCCTGGGACTGATGCTACCCCGAATTCCGGATCGCGATGGCCAGCGCGAATCCTGCAAGGTTTACAACGACTGGGCCTGGGAATACTGTGCACCGCTGCGCGAAAGGCTTATTCCCGCGGCAATGATTCCCTGCATCGACCTCGACGACGCCCTGGAAGAGTGCAAGCGCACTGTCGCCATGGGTTATGCCGCCCTATGCCTGTGGGAGGGCATGGAAAATTATAACGACCCGGCGTGGGATCCGATTTTTGCCTTCGCTGGCGAAAATGACGTGCCACTGGTATTTCACACCGGTGTCGGTACCACCGGTATTCGCGCCCTGCGGGGGCCCGGTTCGGCCATGTTTAACTATACCCGCCAGATGAACGATGCAGTGGATATCATTGCCGCGCTGGTGGCCGGTGGGGTGTTGGACCGCAACCCGAAGGCACATATCCTGTTTGCCGAGCACAGTGCTGGCTGGCTGTGGGGTCTGGCTGAGCGCATGGATGAAATCTACGAGGGTCACGCGCCTGTCGTGCACCCGAAACTCAGCCGCAAGCCGAGCCAGGTCATTCGCGACCAGGTGCACTGCGCCCTGCAGAATGACGTCGGCTCAGTGGCGACACGTCGCGGTGTCGGTATCGATGCGCTGTTGTTCGCCACCGACTACCCGCACTCTGAAGGGACCTTCCCGTTCTCCCGGCAGGTGGTCGACCGGATGTTCGCCGAGAACGCCGATGCCAGTATGGAAGATTTCGTGGCTGTGCTGGGCGGCAATGCCGCCAAACTGTTCAAACGCGCCAATCTGGAAGGCAAGGTCCGGGAGCGGGCGAGACAGCTCAACGCCGCATGACCCAAACGAACGGGTGCGGCGTGCCTTGAACTCAGCGTTCTTGCCGGGGTCAGTCGACCGTGCCGAGAATCAGCCGTCTGGCCCTGTTGTCATCGCTGGATTGTATCCTGGCGGCGATGTCGGCAAGGGTCTGGCGGTCCTCATCACACTCGACTGCGATGGAAAACTCCACACTGGTTGCAACCGGTGACCAGCGCTCGAACAACTTTGCGCCAATGTCATCATAGGTGCCGATGACCGCAAACTGGTGGAGCACGTTGTCATCAATCAATGCCGGCAGTGCTTCCCAGTTCTGGTCCTGAGAGAGTGCCATCGCCGCGTCGGCCAGCGCTTCCAGCCCCAGGTGTGCAAACGCCTCCCTGTAGGCTGGAGTAGATGCATAAAAAGCAATCCTTGCCCTGGCATCGCGGATTTTCGCTTGCAGACCCTCTTCCGTCCGCGCGGAGGCAACCAGTGGCTTCATGCAGACCTGAAACTCATCGAGCGTCCTGCCAGCCCGCTGCGCCCCCGCTCGTACCGCCGGTAACATGACGCTTTCGATATAGGAGGGCGTGCACACCGGGTGAGGCCGGATGCCGTCTGCCACTTCCCCGGCGGTGCGACTCATGATCGGTTTCACCGCCGCCAGGTGAATGGGTATTTCCGGCCAATCGATCTGTCCGGGATTGAACAGGGGCACCATCAGGTTCAGGTTGTAGTGTTGCCCGCGCACATCCAGGCGGGTGCCGTTTTGCCAGCAGTCCCACAGGGCGCGTACCGCTTGCACATATTCCCTGATCCAGGGACCGGGGGGTGACCACTGCATGCCATAGCGGCGCTGGATATGCCCCCTGACCTGGGTGCCCAAACCGAGGGTAAAGCGCCCTTTGGACAGTTTTTGAATGGTCCAGGCACTCATGGCTGTTACCGTCGGACTCCTCGGGAAGGCGATGGCCACGCCGGTGGCCAGTGGGAGCCTTTTCGTGGCCTGCGCCGCCAGGGCCATGATCACAAAGGGATCATCCTTGGTTTCTTCCACCACGAGGCCACCGTAACCAATGCTCTCCAGCAAGCTGGCATTCTGGGCCACGGCAGTGATATCCAGCGGTCGGTCTGGCCTTCTTAAGCCGGGGTCGACTTTGCCGAGGGGTAACAGGGTTTCCAATCTCATCGTTAAGCGCTCTCTTTACGGCAGCATCACGACACGACCGATGTCGCGTCCCCGGGTTTCGGCAAAGGCGTGTGCCGCTGCCGCTTGCGCCAGTGGGAAGGTACGATTTATCACCATCTTCAGGTCACCGGCGGCAACCTGGGCCAGCAAGCCCTGAATGAACCCGTGCACCCCGGGTGTGTGCGCGGTAAAGCCCATCATGCAGCCGATCAGTCGTCTACGCCCGGTCAGTATCCCCGCGGCATTCAGCGCATGTGGGTGGCGGTCGACCATGCCGACCATGACCGCGCGGCCCTCGATGGCGAGGCAGTCGACGCCCTGCTGCAGGGCGGCCCCGCCGACCGGGTCGATCAACAGGTCAACGCCGCGCCCCCGGGTCAGCGCGCGAACCCGGGTCACGACATCCTCGGTTTGATAGTTCACGCCCTCATCCAGGCCATACGGGTGTAGTTTTGCCAGCAACTCGGCGCTTGATCCGGTGCCGATGACCCGCGCCCCAAAACGCTTCGCGAGTTGCACCGCCGCGAGGCCGACACCGCCGCCGGCACCCTGTATCAGGACTGTTTCGCCGGTCTGCAAGCCGCCCAGCTCGAAGAGCGCCTGGTATGCGGTACCGAATGCGATCGGCACACAACACGCCGTCTGCAGGTTCATGCCCTTCGGCAGCAGCCAGCAGCGGTCTGCCCGGACCGCGCGAAGCTCGGCATGCGAGCCCTGTTCGCCAAAACTGGTGACGTTCTGCCCGATCTCCAGCCCGCGAACGTTGCGTCCCAGGGCAACAATCTCGCCGGCGGCAGCGTAGCCGACCACGTGCGGCGTGGCGGCGGGAGGCACAAAGCGGCGCTGCAGCAGGTCCGCTCCCTCGATGCTGATGGCCGCCACGCGGATAAGCACTTCATCGTCACCGGGCAGCGGATCTGGTACCTCCTCATAGCTGAATACGGCGGGATCGCCAGTGCGGTAATAGACGGCGGCTTTCATGCGGGAATCCTTGAACGTGTGTGGATGCCGGAACGGGTGCGCCCGGCTGTTAAGTGCCAATCACTCTGTAGCATTGCACTAGTTAATCGTGCCGATTGAGCCGCCGTCAACATGCAGGTTGGTCGCATTGCAGAATCCACCGAGCGGGCTCGCCAGCAGCGTCACCAGCGCAGCCACTTCCTCCGGTCGTCCTAATCTGCCCAGCGGAACGTTGAAATATTCCTTCGCCGCAATGGCCTCGGCCTGGGCAAAATCCAGGTCGTCCCGCCCGTGGCGTATCACCCGCTCGATAAAACCCTCCAGGCTCGGGGTCAGGACGGGTCCGGGACTGACAGTCACCACGCTGATCCCCGTGTTGCGCAGGGCGTTGGCCAGGCTCAGGGTCAGGCTGTTGAGGGCGGCCTTGCTGGCCGCGTAATCTGCGGGCGATTTCAGCCGCACCAGGCTGCCTGCGGCGCTGGAGATATTGATGATCCGGCCCCAGTTGCGAGCGCGCATGCCCTCGCTCAACGTCCTGGACAGTTCCAGAGCCGAGAGCAAGTTGATCCGCATGGTCCCGAGCCACTCCTCCAGCGAGGCATCCATGAGGTCACCGCTGCCGCGGCTGGCCCGCCCGCCAGCATTGTTCACCAGGATATCGATGCCCCCGGTTTGCTGTAGCGCGGCATCCGCTACCGAACGTACCGCGTCGCTGGAGCCGACATCGCCGACCACGGTGAAGGCCTTGCCGCCCGCTTCCCTGATACCGCGTGCCACGTCCTCCAGACGCTGTGCGTCTCTGCCGTGTACCACCACGATGGCCCCTTCGCGGGCTAGACTTTCGGCTATCGCCCGCCCGATACCGGAACTGCTGCCGGTCACCAGTGCGCGTTTTCCCTCAAGTTGCATGTCCACTGCGATGTCCTCAGTTATGGCAGGAGTAATGGGGAGTAATGGGGTCAGGAGTAATGGGGTCAGAACGATTATTATTTATTCGTTCTGACCCCATTACTCCACCCCATTACTCCCTTCGCAACAACTCATCCGGCCCTGGCAATCCGGGCGGCCCCGGCCGCTTATTTGCTGGTTTGTGGCGTAAATCCCAGCGGGACTTTCGGGGCGGTAATGGCCATCGCTGTGAGATAGGCGGGGCGCCGCCTGACCAGATCGAGCCAGCGGGTGATGTTTGGCAGGCCGGCAAGATCGAAATCGACTACTCGCTGCATAAAGGCAAAATTGAATTCCATCATAATATCCGCTGCCGAGAATGAGGCTCCGGCAAAATAGCTGCGGTCGGCCAGCACCTCGTCCACATAGCGCCACATCGCGTTATTGCGGCTTCTCTGCCTGGCGGTGAGCGGCGTCTCCTGGCCCGAGAGTTTGGCCATAAACTCCTGCAGCGCGCCCGGCATGGCCGAGCCTTCGGCAAAATGCATCCACTCCAGGTAGCGCACGTAATCCTCGCTCCCGGGGACCGGCTTTAGTTGCCCCTGCCCGTATTTATCTACAAGGTATTCGCAGATTGCTCCCGATTCCATGATCGTCAACGGGCCATCGCAGATTACGGGCGCGCGTCCCAGCGAGTGGATTTTGCGGTAGCTGTCGGGCGCCATCCCCTGGTTGCGCAGGTGCGTCACCACCTCGTAGGGAATATTGAGTTCCTCGGCGAGCCACACAATGCGCTCGGAACGGGAGTTATCGAGGTGGTGGATGGTGATCATGGCGGCTTGCTCCTTCAGTCGCAGTAGGCCAGGGCCCGTTGCAGGTGTTGGCGACACTCAGCGACCATCCGCTGCAACAGCACCTCACAGGTGGGAATGTCGTCGATCAATCCGACTACCAGGCCCGCTGTGACAATGCCGTCATCCACATCTCCGCTGGCCAGGGCGGCCTTGCCGCGCACGCCGGCCACCAGTGGCTGCAGGTCGGCGAAGTCGGTCTCTCCAGGTCGTGCCTCGATTTTCACCACTTCATCCGAGATGGCGTTTTTCAATACCCGGGCGGTGTTCCGCAGGGTGCGGAAAATCAGATGGGTATCCTGCTCCTTTGCTGTTACCAGGGCCTGCTTGATATTGGCATGGATCGGCGCCTCTACGGTAGCGCAGAAACGGGTGCCCATGTTCACGCCCTCGGCGCCCAGGGCCAGGGCCGCCGCCATGCCGCGGCCATCGCCGATCCCGCCAGAGGCGATGATCGGTATGGACAACGCTCTGGCCGCCGCCGGAATGAGCACCAGGCCGGGAATGTCCTGTTCGCCCGGGTGGCCCGCACATTCGAAGCCGTCGATGCTGATGGCATCCACCCCCATGCGCTCGGCGGTCAGCGCATGCCTGACCGCGACGCATTTGTGGATGATGGTGAGGCCGGCTTCCTTCAGGCGCGGGAAAAATTCGGCGGCGCCATTGCCGGCGGTCTCGATGATAGTAACGCCACTGTCGATGATGGCCTCGATATAGTCGGCGTAGGGAGGTGGTTTGATACTGGGGAAGATCGTCATGTTTACGCCGAAAGACTGATCTGTCATTTCCCGGCAGCGGGCGATTTCTGCGCGCAGGGCATCCGGGCTGGGCTGACTCAGGCCGGTCAATATACCCAGGCCGCCGGCATTGGAGACGGCGGAGGCCATTTCCGCAAGGCCCACCCATTGCATGCCGCCCTGGATGATAGGGTAGCGAATACCGAGCATTTCTGTGACACGCGTTTTCATGGCAATTTCCTTCGACTGAATAGTGTACGGAGAGCAGTTGTAATTATATTAATGATATATATAATTTATCAAGATGGGCGTGGGTGGTCAGCCATCGCATTAGCGGATCGGTGCGTGTGCCGGCGCTGGCGGAGAGAGCGCTGGTGCTATCGATGAGATTGATCGCGGAACGTTTTACAGCTCCGGGGTGGTGAGCAATGGCAAAAGTACAATCCTCCGATGGGTCGGCGATGGGAATTAAAGCCAGTTTCCGGGCGCCGAAGGCCCCCGAGGTACTGGCCGACAAGATCAGGCAGCAGATTATCCGGGGAGAGCTGAAGGAGGGTGATCTGCTTCCCACCGAGGCTGTCCTGACCGAGCGCTTCGGCGTTTCCCGTCCCACCATCCGGGAGGCCTACCGGATACTCGAATACGAGCGCCTTCTCACCATTACCCGGGGGGCCAAGGGCGGGGCAGTGGTGCATGCGCCGGATTCCGGCCTGATCGCCAATTATCTGTTGATGATGCTGCAGACCGAAGGCGCGACCATCGGGGAAATCTATGAGGCCCGCAGTGCGTTTGAACCCGCCCTGGCCCGCATGGTTGCCAGGGCGGATGGGCGGGCATCTGCGGCAATACTGCGGGAATGCCTGGCCGAGGAGCACGCAACCATAGACCGGCCGGAGCAGTTTGCCAGGGCCGTCACCGAGTTCCACCGAACCATGGTGAAGTTGTCGGGCAACCGGCCGCTGCTGCACCTGTTCGATGCCATTTACAACGTGATTCAGCGACACCAGGCCCTGGTGGTCACCCGTTCCTATCGCGCGGGCACAAAAGCGCAGGCCCCGTCGAATCCGCTGCGCGGGCTGAAGTCCCAGGAAAAGCTGATCGACCTGATCGAGGCCGGCGATGCCGATGGCGCAGCCGCGCACTGGCGCACCCACATGGAACAATCAAGCAAGGTGTGGATAGACGGTTTTGAGCAGACCACTGTCCTGGAGCTGATCCAGGATTAGGCGGCGCCATCACCTGCCCTGGAAAACAGGGGGGCGTTTTTCCACGAAAGCCTTGGCGGCCTCGCGAATATCCTCCGAGAAGGAGCAGGTCACCTGGTTCTCACTCTCAAGTTGCAGGCAGGATTTCAGCCCGACCTGTCCCGCCGCTACCACGTTGCGCTTGATCCCGCTGTAGGCGATGGTGGGGCCATTGGCCAGTTTTTCCGCGAAGACCAGGCCCTCGGTTTCCAGCGAGTCATCCGCCACCAGCCGCGTGGCCATGCCCAGGTTGACGATCGCCTGGGCATCCAGCTTTTCCGACAGCATCATCAATTCCATCGCCCGGGGCATGCCCACCGCCGCGGCCAGGAAATAGGCAATGCCGTAATCCCCGCTGAGGGCGTTATTTACGAATGCGGTGCGAAACACGGTCGTTTCGCTGATAAACCTGAAATCGCAGGCCAGGGCCAGCGACATGCCTGCTCCCATGGCGGCGCCGCGCACCAGGGCGATGGTGGGCTTGGGCATGGTATGCAGCAGCAGGGAGGCCTGGGTGCGCTGGTACTGTGAATCGACCCGTTCCTGGCGGCGCTCGGCGATGGTGACTTTCCGCTGCGGCTCTGCACCGCGCTTGGGCCGGGCACCTTCGCGGACGTCGCCGCCGGCACAGAAGCTGCGACCCGTGCCGGTGAGTACCACCGCGCGCACAGTGTCGTCCTCGGCGGCGCGTCGGGTGGCTGCCAGCAGTTCGTCCATCATGTCGCCATTGATGGCATTGAGGCGGTCCGGCCGGTTCATGCGCAGAATGCGCAGGGCGCCGGACTGCTCTTCTATCAATATCTGTTCTTCGCTCACGCCTGTTTCTCCTTGGTTTCCGACGGCATGACTTCCAGCACGCCTGCTTCGATGAATTGTTCAATCTGTTTCGCCGACAGGTCCAGCACCCGGCCGGCCAGTTCCCGGGTGTGCTCCGCCTGCAGGGGCGCGGGCCGTATTGCAGGATCAGGCAGTGCGCTGTGGCCCACCGGACCATTCTCCGTCAGCAAGGGCCTGGGCATACCCGGCTGTTCCAGGGTGCGGAAAAAACGCCTCGCCTGGAGATGGGGGTTTTCCGCGAGGTCATCCAGCCTGAGCATGGCGCCTGCGGGCACGCCGGCGGCCTGCAAAATCTCCATGACCTGCTGGGGTGAATGCCGCTTGGTCCATTCGGCCACACCGGCTTCCAGTTCCCGGCGGTGCGCGATACGCCCTCGCGCCGTAGCGTATGAACCGTAGTTCATCCAGTCGTGACGCCCTATGGCCTCACAAAGCCGCTGCCACTCGTGATCGTCGCGCACCGACACCACACACCATTCGTCATCGCCGGCGCAGGGGAAAACCGTGTTGGGCGCATCGAATTCGTTGTGGTCCCCCAATTGCACCATCGTGTCGGGTTCCACCGATTCCCGCAGGAACTGGGTTGCCATCACATTGAGTATGCACTCGGCCTGGGAGACGCTGACAGTCCCGCCGATGCCGGTCTGCTCGCGTCGTACCAGCAGCGCGGCAATTGCCACCGCAGCGACCCGGGCGGCGAAATGATCCGGGTAGATGGTGACGCCGTCACAAAAACCCTCCTCAATTTCGGGATAGCGCCAGAGCCCGGTCAGGCCGGCGCTGGCCCGCACCAGGGGGCCGTAGCCCATGGACTTGCTCCTGGGTCCGGTGCTGCCCAGGGCACTGGAGTCGGCCAGGATGATGCGCGGGTTGATCTCTTTCAGTACCTCATACCCGAGCCCCAGGGATTCCATGGTGCCGGGTTTGAAGTTTGACAGCACCAGGTCTGATTTGCCGACCAGCTGCTTGAAGAGTGCGATGCCCTCATCGCATCGGAGATTGAGGCCGAACGACAATTTTCCGCGCGAACCCTGGGCAAAGGAGGTGGTCATCTTGTGGCCGCCCGAACTCTGGCGGAGGCCGTCGGGAAACACGTGGTTCTCGATCTTGATCACTTCCGCGCCCTGGTCCGCAAACAACCGACCCAGTTCGGCGCCGGCCACGATGACGCCCAGGTCCAGCACCCGCAACCCGGCAAAGGGACGGCGGGGCGTGGCCGCGGCCGGCGCCGGGGAGGACTGGCGCCCGCGTCGCTGCCGGAGAATCTGTGCTGTGTGTTCGCCGGGTCCCGGCGCCTGCGTCCGGATACCCATCCGGCTGCCGTCGATGCGGCAGTAACCGTTGGCGAGCGCGCCTGCGGATCCGTCTGTCAGCCCGATGCTGGTGAATGCCTGGGTGGCGGCGAAATGGTGATCCGCCAGTACGTCCCGGGGGGAGGCCACCACGGCGATGGGAATGCCGCGCTGTTGGCCTTCCGCGACCAGTTCCTCACCCCTTTTGTCGTGGAAGTGGTGGGCGATCAGGGCGTTGACTTCGCCGATGACGCTGTAGCGCCTGGCCAGGTTTCCAAATGCCGGGTCGGTAAACGGGTGGCTGTCCCCCAGCCAGGTCGACATGCCCTGCCATTGGCGCGGGTTCAGGATGCACACCCGGACGTGGCAGTCGACGCAGGGAAAGATGGGGTACAGGATGCTGATCGGGGGCCGGCCCCGGGGAACCAGTTCCGCTGCGCTTTTTCCGCCCGCGGCGCTGCCGGTCACGCCCAGGCCGGGGTCGAGGATCTGTGCGGTGGCCTCGAACCGGGAAAAATCCAGGTGGTCTCCCAGGCCCGTGTGCAACCTTTGCCAAAAGGCGAGCAACAGGCCCCAGGCGGCCTGGATGGCGGTGGTCTCGAATGCCATGTCCCCCGGCGGTAGCAGCGGCCGCTTGCCCTCTATGCCGGAGCGCGACAGTACGCCTCCCAGTGCCATGAGCACGGCGTTGGACGCCTGGTAGTCGCGATAGGGGCCGCTCTGGCCGAAATCGGTCAGGGATAACACAACCAGCCCGGGTCGGTTGCGGCGCAGGTCGGCTACGGCCAGCCCCAGGGATTCCAGGGTGCCGGGGCGGTTGGTTTCGATCAGGGCGTCAACCGTGTCGAGCAGGTCCAGGAACTGCGCCTTACCATTTGCCGTATGCAGGTCGAGCACCAGGCTTCGCTTGTTGGCGTTGTGGCTGGCAAAAAAGAGGCTCTGACCGTTGTGCAGGGGCTGTGACCGGCGGGAAGCGAGCCCCTGCGGGGGTTCCAGCAGAATCACATCGGCGCCCATGTCCGCGAGATAGCGGCCGCACATGTCACCCTTGCCATCGGCCATCTCCAGGATGCGCAGGCCAGCCAGCGGCAGAGCGGCAATGTCATTCGTTGCGGTGCACTCCATGGGTTTTCCCTGCTGGTTGGCTCAGATCATAAGGTATAAATAGCTATATAATTATACTTATTTTTGTGGTGAAGACAAACTCGCATGGCGGCCCGGCCCGGCCCGGCCCGGCCCGGCCCGCGCAGGCGTGCGCGTGGCGTGGTCGGCGCACACCGCAGCGAAACATGATGAGGAGGGGGATCTGCCGGCGGGCCGTCAGCGCCGGCCCGGATGGGTCAATCCAGGACGTCGATAACGCGCATGGACTCGTGCTGTTTGAACAGGATCTTCCTGACCCTGGCCAGGTGGTCGCGCCAGTAGGCGGTGGCCGCGTCCGGGTCCCCGGCCTCGATCAGGTCGATCAGGTGCTCATGGGCCTTGATGGAAAGCCTGGCCGCCTTGGTATTATCTACCACCGGACTGGTAGCCATGTACTCCGCGGACATATGTTTGAAGTACACATCATTCAGTATCTTCATGATCAGCAGCAGGGTCTTGTTACCGGTGAGGCTGACTATGCCCTCATGGAAGCGGGTGGCGTAGTGGGTCTGCAGCATGATGTCGCTTTTTTCCAGTGCCTGCCATTCCTGCTGGGTGATCTCCCGCAGTACTTTTGATGCGTTCTTGCCGGCTTCTTCCACCACGATACGCACCGCCGGCGGTTCGATGAGTTGGCGGGCCCGGAATACGTCCGACAATTCGGTGTCCTGGGCCTGCAGTACCAGGCCAAAATGCCGGGCGGCGATTTCTGGCCCGGGCAAGTGGACCACCGGCCCGCCCCGTGAACCGCGGCGCACGGTAACCAGGGCATCCGCCTCGAGAATTCGCAGGGCTTCGCGCAGGGTGGGGCGCGAGATGCCGAATTGCTGGATAAGGTCGGCTTCGGAGGGCAGGCTGTCGCCCTCCTGCAGGTCCCCCCGGATGATCTGGTTGCGCAATTCCCTGGCAATCAGCTCCGATTTTTTCAGCACCTTGATGGGGGAAATATTGAGTTCAGCGCGCTTGTTCATGATGCCGTCCCGGGTCTCGTTTTTGTCCCTGCCGGCGGGCCCGCATCCCCTGGGGTGCAATCCGCCGTGCCAGTTGTGAAGAAGCTCGCGGTTAGCCGCGTTTATCTAAATGATATCGATGATAAACATTCGGCAGTTCCAGCGCCATAGGGGATTCTGGCAGAAAGTCCGGTCGGCCAGGGATCTAGTCGCTCACCCAGACTGCGGCGGGCTGTTCCAGGGTCATCACCAGCTTGTACAGGGCGTGCTGGGCCGCGTCGATTTCCACTGCCACCTGCTGCAGGTCGGTCACTGCAACGGGCACGGTGGTCAGGTTGAAACGATCTCCGGCGCGGGCAACGTCCAGCTCCACCCGGCCATCCCCGGGATTGGTCGCCAGGCCGCCGCCGGTGTAACGCGCGCGGCTCAGCGCGGCCGCCGCCAGCAGCGCAATGACCTGGGGGTAATCCTGCATGCGAGGATTGCGCGGTGCCAGGTGGTCGCACAGCTCCTGCAAGAGCCCCAGGTTGTGCTGGAAGTCCGGGCGGGTAAACACGATGTATATCCGGGGGTCCGCCAGGTTACCGAACCCGGCGAGGTTGGCCACTGCGGTCGCCAGTAATTTCTCCAGCCGTGCCCACAGCAGGGTAATCCTGCCGATTTCCGCCAGGTACTCGTCGGGCAGGGGCCAGCCGGACAGGTCCAGTTTGGCAGTGGTTCCGTCGTTCTTTGTCATTCCTGTCACCTCGTCGCCCCGGCGCATAACGAGGGGAGTGTACCCCTGCCTTTGCGTCATCTCAATATAGTTATATAATATAGACGTATAAATTCACGCCGCCGGGGCATTCCATGGAAACCCGCCTGACCTATTGTCGACTCTGCTCCGGTCGCTGCGGCCTGCTGGTGGATGTGGACCCGCAATCGGACAGGGTACTGCGCATACGCGGCGACCACGAGCACCCGATGACTGCCGGCTACGCCTGCATCAAGGGGCTGGAAGCGGGCGAACTGCACCAGGGACCCAGCCGCCTGCGCCAGGCGCTGGAGCGCCAGCCCGACGGCACGTTCCGGCCTGTGCCTGTGGCCACTGCACTGGATCGCATTGCCGCGCGCCTGGGCGGTATCATCCGCGACCATGGCGCGGATGCCCTGGCGACCTTTCGCGGCACCCAGCACTATATGAACAGCACCGCGTTCCACATGCTGAGTGCTTTTATCCGCGCCGTCGGCACCCGCTCGCGTTTTTCCACCATGACGATCGACCAGTCCGCCAAGTGGGTGACGGACCTGCGGCTCGGGGTGTGGGCGGCGGGGCGCAATCGCTTCGAGGAATCCGATGTCTGGATGTTCGTCGGCTACAACCCCCTGGTCTCGGTGCTCGGGAATAACGGCTTTACCTGCCTCAATCCCAACAAGCGCCTCAAGGCCGCCAAAGCACGGGGGATGAAAATCGTCGTGGTCGACCCGCGGCGCACCGAAACCGCGCATTTCGCGGACGTTCACCTGCAGCTGCGGCCGGGGGAAGACCCCACCCTGGTGGCCGGGCTGCTGCGCATTATCCTCGCGGAGGGGTGGCACGACCGGGAATTCTGCGCTGCCCATGTCAGCGGACTGGATGAGCTTAAAAGCGCGCTGCAGCCGTTCACGGTGGATTATGTCAGCCGGCGGGCGGGGGTGGATGCCGACGCCCTGCAGGCCGCCGCGCGGCTGTTCGCAGCCGAGGGAACCCGGGGCATCGCGGTGAGCGGCACCGGCCCTGATATGGCGCCTCGCTCCAACCTGGCCGAGCAACTGATAGAGACGCTCAATGTGGTCTGCGGCCGCTTCCCGCGGGAGGGCGACCGGGTGGCCAACCCGGGCGTAATGAGCAAGCCGCGGCCGGTGCGCGCAGAGGTGCTGGCACCCACCCGCGCCTGGGAGCAGGGCAGGAAGAGCCGGGTCCGCAACCTCGGCATGATGATGGGCGAGAAAATGTCCGGGGTGCTGGCGGAGGAAATCCTGGTGCCGGGGGAGGGGCAGATCCGCGCCCTTATCATTGATGGCGGCAACCCGGTCAACGCCCTGCCGGACCGGGCGCGGGCGATCGAGGCCATGCAGTCGCTCGAACTACTGGTCTGTATCGACCCCTACCTGTCGGAAACCGCGCAGCACGCCCATTACATCCTGCCGCCCACCATGATGTTCGAGCGGCCCGAGATGCCCCTGCTGTTCGAGAAGAC
The DNA here is from genome assembly GCA_024642245.1 of Haliea sp. GTDB lineage: Bacteria > Pseudomonadota > Gammaproteobacteria > Pseudomonadales > Halieaceae > JARRPM01. The sequence continues at coordinate 13,742 of JAHEBM010000067.1, forward strand.
CGCGTTCCCGGAGCCCTTCGCCCAGTACACGGAGGCAATCATCGCGCCGCCGGAAGGGGTGGTGGAGGATTGGTACGTTTTCTGGGCACTGGCGGCGCGCATGGGACTGCAGCTCGAGTTCGACGGCGTGGCGCTGGATATGGCCGTACCGCCGACCACGGAGCAGCTACTGGAAATACTGGTGCGCGAGGCGCGGGTACCGCTGACAGAAATTCGGCGGCATTCCCGGGGCAAGGTCTTCGAACTGGAACCTGAGTTTGTCGCTCCGGGGAGACCGGAGCGACAGGGCAACCGGTTTCAGCTGGCACCTGCTGATGTGATCGGGGAATTGCGGGAAATCGCCGCAGAAGACCCGGACATCAATTCGTGCCGCGCCGGGCGCAAGTTCGCATTTCGCCTGTCGTCCCGGCGCTCGCGCACGGTCATCAACACCAGCTATCGCCAGACGGATTTCGCCCGCAGGCGCATGCCGACCAATCCCCTGTGGATGAACCCGGAGGATATGAGGCGGCTGGGGCTGGCGGCGGGGGACGCCGCCACCCTGCGCAGCGCCCATGGCGAGCTGCGGGTTGTCGTCGAGCCCGACGCCAGTGTACGTCCCGGGGGTGTCTCGATCTGCCACGGCTGGGGCGGCTCCGGTGGTGCCGTCGACGGCACGGCGGACATCGGGGTGCCGATCAATGACATTATCCCCGCGGGAGACTATGCCGAGGCCATCAATGGCATGCCCTGGTTTTCGGCGGTGCCGGTGGATGTTGTCGCTGCAGGTGAATCGATAACACGGCCAGTGCCCGCCGCTCAGGAATAGTCGGGCTCCTCCCACCAGGGATAGAAGTCCGGCATGCCGGTACTCGGCCCGTCGGTGAAATGCGGCGGGCGCTTTTCCAGGAAGGAGGCCACGCCTTCTTTTGCATCCGCCTGGCTGCCGCGGGCGTAGACTGCACGGGAATCCAGCTTGTGAGCGGCCATCGGGTGGTCCGCCGAAAGCATGCGCCACAGCATCTGCCGGGCCAGCGCCACCGACACCGGTGCGCTGTTGTCGGCGATCTCCCGCGCCAGCTTGTAGGCTTCCGGCAGCAATTGGTCCTCCGGATACACTGCCTTGACCAGCCCGCCCGCCAGGGCCTCTTGCGCGTCGAAGACATGGCCGC
>JAHEBM010000117.1 GCA_024642245.1 Haliea sp.
ATTTCAGCCTGGATGAACTGCGTTACGAGTACCCCGAGGAGGTGGTGCCGGAGGGCTACACCGCCAAGCGCTACCTGCGCGAGCTGGTGGCGCAGGGCAGCTCGCTGCGCTGGCCCGGGGGTATACCGCGGGATATCCAGCAGCGCATCGACCACGAACTGGAACTGATCGAGGAGCTGAACTACGAGTACTACTTCCTCACCGTGTACGACATCGTGCGCTTTGCGCGCGAGCGCGACATCCTGTGCCAGGGCCGCGGCTCTGCCGCCAACTCGGTGGTGTGCTATTGCCTGTTCATCACCGAGGTATCGCCCGAGCAGATATCCCTGCTGTTCGAACGCTTTATCTCCCGGGAGCGGGACGAGCCGCCGGATATCGACGTGGACTTCGAGCACGAACGCCGCGAGGAAGTGATCCAGTACATCTACGAAAAATACAGCCGCAAGCGCGCGGCCCTGGCCGCCACCCTCATCACCTACCGTTCCCGCAGCGCGGTGCGCGACGTGGGCAAGGCACTGGGGCTGGACCCGGTGTTCGTGGACGACCTGGCCAAATCCATGTCCTGGTGGGACCGCACCGCGGACCTGGCCAAACGCTTCGAGGAGCACGGTGCGGCGACCCGAGGTGTGGCCGACCACAGTCGGCAGGCGGAGTTGTTCTACACACTGGTGCAGCAGATTCTCGGCTTTCCCCGCCACCTGTCCCAGCACGTCGGTGGCTTCGTTATCACCCGCAGCCCCATTTCCACCCTGGTGCCTGTAGAGAATGCCAGCATGGCGGATCGCACGGTGATCCAGTGGGACAAGGAAGATATCGAGGCACTGGGTTTGCTCAAGGTGGACATCCTGGCCCTGGGCATGCTGTCAGCCATTCGCAAGAGCCTGCAGCTGGTGCACCGCTACTGCCCCGGCATCAAGACCGTGAGCGACGTGCCGAAAGAGGACAAGGCCACCTACCGCATGCTGCAGGCCGCCGACACCGTGGGCGTATTCCAGATCGAGTCCAGGGCACAGATGTCCATGCTGCCCCGACTGAAACCGGAGCGTTTCTACGACCTGGTAATCGAGATCGCCATCGTACGTCCCGGCCCCATCCAGGGCGACATGGTGCATCCCTACCTGCGCCGCAAGCAGGGGCTGGAAGAGGTTACCTACCCCAGCGACGCCATCAAGTCGGTGCTGGAGCGCACCCTGGGCGTGCCCATCTTCCAGGAACAGGTGATCCGCCTGGCCATGGTGGCGGCGGGTTTCACCGGCGGCGAGGCGGACCAGCTGCGCAGGGCCATCACCAACTGGGGCAGGAACAGCAAGCTGCTGGGTTTCGAGCAGAAGCTCACCACAGGCATGATTGCGCGCGGCTACGACGAGGACTTCGCCCGCCGCCTGTTCGAGCAGATCAAGGGATTTGGCGGCTATGGCTTCCCCGAATCCCACTCTGCCAGTTTCGCCCTGCTGGCTTATATCTCCGCCTGGCTCAAGTGCCATCACCCGGCGGCCTTCTTTGCCGGGCTGCTCAACAGCCAGCCCATGGGCTTTTACAGCCCGTCCCAGCTTGTCCAGGACGCCCGCCGCCACGGGGTTACCGTGCTGCCCATCGACATCAACCACAGCAACTGGGACCACCAGTTGCTGGATGGCCGCGGATCCCGGCAGCCCCAGCCACCCCTGCGCCTGGGACTGCGGCTGGTGAAGGGCCTGAGCAGGGAGGGGGCCCGGCGCGTTGTGGAGGCGCGGCAGCAAGCCCCCTTTCGCCAGGTCAGCAACCTGCGCCAGCGGGCGCAACTGGACAAGCGCGACATGGAGGCACTGGCGGACGCGGATGCACTGGCCTCATTGAGCGGCCACCGCCACCAGTCCCAGTGGCAGATCATGGCGCTGGAACAGGCCCGCCCCCTGCTGCAGACCGAACAGGCCGCACCCGGCAGCTACTTCGACGACGGGGTACAGCTGCCGATACCGGCGGTGGCAGAGGAGGTCCTGGCAGACTACCGCGCCACCGGCCTCACCCTGCGACCCCATCCCATGAGCCTGCTGCGCGACCGCGCCCCCTTCAACCGCTGCAAGCGCCACGCCGACCTGGCGAGCCTGGGCAACAACCGCTTTGTACGCATCGCCGGGCTGGTCACCTGCCGCCAGCGCCCGGGCAGCGCCTCCGGGGTACTGTTTCTCACCCTCGAGGACGAAACCGGCAACAGCAATATCGTGGTGTGGCAGCGCACCCAGCAGCAGTTCCGCCAGCCATTGATGAGTGCGCAGCTGCTGCTGGTGAACGGCACCCTGGAAACCAGGGACAACGTCATCCATATCATCGCCGGCGCCCTGTACGACTATACCCATGAGTTGCAGGCCCTGCAGGTCAGCTCGAGGGATTTTCGCTGAAAGGGCTGCCACGACCCGGGTCGCCGTCCAGGCCTGTTGACTGTCAACACCGGGAAATCTGGTCTAGAATTCTGCGATGCTCATAAAGAGGTATAACATCGCATGAACAAGCTCACAGCCATGACCCCCCTGCTCGCCACCCTGGCAGCGTTCGCCAGCCTCGGTGTGACCGCCCAGATACCCACTCCACCGGACGGCCAGATCCTGGCCAAAGCCTATACCGGCAAGGTCTACTCCCCCTATGCCGAGCGGGATTTCGCCACCGATGTCTACTTCGGCGATACCCACCTGCACACCGACATGTCCGTGGACGCCGGCGCCTTCGGCAACCGGCTGGGACTGGACGATGCCTACAAGTTCGCCCGGGGCGAGCAGGTGACGTCCACCCACGCGGGCCCGGTGCGCCTGTCGCGTCCCCTGGACTTCCTGGTGGTAGCCGATCACTCGGACCAGATGGGATTTTTCCCGGACCTGGTCGCGGGTGCGCCAAACATCCTGGCGAACCCCACGGGCAAGAACTGGTACGAGCGGGTGAAGGCCGGCGATGGGGTCGCAGTCGCACTGGAAATCATCGGCATGGCCTCGCAGGACAAGTTTCCCCCGGACCTCCTGTACAAACCTGAATCCGCGCCCTACAAATCCGCCTGGGCCAAGACGGTGGCAGCGGCCGAGCGTCATAACCAGCCGAATGTGTTCACGGCATTCATCGGCTACGAATGGACCTCCCTGGTGCGTGGCAATAATTTGCACCGGGTGGTGGTCTATCGCGATGACGGCGACAAGGGGGGCCAGATGGTGCCCTATACCATGACCACCCCATGGGGCAGTCCGAATCCGCGCGACCTGTGGAAGTGGCTGGCCAATTACGAACAGAAAACCGGCGGCCGGGTGCTGGCAATTCCCCATAACGGCAACCTGTCAAATGGCATCATGTTCCCCATGGAGGAGCAATACGACGGCAAGCAGCTGGACGTCGAATACGTGACCCAGCGCGCCCACTGGGAACCCCTGTACGAGGCCACCCAGATCAAGGGGGACGGCGAGGCGCACCCCTTCCTGTCGCCCGATGACGAGTTTGCCGATTACGAGACCTGGGATATCGGCAACCTCGACGTATCCGAGGCCAAGACCGACGCCATGCTCGCGGGCGAATACGCCCGCGAGGCGCTCAAGCGCGGCCTGGAGCTGGAGGCGACGCTGGGCACCAACCCCTACAAGTTCGGCATGATCGGTTCCACCGACAGTCACACCTCCCTGGCCACCACGGAGGAGAACAATTTCTTCGGCAAGCACTCCGGCGCCGAGCCCTCACCCGGGCGCATGATGCACCCGTTCATGAAAACCGATGAAGGCACCATCATGGGCTGGCAGATGGTGGCCTCGGGCCTGGCCGCCGTGTGGGCGAAGGAAAACACCCGGGAAGCGCTGTTTGATGCCATGGAGCGCAAGGAAGTCTACGCCACCACCGGCACCCGCCTGCAGGTGCGCTTCTTCGGCGGCT
>JAHEBM010000118.1 GCA_024642245.1 Haliea sp.
TCACGACACACTACTCCGCCCCCGAGCTGGAGGAGCTTTTAGTGGCGGTAAACAAGGTCTGCGAGGAAAAGTCCGGCAAAAGTCCGGCACTGGTTATGCTGAAACAAAAAACGGCTGGCGTTTGATGCGCCAACCGTTTGATAATTATGAAGTTTTTTGGCGCGCCTGGCACGATTCGAACGTGCGACCGCCTGGTTCGTAGCCAGGTACTCTATCCAGCTGAGCTACAGGCGCGTAGAGGGGGCGTACTATAAGGATGTCGGCATAGTGAGTCAAGGGCTGGACGCTCATCCCCGCAGCCAGTCTACGAGGGGTGGTGCTGACCCGAATCCCGCAATACACCGCCGGCACTGGCACCTCGGTGAGGCGTATCGATCAGCACCCCGGGATTCATCATGCCGGTGGGGTCCAGCGCCTGACGGGCGCCGGCAAAGGCCTCCCGGAACAGGGGCGGCACCTGCTGGTCGTATCCCATGGGGCGGTGATCGCGGCCCACGGCGTGGTGGTGGGTGACGGTGCCCCCCAGGCTGGTCACGGCCTCGTTCGCCGCCAGCTTGATAGTGCGCCACCGAGACAGCATGGAACCCATGTCGCCGGTCTTGCTGCCCATGCAGTAAAACGTGAAATACGGGGCGGGCCCGTCCGGGTACACGTGGGTGAAACGGCAGCTGAGCATGGGCTCGGAGCCACTCACTTCCCGCAGCACCTTCCCCACCCGCTCGCGCACCCCCGCGTAGAACGCCTCGAAGCGGTCCCAGGTGATGGCGGTTTCGAAAGTATCCAGGATAAGGCCCGCCGGGGTCAGGTAGTTGCGGTAGTAGGGGGCCCGCAGGAACTGGTTGCGCCAGTCGCCGGCAGCACCCTTGCGATGCTCGCCCTCCCCCTCCGCCGCGGTCGCAACCGGCGCCATCGAACGATCGACACTGGCCTGGTCCCAGGTGCCACCGTGGTCCGCCACCAGTTCCAGCGCGCGTTTCATCCAGGCTTGCAGGGAATGGTCGGCAGATTCAAAGGCCAGTACCAGCAGCGCGTTCCTGCCGTCCCCCACCCCGTTCATCATGGCCTCGAGCGGGTCCAGTACCCGGCAATTACTGGGGAACAAGCCCGCCTGGGAAATGGCTCGCACGGCAGCACCCGCCGCGGGCATGCCGGCGAACGTGACGCTGGCCGAGGCGCGAAAGCAGGGCCGATCCTGCAGGCGCACCCAGGCGCGGGTAATAAAGCCCAGGGTGCCCTCGGAGCCGATCATCATGCGATCCGGCGACGGGCCCGCACCGGATCCCGGCAGGCGTCGGCTCTCTATCGCGCCGCGGGGGGTCAACATGCGCACGCTCTCGACAAAGTCGTCGATATGGGTGTAGTTGGAGGCAAAGTGCCCGCCGGCGCGAGTGGCGATCCAGCCGCCCAGGGTGGAAAACTCGAAGCTCTGGGGAAAGTGGCGCAGGGTGAGGTCGTGGGATTTCAGCGCCGCCTCCAGCTCCGGCCCCAGCGCACCCCCCTCGATGAGCGCGGCGCGGCTGGTTTTATCCACCTCCACCACCCGGTTGAGGTACTGCAGGTCCACGCTGATCACGGCGCTGTAATCACCGCCCACGTCCGGCTCCACACCCCCGCAGACACTGGTGCCGCCACCGAAGGGGATAAGGGCCGCGCCACTGGCGGCGGCGAATTCCATGAGGGCCTCTATGTCCTCTTCCGTGCGAGGGAAGGCCACCCAGTCCGGCGGGTGAGGCATGCTCCGCTGCTGCATACGCACCAGGTCGGCAAACGACTTGCCGTAGCCGTGGGTGATGCGGTCATAGGGGGTGCAGGAGAGGATGGAAACCAGCGCATCGGGTACGTCCACGCGTGGCGCGCGCAAGTCAAACTCCTGCAATTGCGGCGCGTCCCCCGGGGTGACGCCCGCCCCCAGTTGCCGCGCCATTTTCCGGACCAGCGACTGCTCTGACTCGTTCAGTCCGGCGTCGGCATACCCCCAACCCCAGAAACACAGTTCCCTGCGATGCCCCTGTGTCACTGCCATGATCTTCCCCCGTTATCCGCTTTGTTCATCAAAAGGCGCTAGCGCACGTGCATGTAGAAACCGGCGTTCTCCCGATCCAGGTAGCCCAGCAAGCTCGCCAGGACCTGGGTGTCACCCGCGGCGGGCGGCACCGGCTTGCCGGCGAGCACGTCCCGCAGCTGTTGTGTCGTCAGGCTGACCCGTGGTATTCCCGCGGCCAACGGCCCCGGGGTGATCTCCAGGATGCTGTTGCGCAATTCCACGGTGTAATTGTCGCCTGAATCGGTGAAGTCAAAACCCAACACCATATGGGTATCGCCCGCCTTCTGGGCATCCACCTGGTAACGCCAGTTTTCGAGCAGGCCGGCAGCGGGCAGTCCACCCTGCACCGACTGCATGCCCAGTTTCATCAGGGCCCCCGGGTTGATCTTGCCGTCCAGCTCGTTGGCGCCATTGAGGTACCAGGCCCTGGCGATGGTATTGATCTCCTGGTAGCCCCGCTGGCGCAGGCTGGCAGCCTTCAGGTGGCGAGCGTCCCAGTCCTCGTGATCCATGCGCACCAGCAATTGCGTCAGCTCCGCGGCAAACTGCGGGTCACCGGCATCAAACGCCTTCTTCGCTTCCGCCATCACCTTGTCACGACCCCCCATCAAGGCCACGAAACGACGTGCCTTGGTAACAGGCTCCGTAGGCAACAGGTCGGTGGAATCCCCGCCGAACCAGCTCACCCAACCGGTGTAGATTTCCGGTGCGATAATCCAGGGCGTGCCGTACATGGGCCGCGTGTAGGGCGCAACATCCAGGTACGGCGGCAACGCCCTGAACTGCTGTTGCAATTCCGCCGGGGTGTAGCCCTTGTTGATGTAGCGGATGCTCTGGTCCCATATGTACTGGATGGCATCGTGACTGACGGTCACATAGCGCTGGATCTCGTCGCGCCCGTGCATGGGCATGATATGCGAGCCCAGCAGCCACTCGGGCTTGATCCTGCGCACCGTATCCAGCGCCTTCATGTAGTTCTCTGGCAAGCGGGGCTTGGAGGCACGAATGGAGTGGACGTTGGCCAGCGCATAAAAAAATTCGTCGGCGATCAGGACCATATCAAAGTCGGGCAGGTAGAGGCCGAACTCCGAAATCGCCTCGCCACCCGTGTAGAACACCTTGATCCGCACCCCCGCGATTTCCAGCTCGGTATCCTTGCTGAAGGTGTCGGTGGGCGGAATATAACCCGGCTTGCCGCCCAGCAGTTTAGGGGCGCAGCAGCCGTGGTAGTGCTCCTCCTCCGGCGGCAGCAGGTCCGGGCCATAATAGAACACGCCCATCAGCTGGCGCGGCAGGATGGCACCGAATTCGTTTGCCACCTCCTCCTCGAAATTCTCCCAGGCGTATATCCTGACGCTGCCGTCGGCCACCTGCTGGGGCGTCACCAGGGCCGAGGTGCCGTTGTAGTGGTCGGTGTGGTGGTGGGAATAGAAAATGGCCTTTATCGGCTTGTCGGAAATCTTGCGGATTTCCGCGGCGATAAATGCCCCGGCCTCGGTGTTGACGCTGGTGTCGTAGACGATCAGGCCGTCATCGCCCTCAATGATCGTGCTGTTGCCGATCCAACCCCCGGGCGCGTGGACGGTCCACACCGGGTATTTTCCCGCCTTGTAGGTGCCAGCCTGCTCCGTAAACAGCTTGCGGTGCTCCTGGAAATACGGGGGCCAGCTGCGCTCCACCTTGTAGGGGTTGGCAGGCACCTGCGCGGGCGCCTGGGCCAGCACGGTGGTGCATAGCACCGCCAGCAGTAAGGCAGGCAGTGTGCGCCCCACTCGGGGCCGTTTTGCAATCGGGCTCATATCC
>JAHEBM010000068.1 GCA_024642245.1 Haliea sp.
GTCATGGTCTCCTGCGAAGAGATCCTGCGGGTTGCCCGGGAACAGCAGGTGGACATTATCGGCCTGAGCGGACTGATCACGCCCTCCCTGGACGAAATGGTACACGTGGCCAGCGAGATGCAGCGCCTGGAATTCAATCTGCCGCTGATGATCGGCGGGGCCACCACTTCCAAGGCGCACACCGCGGTAAAAATCGACCCGCATTACCACCGCGATGTGGTGGTCTACGTGCCCGATGCCTCGCGCAGTGTCGCGGTGGCCACGCAACTGGTCGGTGAAGGCAAGCGGGACTTTGTCGAGGCCCGTCGCCAGGAGTACGACCAGGTGCGGGAACGGGTGGCCAACCGACAGCCCAGGAGCCGGCAGCGAACCTATGCCGAGGCCGTGGAACATGGCCTGCAACTGGACTGGACCAACTATACGCCGCCCCGCCCCGCCTTTACCGGCACCCGGGTGTTTGACGATTACCCCCTGGAATCACTGGTCGATACCATCGACTGGACCCCGTTTTTCATCACCTGGGAACTGGCCGGCAAGTACCCGGGCATTCTCCAGGACGAGGTCGTCGGCGCCCAGGCCAGGGAACTGTTCGAGGATGCGCGCGCCATGCTGCAGCGCATCATCGACGAGAAACTCCTGATTGCCAGGGCGACTGTCGGGTTCTGGCCCGCGGCCCGTGTTGGCGCGGACGACATCGCGGTGTACGCGGACGAATCACGGAGCAAGGTGCTCGCCACCCTGCACCAGTTGCGGCAGCAGGTCGAGAAACCCAACGGCAAGCCCAACCTGAGCCTGGCGGATTTTATCGCCCCCCTCGACACTGGCGTACCCGACTATATCGGGGGCTTTTGCGTCACCACCGGACACGGTGTGAAGGAACTGGCGGAAAAATTCGAGGCGGCACATGACGACTACAGCAGCATCATGCTCAAAGCCATTGCCGACCGCCTGGCGGAATCGTTCGCGGAGCACCTGCACCAGTTAGTGCGGACCGAACTGTGGGGATATGACCGGGATGAACAACTGAGCAACGAGGACCTGATCAGGGAGCGGTATCGTGGTATCCGTCCGGCTCCGGGCTACCCCGCCTGCCCCGACCACACTGAAAAAGCCACGCTGTTCAGGCTGCTGGATGCGCCGGACACCTGTGGGGTGGTACTTTCGGAGAGTTATGCCATGAGCCCGGCCGCGTCCGTAAGCGGTTTCTATTACTCTCACCCGCAGGCAGATTATTTTGCCGTGGGCAAGATTGGCAGGGACCAGGTGGAGGATATTGCCGGACGCAAGCGCGAATTGCCGGCCACGATGGAGCGCTGGTTGCGCCCCAATCTCGAATATTGACCCCGGAGATCAGCGTGAACGACAAGCACGAAAATCAGCCCGAGCAGGACAAGCAGCCGGCCGACCCCGGGCAACAGAAAGCGAAAGCCTTGAACCCCCTGCAAGTGATAGGCAGCGTGCTGGCCGCGGGACTGGGGATTCAGAGCAGTAAAAACCGGGAAAGGGATTTCAAACAGGGAAGGATCTGGGTGTTTGTCGCTGCGGGCATCATCTTTACCCTGCTGTTTATCGGCACCGTTTTTACAGTGGTGCAACTGGTGCTGAAAGGTTCGGGGAATTAAGCCGGCGCCTGTTTAATGGCCGGCTTCCCCCCGCTGCTGTCAGCTCGGCATACCGGACAGCCAGATATACATGGTGAGTACAATCAGGGAAATAATGGCCGTAGCGGCGAGAGCATCGGCGGAACCATCGGCTTCGCGTTCGTTATTGGCTTTGTCAGTCATGGCTATCTCCATAAGGGCAATTGAGGGGCGCAGTATACCAGTAAAGGCGTCATTCCCAAGCGTTCCCTTGGGGCCGCCGCAAGCCCGGTTCCCACCCTTGCCCGGGTTCTAACCTTATGAAAATTCTTACTAATAATCGCCAGGTCTTTTCTGGTAAGGTACCGCCCCTCGGGCCGATGGGCCGGTTAGCGGGCCATAGCAACAGGACTTACTGATGTACGTTTACGACGAGTATGACCAGACGATTGTCGATCAGAGAGTCGCGCAGTTTCGCGACCAGACCGACCGTTTTCTCGCCGGAAAATTAACCGAGGGCGAGTTTCTGCCCCTGCGACTGCAGAACGGCCTGTACATGCAGCGGCTGGCGCCGATGCTGCGAATTGCCGTGCCCTACGGCCTGCTCAACAGCACCCAGTTGCGCAAACTGGCAGAGATTACCCGGGTGTTTGACAAGGGCTACGCCCACATCAGCACGCGCCAGAACGTCCAGTTGAATTGGCCCAGGCTGGAAGAAGTACCGGACATCCTTGCCCAGCTGGCCACCGTCCAGATGCATGCCATCCAGACCAGCGGTAACTGCATCCGCAACACCACCACCGACCAGTACGCCGGTGTGGCCACGGATGAGCTCGAGGACCCGCGTCCCTACTGTGAAATCATCCGCCAGTGGTCCACCCTGCACCCCGAGTTCGCCTTCCTGCCGCGCAAGTTCAAAATCGCTGTCTGCGGCAGCCGTCAGGACCGGGCCGCGATACATGCCCACGATATAGGGGTAGAGCTGGTGGCCAATGCCAGCGGCGTGGTCGGCTGCAAAATCCTGGCGGGGGGCGGCCTGGGGCGCACGCCCGTCATAGGTTCCGTGATCTGCGACTGGCTGGAAAAAAAGCACCTGTTGACCTACCTGGAGGCCATCCTGCGGGTCTACAACCAGAACGGCCGTCGCGACAACAAATACAAGGCCCGTATCAAGATACTGGTCAAGGCTATGGGTGTTGATGCCTTCAGGGAGGCTGTCGAGCAGGAATGGGATCAACTCAGGGACGGCCCCACTACCCTGACCGATGAGGAGATCGAAAGGGCCAGGTCATTTTTTACTGAACCTGCCTACCGCGAACTCGACGCCGACTCGGTTAAAGAGCGCCTGGACGCAGCATCCGCCTCGGACCCGATTTTTGGCAACTGGGTGCGGCGCAATACCGTCGACCACCGGGTCGCCGGTTACCGCATTGTAAACCTGTCGCTCAAGGCCACCGGTTACGCGCCCGGAGATATCACCGACGAGCAACTCGAGCTGGTAGCCGACCTTGCTGACGAGTATTCCTTCGGAGAAATACGCAGCACACACCAGCAGAACCTTGTGTTGGCGGACGTACAGGCAGACGACCTGTACGCTCTCTGGCAGCGCCTGCAGAAGGCTGGCCTGGCGACGCCCAACCACGGCTACCTGACGGACATGATCTGCTGCCCCGGCGGCGACTACTGCTCACTGGCGAATGCAAAATCCATTCCTGTGGCCGAAGCCATCCAGTGCCGCTTCAATGACCTTGACTACCTTTATGATCTTGGTCCCATCGAGCTGAATATCAGTGGCTGCATGAATGCCTGTGGCCACCACCACATTGGGCATATAGGCATCCTGGGGGTTGATAAAAAGGGCGAGGAGTTTTACCAGGTCTGCCTCGGCGGCAGCCAATCCAAGGATGCGTCAATCGGCAAGATTCTCGGCCCCTCCTTCAGCCAGCAGGATATGCCCGACGTGATAGACAAGATCCTCGCCACCTACCTGGATCTGCGAACGGAAGAAGAACTCTTCCTGGATACCTATCGTCGCGTCGGTATAGAACCCTTCAAGGAGCGCGTCTATGTCAAGGCTGATTAAGCAGGGTCGCATTATCGAGGACAACTGGCAGGCGCCCGATGCCGATGCCAGCGTCACAGGCAGTCACCAGATCCTGGACCTGGAACAGTGGCTGGCGCTCGAGGACAAGGCCGGGCGGGCCGTTATGCTGGAACCGGGACAGGCGCCGGCACCCTTGTTCGACCATCTTGGGGATATCCCCCTTGTCGCCGTCAATTTTCCTGTATTTACCGACGGGCGCGGCTTTTCCTACGGCAGGGAGTTACGTGAGCGAGGGTTCAGCGGCGAGTTGCGTGCCTGCGGGCACTTTATCCGCGACCAGATGACCTACCTGCATCGCTGCGGCTTCGATGCGTTCCAGATGGCTGAGGAGTCCGGCCTGGAGGAGGCAGTCGCAAGCCTCGCGGATTTCAGCGAACACTACCAGGCAGCCATCGACCAGCCCCTGCCGCTGTTCCGGCGCAGGCACTAAAAGGCAAGCGCTATTCCTATAGCGGAAAAGGTTGATTACACTGTTTCCTTGCTTGCAGGGATACTCTGATGGATGTCGGCGGCGTTACCTTTTCCTTCTTCCTGATCTTTAGCGGCGCCGCTGTATTCGCGTCGCTTGCGCTGTATACCAGACAACCACTGATCATCGCCTATATCGCCCTGGGCGCCTGCATAGGCCCTTATGGCATGTCCATGGTCACGGACCTGAGCCTGCTGTCCGATATCGGTCACGTCGGAATCATCTTCCTGTTGTTCCTGCTGGGGCTGGATATGCAGCCCCAGGCGCTGTGGTCCACGCTGCGAAAATCCCTCTTTGTGGCGATATTCAGTTCCGCAATTTTCCTCGCATCCGGCTTCGCCGTCGCCCGCGCCTTCGGCTTCAGTACCACGGACGCGCTGATAACCGGCGCCGCAATGATGTTTTCGTCCACCATTATCGGTATCAAGCTGCTACCCACGACAGTACTGCACCACCGCCACATCGGCGAGTTGATGATCGGCCTGCTGCTGTTGCAGGACCTGCTTGCCATCATCGTGCTCATGGTGTTGCTCAGCGGTACCGATGCGAGCACCGGTACAATGGGTGCGAACCTCGCGGTCTCCTTGCTCAGCCTGCCATTACTGGCCGGCGCGGCGCTGCTCGCGGTACGTTATGTCCTGCTGCCGCTGATCACCCGCTTCGACCACTTCCACGAATATATATTCCTGCTCGCCATTGGTTGGTGTCTCGGCCTTGCAGAGGGTGCAAAATTGCTGGGTTTGTCGGAGGAGATCGGTGCGTTTATCGCCGGGATCACTATCGCGACAAGCCCGATATCCCAGTACATAGCCGTTAACCTGAAGCCCCTGCGGGATTTTTTCCTGATCCTGTTTTTCTTCTCGGTCGGTGCCCGCTTCGACCTCACCCTGCTCGGCCAGGTGCTGGCGCCCACCCTCGTCCTGGCAGCGCTGGTGCTAGGCCTCAAGCCGGTGGTCTACCGCTTTCTGTTAAAGGGCGTCAGCGAAAAACGACCCCTGGCCTGGGACCTGGGTTTCCGCCTGGGCCAGTCCAGCGAATTCTCCCTGCTGATTGCCTACGTCGCGGTTGCCGGTGCGCTTATTTCCGAGCAGGCCTCTTTGCTTATCCAGGCGACGACGATTATCACCCTGCTGGTGTCGTCTTATATCGTGGTCCTCAACTACCCTACCCCGATTGCCATATCCGACCGCTTGCGCCGGGACTGACGGATTCGGCAGCAGGCCAGCCCAGCGGGGGCATAAGCTGGCGGCCGACGGTCAGGCATAAAAAAACCGGCGCAAGGCCGGTTTTTTTTACCGCGGCGAAAGCCCGCTCAGAGCTTGGCTTCCAGTTCCGGCAGTGCGACAAACAGGTCCGCAACCAACCCGTAGTCCGCTACCTGGAAGATCGGTGCATCCTCATCCTTGTTAATCGCCACAATAACCTTGGAGTCCTTCATACCGGCCAGGTGCTGGATCGCGCCTGAAATACCGACCGCTATATAGAGGTCCGGTGCAACGATTTTACCGGTCTGGCCGACCTGGTAATCGTTGGGCACAAAACCGGCGTCCACCGCAGCGCGCGAGGCACCAATAGCAGCGCCCAACTTGTCGGCAATGCCGTCAAGCAACTTGAAGTTTTCACCGTTTTGCATTCCGCGCCCGCCGGAAATCACGATCTTGGCCGAAGTCAGTTCCGGACGGTCGGAAACGGCTACTTCCTGGCTGACGAAAGAAGAAATACCCGCATCGTGCACGGCCGAAACGGCCTCGACGCTTGCGGAACCGCCATCTGCGGGAGCGGCATCAAAAGCGGTCGTACGCACCGTGATCACCTTCTTGGCGTCACTGCTTTGTACCGTGGCAATCACGTTGCCTGCGTAGATGGGCCGCTTGAACGTGTCGGCAGACTCCACCGAGATGATCTCGGAGATCTGCGCCACGTCCAGCAGGGCGGCAACGCGAGGCATGGTGTTTTTGCAGTTTGTGGTGGCAGGCGCAACGATGTTGTCGTATGCAGCGCCAAGCTCTGCTATCAGCAGGCTGATATTCTCGGCGAGCTGGTGTTCGTAAGCAGCATTGTCCGCCACCAGTACCTTGCCCACGCCGGCAACCTTGGCGGCCTGCTCGGCTGCGCCGCCACAGCTGGCGCCAGCGACGAGGATATCAATACCGGCGCCCATAGCCTGGGCCGCCGCTACCGCGTTGAGAGTTGCAACTTTAAGGCTGCTGTTGTCGTGTTCTGCAATTACCAGAGTGCTCATCAGATTACTTTCGCCTCGTTTTTCAGTTTGTCGACCAGTTGCGCTACGTCCGCTACCTTGATACCGGCTTTACGCTCGGCCGGTGGCTCTACCTTGACCTGGGTCAGGTGAGACGTTACCGCCACACCCAGGTCGGCCGGGGAGTAGACATCCAACTGCTTTTTCTTCGCTTTCATGATGTTTGGCAGCGACGCATAGCGCGGCTCATTCAAGCGCAGGTCCGTGGTAACGATAGCAGGCAGGCTCAGGCTGACTGTTTGCAAGCCCCCGTCCACCTCACGAGTCACATTCAGCTTGTCGCCATCAACCGAAATCTCGGAGGCGAAAGTGCCCTGTGGCATCTTGGCCAACGCGCCCAGCATCTGGCCGGTCTGGTTGTTGTCCCCATCGATCGATTGCTTGCCCAGGATGACCAGCTGCGGCTGCTCCTTGTCGACAACTGCCTTGAGCAGCTTGGCCACAACCAGTGGCTCCACGGGCCCGTCGGTCTCTACCTGGATACCGCGATCCGCGCCCAGCGCCAGCGCGGTACGAATCTGCTCCTGGCAGGACTTGTCACCAACGGAAACGGCAATCACTTCGGTAGCTGTTCCGGCCTCCTTGAGACGAACAGCTTCCTCTACGGCTATTTCACAGAACGGGTTGATGGCCATCTTGACGTTGTTCAGGTCAACATTACTGCCATCTGCTTTGGCGCGGACTTTGACGTTGTAGTCAACAACGCGCTTAACGGCTACAAGAACCTTCATGGATTCTCCCTAGTTTCTCAGGTGGGTATATAGAGGCACAGCGCTCGAAAACGGCTGGCACAGCGTAATTTCGGCTGGGTATGATGCCGACTAAAGCACTGTGGGTCAATAGCGGCAGGGAGCTCCATGCAGAGACCGAAACCCGCAGAGGCCGGACTTGTCAACCTCCGCGAATATGGTTTTTTATTCATAAAAATTATATACTTGCGTTCTTTCCGTTTGCCGCCCATCACTATGGCCCCGGCACTTCCCCACCCCGTTAAAAGAGGACTGGATTGTGGATCGAGAATCTATGGAGTTTGATGTTGTCATTGTCGGCGCAGGGCCAGCCGGACTCTCTGCCGCCTGCCGCATCATGCAACTGGCCAGGGAAAAGGAGCAGGAAATCACGGTCTGTGTCGTGGAGAAAGGCTCCGAGGTCGGCGCCCATATCCTCAGCGGTGCGGTGCTGGAGCCGCGCGCGCTCAATGAATTGTTCCCCAACTGGAAAGAGCTGGGCGCACCGGTCAATACCCCGGTAAAAGAGGACAAATTTTTCTTCTACCTGAATGCAAAGAGTGCCATCAAGCTTCCCAACTTCCTGATCCCGAAACCCACCCACAACGAGGGCAACTATATCGTGTCCATGGGTAATGTCTGTCGCTGGCTGGCTGAACAGGCAGAGGGGCTGGGCGTTGAAGTCTACCCGGGATTTGCCGCGGCGGAAGTGCTCTATCACGAGGATGGCCGGGTCAAGGGTATCGCCACCGGCGATATGGGGGTCAGCGCCAGTGGCGAGCACAAGGACAGCTATATGCCCGGCATGGAACTGCATGCCAAATACACGCTGTTCGCTGAAGGCTGCCGCGGTCACCTGGGCAAGCAACTGATCGAGAAATTTTCACTGGATGCCGGCAAGGATCCCCAGCATTACGGTATCGGTATCAAGGAAATCTGGGAAATCCCACCCGAAAAGCACGAAGAGGGTCTGGTCGTCCACGGACTGGGCTGGCCGCTCCATGAAACCGGCTCCGGCGGTGGCGCGTTCATGTACCACGCCGAGAACAACCAGGTGTATCTCGGCCTGATTGCGGACCTGAACTACAGCAACCCGCATATGAGCCCCTTCCAGGAGTTCCAGCGCTGGAAACACCACACCGAAACCGTCAAATATCTCGAGGGCGGCACGCGCGTTGTCTACGGCGCAAGGGCAATTACCAAGGGTGGTCTCAACTCGCTCCCGAAAATGCATTTCCCCGGGGGCCTGCTGATCGGCTGCGACGCCGGGACCCTCAACAGCGTGAAGATCAAGGGCAACCACACCGCAATGAAGAGCGGCATGGTAGCAGCCGAGGCGGTTGTGGCAGCCCTGGGCCAGGGTGAAGCCGCACCCGCTGATCTCGTTTCCTATGGCACGGGGCTCGAAGCCTCCTGGGTGCACCAGGAGTTGTACACCACCCGCAATTTTTCGGGTTTCATGCACAAGTTCGGCATACTGCTCGGTTCGGCGATGGTCTGGATCGACCAGAATATTTTCGGCGGCAAACTGCCGTTTACACTGAACGATACCAAGCCCGATTACGCGGCGATGAAGCCCGCTGCCGAATGCAAGGCCGTTCAATACCCGAAACCGGACAATAAAATCAGCTTTGATCGACTGAGCTCGGTGTTCCTGTCAAACACCAATCACGAGGAAGACCAGCCCTGCCACCTCACCCTGCTCGACCCGGATGTTCCACTGGCGAAAAACCTGCCGCTTTACGACGAGCCGGCCCAGCGCTACTGCCCGGCCGGGGTCTATGAGATCGTCGAGGATGCTGCTGGTAAACGCTTCCAGATCAATGCGCAGAACTGCGTCCACTGCAAGACCTGTGACATCAAGGATCCGTCACAGAATATTGTCTGGGTGACGCCGGAAGGCTTCGGCGGGCCCAACTACCCGAATATGTGATGCACCAGGGGCACCGCGTCTAGTGGTGCTCCCCCAGCACATAACGATAGTCTCCGCTGATCAAGGTCGGAATCCCGGCCACATCCTCTGCCATGTCCGCCACCCGGTACCAGGCGGCGCGCGACAGCAGCGCGCCCAGGCCGTGGTCGAGCGTGAGTACCGGAATACCGCCCACGGCAGGTTCTGGAAACAGCGGGTTCTTCTCGGATATCGCGACCGTTTTCCCGGTATTCAGCGTCGCCTGTAAAACACCCGCTTGTCCTGCACTGGGCATGACGTCCGTTACGATCAGGGGGTGTAGCTCGACCTGAATTCGCCACTTTTCCGCAGGGGTTACCAGATAGTACTCGCCGTCCGGCTCGCGTCGCAGGATGCTCGCAAACAGGCGAACAAGTGATTCTCGCTGAATCACCGCGCCTTCGTGATACCAGGATCCATCTGCAGCAATCCGTATGGCAATATCACCTGACAGCGGTGGATGCCACAGGTGCAGGGGCGGTGCATCAAGGTTGCGGCGCCCGACCTGCTTTTCGATACCAGCCAGTGGATTGGCCATGGTGGGTTCTCCTGCCGGCATACGCTGGCATGCAGAGTCTGGTCACCGTCTAGGCACAGTCACCGATCAGGCGCACATTGATCACGCCTTCGAGCCCCCGCATCTTCTCCAGCACCTGGTCGCTCACATGGGTGTCGATGTCGATCAGGTTGTAAGCGACCTCTGCCCTGCTCTTGTTGAGCATATCGATGACGTTAATATTCTCATCGGCCAGAATCGCCAGTACGCTGCCAAGAATCCGCGGAACGTTATCGTTGCTCACCGAAAGCCGACAACCACGCACCCGCTCAAGTTCCAGTGTGGGGAAATTGACTGAGTTGCGGATATTACCGTTCTCCAGGAAATCCCGCAGTTGCTCGGCCGCCATAATGGCGCAATTATCCTCTGCCTCATCGGTGCTGGCCCCGATGTGCGGCATGAGGATGACATCCTTGCGACCGATCAGTGCTGGCGCCGGGAAGTCGGCGATGTACTTGCGGAGTTTTCCCGCGTCCAGCGCTTTGACGAGATCGTCCTCGTTGACGATCTCCTGGCGCGCAAAATTCAACAGGCAGGCCCCTGCCTTGAGCACACCGAGCAGTTCGCTGTTAACCAGCCCCCGGGTGGAATCAAGCACTGGCAGGTGCAGGGTAATGTAATCACAACGCGCAAACAGTGCGGACAGGGTATCCGCTTTACGCACCTTGCTGGACAGGCGCCAGGCCGCTTCGACCGACAGTGCCGGATCGTAGCCCACCACTTCCATCCCCATGGTGAGCGCCATCTCGGCAACCATGGAGCCTATCGCGCCAAGTCCCACGACACCGAGGGTTTTACCAACCAACTCGTTGCCCTTGAACTGCTTTTTCTGTGCCTCCAGCGTTCGGTGCATCTCCGCCTTGTCAGTCATGCCCGCCAGGGTATCGACGTAGCGAATACCTTCGATAATTCCGCGCGACCCCAACAACATCGCCGTGGCCACCAGTTCCTTGACCGCATTGGCATTTGCCCCCGGGGAGTTGAACACCGGTATGCCGCGTCGGGTACATTCCGCCACGGGGATGTTGTTTACCCCCGCCCCTGCCCTGCCGATCGCCAGCACGGAATCGGCGATATCCCCGGGCTGCAGCTGGTGGCTGCGCAGCAGGATGGCGTCGGGGTGGGAAAATTCGCTGGCTATCTCGTAACAATCGCGGGGCAACCTCTCCAGTCCCTTGATTGAAATCTGGTTCAGCGTGAGTACCTTTCTGGCCATGCTTACCTCAAAAACCTTACATTATGGAAATATCTGCACTCTCGCGCAGACCGCGCTGAAACTCTGTGTCCAGAAGGTTCGCGAATTCGCCGCTGACCTGGCGCTGCAATGACGCCTTCGCCGCCGGCTCCAGCTGCTCAAGCTGCCCCGGGTTCACCCGCAGCAGCGAAATCACCTGGGCATCACCCGCGGGAGTCATGACGTAATCGACCTGGGCCTCATCCGTGGCGGGTACCGGCATCTCAAAGGCGCGGCTGAGCACGTCCCGAGGCAGGGCCGTGTTGTGCCGATCAGCGGCGAGCTCCACCTGCCAGGCATAACCGCCACTGGCAGCAACCTGCTCGATACTGGCCCCGCCGGCAATTTCCTGCACCGCTCGATCGGCCGCGGCCGCGACCATGGCGCGAGCCGACTGCTCCTTGAGTATCGACTCGATATCACCGCGCACCTGGGCGAGATCACGCACCTGTGGTTCATTGTGCTTGTACTGTCGCAGTACAACAAAGCTGTTGTCACCGATCTCGATAACATCGCTGTTGTGGCCGCCCTCCATCACTTCCTCGGAAAAAGCCGCCGACAGCAGGGACGGGTTGGAAAATAATCCCTCCGACTGGTCCCTGGCAACCGGTTCGCTGCGCGAAACCTCCAGGCCGAGCTCTTTCGCTGGTCGCGATAGATCCTCGGCGTTAAAAACCAGGTCCTTGAGCTGCTCAACCGCCAGTAACAGGTCGCCCCTGGCTTGCGCCAGCTGCAATTGCTCTTCCAATTGGGGGCGCAACTCGTCCAGCGGTGGCACTTCACCTTTCCTGCGTTCGGTTACCAGGACCAGGTGTGTGCCCGCGTCTGTTTTTACCGGCGGGGACACCTGGTTGACATCCAGTCCGGCAATAGCCTCTTCGATTGACGCGGGAAATGCGTCGCCACTGGAAAAACCGAGATCGCCACCGCTGGTGGCCGAGCCCACATCATCGGAAAACTCGGCGGCGACCTCGGCAAAATTAGCCCCTGAGGCCAATTTTTCCTGTGCGGCCGCTACCCGCTTTTGCAGCGCTGCATCATCCTCGCCGTCGCGGGTTTCAAACAGGATATGGGACACCCGGTTTTCGGTTTTGTACTGGCTGTTTTCGATTTCCAGCTGGTAAGCCTCCTGAACCGCACTTTCCTCTACAGGGCCACGGAACTGGTCCGGTGTGAGTTCAATGTAGTCGAGCTCCACCGTCTCGCTGGTGCGAAAATCGTCCTGGTGCTGCTGGTAGTACGCTGAAATTTCCTCGTCGGTGACCTGCTGGTCCTTGATAAACGATTGTAATGAGATAGTGAGGAAACGAAGGTCGCGCTGCTCGGCATCCACCCGTGCATTCAGCGCCAGCTCGAGCCCGGTGGCGAACTCGCTGCCGGCCAGCCCGCTGCGCAACTGGCTGACGGCGATATCGTCACGCAGGGTGTTTTTGAAATAGGAGGGGGTATATCCCGCATTGGACAGGACGCTGGTGTAAAGCTCTGGCGAAAAAGCGCCCTCTATCTGGAATTGTTCCATGCTGGCTATCAGGCTGCCGACCTCGCGCTTCGATACGGTCAGGTCCATTGCCTGGGCTGACTGCATGAGAAGCTTGCGCCCGATGATTGTGTCCAGGACGCGGCCACTGAGTCGTTCATCTTCGAGCATAGCCGGGTCAATATTTTCACCCATCATGGAGATAAGCTGGCGCTTCTGCGTGTTAAGCGCCAGTTGCAACTCCTGCGGCGTGACTTCCTCACCGTTGACCTCGGCCACGCTACCTGAGCCGCCACCTACGAGGATGGACTCGATCCCGAAAATAGAGAATGAAATGACGATCAACCACACCACAATCTTGATGGTCGGACCCTGGACACTCTGGCGTATGTTCTGAAGCATGAATATCTACTCTGGAAAACTAAAAAAAAAGCGCACCGGGAAGTGCGCCTTTCTGTTTGCTGAAGATGTCAAAGTGAGTACCGACCGCACCGAAAGACCGGAGATACCACGATGAATCCTTCCCCTGGCTCAGGAGTTAACAGTGTCCTTCAACGCTTTCCCCGCCTTGAAGCCGGGTACATTGGTTGCCTTGATTTCAATGGTGGCGCCCGTCTGGGGGTTGCGGCCACTACGAGCAGCGCGGTGCTTGACCGCAAAGGTTCCAAAACCTACCAGTGAAACCTGGTCACCTTTTTTGAGTGCATCGCTGATGCTGTCTATAACAGCGTCCAGAGCGCGCCCGGCTGATGCTTTGGGAAGGTCCGCCGCGGTTGCGATGGCGTCAATCAGTTCAGTTTTATTCACACTTATCCCCTTAGGTATGTAAGAAAAATTAATGATCCTGGTTTAAATAGCCCGGAGTGAAAGTTAAGTTTATAAACTCCTGGCTCAAACCTCGAGCGTATTGCCCAGCCTGGAAAAAGGCGTTATTGATCGAAAACGGGCGGAGACCTGGTGTATCGCCAAAAGTCTCAAATGTGCCGGTCTAATCGAACGCACGACTTTATACCAGTCGCCCGATTCCGGTCAACATCGTGCCCTCAGTTAATGCGTATTTATCCGGTTTTTTTCGTCCTGTTCACTGTCCACGCCCGTTCCCACCGACCCGGCATGGTAATCCTCGTCACTCAGGGGCTCCGGCATGGATTCCAGCGCAATCGCCAGCACTTCATCGATCCACTTTACAGGGCGGATGGACAGGTGTTCCTTGATGTTATCCGGTACCTCTTTCAGATCGCGCTCATTTTCCTTGGGGATAATCACCGTTTTAATGCCGCCGCGCCGTGCCGCCAGTAGTTTTTCCTTCAGGCCACCTATCGGCAACACCTCACCGCGCAGGGTAATTTCACCTGTCATCGCAACATCAGCTCGCACGGCTATATTGGTGAGCACCGAAACCAGGGCGGTACACATCGCAACACCGGCACTGGGGCCGTCCTTTGGCGTGGCCCCTTCGGGCACATGGAAGTGGACGTCGTGCTTCTCATGGTATCCGGCAGGAATACCCAATACCTGGGAGCGACTGCGGACAACGGTGGAAGCAGCCTGTATTGACTCCTGCATCACATCGCCCAGGGAACCGGTTTTGACATAGCGTCCCTTGCCAGGCAGTGCGACCGCTTCAATGGTCAGCAGTTCGCCGCCGACGGACGTCCATGCCAGCCCGGTGACCTGGCCTATCTTGTTTTGCTCTTCGGCTATGCCGTAATTGAATTTCCTGACACCCAGCAGGTCAGGCAACATCTGGGCCGAAACCGTTGTGCCACCGACGGCCTCCCCCAGCGTGATGGCCTTGACCATTTTCCTGCAAACCTTGGCGATTTCCCGCTCGAGCGCTCGCACGCCCGCTTCCCGGGTGTAATAGCGAATGATATCCAGCACCGCCTCGGGGCTGA
>JAHEBM010000069.1:0-10827 GCA_024642245.1 Haliea sp.
GCGCCAGTCCCTGCTCCGGACCGCCGGACCGTGATATAACACGCAAACACCAAACACGGGACACCCGCAATGACACTCAAACGCGCCACCTGGCCCCAGGGAGAACTCCTGGTCGTCGAGCACGATTCCCATATCCTGCGGGACAATCCCCTGGGCGACCCGCACATTCGCAAGCACCATGTCTGGCTGCCGCCGCAGTACCACAAAAGCCGCAACAAGCGCTTCCCGGTGATGTACGACCTGGTGGGTTATACCGGCTCGGGGCTGTCCCATACGGCCTGGCGCAACTTCGATGAAAATGTGCCGGAACGGGCGGCGCGACTGATTCACGCCCGGCGCATGTCGCCCACCATCCTGGTTTTCCCCGACTGCTTCACCGCACTGGGCGGCAACCAGTACATCAACTCCAGCGCCATCGGTCACTACGCCGACTACCTCACGCGGGAAATCATCCCGTTTATCGACGGCGAGCTGCGCACGCTGGCCAGCCGGGATTCACGCGCCTGCTTCGGCAAATCCTCGGGCGGTTACGGCGCTATCGTGCACGCCATGAAGTACCCGAAATACTGGGGAGCGGTGGCGGATCATTCTGGTGATGCCTACTTCGACTTCGTGTATCGCAGCGACTGGCCCAACACCCTGAACGAGCTGGCGAAATACCGGCGCCCGGTGCGCAAGGCCGGCTCCCTGGACGTGGACAAGGCTGCCGCCGCGCTCAAGCCCGGGCTGGACGACGGCCGGGTGAAGCGCTTCCTGGACACATTCTGGACAAGGGAAAAGCCCGGCGGCCACGAGATCATGTGCCTGATGAACCTGGCCATGGCCGCAAGCTACGACCCGGACCCGAGCGCACCCAACGGGTTCAGGCTGCCCTTCAACCTGGAAACCGGTGAACTGATTCCCCAGCGCTGGAAGCGGTGGCTGGCTCACGACCCTATCCACATGGTGAAAAAGTACCGCGCCAACCTGAAAACCTCCCGCGGCCTGTTTATCGACTGCGGCTGGCAGGACCAGTACCACATTCACTACGGCACGCGACGCCTGTCACTGGAGCTGGCAAGGCACGGCGTACAGCACGTGTACGAGGAGTTCGGCGACACCCACTCGGGCATAGACTACCGCATGGAACGCAGCCTGCCATTTTTGAGCCGGGCACTGCAGAAATAAACCGGTGATTGCATCCCGGGGCGCAACTAACGATCAGGCTGCTTCGGCGGCTGCGAGTTCCAGTCCCTCGAACACCAGGTCGGGCTGGTAGCTGCCGCCGCGCGCGAGCAGTGCCATCAGGGTCTGCCCCCAGCCGCCGCAAAACAGCATTTGTGCAGGCGCCAGTCCCGCACGATCCATTGCCAGGGCGAGGGCCCCCGCCTGCGCCAGGGCGATACCGTGGCGCACTGCCTCCGCGGTAGAGGTGCCCGGGGACAGCGCATAGCCCGCGTCCTCGGCAAAGCGCACCCGGTCGGTGTCCAGCAACAGGGCCCGCTCCATCAGGGTCGGGCCGGGGATGATATAGCCGCCCTCGTGGCGGCCGTCCGCGGCGACAATATCGCAGGTCAGGGCGGAGCCGGCATCCACCACGCACACCCTGCCCTGTACCCGCTGCCAGGCCGCCAGCATGGCCAGCCAGCGATCCACCCCCATGCGCCAGGGCTCCCGGTAACTGTTGCGCACACCGGCGCAGGTCACTGTGCTGCGGGCAAACCAGGGCGTCACTCCCCAGCGCTCGGACAGCAGGCCCGCCAGCGCGCCCTCCGCCGCTTCCCCGGCCACGCTGGCGATCCATACCTGCTCTACCGCCGGGGCGCAGTCGAGCAACAGGGCCTGCGAGCCCGCGTCATCGGGCCGGCAGATGCCGCGGGCGGTCACCTGTCCCCGCTCGAGGAGGCGCCACTTGGTGCCGCTGTTGCCGACATCCAGCTGCAGGCAGTGCGGCGCGGGCTTCATGGCGCGTGCCTCAGGGATATCTCACCGCCGTAGATCGACTGCAGGCCCGTCGCCGTTTCCAGCTGCAGTGCGCCGCGCGCGTCAACCCCCCGGGCAATACCGGCCATGTCCATGGCGCCGGTATGCAGTACCACGGGTTTATCGGCAAAAGCATCCAGCGCCAGCCACTCGTCGCGCCAGGGTGCAAAGCCCTCTTGTTCAAAGCCGGCCAGCAGCGGCAGCAGTTCGTTGAGCAGGGCCGCCAGCAGGGCATTGCGCCCGGGCCGCACGCCGCCGCCCAGGGTGTCGATATCGGTCCAGGCCTGGTCGATCGCCACGGCCGCCTCGTCCGGCATGGCGACATTCAGCCCCACGCCCACGATGACCTGGCAGGCGCCGGCGGCATCCCCGGTCATCTCCAGCAATACGCCACCGAGCTTGGCGCCCCGGTAAACCACATCGTTGGGCCACTTCAGCTGCACCGGCGGCAGGTCGTTGGCAGCCAGCGCCCTGGCCACCGCCACCCCGACCGCCAGGCTCAGGCCCTCGAGCGCCGCCGCCCCCTGGTGATACTGCCAGGCCACCGACAGGTACAGGTTGCGCGCGAAGGGACTGACCCAGGTCCGGCCCCGGCGACCGCGCCCGGCGGTCTGTTGCTCGGCACTGCATACCAGCCCCGCGCCCGCCCCGGCCGCCAGCTGGCGCATGACCTGCGCATTGGTGGAATCAATGGTTTCCAGTAACTCCAGGCGGGACAACAGATCAGCGACACCCGGTTGCAAACCCCCGCGCACGCGGTCCTCATCCAGCAGGTCGATACCGCCCGGGATACGGTAACCCCGGCCTTTCACGGACTCGATCTGCAGCCCCAGTTCCCCCAGCGCATTCAACTGCTTCCAGACCGCGGTCCGGCTGATACCCAGGTGCTCGGCAAGGGCCTGGCCGGAGCAGTAGTCGCCGCTGGCCAACAGGGGCAGGAGGGTGGTTTTCGGCATGTCAGGCAAGGCCCTTGGGTGGGGGTGAGCCGCGATGATAGCAAATAAGACCCGCCGGCTGCGTTGTCGCGATCACGGCAGCGGCGCCAGGGTTTTACTCAACCCTGGTCGTAGGAACCCCGGGCCAGGTTTTCAAAGCGGGTGAACTGGCCAATAAAGGCCAGCCGGCAGATGCCTATGGGTCCGTTGCGCTGCTTGCCGATGATGATCTCGGCCACCCCCTTGTCGGGTGACTCCTCGTTGTAGACCTCGTCGCGGTAGATAAACATGATGACGTCGGCGTCCTGCTCGATGGCGCCGGATTCCCGCAGGTCCGAGTTCACCGGGCGTTTGTTGGGGCGCTGTTCAAGCGAGCGATTGAGCTGCGACAAGGCCACGACGGGGCACTGGAATTCCTTGGCAATCGCTTTCAGGCTGCGGGAAATCTCCGAGATTTCCGCCGTGCGGCCCTCGGAGGAGCCGGCGACCTGCATCAGCTGCAGGTAATCCACCATGATCATACCAAGCTGGCCGTGCTCCCGCGCTACCCGGCGCGAACGGCTGCGCACCTCGGTGGGGGTGAGGGCCGCGGTGTCGTCAATGTACAGCGGCACGTCCTTGAGCTTGTTCACCGCCGTACTCAGCTTGGGCCAGTCTTCCTGCTCCAGCTTGCCATTGCGGATACGGGTCTGGTCGATGCGCCCCACTGAGGACAGCATGCGGATGATCAGCGAGTCCGCCGGCATTTCCATACTGAACACCAGGATGGGCCGCTCCTGGTGCAGGATGGCGTGCTCCACCAGGTTCATGGCGAAGCTGGTCTTGCCCATGGAGGGCCGCCCCGCCACGATCACCAGGTCCGATGGCTGCAGGCCCGACGTCATGCCGTCGAGGTCCTTGAACCCGGTACTCAGGCCGGTGATCTCGCCACCGGAATTAAACAACTCCTCGATGCGTCCCAGCGCCGTCTGCAACAGGGGATTGACCCCCTGGGGCCCGCCGGCCTTGGGGCCCTGTTCGGAGATCTGCATGATACGGCGCTCGGCCTCATCGATCAGCTCGTCAGAGGTACGACCCTCGGGGCTGAAACCGCTCTCGGCAATGTCCTGTGCCGCCTCGATCAGCTTGCGCAGGCTGGCCCGCTCGCTCACCACCTGGGCATAGGCCCGGATGTTGGAGGCGCTGGGCGTGTTCTGGGCGAGTTCGGCCAGGTAAGGCAGCCCACCGGCCGCGTCGAGCTCACCCCGGGCTTCCAGCTTGTCCGCTACCGTGATCACGTCCACCGGCTCAGAGGCCTCGGCCAGCTTGGATATCTGCCGGAAAATCAGGCGATGGTCGGGCCGGTAGAAATCACTGTCGACCACCGCCTCGGACACCGAATCCCAGCCGTCCGCCGACAACAGCAGGCCGCCCAGCACGGACTGCTCCGCCTCGATGGAATGGGGCTGCATCTTGATCCGCGCAAGGTCGTGATCGCCGCGGTGGGGCAGCTCGGCGATATTGCGGGGAAAGTCAGGGTCGGCCATGGGATCGTTGATTTTTTATGTGAGCTGTACAGGTTACCAAATTAGCTCCCTGACGACAGCCGGTGCGGGCGAAAAACCTGCAAAAGAGTGTCGGTTGGCTGCCGATGCGGCGTAACCAGGAGGTGCCGCCCGGGACGGCCGCAAGTTTTCCGAGGGCGCTGGACGGCTGCGCAACTCGACCATTTTTTGCTGCGCTAAAAATTGGGACTCGAACAGTGCTCGCCGTAAAACCTCCAGCGCCCTCGGAAAACTTACACGCGGCCTGATTGTCCCGGGCGGCACCTCCTGGCCACGCCTCAGATCAGTCCTGGGAAATTTTTCACCCTTGCTCGAATTGCATACCAGGGCAAGCGCGGCGGACCGATAGGGGCCGGGGCAGTCAGGCCGCGTGTAAGTTCGCCAGGCTCTTCGGGGGTCTTCGGCGAGCACTGTTCGAGTCCCAAAAATTGCGCAGCAATTTTGGTCGAGTTGCGCAGCCGCCCGAAGAGGCTGGCGAACTTGCGGCCGCCCCGGCCCCTATCGGACCGCCGCGCGTTTGCTGGAACTGAACCCAATCACATCCGACTGACAAAACCAACAGGCAAAAAAATACACCGGTCGCCAGGGACGACTGGTGTACTGATTTATTGCTGTAAGCCCACCCGCAATTGGGCAGGGCGCTGTCTTACTCGGGGATGACCGCGATCGCGACGGCGGCAAACACGTCACCGTGTACCTGGATGGCGATTTCGTACTCGCCCAGGTCACGCAGGGCGCCTTCGGGCAGGCGAACCTCGGACTTGTCCACTTCACAGCCGGCAGCGGTGATCGCCTCGGCGATATCGCGGGTGCCGACCGAGCCGAACAGCTTGCCTTCCTCGCCCGCGTTGGCGGGGATAGAGATCAGCCCAAGGGCATTGATCTGCTCGGCGCGGGCTTCAGCGGCGGTCAGGGTTGCGGCAGCGGCCGCTTCCAGGTCGGCGCGACGCGCTTCGAATTCAGCGATGTTGGTGGCGGTGGCAGGCACAGCCTTGCCCTGCGGCACCAGGTAATTGCGGCCGAAACCGGCTTTTACATTGACCTTGTCACCCAGTCCACCCAGGTTGCTGATGTTCTCCAGCAAAATGACTTCCATCTTACTTTCCTCTGTTCGGGGAGTTGCCTCCCGCGGCTTCAAAATTATCGGTCTTCGTCGGTATCGCGTTCACTCACATCCGTACCGGGCTGGCCGGTCCAGCGCTGGCGAAAATTGAACCAGCTGTCGGCAATAGCCGCGAATACCACCAAAAGTTTCACCGGGTCAAAGATCAGCCAGGCCACGTAGAACCCGGTCAACCAACCTTTACCCTGCCCGCGCGCTGCCGCGCGGGCGTGTACCAGTGCCAGTCCGGCCAGGGCCAGTGGCAGTACACAAATCATTGCCCAGGTGCGGTACTGCGCACCCATTGCCGCCAGGGCAATCGCCCCGAGGGCCAGTGCCGTGGTGACCGCCGCCGGGTAATACAGGGCCCGGAATTCCTGCCCGAACCCGCCCGGGTTATACAGTGCCGCCTGCCAGTAGCGGGCCAGCAGCAGGCACATGACCGAACTGGCCGCGGTGCCCGCCCCCATCATGCCGGCTATCTGCCTGGCATCGGGCCTGGCCAGGACCACCGCTTCGCCGCCCTGGGACAGCTGCTGTTCCATGGTGGCCAGGAAATCCCCGAACACCTTCACCACCTGGTCCAGGTACTCCCCGCCGAAGGCGGCCAGGGCAACCCCGGTCAGTACGCCGACCGGGATACTGCTCAGTACCGCCAGCGGCAGGCTCACCGTGGAGCGCAACACCACCGCCAGGACCATGGTCCCCACCAGCAGTGTCAGCGGGCCGCTGTCACCGTAGGCGTACAGCAGGGCACCCGATGGCAACAGTGCCCAGGCCAGCAGCCCCAGACCCGGTCCCGCGCCCTTGCGCAGGGTGACCAGGGCCAGTACGGCGGCGCTGATCCAGCAAAATAACAGGCTTCCGGCGCCGGCCACAGTGACCATCAGCGCCTGGAAGCGGCCGCGCATCACAAACGCTGCCAGGCCTTTCACATCGGGCCCCGCTGGATGGACGCGCGAATCAAGGGATCCCTACTGATGCGAATCCGTGTAGGGCAGCAGCGCCAGGAAGCGCGCACGCTTGATGGCAGTACCCAGCTGGCGCTGGTACTTGGCCTTGGTGCCCGTGATACGGCTGGGAACGATCTTGCCTGTTTCAGAAACATAGGCCTTCAGCGTTTCCAGATCCTTGTAGTCGATTTCCTTCGTGCCTTCGGCAGTGAAGCGACAGAACTTACGGCGACGGAAAAAACGTGCCATGGTAATACTCCTCTAAACCTTGATAGTCGTTACGCGGCGAAACTGGCGAGATTAATCGTCAGAGCTCTCGTCATCGTTGTCATCGTCGTCGGAATCGTTGTCAGAGCTCGCCTCGGTAACTGCCTGGCGCTCCTCGTAACGGGTCTTGCGCTCGCGACTTTCCTTCTCGGCCTTCATGATGAAGGACTCTTCGGTAACGGGGTCATCGCGACGAATCACCAGGTTGCGGATGACGGCGTCGTTGTAACGGAAGGTTGTGGTCAGCTCATCCATGGCATCGTTGGACGCCTCAACATTCATCAGCACGTAGTGTGCCTTGTGAATCTTGTTGATCGGGTAGGCCAGCTGGCGGCGGCCCCAGTCTTCCAGGCGATGCACCCGGCCGCCGTCTTTCTGGATGGCGGTGGTGTAGCGCTCGATCATACCGGGCACTTGTTCGGACTGGTCCGGATGGACCATAAATACGATTTCGTAATGTCGCATACGTAAGCTCCTTACGGGTTAATGCTACCCGTCCCTTCTTAAAGGGCGGTGTAGCAAGGAGGATCGGCCACCTGGGGCAGCCGGGCAAATTTTAAAGAGCGCGGAGTTTACAGATTTTAGCGGTGGGCCGCAAGCCTCTGGCGCACGGCCTCAAACAGGCACACCCCGGCGGCCACGGAGACATTCAGGCTGCTCACCGAGCCGGCCATGGGCAGCCGTACCAGGTAGTCGCACTGCTCACGGGTGAGGCGCCGCAAGCCACTGCCCTCGCCCCCCATCACCAGCGCCATGGATAGCGTCAGGTCACTGTCGTACAGGGAGTTTTCCGCCTCGCCTGCGGTACCGAACAGCCACACGGCGCGGTCCTTCAGGGCCTGCAGGGTGCGGCTCAGGTTGGTGACACGCACAAAAGGCACCACCTCGGCGGCACCGCAGGCCACCTTGCGACTGACGGGGGTGAGGTCGGCCGACTTGTCCCGGGGAACGATGACCGCGTCCACACCGGCGGCGTCGGCGCTGCGCAGGCAGGCGCCCAGGTTGTGGGGATCCGTCACCCCGTCCAGCACCAGCAGCAACACCGGGCCGGCTTTTTCCTCTACCATCCGCAACAGGTCCGCCTCCTGCCAGAGGTTGGCCTGGGTGTTTTCCGCGCCGCGCACCGGCACCTCGTAGACCTCGGCGATCACCCCCTGGTGACGACCCTTCACCATGTCGTCCATGACCTGGCGGGACTCCCGGGCGACCGGTACGCCCTGGTTCTGGGCCAGCTCCAGCAGGGAGCCGATGCGGTTATCCTCGCGTCCCTGTTGGGCCCACAGGCGCTGCACCGACTTGGGGTTCTGGCGCAGCAGGCTGTCCACCGCGTGAATGCCGTAGATGTATTGCACGTTCATGGCGCCTAGTGGTGCCGGCGCAGGCCGGTCTTGCCCTTGGGCTTGCGGGCAGAGCCGCCGCCCCCGGATTTTTTCGGGGCCGCAGTACCGCCCGGGGCACCCTTGCCAGCGGCGCCCTTCTTGGCCGCGGCCTTGCCACCGGCGCCTTTTTTGCGCGACGGCTGGTTGCCGGCAGTGGCTTTTGCAGCCGCGCCCTTCGCGGCGGCACCCCTGTTACTGCCGCCCTTGCCCGACTTGCCACCCTTGCCACCGGGCTTGCCAGCGCCCCCCGCCTTGCGCGGCGGCTGGCTGTCGATGAGTTCCAGGTCGATTTTCTTGTCGTCCAGGTCCACCCGGGCCACCTGCACCCGCACCCGGCCGCCCAGCTGGAAACTGCGCCCGCTGCGCTCGCCGGTGAGGCGCTGGTGTGACTGGTCGAAATTGTAGTAGTCGCCGGGCAAGGCGGTGATATGCACAAGCCCTTCTATATACAGGTCCTCCAGCTCCACAAACAGGCCAAAGCTGGTCACCGCGCTCACCACCCCGTTGAACTCATCGCCCACGTGGTCCTGCAGGTACTCGCATTTCAGCCAGGCCTGCACCTCGCGGGTGGCGTCGTCCGCGCGCCGTTCGGTGAGGGAACAGTGCTCGCCATGCGTGGCCATGGCCTGCACGTCGTAGGGGAAAATACTGTGCATCGGGATCGGCTTCGCCCCGCGCACCCGCTGGATGCCCTGCCCCTTTTTCTGGGCGCGAATCACCCGGCGGATGCCCCGGTGTACCAGCAGGTCGGGGTAGCGCCGGATGGGCGAGGTGAAGTGGGCGTAGGCCGGGTAGTGCAGGCCGAAGTGACCGCCATTCTCGGCCTGGTAGACCGCCTGGCGCAGGGAGCGCAGCAGCATGGTCTGGATGACATGGGCGTCCTCGCGGTCCTCGATCTGCAGGAGCAGATGCTGGTAGTGCACCGGCGTCGGCTTGGCGCCGCCGCCCAGGTCCAGGCCCAGCTCACCGAGAAATTTGCGCAGGTTTTCCAGCTTCTCCTCGGTGGGGCCCTCGTGCACCCGGTACAGCATGGGCACCGCGTTGGCCTCGAAGAAATCCGCCGCCGCCACGTTGGCGCACAGCATGCACTCCTCGATCAGCTTGTGGGCATCGTTGCGCACCACCGGCACGATGGATTCGATCTTGCGCAGCTCGTTAAAAATAATGCGGGTCTCGACCGTCTCGAAGTCGATCGCGCCACGCCTGTCCCGGGCCGTGCGCAACACCTTGTACAGGCTGTGAAGGCGCTGCAGGTCCGGCACCCGGCGCTTGTCGACATCCGGATGAGAACCCTTCTCCAGCACCTCGCCCACCTGGGTGTAGGTCAGGCGCGCGTGGGAGTGGATAACCGCCTCGTAAAAGGTGTACTTGGACGGCTTGCCGGCACGGTTCAGCTCCATCTCGCAGACCATGGCCAGGCGATCCACGGCGGGCTTCAGGGAGCACAGGCCGTTGGACAGGGCCTCGGGCAACATGGGCACCACTTTCTCGGGAAAGTACACCGAGTTGCCGCGATGCGCCGCCTCCTCGTCGAGGGCCGAGCCGGGCCGCACGTAGTGGGACACGTCGGCGATGGCAACCCACAGGCGCCAGCCCCCGAGGGTGCGCTTCTCGCAATAGACCGCGTCGTCGAAGTCGCGGGCATCCTCACCGTCGATAGTGACAAAGGGCAGCTTGCGCAAGTCGACCCGGTTTTGCTTGTCTTCCTCCAGCGGCTCGGCCTCCAGGTGGCCGGCCTCCTCCACCACCGCGGCGGGCCACTCGAAGGGAATGCCGTGGGAGCGGATGGCCACGTCGATTTCCAGCCCGGGGTCCATGTGATCCCCGAGGATTTCGATGATGCGTCCCTTGGCGCCCAGCTGGCGCGTGGGAAAGTCAGTGATCTCGGCGGTGACAATCTGGCCCGAAATGGCCTTGCCCTTTTCCCTGGGCGGGATGAGTATCTGGTGGTTGATGCGGCTGTTCTCGGCAATGACATAGCCGATGCCGCTCTCTTCCTGGTACCGGCCCACGATGGTGCTGTGCGCCCGGGCCAGCACCTCGACCACCTTGCCCTCCTGGCGGCCGCGGCGGTCCACGCCGGTGACCCGCACCAGCACCTCGTCGCCGTCGAATACAAAATTCATCTGGCGGGCACTGAGGTAGACATCCTCCTCGGCACCGCCAATGGGAACCGCAAAGCCATAGCCGTCGCGGTGGCCCTGCACCTTGCAGCGCAGCAGGTTCATCTTGTCCACCAGGCCGTAGTCCCCGCGGCGGTTCACCATCAGCTGGCCGTCGCGCTCCATGGCGCGCAGGCGCTTGCGCAGGGCGTCCAGCTGGGCAGGTTCGGCCAGGCCGAGTCGCCCGGCGATGCCGTCGTGGTCCAGGGGGCTGTCCGCCGCGTTCAGCAGGTCCAGTATCACCTCGCGACTGGGGATGGGGTTGTCATAGCGCGCCGCTTCGCGAGCGGCATGGGGATCGGCAATCTTGCCTTTCTTGGCCATAGGGAGGGGGTCTTCCGTGAGAAAATTCAGTTCTGGTTTTTCGATAGTGGTCCAAGTATACGCGAGGATTGACAAAGCCGGGTGAGAAAAGTAAAGTGCGCGCCCTCGACCTGCCCAGGTGGTGAAATTGGTAGACACGCTAGCTTCAGGTGCTAGTGCTCGCAAGGGCGTGGAGGTTCAAGTCCTCTCCTGGGCACCA
>JAHEBM010000069.1:10927-14202 GCA_024642245.1 Haliea sp.
GAGCCATGCACAGACGACGCGTTCCAGCCCTGAAAAGCGCTCTTGCCCCGCTCGCATTGCTGGCAATCCTGGTAATCTCGATTTCAGGCCTGGCGCTGGCAGGGACCGCGACACCGGCTGCGCCCGACGCCCAACACGACATCTACAACCCCGCCCGCACCGCCCTGGTGAATGCCCAGCGGCAGCTGGCCGAATCGTCCCGCCAGGAAAAGGATATTCTCGAGGCTATCGAGCGCATGCGCGGTGAGCTGGACGCCTCGCTGGCGCTGCTGAGCCAGGCCGAGCAACTCGACCCCTCGATGCAAGAACCGATAGCGCAACTTCGCGCACGCCTGGCGGCCCTGCAGGACAGGCCGTCGCTCTGCCCCGAGGACAGTACATCATCACTGGGCGTCTACAGCCGGCTGCTGGACGAGATGCAGGGACTTATCGACCATTACTGAGCAGCCACGGCGCTGCCTTCATCCAGCACCAGCGCGAACCCCGGGGAATTTTTCCGGGCTTTGGCAGTCACACCTTGCATGAAAAGACGATCCCTGCTGTCAGCCCTGTTTGCCCTGCCCGTTGTGGCCACGTCCTCCGGACTGCTCGCCGCCACTCGCAGCGGCGCCGATATCGAGGCGCTGCGCAGCCGCTGGCGCGACTTCCTGCCCGGCGACTTTACCGCCCCCTCTGCCGATGACGAACTCGCGCTGGACGAAAGCCAGTGGCGCGCGCGCCTGGACGACGCCCAGTTCGACGTGCTGCGCGACGACGGCACGGAACGCCGCTTCAGCAGCCCGCTCAACGACGAGCAGCGCGACGGTATCTTCGCCTGCGCGGGCTGCGACCTGCCCCTGTTCAGCTCGCCGATGAAGTACGACAGCGGCACCGGCTGGCCCAGCTTTTTCACCACCATACCCGACGCCGTGCAAACCAAACGGGATTACAAATACGGCTGGACGCGCGTCGAATACCATTGTGCCCGCTGCGGTGGGCACCAGGGCCACGTGTTCGATGACGGCCCCGCCCCCACCGGTGAGCGCTGGTGCAATAACGGCGTGGCGCTGCGCTTTCTGCCATCGGCGTGACAGGCTGAGGTAAATCCGCGCTACAATCGGCGGCACACCAGGTTCTTACGGAGACCACCATGGCCAACGTCGCCGACCTCACCCAGCAACTGCAGGGCACGCTGATCGCGGCAGCCGAGAGCATCATCGCCTCCCTGCCCGGCATCGCCACCGCCCTGCTCCTGCTGCTGGTCGGCTGGGTGGCCGCCCGCGTGATCCGCTCGGTCACCCTGAGGCTGCTGGCCCTGTTCAACCTGTTCCTGGAGCGGGTACTGTCGGGCCGCACCCGCGCGGTGGTGTACTTTTCCTCCAGTATTACGCGACTGGTCGCCGGCATCCTGTACTGGATCACCCTGTTTGTATTCGTGGTGGAGGCACTGGATGCCGCCGGGCTCACCGGGGTGGCCCACTGGCTTGAACGGGTGGTGGAATTCCTGCCCGGTATCGTCACCGGCGGCCTGATCATCCTGGTGGGTTATATCCTGGCGGGCCTGGTGCGCGACATCACCCTGGCCGCGGCCCACTCCGCCGAGTTCACCGAGGCGGTGGTCATCAGCCGCCTGGCCCAGGCCATCACGCTGGTGACGGCGCTGGTCATCGGCCTGGAACAGGTCGGTATCAACGTCACCTTCCTCACCACCATCCTGGGCGTCTCCAGCGCGGCCCTGCTGTTCGGCTTCGCCCTGGCCTTTGGCCTGGGGGCGCGCACCCTGGTAAGCAACCTCATCGCCGCCCACCACCTGCGCGACGTGCTCGAGCCGGGCCAGGATATCCGCATTGGCGAGCTGGAGGGCACGGTGCTCGAGGTCTCCGCCACCGCCGTGGTACTGGATACCCAGGCGGGTCGGACCACCGTTCCCGCCAAGCTCTACCAGGAGCAGGCCATGGTCGTACTGCTGTCGGACGCCAGCCATGAGTGATCCCAACCTGCTGAGCCTGGCCTTCCTGGAAAACCGGCCCCGGGCCGCCGCCGCCCTGCTGCAGGATTTTACCCCCGAGTACTGCGTGGAATTTCTCGAGCAGATGCCGGTGGAGATCATCATTCCGGTCATCGACGGCATGGCCAGCTGGCCCGCCGCTCGCACCCTGTCGCTGCTGCCCGTGGACATCACCGCCGACGTGCTGCGCGGCCTGCCCGACGCCGAGTCCGAGACCCTGCTGCGCCTGATGAGCAACGAGCAGCGCAATGCCGTGATGGCACACCTGCCCGCCGCCACCGCCCAGGGTTTCGCCAACAAACTGGCCTACCCGATCAGCACCGTGGGGGCCTGGATGGATACCGCGGTGCCCTGCTTCACCCTGGACAGTTCCGTCGACCACTGCCTGGACCTGGTCAAGCGCCAGCAGACCCACCTGGGCGGCATCGTCACCGTGGTGAACGAGAACCGCAACCTGGTGGGCGTGGTGGAAGTGGAGAAGCTGCTGACCAGCGACGGCCAGGAGCCCCTGGCGCGGCTGCTGAAGACCCAGGTGCAGCCGCTGTCGGCCCGGGCCACCCTGTGGGAGGTCGAGCAGCACGAGGGCTGGACCCTGTTTCCCTCGCTGCCGGTGGTGGATCGCAACAACAACGTGCTGGGTGCCCTCACCCACAGCGCACTGCGCGCCGGCACCGCCCGCCCTGTGGACAGCGCGGACAACAACCACCTGCGGTTTTCCATACTCACGCACATGGGAGAGGCCTTCGTGATCGTGCTGGGCGGGCTGCTGGCCACGCTGGCGGGCATCCGCCCCAGCCCGGAACGGCGCCAGCGGCCGAGCCTGCCCGGCGCCGGGCAGGACACGACGGGGGTGAGCCATGAGTCCTGAGGTCACCGAGGTCGCCACCTCCCTCAACCGCTATTTCCTGCTCCACTACCCGGCCGAGGCCGCACGGCATATCGAATCGTTTGCGGTGGCGGACATCCTGCCCTCCCTGCGCGAGCAGCCGGCGGCGGTGCTGGTGCCGGTGTGGAGCAAGCTGGTGCCGCTGGTGGCAGCCACCCTCACCCGGCAGCTGCCCGACCCCCTGGCGCAGCAGTTGCTGACCGATATCCCGCCGGGGGACGCGGTGCGCATCCTGTTCCAGTTCCCGCAGGGCCCGCGCAAGGCGGCCCTGGAGTCACTGTCGCCGGCCACCCGCCAGGAGCTCACCCAGCTCATGTCGTACCCGGAGGATTCCGCCGGCCGCCTGATGGACAGCCGCATACCCACCTACCACGGCAACATGACCGTGAGCGACGCGCTGGA
>JAHEBM010000070.1 GCA_024642245.1 Haliea sp.
CAAGTTGATCCCCACAGTGTCTTCCAGCCTGGAGATGTCGCTGGAAGCGCTCAATGCCGACCGTGGATTCCTGACGGCTGGTGGCGTTTTCTCCAACGATATGATCGATGCCTACATCGAATTGAAGGAAGGTGAAATCCAGCGCCTGAACATGACCACTCACCCGGTCGAGTTCGAGATGTACTACTCCATGTAAGCATCTGTAATGCTCACACAGACCCGCCTTCACAGGCGGGTTTTTTTTGCCTCGATAATCCGGTTCCTGCACCACAGGCCGGGCAGCAACGATCCGGTCTGCTGGCTTTACAAGCCCCGGGATACGCAATGAATCTTTTTTCCGCCCCTGCGGTTTTCTGCTAGTGTGTAGCGCTATAGCCGCTTTTTTATGGTGACAGATATGAGAAAAATACTGCTCCTTTGCACTTTGCTGCTGGTATCCCAGCTGGGTATTGCGCAGATCTACAAAACCACGGATGCACAAGGCAACGTGAGTTACTCCGACTCCCCGCCCGCCAGTGGCCCGTCCGAGCAAGTGGAACTGCGGCAAACCAATAGCACCCCAGCGCCGGACATGACGGCAGCGCCAGTGAGCGAGTTGCCGGCACAGGGCAGCGACGACGACTCCATGGCCATCGATTACAAGGTCGCCATCGCCTCCCCCGCCAACGAGACCACCATTCCCATGGGCCCCGGTAATTTTCCGGTCAGCGTCTCGCTGGAGCCGGCATTGCAACAGGGCGCCCTGTTGCAGTTGTATGTGGACGGCTCGCCCTCAGGCTCGCCCCAGTCGAGCAACAGCTGGGGTCTCACCAATGTCTTTCGTGGCGCCCATGACCTGACGGTGGCCGTGGTCGATACGCAGGGCAACCCGCTGGCAGAATCCAGCGCTGTCCGGGTTTACGTGCTCCGCCCCTCGGTTAACTTCAAGAACCGCAACTGATTTAGCTGGACTAGCCCTCCTCCATAACGCACCATTGTGGTGCATGGCAGGCGGGTCGCCTGTCCTCCCGCCCACTGGCACTGAGCCCGAGCCGATATTATCCGCCAGGGTTCGATGAATGTGTGTGCTTACTTACGCCATAGCCCATACATTGAAAAGAGTTCTGCTTTATTTTCGACAATGCGATTTGTTGGCTTTATTTTTGCTTTTTTAAGATGCGTAGCGCAATCAGGCGTTCAACTATGGGGCAGTGATGGAGCAGGATCCGGACATTCTGGACAATATCAGCACCGGGGTGCTGGCCCTGGACGGCAAGCTCCTGGTCACCAGCCTGAATGCCTCGGGCGAAGCCCTGCTGAAAACCTCCGCGGCCCGCTGCCACGGCATGCACGCCCGGCAGTTGGTGCTGGACCCGGGAGAGTGGCTGCTGAGCCTGCAGCAGGTGCTCACCAGCAAGAGCCCGTTGACCCGCCGCGGCATGCCGCTGACCCTGCATACGGGCCAGGAAATTCACGTTGACCTGATTATCACCCCGGTGGGCACCGAGCCCGACTTTCGGCTACTGGTGGAATTACAACCCGTGGACCGTTTGCTCAAGATCAGCCGGGAGGAGGGTCTGCTGCACGCCCAGGAAACGACCCGGGCGGTCATCCGCGGCCTCGCCCACGAGATCAAGAATCCACTGGGGGGGGTGCGCGGTGCCGCGCAATTGTTGGCCAGGGAATTGCCGAACGAGGATCTGGCGGAATATACCCGGGTCATCATTCGCGAGGCCGACCGGCTGCGCGACCTGGTGGACCGCTTGCTGGGACCCCACCAGCAGTTAGAGCTGCAGCCCCTCAATATCCATGAAGTCCTGGAGCATGTGCGCAACCTTATCCTGGCGGAATCACACAACAGCGTCGAGTTCATCCGCGACTACGACCCCAGCCTGCCGGAGATTCCGGGTGACCGGACCCAGATGATCCAGGTCGTACTCAATATCGTGCGCAATGCGCTGCAGGCGGCGCCGGACCCCAGGGCCTGCGTGATCACGCTGCGCACGCGCTCCCGTCGACAGTTCACGATCGGAACAGAACTGCACCGACTGGTCTGCCAGGTGGATATTATCGACAACGGTCCCGGTATTCCCAGCGAGATAGAGCACGCCATATTCGTACCAATGGTTACCGGCCGGGCAGAGGGCACGGGGCTGGGACTGGCCATAGCCCAATCGGTTATCAACCACCACGGCGGCCTGCTCGAATGCGAAAGCGAGCCGGGCAATACACGCTTCACCCTTTATATTCCGATGAGGCAGGACAATGCATAGACAAGCCAGAGTCTGGGTCGTGGACGACGACAGCTCTATCCGCTGGGTGCTGGAACGCGCCCTGACCCAGGCGGGTATCGAAAATGAAAGCTTCGCCGACGGGGACCAGCTGCTACAACGCATGAACAGTGATCAGCCCGATGTCATAATCAGTGATATCCGGATGCCTGGCACCGGCGGCCTGGAGCTGCTGTCGCTGATCCACGAAAGACACCCCAACCTGCCGGTTATTATCACCACCGCGCACTCGGACCTGGACAGCGCGGTCGCTTCCTACCAGCGCGGGGCCTTCGAATACCTGCCCAAACCCTTCGACCTCGACGAGGTCGTGGCGATAACCGAACGCGCCCTGGCCCAGGCCAGGGAAAAACGCGGCGACATACCCGAAGTTGAGCAGCTGCCCCAGACGGAGATCATCGGTGAAGCCCCGGCCATGCAGGAGGTGTTTCGCGCCATCGGCAGACTCGCCCACAGCAATATCACGGTCCTGATCAACGGTGAATCCGGCACCGGCAAGGAGCTGGTGGCACGGGCGCTGCACCGGCACAGCCCGCGGGCGCAAAACCCGTTTATCGCCCTGAACATGGCGGCTATTCCCAAGGACCTGATGGAGTCAGAGCTGTTCGGCCATGAAAAAGGCGCCTTCACCGGAGCCAACAGCCGGCGCTCGGGCCGCTTTGAGCAGGCCGATGGTGGCACCCTGTTCCTCGATGAAATCGGCGATATGCCGGCGGAGACCCAGACCCGCCTCCTGCGGGTGCTGGCCGATGGCGAATTTTACCGGGTAGGCGGTCACCTGCCGGTGCACGCCAATGTAAGAATCATCGCTGCAACCCACCAGGACCTGGAATCACTGGTGCAGCGAGGCGAGTTCCGGGAGGACCTTTTTCACCGCCTGAATGTCATCCGCATCCACATTCCCAGGCTGTCCGAGCGGCGCGAGGATATCCCGCGCCTGATGCAGTATTTCCTGCAGCGCGCGGCCGATGAGCTGGGCGGCGACACCAAGATCCTGTTGCCCGCGACAGAGGAGTTCCTGTCCAGCCTGGAATGGCCGGGCAATGTACGGCAACTGGAAAATACCTGTCGCTGGATCACCGTCATGGCCGCCGGCCGCGAGATACACCTGCGAGACCTGCCACCGGAGCTGGGAAGAAGCACCGTGCCAACTGCAGAGACCGGCCAGTCAGACTGGCGCGACATGCTGTCGCGCTGGGCGCGCAACGAGCTGCTGCAGGGCAAGGAACAGATCCTGCGGGATGCGCTCCCCGCGTTCGAGCAGGTCATGATAGAAGTCGCCCTGGAGCATACGCAGGGCAGGAAACGGGACGCGGCCGAATTGCTCGGCTGGGGCCGCAACACCCTGACCCGCAAACTGAAGGAGCTGGCCGTCCCGGAGGACGCACACTAGTGTAGTTGTCCCGACGGCGGTTACCATGCGCCATGCCCAGAATCGTACTGTTCCAGCCCGAGATCCCGCCCAATACGGGTAACATCATTCGCCTGTGCGCCAACACCGGCTGCTCCCTGCACCTGGTCGGCCCCCTGGGCTTCGACCTGGATGACCGCAAAATGCGCCGCGCCGGTCTCGATTACCGCGAGTACGCCCAAGTCCAGCTCTACCCCGACCTGGCGACCTTCATGGAGCAGAACGGGCGGCCCCGCGTATTCGGCGCCACCACCCGCGCCAGCAGATGCTACAGCCAGGTCAACTACCGGGAGGGGGATGCAATCCTGTTCGGACCCGAAACACGCGGTCTCCCCACCGAGCTACTGGACTCCCTGGGCGAGGAATTCAGTATCCGCATCCCGATGCTGCCCAACAGTCGCAGCCTGAACCTGAGCAATGCGGCGGCGGTGGTGGCCTACGAAGCGCTGCGGCAACTGGGCTTTCCCGGCATGCGCTAGTATTTTTTGCCAACCCTTCCAACCACGGTCTGGCCCTGAAAAAAACAAAAAAGGGGCCAACGCCCCCTTTTCGGTTTCGCCGTGAAGTCTAGTGGGTGGCGGGGTCGCCGCCGGCCTGGCCGGCTTGCGCCTGGGCCAGGGCCTGCTGGTACATGGCGTCAAAGTTGATGGGCGCCAGCATGATTGGCGGAAACCCGCCTTTCACGCACAGGTTGTCTATGCACTCGCGGGCGTAGGGGAACAGGATGTTGGGTGCCGCGGTACCGACGATACGGCGCAGATCCTCTGCCTCGAATCCGGTGATCATGAAAATGCCCGCCTGCTGTACTTCGATCAGGAAAGCGGTCTCCCCCTCGACCTTGGCAGTGATGGTAATGGTGAGCACCACTTCATAGTTGCCGCCGTCATCGATCTTGTCACTCTTCGTGCCGAGGTCCACGCTGACCTGTGGCTGCCACTGCTTCTTGAATACCGCCGGCGTCGAAGGAGACTCCAGGGAAATATCCTTGGTGTAGATCCGCTGCAAAGCGAATTGCTGTTGGGGTTTTTCCTGTGTGCCTGCTGCCTGTTCTTCCGCCATGGAACCGTTCTCCGTTTGCTGTGATAAGTGTCGTGGCGCTCAAGACGCCTGTAAAAGTAATGTGTCCAGACGACCCTGCCGCTCGAGCAGCGCGAGGTCATCGTACCCACCCACGTGTTGTTCGCCAATCCAGATCTGCGGCACCGTGTAGCGACCGCTGCGCTCCACCATTTCCCGCCGCAGTTCAGGTGTTTCATCCACTGCAATATCGGTGAAGCTCACCTGCTTACTCTCCAGCAGCCCCCGGGCGCGCACGCAATAGGGGCAGAAGCGGGTGGAGTACATGATGACTTTCACACTCATGACGGGACGGATCAGGCCTTGCTGATCACCGGTAACTGGAGGTTGCTCCACTCCACCATGCCGCCGGTCATCTTATAGACTTTTTCGAAACCACCCGCCTTCAGCTGCTTGCCGGCGGCACCGGACTGCTGGCCCATCTTGCATACCAACACTATGGGTTTGTTCCTGTATTTCTCCAGCTCAGCCATGCGCGTCGCCAGTTTGGCAGCCGGAATATGCATGGCCTCGACGATATGCCCCTGTTTGTAATCAGCACTGTCGCGCAAGTCGAGAAACACCCCACTTTCACCGTTGATCAGGTTGATCGCCTGCTGCGGTGACACCGAAGGGCCGGACTTGCGTGCTTCGTGCAACACCAACATGATGCCAACGACCAGCAGGGCCAGCGCCAGGATCCACTCCTGGCTGAGAAACTCGAGAAATAACGCCATAACAAAGCAATCGTTGTGTGGGTGACAAATAGTGTCGGTTGCAAGCAGCTGGCCGGGCCAGCCCGGTGTGCTCAAAAAGGCGGCAAGTATACCCGGTACCGCTGGGCGCAACCAGCCCCGGCCCAGGAGCGCATGGCGCCGCGGCGCAGCCCCTGCCGTGACCAGATAGGCAATGCGCTCCCTCGCGGGACACGTTAAAATGCGCCGCTCCACACACAGCGGCCGCGGCCGACCCCAGCAGGAAGACTGATGAGCAAAGGCGACAGGAAAAGCACGGTTTTGATCATCCTGGACGGGTGGGGCTATCGGGAAGACAGCCGGGATAACGCCATCGCGATGGCCGATACCCCGGTATGGGACAGGCTCTGGCGGGAGGCACCCCACACCCTGATTTCGGGCTCCGGCCTGGATGTCGGCCTGCCCGCGGGCCAGATGGGTAATTCCGAGGTAGGGCATATGAGCCTGGGCTCGGGCAGGATCATCTACCAGAACATTACCCGCATTGACCAGGCGATAGCCGACGGCAGCTTTGACAGCAATCCCGCCTATTGCCAGGCTATCGACAAGGCGACAGCCGCTGGCGGCGCCGTGCACATCCTCGGCTTGCTGTCTCCGGGTGGCGTGCACAGCCACGAGCAGCAGATATTCGCAGCTATCCGCCTGGCGGCCAAAAGAGGTGCCCGCCGGGTCTACCTTCACGCCTTCCTCGACGGCCGGGACACTCCGCCACGCAGTGCCGGTCCCTCCCTGGCGCAGGCCGACGCACTGTTCGCGGAACTCGGATGTGGCCGGGTGGCCAGCATCACCGGCCGCTACTACGCCATGGACCGTGACAACAACTGGGAGCGCATTGAAAAAGCCTACGCCCTCTTAACCCGGGGCAGCGCAAACCACACGGCGGCCACCTCACTGCAGGGGCTGGAGGCCGCGTACCAACGCGACGAAAACGACGAATTTGTCTTGCCGACACGGGTCCAGGCCGCGGGCCAGGACCCGGCCGTGGTAATGGATAACGACTGCATCCTGTTCATGAACTTCCGCTCGGATCGCGCCCGGGAACTGACCCGCGCCTTTATCCAGCCCGGTTTCGATGATTTTGAACGCCCCGTTGTACCGAAACTGGCCGACTTTGTAATGACCACAGAGTACGCGGCGGATATCCACGCCAGCTGCGCCTTCGAACCGCAAACCCTCAGCAATGTTCTCGGGGACTATGTGTCACAGCGGGGCATGACCCAGCTGCGCATCGCGGAGACGGAAAAGTATGCCCACGTGACCTTCTTCTTCAGCGGCGGCCGCGAAGAGCCGTTTCCCGGTGAGGATCGGG
The DNA here is from genome assembly GCA_024642245.1 of Haliea sp. Classification (GTDB taxonomy): domain Bacteria; phylum Pseudomonadota; class Gammaproteobacteria; order Pseudomonadales; family Halieaceae; genus JARRPM01. The sequence goes on from JAHEBM010000070.1 coordinate 6,802, forward strand.
TACTGGTCAAATCCCCCGCGGTGGCCACCTACGACCTGCAACCGGAAATGAGTGCGCCCGAGCTGACCGATAAACTGGTGGACGCTATCCACTCAGGCAAATACGACCTCATCGTATGCAACTACGCCAATGGCGACATGGTCGGTCATACCGGTATCCTGGCCGCGGCGATCGCGGCGGTGGAAGCACTGGACAAGTGCCTCGGCCGCGTGGAACAGGCCCTGCTCGAAACCGGTGCCGAAGCCCTGGTGACGGCCGATCATGGCAACTGCGAGCAAATGCTCGATTACGAATCCGGCCAGCGGCATACACAGCACACCACGGATCTTGTGCCGCTCGTCTACATCGGCGGTCGCGCACTGCGCCTGGACCCCGCCGGCGGCAAACTGGCCGACATCGCGCCAACCCTGCTGGCCATGATGAATCTGCCGAAGCCGCCCCAAATGTCAGGGGTCGACCTGTCCCGCAAGCCCGGCTGAGCGCCGTGCCCGCGCCCCGCCCCCTGCTCCGGCTGCTGCTAATGACGCTGCTGCTGGGCATGCTTCCCGGCACGGTGACCGGTGAGCCCCAGGAGCACGAGGCCCGCAGCAAGCTGGAAAAACTGCAGGGGGAAATCAAGCGCATCGGCGAGGAAATCACCTCCGACAACGAGCGTAAAAACAGCCTGCAACAACAGCTGCGTAAAGCGGAACTGGACCTGGGCCGCCTGCGCAACGAGATGGACGCCAACCAGCGCGCCATTGCCGGCAGCGAGCAGGAACTGTCCGCCCTGAAGCAACAACGCGGGGAACTGGAACAGGCTCGCGATACCCAGCAGGCGCGGATCGCCCTCGAATTGAAAACTGCCTGGCAGATGGGCCAGCAAAGCCAGGTTAAAGTGCTGCTCAACCAGGAAAATCCCCACACCGTGGCCCGCGCCCTGGCCTACTACCGCTACTTTTTCCGGGCGCGCAATGACCTGGTGGCCAGTTACCGCGACACCTTGCGTCAACTGCAGGAACTCGAATCACGCATTGCCGATACCCTCGACCAGCTCGGGGGGCAACAGGCGAAACTCGAAGAGCAACAGGCCGAGCTGGTGGCAGCACAGGCCACTCGCGAGCAGGCCGTGGCCAGGCTCAATGACAGCCTTCACTCCAAGGCGGAACAGCTCAAGCAGATGGAGCAGGATCGCAAGGAACTCGAAAGCCTGATTGCCGCAATTGAAAGGGCAACGATAGATCTCGATGTTCCGGACGACTACCAGCCCTTTAAATCCGCCAGGGGCAAAATGGCGTGGCCACTGGAGGGCAAGCGTATCAACAACTTCGGCCGGCCGCGCAACGAGGGCAAGATGCGCTGGCAGGGTGTCACGATACCCGCGAAAGAGGGTACGAGTGTGAGGGCAATACACCACGGTCGTGTTGTGTATGCCGACTGGCTGCGCGGCTCGGGCCTGCTGATGATCGTGGATCACGGCGATGGCTACATGAGCCTGTACGCCCACAACCAGAGCCTCCTGCACGAGGTGGGCGAGTGGGTTACCGCCGGGATGCCCGTCAGCACCGTGGGAAACAGCGGCGGACAGGAACAGCCCGCCCTGTACTTTGAGGTTCGCTACCAGGGAAAACCGACCAATCCGGCCCAGTGGTGCAAGGATTGAAACCAGGCCCCGGCTGCGCGATGACTTTCGTATCCGCAGCGCGAATAGGTTAAACTAGCCGCCCCTTGATATTAACGGCCCCTGGCCACTTCGGCGGTAAGCATGCGCTGCACCCTCCCCCTCAACTCGATTCTGCTGGTTACCGCTGCAGCCCTGTCCCTGGCCGTGGCGCCGCGCCTGGCCGCCGCTGAGCCGGAGGGCCAGCTACCCCTGGACGAATTGCGCACCTTTGCCGACGTGTTCAACCAGATCCGCATTGGCTATGTCGAGGAAATCGATGACCGCACCCTGCTGGAATATGCCATCCAGGGTATGCTCGTGGGCCTCGACCCGCACTCCGCCTACATGAACCAGGAGGAATTTACCGAGCTGCAGGAGGGCACCTCAGGCGAGTTCAGCGGCCTCGGCCTGGAGGTTGGTATGGAAGATGGCTATATCACCATCATCTCCCCGATCGACGGGTCCCCCGCAGCGGCCGCCAACCTGCAGAGCGGCGACGTGATCCTCAAGCTGGACAATGCCCCGGTCCAGGGAATGACGCTGAACGAAGCCATAGAGCTCATGCGCGGCCCCAAGGGCAGCGAGATCGAACTCACGATCGGTCGCGCCGGCGAGAGCCAGCCATTCACCGTTACCCTGGTGCGCGACACCATCAAGGTGGCCAGCGTGCGGGGCCGGTGGCTGGAACCCGGCTACGCTTATATCCGCGTCGCCCAGTTCCAGCTCGGCACCGGTGATGACGTGAGCAAACAGCTAGGCAAACTGCTGGACAAGGGCAAGCTGAAAGGTCTCGTCCTGGACCTGCGGAACAACCCCGGTGGTGTACTGAGCGCCAGCGTGAGTGTGGCCGGACTGTTCCTCGATGGCGGTTCGGTGGTGTACACCAGGGGTCGCCTGCCCAATGCAGACACGCAATTTGACGCCCAACCCGGCGATGCCACCGATGGCGCGCCGATCGTGGTACTGATAAACGGCGGTTCGGCCAGCGCTTCGGAAATTGTCGCCGGTGCATTGCAGGATCGCGGTCGGGCAGTCGTCATGGGCTCCAACAGTTTCGGCAAGGGCTCCGTCCAGACCGTGTTGCCCCTGTCGGAAACCCGGGCGATCAAGCTGACCACTGCCCGCTATTACACCCCTAACGGACGATCCATACAGGCCGAGGGCATCGTGCCGGATATTCTGGTGGACCGCGCCCAGGTCACCGCCTACAACACCTCCGCCCAGATAACCGAGGCAGACCTGTCCGGCCACCTGAACAACGGCAACGCCACCGGGGAAAGCGACGCGAAGAAGACGCGGGCCTCCTCTGCGAAGGCGGCGAGTGAGCTGCTGGCCAGCGATAATCAGTTGTACGAGGCGCTGGCCCTGCTCAAGGGCATCAATATCCTGGGGCTGCGGAACCAGCAAGCAGGCGACATGCAGGGGCCACAGTCCAGGTAGGCTAGAGCCGCACTTCTATCCCGCGGGCGGCCATGTAAGCCTTGGCTTCCGGGACCGTGTATTCACCGAAGTGAAAGATGCTGGCAGCCAGGACGGCGTCCGCGCCGCCCAGCAGAATCCCGTCCACCAGGTGATCGAGATTGCCCACCCCGCCCGAGGCGATAACCGGGATTTCAACCGCATCGGTGATGGCGCGGGTCACGCCCAGCTCAAAGCCGTTCTTTGTACCGTCACGGTCCATACTGGTTAGCAGGATCTCACCCGCGCCCAGGGCTGCCATACGCACGGCCCAGGCAACGGCATCGATACCGGTGGGCTTGCGCCCCCCGTGGGTAAAGATTTCCCAGCGGGGCTGGCCATCTACATCCGCCACCCGCTTCGCATCTATCGCTACAACGATGCACTGGGAACCGAAACGCTCGGCTGACTCGCGCACCAGGTCGGGATTGTGGATGGCGGCGGTGTTGATGCTCACCTTGTCGGCCCCGGCGTTCAGCATGGTACGAATATCGTCGACGGTGCGGATGCCCCCGCCCACGGTCAGCGGGATAAATACTTCCTCGGCAATCTTTTCCACCGTGTGCACCGTGGTGTCACGGCCCTCGTGGCTGGCGGTAATATCCAGGAAAGTGATTTCGTCGGCGCCCTGTTCGTTGTAGCGGATGGCAATCTCGACCGGGTCACCGGCGTCGCGGATATCGACAAAATTGACGCCTTTCACCACCCGGCCGTTTTCCACATCCAGGCAGGGAATAATGCGTTTCGCCAGGCCCATCAGGTCTCCTCGTCGCAGAGGCGCTGGGCCTCGGCCACGTCCAGCGTACCCTCGTAGATGGCACGGCCGGTAATCGCGCCACAGATACCCTGGGATGCGACCGCTTTCAATGCCCGGATATCCGCCAGGTTGGTAATGCCGCCGGAGGCGATCACGGGGATGCTGGAGGCACGGGCCATGGCCAGGGTGGCCTCCACGTTGACTCCCTGCATCATGCCGTCACGGGCGATGTCCGTATACACGATGGCGGACACGCCATCGGATTCGAACTGCCTGGCAAGGTCGGTGGCGCGCAGCTGGGATACCTCCGCCCAGCCATCGGTGGCCACCAGCCCGTCTTTTGCATCCAGGCCGACAATGATACGCCCCGGGAATGCGGCGCAGGCCTCGGCCACAAATGCCGGCTCCTTGACCGCCTTGGTACCGATAATGACGAAGCCGACGCCCGCGCGCACATAGTGCTCGATGGTCTCAAGACTGCGGATGCCCCCGCCGATCTGGATGGGCAGTTCGGGCCAGGCCGCGGCGATGGCGGTGACCACCTCGCCGTTGACCGGCTCGCCGGCAAAGGCGCCATTGAGGTCCACCAGGTGCAGGCGACGGCAACCGGCCTCCACCCAGCGCCGCGCCATTGCCACGGGATCGTCGGAAAATACCGTGCTGTCGTCCATCAGGCCCTGGCGCAGGCGCACGCACTGGCCATCCTTCAGATCGATCGCGGGGATTATCAGCATTGGCCGTTCCACTCCAGAAAATTACGCAACAGCCTGAGCCCCGCGGTATGGCTTTTCTCGGGGTGAAACTGCACTGCAAACAGATTGTCCCGGGCAAGGGCGGCATCAAAGGTCACGCCGTATTGCACACTACCGGCCACCAGCTCACGCTCGATGGCATCGACGTAATAACTGTGCACGAAGTAGAAGCGGGTGAGGTCGGCGATACCCTGCCACAGGGGATGGTCGCGTTCCTGGCGGACCTCATTCCAGCCCATGTGGGGCACCTTCAGGCGCTCGCCCTGGCTGCCCACCAGGGGATTGCCAAAGTAGCGCACCTCACCGGGGATGGTATCCAGGCAGGGAACCCCGCCGTTTTCCTCGGAGTGGCTCATAAGGGCCTGCATACCGACACAGATCGCAAGTACGGGCTTGTGCCCGTCCGCCAGGGCATCCGCCAGCAGCTGGTCGCACCTGAGCCGGCGAATTTCCGCCATGCAATCGCGAATAGCCCCTACCCCGGGGAAGACAACCCGGTCCGCCTCCCGGATGAGGTCGGCATCGTGGGTAACCAGCACGCGGTCTGCACCCGCGTGAGCCAGCGCGCTGGCCACGGAATGCAGGTTACCCATGCCGTAATCGATGACGGCGACTGAACCACTCATCGGCGCGACCTAAAGAACGCCCTTGGTAGAGGGCATCGTGCCCGCCATCCGCGGATCCTCGTTAAGTGCCATCCGCAGGGCACGGCCGAAGGCCTTGAAGACCGTCTCCGCCTGGTGGTGACTGTTGACACCGCGCAGGTTGTCGATATGCAGGGTGACGTTGGCGTGGTTGACGAAGCCCTGGAAAAACTCGAGGAACAGGTCCACGTCAAAACCGCCCACGGTCGAGCGGGTAAAGGGAATGTGGTACTCCAGGCCCGGCCGGCCGGAGAAGTCGATTACCACCCGGGACAGGGCCTCATCGAGAGGCACGTAGGCATGCCCGTAGCGGTATATGCCCTTTTTATCGCCGACAGCCCTGGCAAAAGCCTGGCCCAGCGTAATGCCGATATCCTCGACAGTGTGGTGGTCGTCGATGTGCAGGTCGCCCGCCGCCTTGATCGCCAGGTCCACCATACCGTGGCGCGCAACCTGGTCCAGCATATGCTCCAGAAAAGGCACGCCGGTCTCAAATTGCGTTTGGCCGGAGCCATCCAGGTTCACCGTCACGGTGATCCGGGTCTCCAGTGTATTTCTTTCTACAGTGGCCTTGCGCTCAGCCATCGGTCTCTCCACCTGCGGGGACGATCCCCGGAAAAAGCGGGCCATTATAGAAGAATGCGCGGCCCAAGGCACCTCCGGGGTACAAGCAAATCCGTAAGGGGTCCCTTTATTCGCTGGCAGTTTCGCTGTTTCAACATTACCCTGTCACGCTGTTTGCGAGACCCGATCATCCCGCTATGCCCCCGACACCACCCACCGCCCCAGATTTCGCGCATTGTGTCCTCGACTGGTTCGACCGACATGGTCGCAAGGATCTGCCCTGGCAACGGGACACCAGCCCCTACCGTGTCTGGGTGTCAGAGATCATGCTGCAGCAGACCCAGGTCAAAACCGTCATTCCCTATTTCGAGCGCTTTATGCTGGCGCTGCCGACCGTCGAGGCGCTGGCCCGAGCAAGCCAGGACGAGGTATTGCACCTGTGGACCGGGCTCGGTTACTACGCCCGCGGTCGCAACCTGCACCGCGCTGCCCGTTACGTGTGCGATGAACTGGGGGGAAACTTCCCCGACACGGTGGACGGCCTGTGCCAACTGCCGGGTGTCGGTCGTTCCACGGCGGGGGCCATCGTCAGCATCGCGTTCAGGCGGCGGGCAGTCATTCTCGACGGCAACGTAAAACGGGTGCTTGCACGCTACCGGGCCATCGAGGGCTGGCCGGGCCAGACCCCGGTGCATGAGCGCCTCTGGCAGGTCGCGGGGCAGTACACCCCCGACCTACGCTGCGCGGATTACACCCAGGCCATGATGGACCTGGGCGCCACCGTGTGCACCCGCGCCGCGCCGGCCTGTGAGGCCTGCCCGCTTGCGGCCGGCTGCGTGGCGCGGTCCCGGGGTCAGCAGTCCGCCTTCCCCGGCAAAAAGCCCCGCAAGGCCCTGCCGGTTAAAACCACCGTGTTTATCATGGCCAATGCGAGTAACGGAGACACCTGGCTGGAGCGCCGGCCGGGCTCGGGGATCTGGGGTGGGCTGTGGTGTTTTCCCGAGATCGGCGACCCGGCCCGGGCGGCTGACTGGTGCCTGGACCGCTGGGGACTGGCACCGGTCTCAATCGAGACCTGGCCGCCGTTTCGCCATACGTTCAGTCATTACCACCTGGATATTCTACCCGTACGGGTCAAGCTCCCCGGCGCGCCGGCCGCTGTCATGGAAGCCGCGGACCAGCTCTGGTATAACAGGCAGCAACCCGCCGCGGTCGGGCTCGCTGCCCCCGTTGCCAGCCTGCTGGCCAGGCTGCACTCACCCACGCCGACGGAGCCATAATATGTCCCGCACTGTTTTTTGCCGGAAGTACCAGCAGGAACTGGAGGGCCTGCCCGCACCACCCTACCCGGGTCCCAGGGGACAGGAACTATTCGAATCCGTATCGAAGCAGGCCTGGCTTGACTGGCAGGCCCACCAGACCATGCTGATCAACGAGAAACACCTGAGCCTGGCAGATCCGGCTGCACGCAAGTACCTGCAGCAGGAAATGGACAAGTTCCTGTCCGGTGAGGACTACGACAAGGCGGAGGGATACGTACCGCCAACAAGTTAGGTCGCGGCCGGGCCGGTCCTTGACTCG
>JAHEBM010000020.1 GCA_024642245.1 Haliea sp.
CAGGCCCTGAAGCCTGGCTAGCGGGCCGGAAGCGCAATATGAGCGAGCTGGGGTTTTTGGATCAGGCGATGTTCAAGCTCGAAGTGGCGGGTATGTCACCCATGTATATGTGCGGTGGCTTTGTCCTGGAAACCGCGGATTCTCCTTACCCGGTAAATAGTCAGGTGATAGCCGATCATCTGGCTGCCTGCATGGAAGACATTCCACTGATGCGAAAGCGGCTGGTTCAGGATCCGCTCAAGTTGGGGAATTTACGGCTGGTTGAGGACCCGGGTTTTGACGTGCGCAAGCACATCACCTGCAGCGTGCTGGATGCTCCGGGTGATTCCACCGCATTGATGGCGGCACTGGGTGCGTTTTCCGGTCGGCGCATGGACCTTGCCAGTCCCTTGTGGCATTTCGAGATTATCGAAGGCCTGGAGGATGCGAAAATAGCCGTCGTCGCGCATATTCACCACGCCATCATGGACGGCATGGAAGGCATGCGGATCGTGGAAAGTATGCTGAGCGAACGGCCGAAACCCGGGCGGAGGCCGCGCAAGCATCCCAGGCAAGCCGCCGCCCGGCCCACGCCGATCGGTTTGCTCAGCGGAGCGCTGTTGGAAAACCTGCAACGCTTTTATATCAAGGTGCCGAACTTTGCCTGGAATAATACCGGGCCTGTATTGCGTAACCTGGCTGAAATGATAGTGGGAAAAATCGAAAAGGTGGTCGCGTCAGATCGGGCTGCTGGAAGCGATGCCATAAAAGTATACAAGACGTCATTGAACACGGCGCCAATATCAGCCGGTCGCACCGTGGCTATACTGGAATTGCCGCTCAAGGAAATAAATACCCTTAGCCGGACTTTCGACTGCAGTATCAATGACCTGGCGCTGCTGTTCAATTCCTCCGCGTTGGAGCATTACTTTGTCAGTATCGGTGAAGTGATCGATTTCGACCTCATCGCGGGCATGCCGATAAACGTAAGGAGCGAGGGCGACAGGTCAGCGGGGAATGCACTTTCTCTTGGGCGAGTCAATCTCCATAACACTATTGGCGATGTACAGAAGCGCTTGCGGGCTATAAGCACCGATACAGCCGCGATCAAACATTCCGTAAAATCTCGGAAACCCCCCAAAGAACAATCTTCGGAAATCGACTACAGGGCTTTGGGCGATCTTGTCAGTCCGTTCCTGCTGGGGGCCATGGCGTACTGTGTGGTCAACTTCAATCTGCTGGAAAAGGTGACATTCATAAATGTGGGTATAAGCAATTTGCCGGGAAACAAGACGCCGCCGTATCTTGCGGGCGCAAAAATTCGCACCCTGATCCCCATGGCGCCGCCTGCGGATTCGCTTGCTTTGACCATAACGGTTACATCGACCGCGGAGCACTTGATTTTTACTTATCACGGCTGTGCCGAGACCATTTCCGATGCGCAGTTGTTCGTGGAGGGGGCTCGCCGTGGATTCGAGGAGCTGAAGAAGTCAACGATTCGGCGGCGCAAGCCCGCATCCGTAAAAGCGCGCTCGAAAAGGGCACAGCAGAAACGTTCTCGTTTATGATTGTCCAGACTGGGTTGCAGGAGGGGGTTTGAGACGGCTCGATGGACCCGGTGCGTTCCTGGTTCGAAGCGACCGTTCCCGCGCCTATCAGCACACGCTCAAGATTGCGCTTATAGATTTTTCCCGGGACCCCGCCGGTTATCGCTACGAGAATCTCCTTGGGCAGATACAGGAGGGTATAGAAGCATACCCTCATCTCAAGTGGAAAGTCGCCACGGTCCCCCTGGGCCTGAGCCACCCTTTCTGGGTACAGGACCTGGATTTTGACATCTCGCACCATGTACGGCGAATCGCCTGCCCCGCAGGGGGCGACAAGTCGGCTTTTTGCGCCCTCGTGTCAGAACTTTATGCCCAGCAACTGCCCCGGGATTTACCACTGTGGATAGTCTGGATAGTTGAGGGCCTCGAAAACGGCGAGGTGGCCATGGTCGCCATGTTCCACCATGCCTATTCGGACGGAGTGGGGGTCAGTATCATGCTGGAGGGACTGGCAAATCCGCAGAAACGGCCGAACGTCACCAGTGAACAACTGGGCGTGGACTCCCGGCGGGAGCCAGGCAGCCTATCGTTGCTGCTGCATGGCCTGGTTGGGCTTCCGCTGTTATTTTTGCGCGAAATTCCCTACCTTGTGCGCCACCAGTTCAGGTCACGCAAATTGCGTCGAGCGTACCTCGAATCCGGTCAGGACATGCCCCCCAGGGCGAGTTCGGCACCGGACTCACCTTTCAATGTAGCGCTTTCCCATCGTCGCACTTTCTTTTATGCCAGTGTCGACCTGCCTGAGTTGAAGGCAATCGGTAAACATTTTGGTGTGACCATCAATGACCTGCTGGTAGCCGCCGTTTGTGGTGCGGTTCGCCGTTTTTATCTGGCGCGGGCGCTGCCCATGGAGCGAGCTCTGGTAGCGTCCGTGCCCTTTAGTATGAGAAAAGAGGCAAACAAACGGGATTTCATAGGAAACTACATTGCCAACTCCTGGCTTTCATTACCAATCCATCTGGCGGAGCCCCTGGCGCGACTGAAATACGTGCAGCAATCGGCGCGTTCGATGAAAGCCTATGTCGAGGCTACTGACGGCGGTGGCATGAGCTACCGGGCCATGGAGCTGATTCCGCCGCTGCTCGTCGACTTTGCTTCCTGGCTATTGCGCCGGCGCCGGGGCAGGCTGCACCCTTTTGGCAATCTTGCGATCTCCAATGTGCCTGGCCCGAAAGCACACATGTACGTTGGCAAAGCCAGGGTGGCGAACTGGCTTTCCAGTGGGCATTTGCCCGAGAGTATCGGGCTCAATATAACGGCCTGGAGCTACGTCGATAGGCTGAATGTCTGCCTGATGGCCGACCGGGTGGCGGTGCCCGACGGGCAACAGTTCATGGCCTACCTTGAAGCCTCGATCCGGGAATACCTCGAACTGGCCGACCTGCCTGAATCGCCGGCCCGCGATGGGCCATAGTCGGCTATCGCTGTAGGCAGGAACAGTGAAGCTGTTGGCAAAGGGGTTCAATTATCACGGATCGGCCGGCGTTCATACCCCAGGGCTCCCAGCTCAGCCTGCCAGAGTGAGAACTCACCGCGATCAAGGTCGTCGTAGGCCTGGACCATGGCCGACTTGATTTCGGGGTATGCCATGGCACTCCAGGGGCACTCCTGGCGGGTAAAAAACCGGCAGTCCAGGGACTCGACTCCCGGCAGGCAAAAATCCGATTCCACCGTTGCCCTGAAGGCGATATGCACCTGGTTGATAAACGTGACAGTACCTGTCATGTAAAATTCCAACTGGTCGGCTGCCAGGCGAATTCCCGTCTCCTCATAGACCTCCCTGGCGGCACCCTCTGCCATCGATTCGCCGCCTTCGAGAAAGCCGCCAGGAATGGCCCAGAAACCGGCGCGTGGTTCTATTCTTCGCTGCGCCCATAACAGCCGATTGCCATGGAATACGAAACACTTGACGACTATTTTCGGGGAGTCGTAGTGCAGATCCCCACAGCGATCACAGAACCAGTGATTGCGTTTTTCACCGGCGACCTCGCGGACTGTCAGCGGCCCTGCACATTCCGGACAGAACCTCATCGCTGGCTGTTGCAAGTCCGGTACTCCTTCGCGAGGGCGCTAAACATGGGTCTTATTGAAGCAGTTTATTGGAGACGTCGATATCCCGAAATACCTTCGGATCAGTTGGCTGCTGTCGAAAGGGACGCCCTGCGGCTGCCGCATCGACCCCTTTTGGGCTCATAGTGGCTGCTGCCATACTCTTTGGGAAGCTCATCGAGTTCACCGAGCTGTATGAAGCGGGCTATGCGCTCGATGGCCACCTTGCTCTCCGGCAGGATCGGCATAAGCGGGAAGTTGTGGGGCATTTCTTCCCAGATTTCCAGGAAGAAAGGTATCCCTGCCTCCTCCGCCCGGGTGGCGGCCCGCAGCGTGTCCGAAAGCAGTATCTCTGTGCTGCCTACCTGCCCCAGCATCGGCGGCAGGCCCGCAAAAGACGCCAACACCGGCGAGGCGAAGCGGTTTTCAGACAGGGCCTCGCCCAGGTACATGTCATGCATTTTGGAGGAACGGAAAGCGGGCAGGACCGGGTCAGCGCGTTTGTTGAATACGCGCGATTCACCCGTGAATGTCAGGTCCCCCATGGGTGAGAGCACCACCGCGCTGGCGGGCATCGGTGTTCCTTCATCGCGCAGCGCCAGCAGGGTGCTCAGGGCCAGTCCACCCCCGGCGGAATCCCCGATGACAGTGATATCCTCGGGACTCACACCCTGTTTCAGCAAATCGTGATAGGCCGCTACGCAGTTCTCAAGTCCGCCTGGAAAAGGTACCTCTGGCGCCACACGGTAGTGCACTACAAGCGCCCTGGCGCCGGATGCGCGGCAGATCTTCGCCACGAAGGATTTGTGCATGGTACCGGCGCTCATGATGAAGCCTCCCCCCGGAAGATATAACAGGGTTTTGCGGGGACGCTTGCCGGCAATCTGAACCCACTCCCCCTCGTAGTCCGGCGCGCTGACTTTTTTGCTGCGAATATCCCGCGGCAGCTTGTCCTCCTGTCGCTTGTCGACAGAGCTGGTTATCGATCGCATGAACTCAATGTCGCTGACAAACCGCATCATGGGTTTCATGGTGACCCTTGTGGCGGCATTCATCAGGCGCGCTTGCCAGCTTGGCATGATCGATATCCTCTAGTGCTTGCCGCTTGAGCCGGTATCGCTGTCGGCACTTTCGCGCAGTATCTGACGGAGTCCGGCGATACCCTCTTTCCAGTGCCGGCCCTGTTCTTTCATCAGGGCGAAGGGCAAAAATGCGATATTGGGCCCGTCACCGAAACGAGTGTGATCCCTGATCGTCGCTTTCTGGTCGCGCCAGGATTGCCTGCTTTGACTCTTTACAAGGGCTTTCACTCTGGCCGCCGCATCCACCACCGACGACAGTTTTTCGATGGTGTCCTGTATGGCCGAGAATTCCCTGGTGACCAGGTCCTGGCCAGCGATATCTAACCGCGCGCCCAGGCTGCGCCCGAGTCGCCGGTACCGGTACAGCAACTCACCACCAAACAGGGGGTCATCAATGTAGTGGGTTTTGTCACCCAGTATTTTACGGTCGGCCGGCGTGAGGCTCCCCTTGGCGCGCGGAAAAATCTCGCGTGATTCATAGTCCATATGCTGGCGATACCCGTCGATATAGTTCTCGATGCTGCGCAGCAGTTTGGGTCGGTCAACGGCGTGTCCGGAAGCGATCCGGGTGAGCTCGTTGAACAGCTCGTGATTGTAGGCTTGCAGCGTCTTGTGTTCACGCTCCAGCCTGGCCAGCAGTGGCGCGAATTCCTTGTCTCTCGCAGCCATTTTGCCGAACAGGATATCCTCGCGCGGGTGGTGATATTGATCGGGGTAATGGGTCAGGTAATCGATGATATCCAGCAGCAGGTGGTAGTCGGGAATGCGGCGGGGTTTCAGCCTTGCGGCCTCTTGCTCGAGTGCTTCCAGCAGTGAGCTAATATAGCGGTGTTCACTGTAGAGCGTTTCCAGAATATCCGTGAGTCCATCACCAGCGGCCTGGTGAAAACCCGTCCGGCGCGGCCCGGCGCGGCTGTAGGAGCGATCGCGATCTTCAAAGTCCAGCAAGTCGCATGTCAATTCGGTATCATTATCATCTTCTACCATGACCTCACCTGCCTTGTCGCCGGCTGCTTGCCCGTGTAAAAGCTTAGCATAAATCCCCGCAAGCCCTTTGGCGCATTATTGATTGAGGTCAACTGTGACAGGCATTATCAGCTGATCGGTGTGATATCAGTTACCCCTTCGGAGACTTCGTTGGCGATCCATTTACACATTCTCCGAACTGGCTCAATGGCATCGTGGGCCAGGCCGACCAGGGGGCCGTTATAAAGCGCGTTTCCCAGGGTGACCAGTCGTTGCGCGCCATAGAGCGGAACGATATTCTCCAGCTCGGTTTTCAGGGCTTCAGGCCAGACTCCTATCGTTTGCGTATAGGCATCAATACCCAGTAAAAGGTCATCGATTGAGTCTACCGGCACCAGGTTTGCGGTTCGGTCTGCCAGGTAGGCAGCAAAATCTACCTTGCGCGGAAGCTTCGAAATAATAATGGCCCCCTCACCGTCGTCGCCGCCTATTACCTCGTACCAGTCGTCATCCAGGCGCGCCGCATCCACATGTGACTTCAGCTCTTTATCATAGGCCTTGGGCTTGGTGCTGAAGTCTGCCGGAAGTTCCATCATCGCCTGGTAAACGCGCCTTCCAAGCTCGGTCACGCGCTCAACACCCTCGTCATCGGAACCGGCCAGCACGTATGTCACCCGCGAGCTGGCGCAGCCCATCTGGTTGCCACCGCCGATATCGATCGCCAGGCGCCTCGATGCTTCCCGCATATTCTGTTCGCTGGTCAACGCTTCGGGTCCGACGACGCTGATGCTGGTCTTGGGGTCCAGGGAGATCAGTTCGAGACCGGGCTGGATATATTTTGTGACATGCTTGATACCGGCGAACCCGCCCCAGGCGATAATCTTCTCGATATTGTGGGGCTGGTAGAGCTTGTCCTCCACGGCTGTGTCGCCCCCGCGCCAGTAGGCAACGGAAAAATGCCTGGTGATGGGGTGATTCGGTGCCATGTCACACATCGTCATGGCAAGGGCAGCGGATGTGAAGGGGTCGTTGGAAGGCGCCTTGATGATGCAGTCGCTTCGAGTTATGGCACTTCTTGCAAGCGTAATGAGGCCGATTCCCGGACCATTCCCCGCCACTATGTGTACACCGCGTGAGCCGAATGCGCGGTATTTTATCTTGTTGCCGTCGGGCATGGTTTGTTCAACCCAGCCCTCGAGGTAGTCCAGGCCAACGGTATTTTGCGCAATCGCCCGGATTTTTTCCCGCGCAAAAAAGCTGCCAAACCCGCTATAACCCATGTCGACGATTGATCGTGGTAAAGGTGTTGCATCGTAGGTCAGCTCACGTGATCGTTGCATGTGCTCGTTGCTGTTTATGTCAAGCCTGCTGCCCAGTTCTTCCAGGTAATCGAGAATGTCCTCGAAGCTGAGATCGTACAGGTCGGCCAGGTCCCGGGGAGATGAAAGGGGCAATCGGTCAACGAATTTTTTCGGGTCCGGCGCGCAGAAGGTCATCACGTCTCCACGGCCGGGATATTCGATGAGATCCGAGTCGATGATTTTTCCCCGGATTACGGTGTGCGCGATTGCTTCGTTCATTTTTGGCCTCGGGTGCTAGAAACTTGTGAGAAAGTCCAGTGCATCGTCATGCGCTTCTGGCGAGGCGGTACAGCTGATTTTGTCACTGCCACCCTGCTCAACGCTGAAACGCGTAATATTGTTCGAAAGGTGGGCTGTTGTTTGCCCGCACGGGCACTCACTCCAGTCTATTTCAACCTTGTCGCCGGTGATAAGCCCTCCCCAAATTCCGTTAATTGCCAGGTCAAAAAAAGCGGCTCGACCGGTCTGTCTGCCCTCCCTGGGGAGAAGCTCGCTTGTTTGCGCATCGAGAATAAGCGGGATGGACCAGGGTGGCAGGTGAAAGCGCCCGTGCTCGCAGCTTACGCTGATCAGTGTTTGTTCCGAAAAACCATAGAAATAATTATTCTTCTGGCAGTTCAGAAAACGCATGATGACCTCTTCCCAGTCATCCGGCAGGGCAAAACCCTTGCCGCCGGTACCTACCTGTATGGCTGAATTCGGCGCGAAGTTACAGGTTTTACCCTGTGCCAGGCCAGCGGTTGCCACGTCGTACATGAGCGGAGCCGGGCCGAACAAAAACACCCGCTTGCCACTGAGTTCAGTGACCAGGCTTTCCATCCAGGCGGCCGCCCTGGCAGGTTTTTCCCGTTCCATCGCCTCGAGTTCTCCGCGCCGATCGAGCAGGCTTTGCGGTACGTTGATTCGGCTGTCACCGCGCGCCTGGGCGGCGCGCAACCGAGCGGCCAGGTACATGACATCGGTGTCTGCGACAGTGTCATACATCGGGTAAAAGTGATCGTCACAATCCATCGCCAGGTATTTCTCGATGTAGTGTGCAGCGCGGAAAAGACCCGTATGGCCGTCGGGATGGGTTGGCCAGGGGACATGGAGTTTTTCGTGCAGGTCGGTCTGAGAGGCGGGTTGACCGAAGTTCTGCAGCAGCTGAATGCGATAACCGCCCAGGATCTGGGTGCGCCAGTCGCTCTTGTCCCGGGGTGTAAAGGACATCGTGCCGGTCGTGCCGGAGGAGGAAATCGGGTCTATTTCAGTCTCGGCACAAAGCATGTCCAGCCAGGAGTGAATCGTTTTGCAACCGGAGGCGTCCACCTTGCTCAGATCATGTGGCGTGAGCCTGTTAAGCCAGGTTGTCATCTTGTCGAACTGGCCGGTTTCCAACAGCATGCTTGGATAAGATTTATACATGGTGTGTTCGAAGCATAGCGGCAACACCTCATCAATCTCGTCAATGCGCGTTATGCCTTGCCGGCTTGCCAGCTTGGCCAGCGTTGGTATGCGTTCTTTTTGCTGCTCGAAGCGCATGGACAGCGCTGCTGTCTGCAGTTCATGCAGGAGATGGCGGGGTACCGATTGCATCTTCGTGAACGACATGTCGAAGAAGGTGAGCGGGTCTGCGATCAAAGCGCTGGCAGACTCCCTGATGCTTGCACTGCCGTCGAGCAGGTTATCTATGGTAGTCATGATTTTGCCACTTGCGTTATGTTGAGTTATTAGTCGGAAAACCCTGGCTGCTACAGCCTGGCTTCGCCGCCGGCTCCGTCAGGATTTTCACCACAGCAGAACGTTCAACCGGCTTTCACTCGAGGTTAGCGGATGCCTGGAAGCCTTGTAAAATCGATAGCACTTATCGGAAATATCCGTGGTAGTTATGGGGGTATTGTCCGCTACCGCTACCCGTGGCTGACGGCGGGGGTAAACGGGCGCGTAACAGCATAAGCCAGCCCGATATCTCCGATAATTAATATCGATTTTACAAGGCTTCTGACGGTCGGCTAACCTGATTCTGACTCAAAAGGCCGACGTAAATCATCAGCCTGCAACCGGTCGTTAGAAGTAACGTGCCCATTTTTCGTGGGTTATGGCGATCCATGTGAAAACAAGGAACGGTGTGATGCCTCATTTTTGAGTGTTTGCGGCGCCTTGGGATGAAGCCTGTCAGGCTGTCCCCGAGTTTAACGATTCACCTGAGGGCAAGGAGCTAACTATGCCGATCACTGCAATTGCCGAGCTGACGTACGCCGTAGAGGATGTCGAAAAGTGCGTGCGTTTTCTTGAGGATTTTGGCTTATCCAAGTTGAAAAGCGGTAGCGACCATGCCGTGTTCGAGGTGCTCAGCGGCCAGCGTGTCAGCCTTTACCGCCTGGGTGACCAGCGACTTCCCCAGAGCGAGATTGTCGGGCCGGGCGTGCACGAGTGTGTCTGGGCCCTCGCCAGCCAGGCAGACCTGGATGGCCTGGTCGGCGACCTGTCCCGCGACCATGCGCTTGTCACGGACGATAGCGGCACAGTGCATTTTGTTACCAGCTTCGGGCAGGCCATCGGGCTCAGGGTCTTTCAGCCCAGGCCGGTCGTGTGTTCCCCTTCCCCGACCAATGCGCCAGGCATTGTGAACAGGCTCAACATGCCGCGTAAATGGCTGTCACGCGCTGTTCCCAAGACGATCAGTCATGCCGTTTGGGGATTTCTGGACGTCAATGAGGCTTTTGATTTCTACCACGACCGTCTCGGTTTCAGGCTGACCGATGTGCAGAAGGGCGTCGGGCTGTATATCCGGGCGGGCCGGTCCACGAATCACCATAACATCATGCTTGCTGATGCCGATGTCACCCTGTTTGGCTTCAGTGGCAAGTTCGAATTCCACCACGCCAATTTCGGCGTCGAGGATATCGACGAAATCATGGCTGGCAAGAACTATCTCCAGCGCCAGGGTTACGAAGATAACGGCTGGGGATTCGGGCGCCACCGTGTCAGCTCGGAATTGTTCCTGTATATGCCCTCGCCGACCGGTGGTGAGGTGGAGTACGGTGCGGACTGTGACCAGGTCAATGAGCAGTGGCGGCCCCGTATCTGGGGCGCATCCTTCGCCGCCTTTACCTTCGTTCACGACATGCCCCAGTGGCTCAAGGAGCGGGAACCCGAATGGGATGTGTCTTATGCCACGCCGGAAACGTCCCGCCATGTGCCGGTGAAGCATTGAATTTCCTCATTACAATCCGGTATCCAATAGAAGGTAATTCGCATGTCCAGGCGTGAACCGCGCATCCCCCCAGTTGAACGCTCCGAGTGGACCGAAGAGGTGCGCGACCTCTTTACCGTGATGGATGGGCCGGAAGCTCGTGAGAAGGGTCCCAGTCGCAACATTATGTATGTGCTGGCCCGGCATCCGGTTCTTTCCAAGCAATTCATGAGTTTCGGCAGGCACTTGTTGTTTGATTCGATTTTGACTGACCGTGTACGGGAACTGGTGACGCTCTACGTCGCCTGGACCACCAGGTCCGAATACGAATGGCTCAGTCATGTTGCCTTCGGGCTCCATGTCGGCTTCACGGACGCCGATATAGAGGCCGTAAAAAAGGGGCCTGACTCGCCCCACTGGTCCGAGCCGGAGCGGGACCTGCTGCGTGCAGTGGACCAGATGCGTGACGGTTACGACCTGGATGATGAGCTTTGGGCTTCGCTTGCCAGGCAATTCGATCAACGGGAAATGATGGAGCTGGTTTTTACCATCGGGAATTACCTGCTGTTCGCGGCGGTGCTGAACAGCTTTCGTATACCGCTGGAACCCGGGCACGAAGCCTTGGCCGGGAAATACGGCACCCCCTGAATCAGCCTCAGGCTGCTGACCCGACTTGACACTCTGGGTTTTTATTGCTTAACTGACAAAATTACAAAATCTCGAGAAAAATGAAAAATATAGATAAACGGTAACAATTCAAACAGGCCCCGCCCCGGCAGCTTCAATACAGGCCCCGGGGCTGGTAACAGGCATGAGAAGTTCCAGATGAAACGTTATTCCATAAAAATTGCAGGTACCCAGGAGGCGGCCTTTGCCTGTGAAGAGGGCGACACGCTGCTGGGTGGGGCGTTGCGCAGCAGCCAGGGCTTCCCCTATGAATGCAATTCCGGTGGCTGTGGCTCATGCCAGTTCGAACTGGTTGAGGGCGAGTTGAAGGAGCGCTGGGCCGAGGCCCCGGGTCTCTCTCCCAGGGCCAGGGCCAGGGGGCGCCGCCTGGCCTGCCAGTGTGAGCCTCTCACCGACTGTGCTATCAAAGTGGTATTGAAAGACGATGCTGTACCGGTGCTCGCGCCGCTACGCCAGACCCTGAACTTCCTCGGGGCACGCCCCCTGACGCCTGACATGTCAGAGTTCTGCTTCAGGACCGAAGCGGCCGATTTTCTGCCGGGGCAGTATGCGATGCTCGGACTACCGGGTGTGGAAGGTGCTCGAGCCTATTCCATGGGTAACCTGCCCAACGGCGAGGGCCTGTGGAATTTCGTGATCAAGCGTGTTCCCGGTGGTCGGGGCACGGCGGTATTGTTCGATTCGCTCACGCCGGGGGATCAAGTGGCGATGGATGGCCCCTACGGCAACAGCTACCTCAGAACCGGCAACGACCGGGATATCGTCTGTATCGCTGGGGGCTCCGGTCTGTCGCCTGTGCTGTCCATTCTTCGTGCCGCGGTAAAGCAGCCGGAATTGTCAGGTCGGCGCTTGCACCTTTTCTACGGCGGCAGGGGACCAGAGGATATTTGCGTAGCGCAGATAGTGGAGGACGATCCCGTGCTGCGCGAACGTATCGAACTGCACACGGCAATTTCTGATGAAACAGCGCCCGGTGCAGAACAGTGGACGGGAAATCGTGGTTTTGTGCACGAGTTGGTCAGGTCCACCCTGGGTGAGCGCATTCCGACGTTTGACTATTACTTTTGCGGGCCGCCGCCCATGACCGATGCCGTCCACAGGATGTTGTTGCTCGACTACAAGGTTCCGGCCCAACAGCTGCATTTCGATCGCTTCTTCTAGTTGCACTATTCAGGATATCAAAAAGGAATTTCTATATGGCCAGCAAGCAGAAACTAATGACAGTCGACCAGGTCCAGGGCGCATGGGCCATAATGCCCACCCCGGCCAAGGACAATGCTTCGGATTGGCGGGCAAGCGATACGGTTGACCTGGACGAGACTGCCAGGGCGATCAAGGGTATGGTCGATGCAGGCATCGACGGCATACTGTCCCTGGGTACCCTGGGTGAGTGTGCGACGCTGACCTGGGATGAGAAGAAAAACTTTATCGCGACGGCGGTCGAAGCAACCGGTGGCCGGGTGCCGTTTTTTGCCGGCACGACCTGCCTGGGTACGCGCGAGACCATTCAGCAGACCCGGGAGGCTTTCGAATTGGGCGCGCGCGGGACGATGCTGGGCCTGCCGATGTGGTGTGCAGCAGATCTGACGACGGCGGTCGGCTTCTACAAGGACGTGGCGGAGGCCTGTCCCGAGATGGCGATTTGCGTGTATGCAAATACCGCGGCCTTTCGCTTTTCCTTCCCCAGCGAATTCTGGCAGCAGGTCAGCGAAATTCCGCAGGTCATCATGGCTAAATACGGTGCCGTTCCCAATCTGCAGGCTGATATGGCGGCTGTACAGAAGCGCGTCAAGTTTTTGCCTATAGAGGCCTATTACCTCGACGTGGCGCAAGCCGATCCCGAGTTTAATACTGCTTTCTGGTCGAGCGGCTCTGCCTGTGGCCCGGAGCTGGCGGTGCGCCTGCGGGACGAGGTGGCGCGTGCCCGATCCGGCAATGACTGGACCGCGGCGAAGGAGTTGTCGGATGCCATCGGCGCCACCCTCTGGCCGCTGATTCCCGGTGGAAACAATTTTGAAGAGTTCAACAAGTACAACATCGGCCTCGAAAAGGAACGCATCAATGCCGGAGGCTGGATGAACGCGGGTCCGTGCCGCCCTCCTTACGTTTACGTGCCCCAGGAGTACCTGGAAGGTGCCCGGGCGTCGGGTCGTGGTTGGGCGGATCTGGACAAGAAATTAAAAGCGTAGGGATACGCAGCAGCGTATTGCGAGGATGAGCTGATGAGCATCAATGCGATTGAAAAAGCCCTGTGGCAGGTTTCAATGGATCCGGTACAGGCTGGCAGGCTGCGTGAAGACCCCGAATCCTATCTGCAGGAATTCAGGCTCGATGAGCAGGAGCGGGCCTTGATGACCAACTGGGATATCAGGGCAATCGTCGATCGTGGTGTGCATCCCATGGTGCTGATGATGGCGTTTGCCGCCATCAACGGGCCGGACATGGCAGCCAGTTATATCCAGAAGGTCAACACGCCGGTACAGGTGGCGTCTTAGGTATGAAAGCGCCCCGGCGGATTTTTACGCGGGTGCGAAGGAGGTTTCACAATGGCGGTCATAACACCAGGGGGGTTTTACCATGGCTGAGATAGTGGGTGGATTTTTGATGCCGCATAATCCGATGTTGACGGTTGCGCCGAACGCGGCGGATCCGTCCAAGACCCGGACCATATTCGACGCATTCGCGACCATTTCAGAACGTGTGAAGGCCTTGCGTGCCGATACTGTGATTGTGATCGGCGATGACCACTACACGAATTTTGGGCCCCATTGTATTCCCGCCTGCCTCATCGCTATAGGCGACGTCGATGGACCGGTTGAGCCTTTCCTCAATATTGAGAGAGGGGCGATCGAAAACAACGCGGCGCTCGCCACGCATATTCTCGAAACGGGTTATGAGCAGGGCATTGACTGGTCTTTCGCCAAGTCGCTCACCGTCGATCACTCGGTAGCCATTCCCTATCACCTCGCAGTGAGGACGGTTCCGGGTTTGAAGACCATCCCGGTGTACCTGAATGCCGCGGTAGCGCCCTTGCTTCGCAGTCGTCGTGCCTACCAGATCGGTGAAAGCATCGGTCGCGCGGTGCGGTCCTGGCCGGGTGATGAGCGGGTAGTTGTTTATGGTACCGGCGGCATCAGTCACTGGGTCGGCAGTGTCGGTATGGGGCGCATCAATGAAGCCTTCGACCAGCAGGTTCTGGAGATGTTCAGCAAAGGCGATATCGAGGGTTTGATCGGACTGTCGGATGAGACGATCCTGGCTGAGGGCGGCGATGGCTGCCTGGAGATCAAGAACTGGATCTGTGCGATGGGCGCTTTTCCCGGGGCAACGGTCGAGGTGATGGACTACGAAGCGGTGCCCGAGTGGATTACGGGTATGGGCTTTGCGCAAGTGAATATGGTGGCCTGATGCCCCGGGGGCGATGATATGAGCAATATCGATTTTTACTTTGATTTTTTGAGCCCGTATTCCTACCTGGCCCACAGCCGCTTGCCCGATCTTGCCGACAAGTACGGGTACGGCATCAGCTACAAGCCTATCGATCTGAAGGAGGCGAAGCTGGCGGCAGGCAACACCGGTCCGGCGACGGCCCAGATGCCGATGAAGCTGCGCTATGCCATGGCGGATTTGACCCGCTGGAGTCAAAAGTACGCTGTGCCCTTTGCGTTTGCCAAGGTGCCACCCGTCACCAGTCGTATCAACAAGGGAACATTTTTCGCGATCGAAAGGGACCAGGCTCGCGACTATGTCAGCAGGGCCTGGCTTGCTACCTTCGGCAGCGGCGGCGACTTTAACAGCGATGAACTGCTGGCGGGTCTGGCGCGGCAGATGGGTTGGTCACCGGAAGAATTCCTCGAGTTTACCGGTTCCGATGCCGCCCAGCGACTCTACGAGGCAGGCAATAAAGCAGCCCACGAGCGCGGGGTGTTTGGTGCGCCGATAATGATGGTGGGAGAGGAGATGTGGTGGGGGAACGACAGGCTGGATCATCTTGAGGACTACCTCGCTGCGCATCCGGCGAAGTAGGGCCGCAGTCTCCTGCCGCTGCGCGCACAGGCAAAGATGAACGAGAGAAGGAATTTATGGTGGACATTAAAGCACTCGTAGACGTTGAGAACGGAACGCAAAGCCGGCGTATTTTCTGGGAGCGCGATATCTATGAACTCGAGCTGGAGCGCATATTTGCGCGCTGCTGGCTGTTCCTGACGCACGAGAGCCAGATCCCCAACTACGGTGACTTCTTCGTCACCAAGATGGGGGAAGACGAGGTTGTCGTGATACGCCAGAAGGACGGCTCGATCGGGGCTTTCCTGAACCAGTGCCGACACCGTGGCATGAAACTGTGTATGGCCGAGGCGGGCAACGCCCGGGCATTTTCCTGCGCCTACCACGGCTGGGCCTATGGTGTGGACGGGACACTCAAAAGCGTGCCCTGCGAGAAGGAATCCTACGGCCCCGATTTTGACAAGGCGCAGTGGGGTTTGCATCCGGTAGCCAAGGTGGAGAGTTACAAGGGCTTTATTTTCGGTTGTATGGACGCCGCTGCGCCGTCGCTGGTGGACTACCTGGGCGATGCGGCCTGGTATATGGATATCTGGGCGGGTGTTCCCGGGGGGATCGAGTTCCTGGGGCCACCCAGCCGCTCCATCATCAGGTCGAACTGGAAATCACCGCCGGAAAACTTTATCGGCGATTCATACCATGTGGGCTGGACCCATGCGGGCGTGCTGAAGGCCATGACCGGTGAGGTGATGCCGCAGCTGGCCTTTGCCAGCAAGGATGCCGGCTTTCAGGTGACGACCCGTTACGGCCACGGCCACGGCATCAACTGGGGCCCCGGGCCTATCCTGATGTCACCCAACTGTCCCGACCTGTTCGAGTGGACGGAGCGTCGGGGGGTCGAGATGGAGGCGATAGTCGGGGAAAAAGCCAGCAAGCTCTACTCCCGGCACTGGGACGGTACCCTGTTCCCGAACTGTTCTTACCTGATCGGTACCTACGTGTTCAAGGCCTGGCACCCGATAGGGCCGGACAAGGTCGAGATCATGACCTGGGCCTTTGCCGAGAAAGATATGTCCGACGATCTGAAGCATCGGATCAAGGTGGCGGCACACCGGGTGTTTGGCCCGGCCGGTATTCTCGAAAGCGATGACATCGACAACTTCGAATACATAGCGCTTCCCAACCAGGGGCATGTCACGCGGCAGGGAAAGATGAACCTGCAGATGGGCATGGGACGCGAACGCGAGGAGGCGGATTACCCGGGTGTTATCGGGGATTTCCTCAGTGAGCATGGCCAACGCGGCCTCTATCGCAGCTGGGCGGACTGTATGAGCTCGGCGAACTGGGCGGAGCTCGAGGCAAAAACCGCGAGCTGGAAGCAAGATCTTCTTCGCAAGAAGAAGGTATAGGGGGAGCGATGCCGAGTAAAGAGGATCCCAAAATGCCTGAGCAACGTCCGGTTGCAATGGAGCTGCACCACGAAATTACACAATTTCTTCACCGGGAGGCGCGCCTGCTCGATAGCGACCTGCTGCGTGACTGGCTGACCACGATGGTCGATCGCGAGATCCGCTACCAGCTGGTGATTCGCGACGAGCGCTATCGCAAGGACAAGAGTCCGGATGCAGACCGCGAGATCATGCCGTTTGATGACGATTACACTATTCTCGACCTGCGGGTTCGGCAGTTTGAAACCGGTATGCAGACCATGCTGGATCCGGGCCAGCAGATGTTCCGCGTCGTCAGTAATGTGGAGGCGTTCCACAATGACAGCGAAGGTGAGTTCACGGTGCTGTCTTATGGAACCGTCTCCCGGTTTCGCCGGGTCTACGAAAACGAGCGCTCGGTTTATGGGCGCAGGGATGTCCTGAGGCGGGGGGAGGACGGCCAGCTGCGACTGCTCTCGCGCCGCGTTGTGCTGGGCGGCCGCGTGGTGCGCAGCAAGAATCTTCTGTTCTTTCTCTGAACGACTATATTTCGGGTAAAAACACCGTAATGGAACGTCAAATGAGCGCCAAAACCCTGAAGAAAACAGGACCCGCGGGAGCCAATGTTCGCGAATCGGTAAAGTCCGGGACCCTGGTTGAGAAGGCGCATGCGGCGCTGCGCAAAAACATTATCGCCGGCCGTCACCTGCCCGGGGAAAAGCTTCGCGTGGAGCATCTGAAGCGCGATTACGGCGTTGGCGGCGGAACCCTGCGCGAGGCCCTGACCCTGCTCATAGCCGACAAGCTGGTCGTTGCCGAGGGTCAGCGAGGCTTCAGGGTGGCTCTTGTCTCTGCCGACGACCTGGTCGATCTCAGCCGGATCCGGATACTGCTGGAAAAGGAAGCGATTCGGCAGTCTATCGCCCATGGGGATGACGAGTGGGAAGCCAGTGTTGTGTCGGCGGCACACATCCTCAGCCGGTCGACGAAGGCGTTCGCGGAGAACCCGCAGGACCAGGCCGTGTTCGACGAGTGGGAGCGCAGGCATCGCGACTTTCACCTTTCCCTGCTGTCCGCTGCACCGTCTGAGTGGACGCGGTATTTCCTGACGGTCGCCTACCAGCAGTATGAGCGTTACCGGCATATGTTCCTGGCGGTTGCCGAGGATTTTTACAAGGACCGCGACGCGGCCGCCGAACATGTGGCTATCCTGGAGGCGGTGCTGGCGCGGGATGCCGACCTGGCGGTGAGGCTGGTCGAGGAACATCTCACGCGATCCCTGGACGAGTGGGTGGGTTATTTTGAAAAAGTGGGCGCCTTTGATTCCAGCCGGGCGGCTCTCAGCGCCGGACAGGCGGATTAGGGTGGGCGCCGACTGCGCCCTGGTGTGCTCCTTGTTGTTGACGACAGAGGCAGGCGTTAATGGGCATTAATGCGATCGAAAAAGCACTGTGGCAGGCCAGCAACAAGCCTGCCGATGCCAAGCGCTTGCGCGAGGACGCACATGCTTACCTGAAGGAATTCAGGATTGACGAGGAAGAGCGCTGGTTGCTCGCTGCCTGGGACGTGCGGGGATTGATCGACCGTGGCGTGCATCCCATGATCATCATGATGGCCTTCGCTGCCGTCAACGGACCGTTCGCCGCGGCGGGCTACCAGGACAGGGTGCACGAGACAGAATCATTTTTTCCCGGACGATTTGCTGGCAAGGTCGCGGTAGTCACCGGCGCGGCCCAGGGTATCGGACTCGAAGTAGCCAGGCGACTTGGGCAGGAAGGGGCGTCTGTTGTCATTGCCGATGTGGCCCAGGGTCCCACCAGCCAGGCGATCGAGTTCCTCCAGCGCATGGGCATCGCTGCCGTGGGGGCCACGGGCGATTTGTCGACTGCGGCGGGCGCCGAGGCGGCCATGGCATGCGCACACGATGCTTTCGGTGGACTGGATATCCTCGTCAACAATGTTGGCGGGGCAATATGGATGAAGCCGTTCTGGTATTTTTCGGAAGACGAAATACGGGCGGAGGTGGATCGAACCCTGTGGCCGACACTGTGGTGCTGCCGCGCGGTCATAGAGCACTTTCGCGCAAGAGGTGGTGGCGTCATCGTCAATATCGGGTCGAACGCGGCAAGCGACGGTGTGTACCGGATTCCCTATTCCGCCTGCAAGGGAGCTGTTGTCTCCCTCACCCGATCCCTGGCGGTAGAACTGGCGAGCCTCAATATCCGGGTTAACTGTGTCAGCCCCGGCGGGACTAACGCCCTGGCGCGCAAAACGCCGCGCGGTAAGTCAGAAGCGGACGAGCAGGAAACGCAATGGATGAACCAGTTCGTGAAGCTGGTCGGCAAGGAAGAATTGCTTTCGAAGTACGCGACAGCCAGGGAACAGGCGTCAGTGATCGCCTTCCTGGCGTCCAGCGAGGCCAGCCATATTACGGGCGAGGTGCTGGAAACGGGCAGGCGTGGACTGCGGATATCGGAGGAGTTGGGCTTTGTTCCCTGATTCGGGACCGGTAGCGGCAGCCCCTGCGCGGACGGTGTACCGCGCACTATAGGAATGGAATAAATCGTGAAACCAATACAGCAATCGAACACCCATGGGAGGTTCAGATGAACATGAAAGCTGGAGCAGCACCGGATCTTGCCTGGCCATCGGATGTCACCGATGTGCCCTCGGAGGTATTTGTACGAAAAGATATCTTCGAGGAAGAGCTGGAAAGGATTTTTTACGGGCCCTACTGGCATACCGTGGGGCACGAGGCGGAGATTCCCAACCCGGGGGACTTCAAGACCATTGACCTCGGGCGGGTTCCCCTGCTTGTCGCGCGCGGCAAGGATGGGGTGGTGCGGGTTTTTATCAATGCCTGCTCACACCGGCAGAACCAGGTTGAAACGGCCCCCTGCGGGAATCGCAAGGGTTTTGAGTGCCCCTATCACCGCTGGACCTTTAAAAACGATGGCAGCCTGGCCGGCTGCCCCGGGTCGGAAGACTTCTCGCCAAAATTCAGGAAAGAAGACTACGGGTTGAAGCAGGTTAACATGACCAATGTGTTCGGGCTGATCCTGGTGAGCCTGGCCGACAATCCGCCGGATATCGACACCTATCTCGACCGCGGCAAGCAGAATCTCGAGAAGCAGATTGGCCACAAGGAAGGCCTCCAGTTGCTTGGCTACCAGAAAGTACGCTACGGCTGTAACTGGAAAGTCATCATGGACAACGATGGCTACCACGCGCCATTGCTGCACACGGGCTTCCGTCTCCTGGGTTGGCAATCCGGTGGCGGCGAGCAGTTTGTCCGCGACTACAGCGCCGGGGTGGAGTCACAGCTGGTGCCTGGCAAGTCCACGGGTATTCTCAAGGATTCATCGCTGATCGAGTTCAAGGATTCCCAATGGGATGCCGGTTCATTTGTAACCGGTATCTTCCCCGCCACTATTCTCGTAAAGCATATGGACGTTATCAGTATCCGGTTTCCGATTGTCCGCTCGGTCGACTGTACGGAAATACATTACGCGTATTTTGCCAAGGGCGGTGACAGTGAGGAGACCATCAAGCACCGGGTTCGCCAGGCCTCCAACCTGCTGGGACCGTGTGGCATGATCAGTATGGAGGACGCGGCTATTTTCCGGCGCATTCAGCTTGCTGCCGAGGCCCGTGGCACGGCGATTTTCCAGAAGGGGGTCAAGGACCTGAAGTCCATTCCGAACCAGTTCCTGCAGAACGATGAGAGCCCAAATATACCGCGCTGGGATCACTACCGGCGGCTTATGGGCTTTTCCAAGAAAGGAGAAGCATGATGAGTTCAATGACACAAGAAGTGCTGGCCACGATCGACGACCTCCAGAACCGCTATATTGCGGCACTGGATGGCAAGGACATCACCGCCTGGGCGGGGACCTTCAGTGAGCAGGACGAGGCTACTTACATCTGTCGTTCAGCGGAAAACGAGGCCATGGGATGGCCGATCGCGCTGATGCTGGACGATTGCCGGGCGCGTATCCTGGATCGCATTACCTTTATCACAAAAATCTGGAAGGGAACATTCCAGGATTACCGCACGCGCCATTTCACCCAGAGGTTGTCCTGCGAACAGGAATCGGACACGGTATTTCGTGTACGCAGTAACTTTTCGATCGAGTATACGCTGGATCCCAACGCGTCCAGCACCCTGGCCACGGGTCTATATGAAGACGTCGTCGTGATCGAAAAGGGAGAGGCACGCTTCCTGTCGAAGCGCGCTGTCTATGACACCACGGTGCTTCCTAACTATATCGTCTATCCCTTCTAATGGGCTCTCTAACTGTCAGGGGAAGTCGGTGTGGACACGTTTGACTATATCGTCGTGGGTGCCGGCTCCGCCGGATGTGTGCTTGCGAACCGCCTGACAGAAGACGCCCGGTTTCGGGTGTTGCTGCTGGAGGCGGGACCCTCGGACGGCTCGCCTCTGATTGGCATGCCAAAGGGTTTCGGCGCACTGCTGCAGAATACCACGCACGTGCGCCATTTCTCGACCGAGGCGCCTGCAGATGGCTCGATGCGTACAGAGGACTGGCCCCGGGGCATGACGCTGGGGGGCTCCAGCTCCGTGAATGGCACGCTGTATGTCCGGGGACAGCCACAGGATTACGATGACTGGGAAGCCCTGGGAGCCGACGGCTGGGGCTGGAAGGTGATTGGCGAGTGCTACAAGAAGCTCGAGGATAACGCCCTGGGCCCGGACGGTGTGCGTGGTGTTGGCGGGCCGCTTCACGTGTCGCCTCACGACGATCCCAGTGCGCTCAGCGAGGCGGTGATCGATGCGGGTGTCGCACTCGGGCTTCCGCGCCGGGAGGATGTCAACGGACTTGACCAGGAAGGCATCGGTTACGTGATGCGAACCATAAAGGATGGCGTGCGGGTCAGTGCGTCGAGTGCATTCCTCCACCCGATCAAACAGCGCAAAAACCTGGTCATTCAAACCAGGACCTTCGTTGAGAAAATTGTTCTGGAGGGAACGCGGGCCACGGGCATCGTCTGTCGACGCGGAGGAAAACGCGTGGAATACCGGGCCGCCAGGGAAGTCATTCTCTGTGCCGGTTCCATTCAATCACCCCAGCTGCTGCAGCTGTCGGGGATCGGGCCGGCGGCCCACCTGCGCTCGCTGGGCATCGACGTGGTGCACGACAGCCCGGGTGTGGGACAGAACCTGCGAGAGCACTGGATGGCCATCGTCCAGCAGAAACTCAAAGGACCCCTGAGCCACAACAGGCAGTTTTCCGGCTTTCGCCTGCTCGCAAATGCGCTACAGTATTTTCTGTTCAAGAAGGGACTGATGTCGACCAGTACCCATGAAGTCTGCGAGTTTGTAAAAACGCAACCGGGCCTGGATAGACCTGACGCGGAGGTTGTCTACGCCCCTATCTCTATAGTTCAGGGCGGCGAGGAAGCTAAATTTGCTTTCGAGCCCTGGCACGGCATACAGATACACGGCTTCCAGATGAGGCCCCAAAGCCAGGGCAGCATTATGATCCGGTCTGCGGACCCCGCTGCTGCGCCCCTGATAAGGCCCAATTATTTCAGCGAGGAAGTGGATCGTCGTGCCGCCGTGGACATCGTGCGGCATATACGCCGCTTGTTGAGCCAGCCCGGCCTGCGGGAGTTTGTCGCAGAAGAGACACTTCCGGGTCCCGGTGTTGAAAGCGACGAGGATATCCTCGCTACGGTGAAACGCACCGGCAGCTCTGTCTTTCATGCCGCGGGAACCTGCAAAATGGGTCGGGACCCCATGGCGGTTGTCGACCCCAGCTTGCGTGTGCGTGGTGTCTCTGGCCTGCGGGTGGCGGATGCCTCGGTGATGCCGACCCTGGTGTCGGGGAATACCAACGCAGCGGCCATGGTCATCGGCTGGCGCGCATCGGACCTTATTCTCGAGGATTCCCCGGGCAATGGTGGCTGAACACCGGTACTGTCGGCGTAGCACGGGTGGCGTACTTCCTGTAGCCCCTGCAACGCATGTTCTTCAAGTTGAACAAGAGAAATAGTGATGGATATGATCAAGGTTTGTGATACGGCCGATGTAAAGCCCGGTGAAATGCTGGCCATTGAAATGGACGAGTTGCCGCCGGTGGCGGTGTACAACGTCGATGGTGAGTTTTACGCGACCTCCAATATTTGCACCCACGCCATTGCCATACTCACGGAGGGCTATTTCGAGGGAGATACTGTGGAATGTGCCCTGCATGGTGGGTGTTTTAATGTACGGACCGGTGAGGCGACGGAATTTCCCTGCGAGGAGCCCCTGGAAACATTCGAGGTGCAGGTGAGCGACGGGGCAGTTTTTGTCAGGGCGCCCTAGGGGGTCCCGGCTGGACACTCTCGCGGCTTTTCGCGGTAAAAAGTAAATAACACGAAGGAGAGACAATATGAGTCAGAAAGTAGCATTGGTTACGGGGGCGGCAGCAGGTATCGGCGCCGCGATTTGTCGGCGCCTGGCAGCAGACGGTATAGCAGTCGGCGTGCTCGACCTGAATATCGCAGATGCGACCAAGGTGGCGAATGGTATTGTATCGAGCGGTGGCAAGGCGATCGCGCTGCAGGCCAGCGTGGCGGATCGGGCACAGGTAAATACGGCTTTGGACAGTCTGCGCAGCGAGTTCGGTCCCGTCACCATCGTCGTCAATAATGCCGGCATCACCGGATGGGTTCCTTTTGAAGAGCTGACCGATGAGCTGTGGGACCGCATGATGGAGATCAATCTCAAGGGTACCTTCATCGTCACACAGCTTGCCCTGCCGGATATGAAGGCGGCGCAGTGGGGGCGTATCGTCAATATTTCCTCCTCCAGTGCGCAGTCGGGTACCGCGACCATGGCGCATTACTCGGCATCAAAAGGCGGGGTCATTTCCCTGACCCGAACACTGGCGCTGGAGCTGGGTCCGCTGGGTATCACCGTGAACAATATTCCCCCCGCGTCTATCGCCGGCACCGTCATGTTCGAGGCCACGAAAGACAAGATGCCGATGCCCGTGGAGGCAATCCAGAAAATGCTGCCTGTGCGCCGCCTGGGCGAGCCGGAAGATATTGCCAACGCCTGTGCCTGGCTTGTTTCCGAGGACAGCAGTTATGTGACCGGCCAGACCATTGGCGTCAATGGCGGCAGGGTCGTGTCCTGAAAAACCTGACCTTACAGCGCGACAGGCCCGCTCCTGTTGCCGGCGCCAAACCTGGGAGGTGATTGTGATGTCGTCTACTGTCAACGCGCACGGCGCTGTGGATGAGAACCCCGCCGGCGACCCGGTTAGGCAGATGCTCGAGGCCAGGCTTGCCGTTCAGCGCGCGGCTGTAGAGCAGGAGCCTTACCCCGAACTCAAGGTCCGCAGGGATCGCCTGCAGCGCGCGCTGGATGCGGTGCTCAGTAATGAGAAACGCATAGTCGAGGCAACCCAGGCGGATTTCGGGCAGCGCCCCGAGCTCAGCACCCTGCTGGCTGACCTGCTGTATCCGGTCAGCGCGTTGCGTCACGCCCTGAAGCATGTCGAGCGCTGGATGCGCCCGGAAAAACGCAAGGCGGACTTTCCATTTAATGTGCTTGGCGCCCGGGCTTCTGTGTTTTACCAGCCCCTGGGTGTCGTGGGCATCATGGCGCCCTGGAATTTGCCTTTTGGTCTTGGTTACGCGCCCCTGGCGGGCGTTCTCGCCGCGGGTAACCGGGCGATGATCAAGCCCTCGGAACTGACACCGCATACGTCTGCCGTTATGGCCCAGATTACCGAGGCGGCGTTTGCCCCTTCTGAGGTCACGGTCGTCGAAGGCGCCGTGGACGTGGCCAGCCGCTTCTCCTCACTGCCTTTTGACCACCTGATTTTTACCGGCAGTGCGCCGGTTGCGCGCCACGTGATGCGTGCAGCAGCAGATAACCTCACGCCGCTTACCCTTGAGCTCGGGGGCAAGGCACCGGTGATCATCGCCAGGGGAGCTGACCTTGAAACCGCGGTTACCAAGGTCGTCAACTTCAAGATGGGCAATGCGGGCCAGGCCTGCATGGGTATTGACCATGTTCGCGTACACCACAGCGACCTGGAAGCTTTTGTTGCCGCATTGAAGAACAGGATGGCACGGTACTTTCCCGACTATGCCAGTAACCCCGATGTATGCCATGTCTTTCTGCAGAGCCAGCGCCAGCGGCTTGCAGGCCTTGTCGAGGACGCGGCGCAGCGAGGTGCGAGAATCGAGTTGATTGGCGCGGACAGCACCGGTCAGCTGGCGTCGGAGCCGATGTTTCCGATGGTCCTGGTCATCGATCCACCCCTGGATGCCGGGGTCATGCGGGAGGAAATTTTTGGCCCGGTGTTACCCGTGGTCGCCTACGATACGCTGGAGGAGGTGGCCTCCCAGGTGCGTGCCGGGCAGAGACCGCTGGCGCTGTATTTCCTGGGCGGCAATAAGGAGCAGCAGGAATACATCCTGCGCAATACCTGGGCCGGCGGTGTCACCTTCGACGATATCATGCTGCATGCGCTCACCCAGGACCTCCCCTTTGGTGGCGTGGGTGAGAGCGGCATGGGTCGTTATGGCGGTCATGCCGGCTTCAAAACCTTTTCCAATGCCAAGTCGGTGGCGCATCCGCCGCGGATTAACATCATGAAAATGGAGCCGCCCTATACCGCCAAAATGGTCTCGACCATTCGGGGTTTGCTCAAGTCCTGAAGCAAGTGCAGGTGGCGGTGGGCCCGGCAGCGGGCCATAGCCGCGCAATTATCCGGCAGTCGCCGCGACCATAGCCAGCAAGGCCTGTGCGCGGGCGAGGTGGGGGCGATCGAGCATGGTATCCCCGTATGCGATTGCACCTACCCCCGGATTGGCAGCAAACAAGTCCACTATCGCCTGGGCGATGGCAATTTCCCCGGCCTCCGGCATAAACGCGTCATTAATGATCCCGACCTGGTCCGGGTGAATGGCCAGCATGCCGCGGTAGCCTTCCCGCCGGGCGGTTTCAGCCCGCTTGCGTAGTCCGTCAGTGTCGTGGAAGTCGCCGTGAATGCTTTCGATGGGCGCGACGGCGGCTGCCGACGCACCCAACAGGCACAGGCTTCTTGCCAGCTCGTAGGTAAACCCGTAGGCACCGTCGTCCTTGCGGTTGCCGCTGGCGCCTACGGCTGCGGCGAGGTCTTCAGCGCCCCAGGTCATTGCCACCAGTCTTGGGGCGCCCCGGTAGCCGCCGGTGGTAAACATGGCCTGCGCGGTTTCGGTCACCAGCGCGATCACCGGGGTTGCGCCCCGGCTTACCCCGGCGGAGACCTCCAGTGCTGACAGGTAGTTGTCCAGGCGCTCCACATCCTCGCGGCCCCCGGACTTGGGCAGCATGATGCCGCCGGGGAGGGCGGGAATAACCGCCGCCAGGTCGGCCAGCGCATGGGGACCGTCCAGCGGGTTTATCCGCACCCATAAACGACGCCTGTCACTTTCCGGCTGCGAAGCCAGGAAGCGTGCAACTCGCGCTCGAGCCGCGCCTTTCTCCTCCTCGGCCACGGCGTCTTCCAGGTCCAGCAGGACGATGTCTGCCGGGCCGGCAGTCGCTTTCAGCATTTTCTTTTCACTGTCGCCCGGGGCAAATAGCCAGGATCGTGCGTGCGGCAGCGGGTCTTTGTTTGCCATGCTTACTGTTTCCTTCGTTTTACCGGGGGCATAGCCGGCAAGCTGCGCTGATGGGGACTATAAAGAACGCAGGTCTTCTGCCCGGTCCACATCGACCAGTATGCCAGGGTCAGCCACCGCGATCTCGAGGATCGCGGTGGGATTTTCAGCCAGGATCCCCCGTGCGCCCCGGTCACCGTGCAAAGCGCGCAGGTCCGGGAAAAAGCACTGGTCGAAGCCCACAGGGTGCCCCCTTTTGCTGTCGTGGACGGGCGCCACTATTCTGCCCGGCGCCATGGCCTTCCCCACAAGGGTGTAGGTGGTGGGCCTGACCATGGGCATATCGGCGAGCCCCACCAGGGCGCCTTGCCAGGCGCCCGCTACGGTGGTGATACCATCGGCGAGCGTGGAGCCCATGCCCCGGGGTGACCCCGGACACTGTTGGCAGCGAATTCCCTGTTCCAGCAAGGTCATTGCCATTGCGTCATCCGCAACTCCGAGGCACACCAGCAGGGGGAGGCCGGCGCGGTGCACATTGTCTATTGCCCGCAGCAGCAGGGTGCGGCCGTCGGGCAATGGCGCAAGGCGTTTGTCCGAGCCGAATCTGCGGGCGTAGCCGCCTGCCAGCAGGATGACCCCGACTGTCACTGGGCCGGGGTCCGTCGTTTCAGCTGGGTGAGTTCGGCCATGATAGCCACCGATATTTCCAGGGGTGTCTTGCTGCCGATGGGAAGCCCCACGGGGGCGTGCAGCCGACCCAGCTGTTCAGGTGACAGACCCAGTTGACGCAACCTGTCGAGGCGTTTTTGCGTGGTCCTGGCAGAGCCCAGCGCACCGACATACCAGGCGTCCGCGGCCAGCGCCTCCATCAGCGCCATATCGTCGATGCGGGGATCGTGGGTGAGAGTGATGACGATCGAGTGCCGGTCGCTGGCGCGGGCCCGCACCACGTCGTCAGGCATGCCCTGTATCAGCTCCACCGCCGGGCCGGTCCAGTTGCGCAGGACTTCCTCCCTGGGGTCTGTAACCAGTACTTCGTAATCCATTGCAACAGCGAGCTCGCCCAGGCTCTGTGACAGTTGGCCAGCGCCTACCAGCAGGAGTCGCATCCTGGGTCCGAAGCACTGTACAAGCTGTTTGCCGGACAGTTGCAATGGGCTGAAGTGGGCAGCGGCACGCAGCTGGGTCTGGCCCGTGGCCAGGTCCACGCGTCTTTCCATGCAAGTCCGCGTTTGCAGGGCAGCCAGCGTTTCGCCTATCCAGTGGCGATCCCCTGCGGCCAGTTGCTGCAACAGGAGGGTCAGTTTACCGCCGCAGGGCAGGCCAAGGCGCTCGTTATCCTGTGCCTTCAGTCCGTACTCGACGAGTCGGGGGCTGCTGGCATTGAATTCACCCGCGCGGAGCCTGTCCAGCAGGTCCTCCTCAACGCACCCGCCGGACACCGTCCCTACCTGCCTTCCCGATTCGAGTATGCCGACGATCGACCCGACGGGTCTGGGGGATGAGCCCAGCGTCCTGACGATGGTGCACAGCCAGGGCTTTTCGCCCTCTGCCAGCCAGTCGGCGAGGCGCTGTAGGACGTCGTAATCAAGTGCCTGCATACGGAGCCTGTTCGGGTGAAACGGATGTGCCACATGGTAACGCGGCCCGGCGGATTTTCCCCGTCCCTGGATTGCCTCAAATTCGCGACATTTTATTGACATCAAATCGCGAAGGGAAGCGATATCCCCCTGGGGGCCGTGCCGGATGGGGGCCGTCCGATACCCGTCAATAGACAGCAGTGTTGACTGCTGAAGGTGAGGCATAGTAACCTGAGCGGCGCTGTTTGCGGGTGTAATCCGGCCCGGAAACCTTCCTGTATACGCCTGTAATCCGGAGTTCCTTCACGATGAATTTTGCCCTATCCGACGACCAGAGGATGATGCGAGAGACTTTCGCCCGCTTCCTGGACGAGCAAAGCAGCGTGGCGCAGGTGCGCGACGCTGCCCAGAGCGGTGGGTTCGATCCCACGCTGTGGCAGGGCCTGGCTGAGCTGGGTGCCTTTGGCCTGCGGGTGCCGGAGGAGGCCTGTGGCCTGGGCCTTGGGCTTATGGACGCGGTCGTGCTGATGGAAGAGGCGGGCCGCCGGCTGGCCTCCGGTCCGCTTGCGGAGACGCTGGTGGCGACCAGGGTGTTGGCGCTGCTGGGTGGCGACGCCCATTCCGCGCTGCTCGAACAGGTGCTGGCCGGTGACAAGGTGCTGAGCCTCGCTTTCCACGACGTGGCGCAGGAGCCGCTACAGTGGGTAGCCGGTGGGGCCGTTGCGGATGCCGTGATTGCCCGGGACGGCGACCAGGTCGTACTGCTGACCCCGGCGGGCGGCGCTGGCCGCGATGAGGCCAACCTGGCATCGACGCCCATCGCCGAGCTGCGACTGGACGGTGCACAGCGGGTCGTGCTTGCCGCCGGCACCGCCGGCCTTGATATCTATGCGCAGGCTATCGAAGAGTGGAAGATACTGGTGGCAGTAGCGCTGGCGAGCCTTTCCAGGGAGGCGATACGCCAGGCGTCGGAATATGCCTGCGAACGTATCGCGTTCGGTCAGCCCATCGGCACCTACCAGGGTATTGCCCATCCCCTGGCTGATTTGATCACCGACGTGGATGGGGGCAAGTACTTTGCCTGGAAAACCATCCACGATATCGACAAGAACCTGCCTGATGCCGGCGCGCAGATTTCCCTGGCCTTGTGGTGGAATGCGGATACCGCAACGCGGGCAGTGTCCCAGGCGCTGCATACCTTCGGTGGTTACGGCCTGTCCACTGAATACGATGTACACCTTTACAACCTGCGTGCCAAGGCCTGGCCGCTGGTATGGGGCGATCCCGCCCTGCTGCTGGAAGAGGCCGGGCGACGCCTCTACGGCGGCGAACAGGCGAAATTGCCGGAAGTGGGTGAGGTGTCCATCGATTTCGACCTGGGTGATGACGCACGCGACATGGCCGGGGAACTGAAGGATTTCTTCGCCAGGAACCTGACCCCGGAACTGCGCGCCAAGGCAC
Organism: Haliea sp.; assembly: GCA_024642245.1. Classification (GTDB taxonomy): domain Bacteria; phylum Pseudomonadota; class Gammaproteobacteria; order Pseudomonadales; family Halieaceae; genus JARRPM01. Next base: position 28,986 of record JAHEBM010000020.1, read on the forward strand.
ACTACTCCTTCGACGGCTTTGACGCGGGTATCCATAAGAAGCTGGCAGAGGCCAATTTGCTGTTTCCCGCCTGGCCAAAGGAATACGGCGGCAGGGAAGCACCACCCTACGCGGTGAGCGCCCTGCGCAAGGTGTTTGAAGAACATACCTGGAGCACTCATGCCATGAGCACCACCATGATGGTGGGCACCATGATCCAGAAATTCGGCAGCGACGAGCTCAAGAAAGAGGTACTGGCGAAGATTATTTCCGGCGATGTCATTTGCAGCCTCGGCTACAGCGAGCCCGGCTGTGGCTCCGACGTGTTCGCCGCCCAGACCCGCGCCACACGCGACGGCGATGACTGGCGTATCGACGGATCCAAGATGTTCACCAGCGGTGCCAATATTGCCCAGTACGTGCTGATGCTTACCCGCACCAACCCTGAACTGGCCAAGCACAAGGGGCTGACGCTGTTCGTGGTGCCGCTGGACGCGGAGGGCATCGAGGTGCAGCCGGTCTATACCTTCCAGGATGAGCGCACCAACATCACCTACTATGATGGCGTGAAAGTGAAGGATTCCTATCGCCTGGGGGAAGTGGACGCGGGCGTCAAGGTGATGGCCGCGGCACTCGAGATGGAGCACGGTGGCGGGTTCGCCAAATCCCAGCGCGCGATGGTGAACTCCGCGGTGCAGTTCTGTCGCGAACTCAAGCGCGATGGGCGTCCGCTCATCGAGTCGGCGGATGCCCGAAGGCGACTGGCGCGATCCGAACTGCATGTGCACCTGTCGGAAGTCATCGAGAATCGCGCCCTGTGGTCCGCGGTGCAGAAAATGCCCAATATGGGATATGGGCCCATGGCCAAGCTCTTTTCCTCGGAAAAATTCCTGTCCGACTCCAGGGATCTGCTGGACCTCACCGCGCCGCATTCCCTGTCGAAACGCAAGGGGCCGGCGGATGCCCTGAACCTGGCCTACCGCCACGCCCAGGGCACCACGATCTACGGCGGCACCAGTGAAGTCCATCGCAGCCAGATAGCCGAGCGTACGCTGGGCCTGCCACGAACCCGCGGTTAACCCAACAGGAGACCAGCCAATGTCGGAAGCCCCACATCTGCTCGTGGAAGAGGAGGGAGCGATCCTTGTCGCCACCCTCAACCGGCCGGAAAAACTCAATGCCCTGACCGGGCAGACCATGGCCCTGTTCGAGGCGGCCTTGCACCGTTTTCGCGATGACCCGGCACTCAAGGTGATGCTGATTCGCGCCACCGGCCGCTATTTCTGTGCGGGCGCCGATCTGCGTGACAGGTCTGCGGAGCCCCCGGAACCGGCGTGCAGTGGCGTGGCAATCAGGGAGAAGCATCGATTGGGCCTGCACGGCATGCACCGCATCTATGATGAGATGGAGCACATTGAAAAGCCCATCGTCGTTGCCCACCAGGGCCCCTGCGTGGGAGGCGGCCTGGAAATTTCCCTGTCCTGTGATTTCCGCCTGGCGGCGAAAAGTGCGAGCTATGCGTTCCCCGAGGGAAAGATGGGGGTGCTGCCTGCGTCCAACGGCGTCAGCCGGCTGGCGCGTATCATCGGTACCCACTGGTCCCGCTATCTCATCATGGCCAACCTGCCGGCTGATGCCGACCGCGCCTATGTCATGGGCCTGGTACACGAAGTGTTTCCCGACGAGACCTTCGAGCAGGATGTGATGCGCTTCTGTACCCACCTGGCCAAACAACACCAGGAGCAGATGGGCACCGCCAAGATTGCTATAGAACTGGCCCACGACGTCGGCCTGGCGCAGGCCCGCCAGGTTGAGCGAATGGCAAACAGCGCCCTGATGCTCAACCCGGATTACCTGGCGCTTATCGAACGCTATATCAAGAACATTGGCGACAAGGGCAAGGGTGACTGAGGCAGTCCGCTTGCATACCATCCACCAACCGGGATATCACTGCGATGGATTTTGATTGGGACGAAGAGCAGCGAAGCTTTCGCGCCGAAGTCCGTACGTTTCTCGATGCCAACCTTCCCGATAACTGGGAAGAGCTGGCGCACGGTCCCGGCTCCGCGGCGCAAACCACTTTCTCAAAGCAGTTCTGCGGCGCGCTGGCTGAAGCCGGGCTGCTCGTTCCCCACTGGCCCAGCGAGTGGGGCGGTCGGGATGCTGACCCCTGGACCTCATTTATCCTCGCCGAGGAAATGTGGGCGGCGGGCGAGCCGCGAGGCGGCCAGTACATGAACGTTAACTGGATCGGGCCGACCCTGATGCGTTTTGGTACGCAGGAGCAGCAGGCGCGCTATATCCCACCCATGGCGCGCGGCGAGACACTCTGGTGCCAGGGTTTTTCCGAGCCGGAGGCGGGGTCGGACCTCGCGTCCCTGCGCACCCGCGCTGACAGGCACGGCGATGGCTATCGCATCAACGGCCAGAAGATCTGGACCTCCTATGCCGGCGCCGCCGATACCTGTTTCCTGCTGGCCCGCACAGCGCAGGGCAAGGGCGGCATTTCCATTTTTCTCCTGCCCATGGATACGCCGGGCATCACGGTGCGCCAGATTCCCAGCATCATCGGCGAGGGTGACATCCACGAGGTGTTTTTCGACGATGTCGAAGTGCCGGAGGGTGCCCGCCTGGGCGAGGAGGGGCAGGCCTGGGACATCGTGCGTTTATCGCTCTCGCTCGAGCGTGTCGGCATTCCGCGGTTTGCCCTGGCCTCGCGCATGCTGCACCGGGCGGTGGATGTCCTCAAGAAAGCCGGCCGCTTTGACGCGGGCGCCATCCAGCAATCGGCAAAAGCGCACGCGGCCTGTGAGGCCACACGCCTGTACAGCTACAATATTATCGACCAGCGTTGCCAGGGCCAGCCACCCGGCCCGGAGGCCAGCGCCGCGCGTTTTGCCACCGTCAACGCGGAAAGGCTGGTGGCCGAGTTTGTGGTAGAGCATGTACCGGAGGCCCTGGCCGGTGGCGATGCCCTGCTGCTGGCCCATCACCAGCGCGCGATCGTCGCGGGTATCGCCTCGGGCGCTGCCGAGATTCAGTTGAACCTGATTGCCACTGAATTACTGCAACTGCCAAGGGAGCCTCGCTGATGGATTTCACCCTTACTTCCGATCAGGCGGCGCTGACTGGCGCAATCGATCGTATGGCCACCCAGTTTGAGAGTATCCCTACCGAGTTCGATGGTTTCGTATTGGAAGGTCGCGAGCTGGAGCAGGAGCTGGAAAATGGCCAGTACTTTGACATCGCGGCTATTCCCGAGATGGGTCCTATCGCGGCCGCGCTGGCGGTAGAGCGCCTGGCGAGGTTGCCCTGTGCTGTCGAAGTCGCGCTGTCGATGCTGGTGCGGCCGCAGCTCGATATCGAGCTGCCGCGCCCCTTCGCCCTTGTCGAAGCCGGTCGCCCGGGACGTTTTGTGGCAAGCGCCAGGACATTGCTGATCGTTGCAGACGACTCCATCGGCATAGCGCATCCCTCGCCCGATGACGTCGAGGCCGTCGAATCCCTGTACGCCTACCCGATGGGTAAAGTAACCGGTGCGCTGTCGATCCGGGCCTTGCCGGCCGAGGACGCGGCCAGGGTGCGGACATGGCTGCGCGTGGCCTGCGCGGCCGAGATTGCGGGCCTGTTACAGGCGGCAATCGATGTGACCGTCGAGCATTTGAGTGTGCGCAAGCAGTTCGGCAGGCCGCTGGGTAGCTTCCAGGCCCTGCGCCATCGTATGGCCGAGTGCGCCGTGCTGGCCGGGGGAGTGCGCCGGTTGGCACTAAAGGCCGCCTGGACGGGTGACGCCGGAGACGCCGCGCTGGCCGCCTTGCATGCACAGGAGAGCGCGACCCGGGTGATCTACGATGTCCACCAGATGTTCGGCGCGATGGGCATGACCCTGGAAATGTCGCTGCACTTGTGGACCTACCGTATGAAGGCCCTGCTGTCCGAGCTGGGCGGACGCGGTGCGCAGGCCGCGGCAGTGGCGCAGTACTGCTTCGACAATAAGCCAGCCAGAATCGATTAGCGGTCGCTTTGGTGGTTCAGGCCGGCCTCACCAGGCTTTACTCGATTTGATGCCTGCATGTTGTCTGCAAGCTTCAGTTCCTAGCCCGTAACCCTGTCGCTGAGCAACGCCTCGGTGCAGAGGTACTTGGTGGTGCTCCAGCCACCGTCCAGCGCGATGCTCTGGCCGTTGATATAACTTCCCTTTTCGGAAGCCAGGAAGAAGATGGCGTTGGCCACGTCCTGCGTGGTGCCCTCGCGATCAAAGGGGGTCATTTCATGGTTCAGGCGCTGGAAGGGCGGCGCTTCCCAGGCCGCGTCGGTCATATCAGTCCTGATCACCCCGGGAGCGACCAGGTTGGTGCGAATGCCCCGGGCACCGTATTGCGCGGCCATGGTCTGGGTCAGCCCCACCAGTCCCGCCTTGACGGCACAGTAGATGCCACCGTCCAGCCCGCCGATGGCGCCGAACACGGAGCCCACGTTGATGACCGATGAGCCCGGTTTCATATGCGGCAGGGCCTCGCGGCAGAAGCGGAAGGGTCCTTTCAGGCTGACATCGATCACCGTATCCATCATCTCGTCAGTGGTCTCGCCCACTGGCGCCCAGGTGCCTGCCCCGGCGTTGTTGACCAGGCAGTCGAGCCGGCCAAACTTTTCCAGCGCGACGGCGATTGCGCGGCCGGGGGTTGCCGGGTCCGCCACATCGGCGGCGAGGATCTCCACCCGGGCAATATCCCCCAGCTCACTGGCCAGTTGCTCCAGGCGTTGCTGCCTTCGCGCCACCGCAACAATGTTGTATCCGCCGGCGGCGAATGTGCGCGCCGTGGTGTCGCCGATGCCCGAGCTCGCGCCGGTAATCAGCACCACGGGCTTGTCAGATGGTTTCATCACTTTTCTCCCTGGCCGCTTGTTCGTATAACAGGCCGGATTCTATATCCAATCAGCACTCGTGTGTGGAATTCACCGCGCCGGTTGGCCGGCTATTGCAGTCCCAGGCATGAGTTTACGCCTGCCAGGACCATTTTCGCGTGCGCCGGGCTATACCCCGGCGGCCCGATGGGCGGCGGCGAGACTGAATGCGGCGGGCATGGGAGCGCCGCGCGAGGCTTCGAACTGCTGGCGGTAGAGCTTGGGGGTCAATCCCGTCCAGCGCTTGAACGCCCGGCCAAAACTCGACTGTTCGGCGTAGCCCAGCAGGTCCGCCACATCATCCAGTGACAGGTGCGGCTGTTCCAGGTAGTGCCGGCCCATCCTGGAGCGCTCCAGTTCGAGTATATCGGAGAATTTCAGCCCGGATTCCGCCAGCTGGGTCTGCAGGGTGCGCACCGAGGTGTCCAGCTTCATCGCGCAGCGCTCTATCGAGCAGTGTCCCGTTGACAGGGAACCGCGGACATAATCTTCGACCCGGTCGGCAATGGTGGTTCTACAGGCGGACTTGACCTGCTCCAGGTAGCCACCAAGCAACTTGTATACCAGGCGGTTGGAGGTGCGAACGGCCTGGTTCAGTACACTTGAGGGAAACGCAATCGTGTTCTCCCCCGGGGTCCGGTCGAATCGAGACCCCAGCTGGCGCTCCAGCTCGGAATAGTCACGCGCCCGCGGGTCTACCGAAAGCTTGACGTAACTGGGGTGAAAGTCGCGCCCGGCAACCATACGCAACAATTTAAGATTGAGCAGGGCGGCCTTGTAGTTTGCCTGCTGGTTACAGCCCAGATCGGCTCCGACCCGCCAGCGGATCTCCGCGGTCTCCTCACCTTCTACGAGTTCCAGTATGGCGTTGGGAGAATGCACAATCGGGATATAGCCGATGAAACTGCTGACGGCTTCCCGGACAGTAGGGGCGGCGCGGCACAGGGTGGCGACGCAGCCAAATACCTCGGGATCCTGCCGTTGCGCCAACTGCACGCCGAACAGGGGCGCTTTCAGGGCGACGCTGCTGTACTCGAACAGGTCGACCACCGCCTTGCAGTTGACGAAATGGTCCGGGTCCCGGATGACCTGGGGATCGATCCCGTGGCGTTCCAGCATCGCTATGGGATCGGCGCCCATACTGCGCACCAGGCCCGCGAACCCCGAGAGGTTGGCGGAGCGCATCTGGTGACTGGTTGGCATCGAGTCCAGCGGGCCTTCCAGGCTGTAAAAATGGTTATTGCCCATTCGGTTCTTCCAGTCCCTCCGCCCATTCAGGAATCGGGGCAGGAAGGTCTTGCATGAAGCATCTATACTATCACGCGAAATGTTGAAAATGAACGACACTGTTGTGTTCTAATAAGGGCGCTGACCTGAACATTCCCTGGAGTGGAGAGAGTATGAAAGATTACGAAGTGCTGAAGGAAGAGGCGAAGCAATATTTGCGCTATGAAAAGGACAAGGCCAGCAAAATCGCCACCCTGACCTTTGCTCGTCCCGAGACGCAAAATGCCATGAATGCCGGCATGCGCCAGCTATACGCGGACTACGTGTTGAAGGCCAACATCGATGACGATGTGAAGGTGCTGGTTATCCGGGGTGAGGGGGAGCATTTCGGCTCCGGCGGCGACCTGTCGGAACAGGGCGATATGCTCTCTGAATCCGGGGAAGACATAGACCTGACCTGGGAGCTCGGGATCAAGGACCCGGACGTCAAGTACCCGCCCAAGAACTCCTTCCGCTTTTTGCACGGGCTGACCGATCACTATGCCAAGGCGCGCGCCGGTAACAGGCCGCTACAGGAGTTCAAGAAAATCAGCATTGTCGAGGCCAAGGGCTACTGTTATGGCTGGCACTTCTACCAGGCCGCCGATGCCGACCTGCTGGTGTCTTCCGACGACGCCCTGTTTGGTCATCCCTCCTTTCGCTACGTGGGCTGGGGTCCCCGGATGTGGACCTGGATCGAGATGATAGGGCTGCGCAAGTTCGAGGAAATGTTGTTTACCGGGCGGCCTTTCACCGCCGCGGAAATGTACGAGTGCAGCTTTGTAAACAGTGTCGTACCCCTGGAGAAACTGGAAAAGGAAACCATGAAGTACGCGGATGCCTGCGCGCGCACGCGGCCAACCGATACTGTCCAGGCGCAGAAGACGTTTATCGAGTTGTACAAACAATATCGCGGCGAGTATATGGGCAGCATTCTCACCGGTTGGCTGGAGGGGATGTTGCCCCTGATCCAGAATGATCGCAAGGGTGATGTCCAACTCGGGGATAATGTTTTCGAACAGGGCCTGAACAATATTGTCAAAAACAACGATATGAACTACCCGCCCGAATGGCGCTTGAGCCGCTCGGGCCGAAAAAAGCCGTGATGGCTCCCTGCGCCCGATAAGCCCAGGTGACCTGGGCCCCATGTACCGTCAGCATGCCGATACGATTTCCGGGGCCTCCTGAGCCTGGGCGAAAATCCAGGCCCGCCGGAGGCAGCCAACTACATAGCGGTGGATGTCGGGCGCGCCGAAGGGCGGTTGGAGGGGGCCGCAGCGCCCTGTTTAAGGGCGCTTGCTTCTGCCGGTTCCTGCACGGCTCTCAGCCTCAGGTAGTGACGGATATCCTCGAGCACCTCGTCAGATACCGTTGGCGCTGCCGGCATGCCCCTGGATTTGAGAATGCCATCCTTGACCACCGCCTTGAAGTCTCCCGCTTGCAAAATCGTCGGTGAATAGCGCAGGTCCGGGGCCGATCCGCCACCGATAGCATTCATGCCGTGACAGACGATACAGGCATTGGTGGCAAAGGCGAGCGCTCCGGCCATTACACGATTTTCATCCGCTTTGAAATCCGGGTCGGCCGGGGGGACCAGCGCCGGCAGGGCGAAAGCGGGTAGCTTGTCCGTACCGTCAATGGCGAAGGTCAGTACCCGCCTTGGTAACGCATAATCAGTACGATAGGCAGCGTTGCCTGTGGCGAGTATGCCGCCGCCCTGCGAGCCGTTACCGGTCAGCACCGTGACATACTGCCTGCCATTCTCACTGTAGGATATGGGCGGGGCCACGACCGGCCCAGCGGTTTTGAAGGACCAGGCCTGCTCGCCGGTTTTCGCATTATAGGCCACAAGATAGCCGTCTATTCTGCCCTGGAAGACAAGATCGCCGGCGGTCGCCAGCACGCCCCCGGGCCAGTCTCCCGGCAACTCGATGTTCCAGGCCGGCTTCTGGGTAACAGGGTCCCAGGCTTTCAGAAAGCTGCGGCGACTGCCAGGCAAGTCCGCATCGATCAGCAGCGTAACGCCCATGCCCGCGGTAAAGCCGGTGGCGTTGGCTGGGGGAGGGCCGATCAGGGCGCCAATTTCCAGGACAGGAATATAAACCAATCCGGTACGCGGGCTATAGGCTTGCGGTAACCAGCTGTGCGCGCCCTGTGGTCCGGGCCAGAGTTCGAAGAGCTCAGTCCTGTCCTGGTAACGTATCCCGGGATTCTCAACCGGACGACCGGTTTCCCCGTCGATTTTTTCGGCCCAGGTGACCTTTGCAAATTTTTCAGCTGAAATGAATTCCCCGGTGGCGGCATCAAGTACGTAAAAGAATCCGTTTTTCGGTGCCTGCATGAGCACCTTGCGGGGCTTGCCATCAAGGGTCAGCGTGGCGATGGTCATATCCTGGGACGCGGTGCAATCCCATTGCTCGGCGGGGCATACCTGGTAGTGCCAGACATATTCGCCGGTATCTGCCTTGACTGCGACGATAGAGGCCAGAAACAGGTTGTCACCGCCACCGGGGCTGCGTAATTGATGATTGTAGGGAAAGCCATTGCCAACCCCGAGATAGATGAGACCGAGCTGGGCATCGTAACTGAAGGCATTCCAGGCTGTGCCCCCACCACCCTTGCCATACCAGTCGCCTTTCCAGCTGGCACGCATCAGGCGTTCCGCCTTGTTTGTAGCGGCTTGGGCTGGATCCCCGGGAACAGTGTAAAACCGCCACAGCTGCTTGCCGGTCATGGCGTCGTAGGCAGTGACATAGCCGCGGATCGGGCTGATATCGGCACCGCCGTGCCCTATGATCACTTTACCGTCGAAGACTCTCGGGGCACCATTGCTGTTGCGCACTTCCGATAGATCGAATTGCCGGGTCTCCCATATCGGCTTTCCCGTCTTGTCGTCCAGGGCGATGATGCGACCATCGGTGGTAGCGATAAAGACCCTGTCGTTCCACCAGGCAATGCCCTTGTTGCCCCAGCTCATATGCAGCGGGCTTTGGGCTATTTCACGGACCCTGGCGTCGAACTCCCACAACATCCTGCCCGTGGCGGCTTCAAAGGCGCGTATATGGCTGTGCCCGGTGGTCGTAAACAATTTGTTACCTCCCTTGACGGGAGATGAGACTGAAAAGCCCGGTTCCAGGTCGTAGTGCCAGGCGAGGCCGAGCTTACCTATATTGGCGAGGTTGATCTCGCCCAGTGGGCTGTAATGTTGTTCGCTGCCGTCACGGCCGAAATTGGGCCAATTTCCCTGATCGGTTTCGTTTGCGTTTACATGTCCGGCATTGAATCCCGTGATCGCCAGAGCGGTCGCCTGCAACAGTATTCTGACTATCTGCATCTATCGTTTTCCTTCAATCTGCATTTGTCCTGCGCCGTAGTCTATCAACAGGTGTAAGGGTTGGGTGAAATAAAAAGCAGTCTCTTCCCGCTGCCGGATAAGCGGAAAAAAGCTGACCGTTTTTATCGAGTGCCGGGTGTGACAGCCGCCCGGTTGTGCCATGGGTACTGATCCTGCCTGCTCAAATACACAGTTCCCTGGCGCGACGAATAAATGCTTTACAGTATTTGTGGTAATCACTAGAGTCCTGATTAGGCAGCCGCCCAGAAAAGCGTTTGCTGAATGTGGCTATGCGCAGACGGGACTCAGGGATATAGCCACTCTCGCGGGAGTCTCATCCGCTTTGCCGATCACTGTTCCCGAAATGATAACGCTTTCCATCGGCGACGATGGGGCAGCCGCTATAGCCGGTCGGTTTGCCAGGGAACGCATTATCATCCCACTAAGGAAATGGCTGGGTCCGCCGCGAGCACGTGCTCGCGCGATGGCTGGGGAGTACTATACAAGCCATTGTCGACGGGTCTGATGAAACCCAGGCGCGCTTGGACAGATGCAGTTAGCAGACAGGATGGAGGTCCAGATTGCACGTTCCCGATATTTCCCTGAAAGGTAAGGTCGCAATAGTAACCGGCGCAGGAGGGGGTATCGGTCGTGCGATCGCCCTGGCCTACGCATCCGTTGGCGCCCACCTTGTGATTGCCGACAAGATTGCCCAGCGATGCGAGGAAGTCGCAGGGCGAATTGATGAGCTCGACGGCGAAGCATTTGCCGTCCCTTGCGATGTCACTGATACGGACCAGGTCCGCGCCATGGTGGACAGCGCCAGGGCACACTTCGGGCGTATTGATATCCTTGTGAACAATGCCGGGGGTGTTGTTGCCAAAGCGTTCAAAGACCAGTCTGAGCATGCCTGGCAACGAATCATCGACCTGAATCTGATGAGTATGCTGGCGACGACGTCTGCGACTATCCCGCACCTTATTGAAGGCGGCAATGGCGGCGCTATCATAAACATCAGCAGTATCGAGGGCTCGCGCGCTGCGCCGAACTTTGCAGTCTACGGCGCTTGCAAAGCCGGCATGCTGAATTTTACGCGAAGCATGGCGCTGGAGCTTGCTGAATACGGTATCCGTGTCAACGCCATAGCGCCGGACTACACAATTACTCCCGGTTTGCGCGGGAACGTCAAGGGTCCGGTGGATCCCGCGTCCTGGTGGCAACCCAGTGAGGAACATCTTGCGGCTACGGCAAGGCGGATCCCGCTGGGTCGTCCCGGTTTGGACACTGAGTGCGGCAATGTGGCGGTTTTCCTGGCGTCCGGAATGAGCGAATACGTGACTGGAACAGTCATTCCCGTGGACGGGGGCAGTTGGGCCTCGAGCGGCTGGCTGCGTAACCGGGCGGGCCAGTGGACGCTGACCGGTGATTTATAGGGCAGAATAAAAAAGGAGTCGGGCAATGGCTAAAATGAAGATCAACGCAACCCTGCCATTTGATCGCAGCAAGGGATTTGACGAATTTCTCAACATGGACGCTGTCACGCAAATCAGCCAGACGCTGGAGCGTAGCGGTTTTCATGGTGGCAATGTCACGGATCACCCCTGTCCGACAGCGAACTGGCTCGACAACGGGGGGCATGACGCCCAGGACCCTTTTGTCATGCTGAGCCTGGTGTCCGCAGTAACAACGACGCTTCGGGTACAAACCGGTATCCTGGTATTACCTTATCGAAATCCTTTTGTGGTTGCGCGCGCAGCTGCAACGCTCGATGTTTTTTCCGGTGGGCGCCTGACGCTGGGCCTGGGGGCTGGGTACCTCAAGGGTGAATATTACGCTATGGGAGCGGATTTTGAACGCCGTAACGAATCCATGGACGAATATATTCGTGCAATGAAGGCGGCCTGGCAGGGAGACGATTTTTCCTTCCAGGGGACAGGTTACAGTGCGCGAAACAGCCGTATTCAGCCGGCCCCAATCCAGTCACCTCATCCTCCGCTGCTGGTGGGTGGCAATTCGAAGCGCGCTATCCGTCGCGCTGCCGAGCTGGGCGATGGTTGGTACCCATTTTTCACACCGGCGACACTTTCCAACACCGCCCGTACCGCCCCGATGTCAAGTGATGAAGACCTGGTTTCCGGGATAGCCTATTTGCGTGAGTGCTGTGAAAAGATCGGTCGGCAGCAGATGCCTGAAGTCTTCCTCGGCAGCGTGCGACGTCCCAATGAAGCGCTGAATGCCCAGGTGTTGCTGGACAGGCTGGGACGCTATCGCGAGTTAGGTATCAGTGGTGCCGTAAGCCATATCGACGGCAATACCCGAAGCGAATGGTGTGAAAACGCCCAGTGGTTCGGGGCGGAAGTTATCGCCAAGCTGGATTAGCCCTGGCACGCAAGGCGGCTTCAATATTGGGCTTTGGCTGGTGAGGAATCCCGGCCCTTGCCGGGCGAGGATCAGCGAGCCCGGGAGGATAAACGCCCGGGTAGAAGAACTGCCGCGCCATTGTTGATATCCCGGTTGCATTAATAGTCGATAACATCTCGCGATCTGTCGTCTTGCACCGTGGCCATATGGTGTATCGTTGTGGCTGGAAGTATTGACGTCAATCCCCATTACGGAGGGAATACCCGGATGTCCTTCGAATTAAACCGGAAACTTGCTGCCAGGCGCGAGCCCCTGCCCACATCGGCAACTGTCGATCCGGTCACCGCCACCATCATACGTGGCGGTATGGAGACGATATGTTTCGAGGCCGCGACGCACCTGGGGCGGGCCGCCTCCTCGGCAATTATCAACCAGTCCAACGAGCGCAACGGCAGTATCGTCGATGCGCACGGACGCCTGGCGGGGGCGGCCATAGGCACGCCTCACCTCACCTTTGTCAGCCAGTTTACCGTTCGCTATGGCCTGGAGCGCATCCATGATTACGACTGGGGGCCAGGCGACGTCTTCCTGGCCAATGACCCTGACCATGGCGGCGGGCACTTGCCGGACTATAACGTTTACGCTCCTGTCTACGACGATGCGGGCGAGCTGATCCTGGTCCAGTGCCTGCAGGCGCACCAGGGCGATACCGGTGGCAAGGATCCGGGTGGCTTCACCCTGGAAGCCACCGATATATTTACCGAGGGCATGGCCTTTCCCTGCCTCAAGCTGGTGCATCGCGGGCAACGGCGCCGGGACGTGTTCGACATGGTGGTGCGCAATAACCGTTTCCCGTCTATTGCCGGTGACCTGGCCGCCATGATCGGCGGCGTCCAGCATTCAGTGGGAATGCTGCAGGATCTGGTGAGAAAGTGGGGTGCCGATACCGTCAGGGCCGCTATCAATTACAACGTCGAGCAGACTGAGCGGCGGGTGCGGGAGGAGGTCGGCAAGTGGCCCGACGGGACTTACGAGGCGGATGTTTTCATCGATCACGACACTGTCGGCAAAGCCCGGGACATACGGGTCCATGTCGCCTGTACGATAGAGGGCGACCAGCTGACGGTTGACCTGACCGGTACGGACGATCGGCCAGACCTGGTCGGTGTCTGGAACACCTTTGGCAATAGCCGCAGCTACATCATGACCCAGGTGGTGGCGGCGATGGATCCCGGTATTGTCAAGAACGAGGGCTTTTTCAACGCGGTGAATATGATCATCCCGGAAGGTACGATCGCCAACCCGCCACCCAACAAGCCGGCAGCCCTGGGATCGTTTCACCCCGCCTGTGAAATCACCGAGGCGGTTTGCGTGGCACTGTCGGCAATCGTGCCGGAGCGCTCGGCACCGCAGGTCTACAAAATGGGTATGCCCAATGCGGTCATCGGTGTCGATGAACTGGGACGGATGTGGATGGACCAGGGTGTCGATTCACGCACCTGCGATACCTCCGCCGTCGAGGGTATCGACGGTTGGGGCTCCTGTCCGGTGAGCCTGGGTAACCTGCTGCTCTCGCAGGTCGAGGATGCGGAGAGCCGGTTTCCGATCATTAATGTCAGCCGGGAGATGACCGTCGATTCCGAGGGCGCCGGCCGCTGGCGGGGTCAGCCCGGCAGCCTCAACGTCAAGCAGGTGCTTGAACCGGCGACCGCAATGGCGTGGATGGTGACCTCGAAGCACCCGCTGCGCGGGATGTGCGGCGGCAACGATGCCAGCCCCTATTCCAACCGCTTCAAGGTCGGTACCCCCGAGGAGCATCGGATAGAACTATCGGCCAACGAGGTGTTGCCGCAGGGTTCCGTCATCGCCTACCAGTACGGTGGCGGTGCCGGTTTTGAAAGCCCGCTGCAGCGGGACCCGCTGGCGGTCAAGGAAGACGTACTCGATGAAATTGTGAGCGTGAAGCGCGCGCGGGAAAAGTACGGGGTTGTTTTTACGGGCACGGTCGAGGAGTTTGATCTCGAGGTGGATGTCGAGGCTACCGGGGCGTTGCGCCGTGACATGGGTGCGGGCAAAGCGGCGGGAGCGAATTGATGAATTATCGTGTAGGTATAGATATCGGCGGCACTTTCACCGACTTCGCGCTGCTCAAGGGCAGCGAAGTGGTGCTGTATAAAAATCTCAGTACACCCGAAGATCGCTCCATCGGCGTGATCAGCGGACTGGAAAAGCTGGCCGGGATGGAAGGCCTGTCCATGCAGGATTTCATGGCACGGTGTGACGCCATTGTTCACGGTACCACCGTGGCCGACAACACGCTGATCGAAATGAACGGGGCCCTGACCGGCCTGATCACCACGGAGGGCTTCCGTGATGAAATGGAGTACCGGCGCGGATTCAAGGAAAATATCTGGGATGTGCGCCTCAAGCCGCCACGGCAGATCACCCCCAGACGCCGTCGCCTCACGGTGCCCGAGCGCATCCTGCACGACGGCTCCGTGCACAAGCCCCTGGACGAGGAGGCGGTGCGCCGTTGCTGCAGGAGGCTGAAAAAGCAGAACGTGGAGTCGGTGGCGATATCGCTGCTGTTTTCCTTCGTGAACCCGGACCATGAAAAACGCGTCGCGGCCATTGTCGCCGAGGAAATGCCAGGTGTGCATATCTCCTGTTCCCACCAGGTGCTGCCGCGCTCCCCCGAGTATGACCGCACCAGTACCACGGTGGTCAACGCCTATGTCGCGCCGCGGGTGACGTCCTACCTGGAAAGCCTGGTCACCCGGGTGCGGGAGGCCGGTTACCGCAAGCAACTGATGGTCATGCAGGCCAGTGGCGGTGTCATGACCCGGGAGTATATTGAGGGCTCACCGATTCGCGTGCTCGCTTCGGGACCCGCCGGAGGGGTGATCGGTTCGGCCCACGCCGGCGTGGCCAAGGGATACAACAACCTGCTGTGCGTGGACATGGGCGGTACGTCCTACGATATATCCATGGTGCTCGGTGGCGCCGCCCCGGCGGTGGCGGGCTGGAACATGCATCACCGTTACCTGGTGGGGGTGCCGATGGTGCAGGTGGAGACCCTGGGTGCCGGGGGTGGGTCAATCTGCCATGCAGAAAACGGTGAGGTCGAGGTGGGTCCCGCCTCGGCGGGCTCGGAACCGGGTCCGATCTGCTATGGGCGCGGCGGTACACGTCCCACCATCACCGATGCGTTGTTGATGCTCGGTATCCTCAGTGCGGACTCACAGTTCGCCGGTGGCAGTTTCTCCCTGACAAGGGAAGGTGTCGAAGAGGCCTTCCAGGCCATTGGCGACCGGATGGGCTACAGTGCCCAGGACGCCGCCTTCGACTGCTGGCGCGTGGTCAACGCCAATATGTCGCAGGGTGTGCAGCGCATTACCGCGGGCAAGGGTGTTGATGCCCGGGATATGTGCATGCTGGCCTACGGTGGCAATGGGCCCGCCTTCGCCGCGATACAGGCGGAAGACCTGGGCATCGAGCGGGTGCTGGTACCGAAGGCCTCGCCGACGTTCTCTGCCCTGGGTACCCTGGTGGCCGATCCCTGTATCGACGAGGAGCGCTCCTATCTGGTGCCGGCCGACCGGGTGGATGCAGGGACGCTCAAGGCCTTGTGGCGTGAGCTGGCGGAACGCGCCCGCGGGTACTTTACCGCTGCCGGTTTTGCCGCGGACGAGGTGAGCGCAAGATACCAGCTGAATATGCGCTACCCCGGGCAGAACTGGGCGCTGACTTTCAGTGTGAGGGTAAGCCCGGGCCTGGATGACCTGTCGTTTGTCGATGATGGCATCGGGCAAAGGGCCATCGAGGCTTTCAACAAGCAGCATATGGAAGAATACGGCCACATCCGCGAACATGAGCTGCCGGAAATCACCGGCGTGCGCCTGTCCACCTCCGTGGCCACTCCCTCACCGGTGGTTGCCCATGGTTACAGCGCGCCAACCGCGCTGGCCAGGGTTGCGAAAACCCGACAGGCCAACCTGGGTGACGGCTTCCGGGAAACGGATGTTTTCCGGGGCGGTGACCTGGTGCCGGGCCACGAGGTACTGGGTCCGGCGATTATCGAGGAAACGTTTACCACCATCGTCGTTTACCCGAACTGGAAACTGCTGGTGGACGATGCCGGGGACTATGAACTGACGCGGTGTTGACAGTTGACGCCTCAGGGTAACTAAAGCGATAGCAGCAGGAGGATAGTGTGTCTGCCTTAACGGGATACAAGGTATTGGAACTCGCGGAGAGCGTATCCGGGGAGTACTGCGGGAAACTCCTGGCTGATTTCGGTGCAGAGCTCATCAAGCTGGAGAAGCCGGGCTGTGGCAGCCCGACCCGCCAGCTGGGGCCCCGGGCACCCGGCACGGATGACCTGGAAGGCAGCGGCCTGTTCGCCTACCTGAACACCAACAAGAGCTCCATCACCCTGGATGTGACGAACCCGTCCGGCGCCAGCACGCTGGCCACCCTGCTGCAGCACGTGGACGCGGTCATCGACGATCACCCCGCCGGCTGGCTCAAGGGTGTCGGCCTGGATCCCGACACTCTCAAGCAAGTGCACCCGCAGGTGGTGCTCTGTTCCATCACCGCCTTTGGGCAGGCACCGCCACAGGACCGCCTGCACGCCCAGGACCTCACGGTTTTCCACAGCAGCGGCTGGGGTTACCACACCGGGAGTACTGCCGACGAAAACCAGCCGCCCCTCAAGGGCGCCGGTCGCTTCCTGCCCAGTTACGAGGCGGGGCTGGAGGCGGCTCTATGCGTGGTGGCTTCACTGTACGAACGGGAGGACTCCCGGCTTGGCCGCTTCATCGATATCTCGCAGCAGGAAGTGCTGGCATCCCGGGCCGACTACGTGCTGGCCCAGATGGTGGCCGGGGATATGGCGGTGGGTCCGCAGCGTAGCGCCTATGACCTGCACGGGCCGGCGGGCATTTTTCCCTGCCGGGACGGCTACGCCTATATCTGGATGTCGGCACCCGCGCACTGGGCCGCCTTGGGTAAACTGCTGGATAACCCGCAGTGGATGGCGTCCTTTCCGGCAAATTGGCTGGAGCGGGAGTGTACGCCCCAGCGGGTAGCCGAATGCCGCCGGCATATCGCCGAATGGCTCAAGACCCAGGACAAACACGCGGTGGCGGCAGCCGCCCAGAACCTGGGGCTTACCCTGGTGGCGATCAACAATGCCCGTGACCTGCTCGACTCGCCGCAGTACCGGTATCGCGAGTTTTTTGCCCAGGTGGAGCACCCGGTGCAGGGGGTGGCGCTTTATCCCACCGTTCCCTACAAGCTCAGTGAAACCCCGGCCCGCATCCTGCGGCCAGCGCCTTTACTGGGGCAGCATACCGAGCGGGGACTGGCGACGCTGGTCGGCGAACAGGCGGTGGGGTCCCGGGCGGATACCGGGGGCGCATCGTGACCGCCCGGAACCGGGGCGGCCCATTGCAGGGGGTTCGCGTGGTGGAGTTGACCAAGGTCTGGGCCGGGCCCTGTGTGGGCAAGCTGCTGGCGTACCTGGGCGCGGAAGTCATCCGGGTCGAAAGCGAAGACTCGCTGGACGTCACGCGGACCTATGGCGTGGCGGATATCAATAATGCCCCGGGGTTCCAGTCGGTCAATCCGCAGAAGC
Organism: Haliea sp.; assembly: GCA_024642245.1. Lineage (GTDB taxonomy): Bacteria > Pseudomonadota > Gammaproteobacteria > Pseudomonadales > Halieaceae > JARRPM01. The sequence continues at coordinate 46,469 of JAHEBM010000020.1, forward strand.
TCAGTGTGCAGATCAACATGAAGACCCGGGAGGGCGTTGGGCTGCTGCTCGATCTGCTGGGCAAGTCCGATATCCTGGTGGAGAATCTGCGGCCGGGCGCGGTGAAGCGTCTCGGGTTGGGTTACGACAAGGTCAAGGCGATCAAGCCCGACATTGTCTACGTATCGATGGGGATGTACGGCAGCGAAGGACCGTTGAGCTACCAGACAGGGTATGCGCCCTGTTTCGCGGCGCTGGGTGGCCTGAGTTCGCTGGTGGGCTATGAAGGCGGTGCCCCCGTAGGCATGAATATTCGCTATGCCGATTCCACTTTTGGTGCCTCTGCAGTTTACGGTGCGCTGGTTGCACTGCTGCATCGCCGCCGCACCGGTACCGGCCAGTTTGTCGACGTCTCGGCGGTGGAATGCATGAGCAGTATGATCGGCGACAGCCTGATGGACTTCGCACTCAACGGCGCGATTGCCGCATGTGATGGTAACCGTCACGCCGAGATGGCTCCCCACGGCGCCTATGCGTGCAGGAATGGCGAGTGGGTCAGTATTGCCGTGGCCAGTGATGACCAGTGGCGTGCGCTGGTGGATGCCATGGGGCAGCCTGGACTGGTCGATCATCCCTCATTTTGCAGCCTCGCTGCCCGCAGGACTCACGGCAGCGAGCTGGATAGCCTGGTCGCCGCCTGGACTGCGACCCGGGACGCCCAGGAGCTGGCCTGCGACCTGCAGCAGCGCGGGATTGCCGCCAGCCGGAGCCAGAGCTCCCTGGACCTGGTCTCCGACCCGCACCTGTGGAGCCGAGGGTTCTACCAGGAAGTGACCGATTCGGCGGGGCAGGCCAAGACCACCACGGGGCCCTCCTGGAAGATGTCCCGGGCGGCGAAAGTCAGCAGCGGGGCGCCGCGACTGGGTGAACACAACGCCTACGTGCTGGGCGACATCCTGGGCCTGTCCGCCGCTGAGCAGCGTGCACTCACGGCTGCGGGAATCACCCGTTGATTTTGGCGGATGTAAGTAAATATAAAAATAAAGCGGCAAGATCGGCGATGATCGCTGCTTTTCGTATGCCTGCTCGACGTGCGCGAATTGTACATGGAATCGCACTTAAAGAGGGGAATCCGCCAGGGACGTGGCGCTAGACTCACAGGCCCAGCAGGCAATCGCAATTTGGAGGCGTGGAAATGACTGAAACACTATTTTCATTCGACAAGCGCAATTACCTCGAATGCCAGGACGCTTATCGCGGGGAGAAGAACCAGGAATACTACCTGGGCGACTACTCGATCGAGGCCGGGTCGGTTATCGATGTGCGAGCTGACAAAAAAGCCGTGGGCTCCTGTTCCATCATCCGGCTCAGGTCAAAGACCCGGCTGTCCTTCCAGCGATCCTGGACCCATATCCGCGAGGACGCCACCGACGTCACCGTACTGTGGTTTGTCAGGCAGGGACGACTGTGCATCAACCACCAGTGCGGCCACAGTGTCGCCGAGGCGGGTGGTTTTGGTATCACCAAATCCCTGTCGCCCTTCACCATCAAATGCGAAACCAACGACGATTCCGTGCACGAAGTTCTGCATGTCATCGTGCCGACCCATGTGTTCAGGCGGTTTATGCCAGATGAAGTCAAGGCGGGATTTACCCTGTCCGGCAAGCGCCGGGAGTTTGTCATCGCCGAGCGGCTGCTGACCGATATATTCGAGGATTCAGACGAACTCGCGCCGCACCTTGAGCAGTTGCTGCTGGACAGTGCACTTGCACTGGTGGCCGACGCCCTCAAGGATTGTGAAAACTGCCTGATGGTGCGCCAGTCGCTGCCGGACCAGCGCTTGCAGGAAGTGCTCAGGTATATTGACATTCACCTGTCGGATCCCAGCCTCAGTGCGACCATGGTTGCCGAGGCCTGTGATATCTCACCCCGTTACCTGTCCTTTCTGTTGAAGCAGAACGGAACGCCATTTTCTGACCTGGTGTGGGACAAGCGCATGAAGATCGCCAGCCAATGGCTTTCCTGCTCGAAGCCGGGCGAGATATCGATCGCCGAGATTGCTTTCCGCGTCGGATTCAAGAGCCCGGCGCACTTCAGTCGCATGTTCAAGCGGCTGTTCGACAAGGGCCCGCGCGAGTACCGCGCAGCCTGTATGGCCGGTGGGGTGGAAAAGCCTGAGGGCACTTTCATGGCAAAGCACAACCACACCTTGCAATGAACTTTCAAAACTCGCTAAACATGAGGCAGGAAAATGGTAAACAAGGAAACTGAAAACCAGGCGGCGGGGACCTGTCCCGTGACCGGGCAGGGCGAGATTCATCTTGAGGACACATCCCTGTCCGACCCGGCGATTCTCGCCCGGCCCAACGCCTTCTACAAGGCATTGCGCCGCGACGATCCGGTGCACTATGACGCCAAGCTGGATATGTACCTGGTGTCGCGCTACGAGGACCTGCAGGCCGTCGTAAAGGACCCGATCACTTTTTCAGTTGAAAAAGGCTACCAGGCGCAATACGCCAAGGGTTTTGCGGGTGAGATCCAGGACATTCTCAAGCGGGACGGGGGCGGGTTCTTCTCCGACCCGATCATGACGGATCCTCCCTACCACACCCGTATCCGCAAATTGATGGAGAGTGCTTTTACCGCGCACCGGGTAAAGGAACTCGAGCCCAGGATATCGGCGATAGTCGGAGACCTGATTGAAGAATTTGCGGACCGCGGCGAGGTGGACGGCGTCAATGATTTCGCCGTTCCCATGACCATCAGGGTTATTGCCGAACAGCTTGGACTGAGCCAGTTTCACGCCGACAAAATCCAGCGCTGGTCCCTGGCCGTGACCGCGCAGATCGGCAGAATGCAAACCCGTGAGCAGATGCTGGAGAATGCCCGCGAAATCTGCGACCTGCAGAACTACCTCATCAAATGTGTGCGCGAACGGGAAGCCGAGCCGCGCGAGGACATGATTTCCGACCTGGTTCACGCCCGCTCCGACGACTCTGAAAACCCGACCCTGTCCTTTGAGGAAGTCGTGCCGCTGGTGCGCGCCATGTTGATTGCCGGCAACGAGACAACCGCGACGGCACTGAGCAACCTGCTGTTTATCCTGGCCACTGAGCCGGAGATCGCGCAGCAGTTGGCGGACTCGGTGGATGACGAGCGACTGCTTACCCGGTTTGTCGAGGAGCTGCTGCGCCTTGAGCCGCCGGTACGCGGCCTGGCACGAATGACCACCAGGGAAGTGGAGCTCGGGGGCACGAAATTACCCGCCGGTGCGCACATGTTGTTGCTGTTTGCCTCGGCCAACGATGACGAAACCGTGTTTCCCTGTCCCAGGGACTTTGATATCAATCGTGGCAATATCGGCAGGCACGTCGCATTCAGCTCGGGTGTTCACCGGTGCATCGGCCTGTCTCTTGCCCGGATGGAACTCAAGGTGGCGGCACGTGAAATCGTGAAAAGACTCGATAATATCAAGCTAGCGATTGCCCCCGAGGAGATTACCTATGTGCCCACGATCGCCACGCATTCCATTGAGCGACTGCCGCTGACCTTCACGCGCAGGAAATGATTGGAGAACACTATGAGGCAGGACCTCCAGGGAAAGGTAGCAATCGTCACCGGCGGTACCGGCGGTATAGGGCGAGCGACGGTCGAGCTCTTTGTAGCGGAGGGTGCCCGGGTCGTTATAGCGGACATTGACGCGCAGGCGGGTGAGAAATTTGCTGCCCAACTGGGGAGTGCCGCGGCTTTCAAGCGCACGGATGTGGCAAATGTCGAGGATGTAAAAGCGCTCGTGGACTTCGCCGTCGAGCATTTTGGCGGGCTGGATATCCTGTTTAACAATGCCGGCATATCCGGTGCACAGCACCCGCGATTCCTGGACGATGACTTTACCGACTTCCACAAGGTGATCGGCATCAACCTGTATGGCGTGATGATGGGTAGCCGCTACGCGGGCAAGTACATGGCGAAAAACGGCGGTGGCGTGATCATCAATAATGCCTCCATAGCCGGTGTGCTTCCGGGCCAGGCGATGATGTCCTACCGTGTCACCAAGGCGGCGGTCATTCACTTCACCAAGTGCATCGCCATCGACCTGGCGGAATACGGTATCCGCGTGAACTGCCTGGCCCCGGGCCATATTCGTACGCCGCTCACCTCTTTTACCATGCCCGGTATGGATGAGGCCCAGTCGACGCGCCTGCGGGAGGCCCTGGCGCCGGTCTGGGATTCCAACCAGCCGCTGAAGCGCCATGGCAGCCCTGAGGATGTCGCCAGGGCGGTGTTGTTCCTCAGCAGTGACGCCTCGGCACAAATTACCGGGGTGGTGCTGCCTGTCGATGGGGGTATTACCGCCGGGGACCCGGTGAATCATCTGCAGGAGATTTTTGCCGCGCGTGCCAGTGCCCTGGAGCCCTGAAAAACGCGCTATGAATAACGGTAGCTGCGTGCTCACGGACGACAGTACCGACAGGGGTTTTCACTAAAAAAAATGGAGTGTAACAATGAAAAATACCGCACTGATGAATAAACACGGCCTGCTTGCAGCGCAGGTGAGACTCTGCCTGGCACTCGCGGCAGGCGGGCTTCTTGCACCGGTATCGGTGCTGGCGCAGGGTGTGGTGCCGGAAAATGCCGGGGGAGGGCAGGGCGCGACATCCTCGGCGCTGGAGGAAACCCTGGTGACGGCGCGTCGGCGCACCGAGAGCCTTTCCGAGGTGCCTATATCGATCAGCGTGCTCGATTCCGCGCAGATAGAGGAGCGATCCATTCGCACCGATTCGGACCTGCAGGCGGCGGTCCCCGGCCTGACCATTCGCCAGACCCAGGGTAACAATTCCCTGACCTATGCAATTCGCGGACAGTCGGCGGATACCTTCAGTGGCTCACCCTCGGCGGTGGTGGCCTACCTTGATGAGGTCCCGCTTTCCCTCAGTGGCGCTTCCACGTTTTACGACCTGGCTTCCATCCAGGTCCTGAAGGGCCCCCAGGGTACGCTGTTCGGCCGCAATACAACCGGCGGTGCCATACTCTATACCACGGCAAAGCCGACCAGCGAGCAGGAGGGGAGCCTGCAGGTGCGGGGCGGCAACTACGGCCTCCAGGAAGTGCAGGGGATGATCAACACCCCGCTGGCGGGTGAAACGGTATTGCTGCGCGCCGCCTTCGATACCATCGATCGCGACGGCTATATCGACAACCTGCTCAATGGCGATGAACTGGGTGAAGTCAGCCGCGACAGCGGCCGTGTTGCTCTCACCATCAGACCCAATGAACGCCTGGATAATACAACTGTTTTCAGTTACTCCGAGGCCAGGGGTACCAATACAGGTGCTTCCTACACTTACAGCGTTTACCAGTACGGGGACACCAATAACGGCTTTGCTCTTAATCCCGCCAGTGGATCACTGTTCGGTCCGGGGCTGGACGCGGCAGTCTCCTTTCCCGGAGCCTGGGATGCTTACCTCGCCGGGCACCCCGATGCCTATGCGCCGGGCCTGATTGCCTACGTGGATGAACAAAAGCGGCTGGGTTATTACAAGACCCGGCATCCCGGTGGCGCCAGGCACAAGGGTGAGGACTGGCTGGCTTCGAATACCACGGTGTTCGAACTGAACGAAAACTACCAGATCAAGAACATCCTGGGTGCTTCCCATGCCAAGACGGATTCGGAACAACCCCAGTTGGGTGCGCCTTTCGTCACCATCCTCACGGCGAATGCCGCCACCGGGAAGTCAGGTAACGAGCAAACAGTCGACTCCATTTCGGATGAACTGCAACTCAGCGGCAGTGCATTGAACGGAGACCTTACCTATATCTCCGGCGTCTACCTGCAGAGCCAGGAGTCCGACACACTGTGGCCGCAAACCTACTTTGACGTGAGTCCTATCATACCGGCGAGCTATGCGACCAATAACTTTCGCATCAAGACGGATACCTACGCGGTCTATTCGCAGGGCACCTACAATCTGGGTTCCCTCACGGGAGTCGACAAGCTCAGTGTCACTGGCGGCCTGCGCTATACCTGGGAGGACGTGAGCATCGAGCAACTTCCCCAGGCCGACGCCTATGGTGCGGCGGACCAGGATGAGAGCTACAGCGATCCGTCCTGGGAAC
>JAHEBM010000119.1 GCA_024642245.1 Haliea sp.
TATCTATCTATCTATCTATCTATCTATCTATCTATCTATCTATCTATCTATCTATCTATCTATCTATCTATCTATCACCACCGGTTGCTGTCGGCCAGGTGGATGAGCATGAAGCCGCCTCCCGCCAGGTTGCCGGCCCGGGGGTAGGTGACGGCCAGCGCAAACCCGGTTGCCACCGCCGCGTCCACTACATTGCCGCCCTGTTGCATGATCCTGCTGCCCACCTCTGTGGCCAGCTGCTCCGCGCCCACGACCATGCCGTGCCGTGCCACTGTCGGCAGAAAGCGTTCGCTGTAATCGATGATGGCCGGCTCTTCGGCGGTCGCCTCCTGGGCCCTTCCGTTACCGGCCGTTAACAGGCAGAGGGCAAAAAGGGAGAGCAGGAGTCTTTGCAGGCTGTTCACGGGGATGGTCATCCTGGTCAAGCGGAAATCGGACTTTAACTGTTTTGCCCGGCGCAGCATACTCGGTGGCAGAAATTACCCACGGTAGGGAACTCTCGCTGCCTGCTGTGGTGGCACAGCGAATCCGGGGTTACCGTCGATGGAAAAACTTTTGCTCGAACTCGAGCGCCGCTGGACGGCCATGTTCCTCGCCCTCGCCGGCGGGGATGATGTGCCGCCATCCCTGCGGCTGCGGGCCGAGGGCATGATGGAAGCGGCCCTGTTGCTGCAGGCCGCAACCCAGGCGGAACTACTCGAGGCCATGGATGCCTGCTACCGGGAGGCCTTCGGGCGGTCCATCGCAGCAGATTTCGGGGCGGATTGGCAGGCGTTCTACCCGTTCCCCCAGATTCCGGCCATGGGCCGGCGGGCGCCGGTATATCCCAGCACCGGCGATTGACTATAATGCGGCTCCCATGAGGAGGAACTCGATGACCAGCCAAAACGCCCTGCGGGTCCTTGCCGGCCTTGTTATCACGCTGCTGGTGGCCGCCTGCAGTATGGCGCCCGCGGCCCCCACCACAACGACGAATTACGACCGCCAGTACGATTTTTCCAGGGTCCACAAGATCTATATCGAGCCTCTCAGCAGGACCGATGCCGCTACCATTGTGGTCACAGACGCGCAGGCCAAACGCATCGACGGCGCCCTTGCCAATGAGCTTGCTCGCAAGGGCTTCGAGACGGTGAACACCAGTCGGCAGGCCGACCTGTTCCTGAGCTGGTACCTTGTTACGGAGGATCCGGTGGAGGCGAGCAGCGCCGATTGCAATGGCTGCGACACGGCAGCAGATGGCGGCACCCGCTACGCCAAGGGTACCCTGATCGTGGATATGGTCGACCCGATGCGCAACCAGGCGGTGTGGCGATCTGTCCTGAAAACCGGACTCACCGGTCAACCCGATTCGGCAAAAGCGGAGCAGGCCCGGCTGGATGCGGCAGCAGCCATTTTCTCCGGGTTCCCGCCGCAGTAATGGATCGGTCGGGACTGGAGCGGGGTCGCGGGCTATGACCATGCAGTATGACACGTTCAGGCGGGAGTACATTTCCGGCGGTATGAGCCGGGATATGCTCGATACCTCCCCCATCCGCCAGTTCGAGGTATGGCTGGAACAGGCGGTCAATGCGGGGCTCAAGGATCCCACCGCCATGGTGCTGGCCACGGTGGATGAAGACGACCTGCCGTGGCAGCGCATCGTTCTGCTCAAGGGGCTGTCCCGCGGTGGGTTCGTGTTCTACACCAACTACGGCAGCGCCAAGGCGGCGGCGATTTCGCACAACCCCCGGGTATCGCTGTTGTTTCCCTGGAATGAGCTGGACCGGCAGGTTATCGTCGGGGGGCGGGTGGAAAAAATGACCCTGGCGGAATCCGCCAGCTATTTTGTCACCCGCCCGCGGGAGAGCCAGATTGCCGCCTGGGCATCGCGCCAGAGCCGGCCCCTATCGGCCCGCGCGCTGCTGGAAAAAGAGGTGCAGGTGCTGCGGGAGAAATTTGGCAAGGGCCAGATACCGGTGCCGGACTTCTGGGGCGGGTACCGGGTAATGCCGGAGCGGATCGAGTTCTGGCAGGGCTGCGAACACCGCCTGCACGACCGTTTCCTGTACCGGCTGCAGCCGGATACCAGCTGGACGATTGAACAATTACAGCCCTGACGGTGGAGGTAAAACGCTGATGATCAGCAAGGACGACCTTATTGGAACCTGGCAACTCGAATCCTGGACGATCGGTTACTCAGACCGCGACGAACTGAGCTTTCCCTACGGGGAGGAACCCCAGGGCCTGTTGCTCTACAGCAGCGACGGGTGGATGAGCGCATCGATCGCCCGGCCCGACCGGGCGCCATTTCCGCAGGACCTGGGTTACCGCAAGCTGCCGGACGCCCTCAAGGCAGCGGCGTTTTCCTCCTATTTTCACTACGCGGGACGCTACCGTGTGGTGGACGGGGATGTGGTTCACTATGTGACCCAGAGCCTGAACCCGGGCTTTCCCGGGAGCGAGCAGCTGCGTCACGCCGAGCTGGATGGGCAAACCCTGGTACTGAGCGGCAAGGACCAGGCAGGGGATGTCACCCGCTTTCATTCACTGGTCTGGCACCGGGCCGGATCCACTCCGGAGGGCGTCGTCATCGAGGACGACTGAGTCGGGGGGTTGCCTGCCCGCCCCACCCGGGTCAGGCCTGTCCGGCGGGGGGCCGGCGCAGGTGCCAGCCGGTGGCCTGCTCATAGGCGTGTCCCGCGCGCAGCACCGTCACCTCGTCGAAATCGCGCCCGATGATCTGCAGGCCTACCGGCAGCCCGGAGGGGGTGAACCCGCAGGGCAGTGACAGCGCCGGGTGACCGGTGCCGTTGAAGGGCGCGGTACAGCGGATCATCGCCATGATAATCGGCTCATCCAGCCCGCCATAGCGCACGGTTTCCTGGCCAATCCTGGCGGCGACGATGGGTGTGGCCGGCGTTACCAGCAGGTCGACCGTCTCCAGCGCACCGCGCACCGCGACACTCAGGGCGTCCCGTGCGCGCAGCGCCTGCATCAGCGCGGGCGCGTCCGGCCCCTCGCTCGCCAGTATCGCGTACACATCGGCACCGAAATCCCCGGGGCGGGAGCGCAGCGCGTCCGCGTGGATCTCCTGGGCCTCTGCCAGAACGATGCCAAAAACCGAGGCTACGCCCATGCCGACATCGGGGATGTCGATGTCGCGAACGTCCGCACCCAGTGCGCGCAACTCGGCTATGGCCTGCTCCACGGCCGCCGCAACCTCCGCTTCGAGGTGATCGAAGAAATAGGCGCGGGGTACCCCGATGCGCAGGCCACGCAAACCGCCTTCCAGCTGACCTGTGTAATCCTGCACGGGCATTCTTACCGTCGTTGCATCAGCAGGGTCGTAACCGGCAATCGCACCCAGCATCAGCGCGGCATCCCCCACCGTGCGGGTGATGGGCCCGGCGTGGTCGAACAGGTAGGACAGGGGCAGGACTCCCGCTTTGCTCACCCGTCCATAGGTCGGCTTGAGGCCGACGACCCCGCATACGGATGCGGGCATACGGATGCTGCCGCCCGTATCGGTTCCCAGCGTAGCGGTCGCCAGCCCTGCAGCGATGGCTGCAGCGGAGCCGCCGCTCGACCCCCCGGGGATGTGGTCCAGGTTCCAGGGATTGCGCGTCGGGCCGTAATGGGGATTGTTCGTGGTGACGCCGT
>JAHEBM010000071.1 GCA_024642245.1 Haliea sp.
GCAGGATGCGGGCTTCCTGCAGGCGCTGGATCTCCTCCCGGGACATCGTTTCCACTTCGGGTTCGTAAAAGGGTCGCTCTAGCACAGCAGTTCTCCTGAATTCTTTATCGATGAATAGCGGCGGATCATGCGCTCCCGATCCTCACCCTACCTGCCCACGGGCAGCTGGGAAAACGGCACACCCTTGTCGCTGCGGATTTCACCGGGCAGGCCGAGTACCCGTTCCGCTATCTGGTTGCGCAGGATCTCGTCGGCCCCGCCGGCAATCCGCAGGGCCGCCGACCACTGGTAACCATACTGGAATTTTTTCGCCTCGTGGTTCTCCCTGCCGGCGAAAGCGCCTGGCAGGCCCAGGGCGTCCAACCCAAGGGCGCTGACATCCTGCAGCAGGTTGGCGTAAACGAGCTTGCTCATCACCGAAATCGGATCAGGGTTGCCGCCCTGGGACAGGCGCGTGAGCTGGCGCAGCCCGAAGTACTTGAGGCCCTGCTCGCGTGCGTACAGGGAGGCGAGTTGGCGGGTATTGGCCGCCCGACCCTGCTCCCCGAGCGCAGCCAGCAACGATTCCACATCCGGCAGCGACTGGGATTGATCGGCGGCGGAGGCCCGCTCATTCATCAGGGTGGTCATGGCCACCTTCCAGCCGTCCCCTACCGCACCCAGGCGCTGGCTGTCGGGTATGCGCACATCGGTCAGGAACACTTCATTGAATTCCGACTCACCGGAGATAGAGCGAATCGGCCGTACATCGATACCGGCCGAGCGCATATCCACCAGGAAAAAACTCAGGCCCTTGTGTTTGGCCTGTTCCGGATCCGTGCGGGCCAGCATGATGCCCCAGTCGGCCGTATGCGCCCAGGAAGTCCACACCTTCTGGCCGTTGACCAGCCAGTCGTCGCCGTCCCTGGTCGCGCGGGTGCGCACCGCGGCCAGGTCGGAACCCGCTCCAGGCTCGGAAAACAGCTGGCACCATAGTATTTCGCCAAGCAGGGTTGGTCGGGCGAACTTCTCTATCTGCTCCGGCGTACCGTGGGCCCTGATCGTGGGTACCGCGAGATTGATGCCGATGCCGACGAAGGGGCCAACCGGCACGTGATAGCGCCCCTCCTCCTCGGCGAAGATAACCTCCTCTATCGGCGAGGCGCCGCGACCACCGGCTTCCACCGGCCAGCTGATGGCGGCAAACCCGCCTTTTGCCTTTTGCTTCTGCCAGCTGCGGCCCATTTCTGCAATACGCGGATCACCCTGGCGCAGCGCCAGTGGCTCGGTATAGTCGCTGGCGTTCTGCTGCAACCATGCGCGCACTTCCGCACGAAATGCCGCTTCCTCCGCCGAGTCGTTAAAGTCCATTACAGTCTCCGCCTGTTATGTCTAGTGCGCCGCCTGCAAGCCGGCCAGCAGCTGTTGCGACCAGTAATCCGCATTGCCATAGTTGATCGCCAGCAGGCGCGCCCGCTGGTAATAAAAATGGCAGTTGGCCTCCCATGTGTAACCGATACCGCCGTGTACCTGCAGGTTCTCCTCCGCCGCCAGGGTGAAGGCTTCGGTGGCGCTGATCCGCGCAAGGGCCGCCGCCCGTGCCAGCTCCGCGGCATCGGTGGCAAGGGCCCAGGCACCATAATAGGCGTTGGAGCGCGCCAGTTCGATTTCGACCTGCACATCAGCCAGCTTGTGCTTGATTGCCTGGTAACCGCCGATGACACGCCCAAACGTGTAGCGCTCGAGTGAGTAGTCCCGTGCCATTTCACAGCAGGCCTGGGCACCGCCGAGTTGTTCAAACGCGGTCAGTATGGCTGCCTGCGCCAGCGCCAGCTCGATCAGCCGGCGCGCCTCGTCACCGCTGGCCAGTAACCGGGCCGGTGTCGCAGAAAACTCGGCCTGGCCGTGACGTACCAGGCCATCCAATACGACCCCATCGATGTTGCGACGCGCGACTGTTGCGTGTTTTGCATCGATCAGCACGAGGCATTCAGTGCCATGGTTATCCCGTGCGCGGCTGATAAGCAGATCGGCGGCGCCAAGCCAGGCCACCGGACCCAGCGCGCCGGAAGCACAACCGTCAGCGTACTCCAGCTGTCCCAGTCCCGGCATGAGGGCGACCGCCACCACCGACTCGCCGGCGGCAATTGGCGGCAGGTACTGCTCGCGCAGCGATTCCTGGCCCAACTGGTTGAGAATGTGGGCACCCAGGCAAACGGTACTGAAAAACGGTACCGGCGCCAGCACTCGACCGACCTCCTCGCTCAGCAGGCACAGCTCCAGGGAGCCCATACCCAGCCCGCCCTGTGCCTCGGGGATATTGATCGCCGTCCAGCCCAGTTCCACCATCTGCTGCCACAAGCTGCGGTCATAGGCCTCTTCGCCCGCCATGTTGTCGCGCAGGCGATCAAAGGTGCAGGATTCGCCCAGAAAACGCCTCGCGTGATCCGCCAATTCCTTCTGGTCTGCAGAAAAATCAAAATTCATGTTTACGACTCGTCGCCCGGACTCAGCTCAATTTATTAAATGGAATGCCCTTGTCGGGGCGATGGTCCTGGGGCAACCCCAGCACTTTCTCGGCAATGGTGTTGCGCAGGATCTCGTCACTGCCCCCCGCGATACGCAGTGGCGGGGACTCTATCCAGGACTCGGTGAAGTCCTCTGTGGGTTGTGCACCCTCAGTCATAATCACACCGTCAACCCCCAGCAGGTCCATCGCCACCGCGCTCACCTGCTGGCGCCGGCGCGCGCCCAGCAGCTTGCGAATGGCACCCTCCGGGCCGGGCTCTGTACCCGCGGCGATAGCGGCCATGGCCCTGCGGTGAATGGAGCGCAAACCCTGGCGCTCGGCCACCGTATCGGCTATCAGTCGTCGCACCTCACCATCCGCCAGCGCAGGCTGGCCATTGATTCGGGTGCGCATGGCGAGATCGACAAACTTTTCCACGCTGATGCCACCCACCGCCTCATCGCTCACCGCATAGCGCTCGATCATCAGGGTTTCCATGGCGACCTTGAAACCGCCCCCCACCCCGCCCATGCGCTGGGCATCCGGAACGAAAACGTCGTTAAAGAACACCTCGTTGATTTCGCTCTCTCCAGCCAGCTTGGGAATCACCCGCACTTCCACGCCCGGGGATTTCATATCCACGTAAAAGTACGTCAACCCGGCATGCTTGGGTACGGTCGGGTCCGTGCGCACTACCACCACACCCCAATCGGAATACTGGGCCCAGCTGGTCCAAAGCTTCTGGCCATTCAGCCTCCAGCCATCCCCGTCCGGGGTTGCCCTCATGGTGAGTGCCGCCAGGTCGGAGCCGGCGGCCGGCTCGGAAAACAGCTGGCACCAGATCTGCTCGCCGCGTATCGCCGGCGGCACCAGTTCGCGCAACACCTCCTCGGAAGCATATTTCAGCAACATCGGCACCGGCATGCCGAGGCTGATGCCGAAATACCCTGTGGGCAGGTCGTAGTTGTTTTCCTCGTTGGTGAAGATCACCTTTTCGATCTCGGTACCGCCGCCACCGCCGTATATTTTGGGCATGGTGATAGCTGCATAGCCGTGTTCGCTTTTCAGGTGCAGCCAGCGTCGTCCCAGCGCCAGGTCTTCCTCAACGCTGAGACCACGGCGCGCCGCGCCGCTATAGGCTGGCGCCTGCTCGGCCAGCCAGGCGCGTGCGGATGCAAGATAGGCCCTTGTATCGTTCTGGCTCACCTCAATACCCCTCTGCCAGCAATTCGACATGGTCGACCAGCACGTCTCGCCAATAGGGCGCCGCCCCCAACTCCAGGGCCAGGCTGCGCGAACGGCGGTAATAATGATGCTCGGCCGATTCCCAGGTGACGCCAATACCGCCGTGCACCTGGATATTTTCCCGGGCCGCGTGTTCGTATGCAGTGATAGCGGTGACGCGTGCGGCAGCGGCATATGCCAGGGCCGCCCTCGGGTTGCTCTCCAGTGCGGCGAGCGCGTCCAGGGCACAACCCCGGGCGATCTCGATATCGGCATAGATGTCGGCGAGCTTGTGCTTGATGCCCTGAAACGCGCCAATGGGCTGGCCGAAGACTTTTCGCTCCCGGGCGTAATCGCAGGCGGACTGCAGGCACGACCCGGCACCGCCAACCTGTTCGAAGGCCGTGGCAATTACCGCGCGGGCCGCCACTCGCATGAGCAGTGAGCTGGCACCGTCTCCCACCGCCACGGGGGTGGCAGTCGCATTGGCAAAGTCGAGCGCGGCTGCACCCCGGGCATTATCGATACAGTTGCGCAGGTCCCGCTTTACCCCTTTCTGGTCCAACGCTACCAGCAACAGAGCGGGTTGCGACTGGTCCTCCCTGAGGGCGTGGACCAGGGCGAAGCCAGCAACCGCCGCAAACGGCGCAACCGCGGTTACCCCGTTCAGGCCGCTGCTGCCATATACCAGCTGCGGGGTGTCGCTGATACCGTTATCCCCCTGGTCGAACAGTGCCAGCGTTGCGATAGCCTCGCCGGACACGAGTTGCTCGATCACCGCACTGTATCCGCAGTCGGCTTGCGCCAGGGCATCGACAAGGACGGTATTCTGGATCAGCGGCAGCGAAGCCGTCACCGCGCCCAGGTGCCCTGCCAGTGCACACAGCACTTCCCAGCCCAGGCCAAAGCCGCCGGCCTCCTCGGGCACCGCCGCACCGGCCCAGCCGAGGCCCACGGTCTGCAGCCACAGGTCGCGATCAAAGGAGCCGGGCTTTTGCAGCAGCGACTTCAGCCGCTGGGGCGTGACCGCGTCTTCCAGCAGGCGACCGGCCTGGTCCGTTATCATGGCCAGCGCTTCCTGGTTATCACCCATAACGACCTCTTCCTGATCCAGCCATTCAGTAGCCTCCCGACAGAACACGTATAATAATATATATGATTTAAATGTAAACCGCATTTTGGGTCGGACGCGATTTGCCCCGGGGGAGCGGCATTCTGCAACCATGAATACGCTGAATGTCAGATTTTTTGCCGGTTTACGCCGTCACATCGGGCATCGATCCCGGGCTGGACACGCATTGCCTGTGCACCCTTAATCATATAGCCTTTTCACTCCTCACTTTCCCCATTGGACTCTGACCAGTGAACTACGAAACCATCCTGTACGCGGTGACCGCCGACCACGTGGCTACCATCACCATCAATCGCCCCGGGGCGCTGAACTCGTTTACCGCGGCTATGCGGCGGGAATTCGAAGACGTCTGGCGCCGGGTGCGAGAGGACAAACAGGTGCACGCGGTGGTGCTGCGGGCCGCCGACGGCCGGGCCTTTTCCACCGGTGCCGATGTGAAAGCCGCGGTAAGCGAGAACGTGCTCGGGTCCGACCAAGTGCTCAACCAGACCGACCCCGGCGACAGCCTGGGACCCCGCGCCAACAGGGTATGGAAGCCGGTGATTGCGGCGGTGCACGGCCTGTGCTGTGGCGGCGCCTTCTACTGGATCAATGAATGCGACATCGTGATCTGCTCGGATGATGCCCAGTTTTTCGATCCCCACGTATCCTACGGCATGGTCTGCGCGGTGGAACCTATCGGCCTGAGCTATCGCATCGGCCTGCAGGAAGCGCTGCGCATCGCCCTGCTGGGCAACGACGAACGGGTCAGTGCCGCTACCGCCCTCCGCATTGGCCTGGTCAGTGAAGTGTTGACGAAAGAGGCACTCTGGCCCCGCGCCCACGAACTGGCAGCCATGATCGCGACCAAGCCGCCAACCGCGGTGCAGGGCAGCGTCAAGGCGATCTGGGAATCCCTGGAGCTGCCGCGCTCCGCGGCGCTGGCCCATGGCTTCAAATCCTGCCTCATTGGCAACCCGGTGGCGGCGACCGAGCTCGACGTGGCAGCCGCCCGGGCAGCTGAAAGAAAGTATGCGTTGCGCTGAGCAGCATCGGACCGGCACCCGCGGCGCCGGCAGGGTCGGGCGCCCGTGATTCCCCACTGGGACTCCCTGCCTGCCGATCTCGCCGAGGAAATCCAGCGCCTGACCAACTGCCGGATCAGCGCCATCACCCCCAGGGGAGGCGGTGGGGCCTCGCGCCAGGGTGCTGTGCTCTCGCTGCGCCCGGCCACCGGCGGGGAGAGACGCGCCTACCTCGCCTGGGATACGCGGGTAGGCGATCCCCAGCGCCTGGCGTTTTTCCGGCGGGAAGTTGCTATTTTGCAGGCCCTGTCGCAGGGGCCGCTGGCCGGTTGCGGTGTCAGGGCGCCGGCCTATATCACCAGCATCGATGAACACCTGGCACTGCTGACGGAACTCGTGCCCGGCAGTGACCGCTTTGATGACGCCTCGGACCCGATCTCCCTGGGCTCGGATTTTGTCGCGCAGCTGGCCGCGCTGCACCGGATCGATCCCGCACGGGCTGCGCTGCGCGGTTTCGGTGACCCGCGCCTGCCGGTCTCGGCCCATATCCGGCAGCGTATCGCGGCCCTGCGCGATGAAAACCTGGCGACCGTGCCGGACCCGCTGCTGTTGCTGGCCCTGGACTGGCTGGCGCGCCATGTCCCGCCAGACCGGGGTGCAGCCGTCATCGTGCACGGCGACGCGGGACCGGGCAATTTCCTGCACCGGGACAATCGGGTGACCGCCCTGCTGGACTGGGAACTCTGCCACTACGGCGACCCGATGGAGGACCTGGCCCAGATATGGGTGCGCAGCCTGTTCCAGCCATTCCTGCCCATGCGGGCGCTGTTCGCGGCCTATGAGTCCGCCGGCGGCGTCGCCGTCGACATCGACCGGGTGCGCTACCACCGCCTGTATTTCCAGCTCGGCTTTATCGTCACCAGCCACGCGAATTTCTACGGTGAGTTCGGCGCCACTCCGGCGATGCCGGGCCTGGTCATGCTGTTCTACACCGCCCATATGCAGGTCATCGCCCGCTCGCTGGGTGAACTGACCGGGCAGATCCTGCACCGACCCGAACTGCCCGCGCGGCCGGCGGGTTTTGCCGATCGCAGCTTCGAGCTGGCGCTGGCCGACCTGGGCGAGGTGATCACGCCGCGCCTCGACGACCAGCAGGCCAGCGCCAAGGCCAAGTCGCTGGCCCGGCAGATCAAGTGGTGGCGCGCACGAGAGCGCGACGGGGCCCTGTTCGAAAAGGCGGAGCTCGATGAGATCGGCAAAGCCCTGGGCGCCACGTTCAGCGATCTGCTGGATGCCCGCCGCGCATTCGCGGAAGCGGTCCTGGCGCGGCAACTGCCCGAACATGAATCACTGCAATTGTGTTTTAACCGCGTCTGCCGGGAAACCGCCCTGATGCGCGCTGCCATGGGTGCTCTCGCCGACTGCTACTTCCCCCCGCTCGATCCGGAGTGACATGATGTTTACCGCCGCCGACGATGACTTCCACCCCCCCGCGTCAGACGACCCCTGGTTTACCGAAACCTGCTGGTTCTCGTTCAATATCCCCGAGCGCAACATGGGCTGCTGGCTATACGGCTGGGTACGGCCCAACATGCGCAACGCCGGCGGTGGTGTATTCCTGTGGGATGCGACGGCGGCGGAGCCCTGGAACATCCCCTACTACAAGTACCAGTACACCCAGCCTCTGCCGGCGCACAGCCACCTGACGGATTTCACCTTTCCCGAGGGCTATTCGGTCCGGACCCTCGAACCCCTCCGGCGCTACCAGCTCCGTTACCGCGACCGGGAGCTGGTCAGCATCGGCTGCGAATTTACCGGCCTGTTCCCGCCCCACGGCTTCAAGAGCGGCGAGCCACCCTTCCACGCCCAGCCGCACCTCGACCAGATGGGCCATATCACCGGGGAGCTGGTATTGCACGGCGAGCGTATCGGCATCGACAGCTACTCCATCCGCGACCGCAGCTGGGGACCCCGGCCGGACCACCGGGGTGGGCGCATCGGCTATCCCTTCGGCTGCGCCCGGGATATCGCCTTCTGCCTCTTTTGCATCCCCAACCGGGACGGCAGCGACCGCGACGAGCGGATCAACCACGGCTTCCTGTGGCAGGATGGCGACAAGGCCCAGCTCACGGGTGGGCTCCGCCAGGTGACGCGCTGCCCGCGGGAGCATTGGCCGATTGCCATGGAGATCGAAGCGCAAGACGCGTTCGGCCGGTCGCTCCGGGCGAAGGGCATCGTGGAGAGTCGCATGGTGCTGCCCACCCCGCGCGGTATCTGCATCAATAGCTCGATCCGCTGGCAGGTTAACGGCAAAAGCGCCTATGGTGAAGACCAGGACGTGTGGCGCTACGACCAGTGGTATGCGGCAAAGTCGGAACGATCCAGAAATTCCCGGAAGCCAGGGCAGACATAGCGAACCCGTTCTACTGCTCGCTGGCCGAATACTGCTCCACCAGCTTGTATTTCTCCACCTTGCCGGCCGCTGTGGTGGGGAAGGTGTCGACGAAGATCACCCGGCGCGGCTTTTTGTAACTGGAGAGGGATTGCCGGCACAACCCGACGATGTCCTCCTCCATCGCGGCCTGGCCTGAGCGCAGCTTGATGACCGCCGTGACCGACTCGCCGAGCTGCGGGTCCGGCAAGCCGATCACCGCGCAATTTTCAACGGCGGGGTGGGTCAGGATGACCGATTCCACCTCCTGCGCGAACACATTCTCCCCGCCGGATTTGATCATGTCCTTGTTGCGACCGACGAAATAAAAAAAGCCCTCTGCATCCTGCCGCAGCAGGTCCCCCGTGCGCACCCAGCCATCCTGGATCGTGCGGGCCGTCAGCTCCGGCTGGCCGAAGTATTCCTTCATGGTCTGCGGTCCCTTGACCAGGGCCTCCCCGGTTTCGCCGAGGGGTACGTCCCTGCCGCTGTCATCCACGAGGCGGATCTGGACGAAGGGGGCAGCCCGCCCGATGCTGCGGATGCGATCGTGATCCTGTTCGATCATTTCCCGGGTGACGATATCGGTGGTGCCGCCGTTGTTGATCTCAGTGGCTGCCCAGCCATAGGTCAACACCGCATTGGGGAATATCTCCAACAGCCTGAGCATGACTTTCTTGGGAAAACCCGCCACGGCACTGGCCAGTTGCGACACGGAACCCAGATCGAAGTCAGCGATATCGGGTTGGTCGGCCAGGCGCAGATAACTCGATGGCGGCAGCAGCGCCATGCGCGTCACCTGTTCCCGCTCGATCAGGCGCAGCATCTCCCGGGCATCGAAGATTTCTACGATGACCACCTTGCCTCCGGCGGCCAGCGTATTCCGGGTACTCAGCAGGCCCGCGCCGTGGAACATCGGCAGCTGGGACAGGCTCACTTCATCGGGGTCTCCGACCCGGGTTCGCAGCATGGTATTCATCTGCTCGAAAAAAGCGCCGCGGTGCGTGTGGAGCACGCCCTTGGGTGTGCCGGTGGTCCCGCCGGTAAAGATAATATGGGAGGGGTCCTCCCAGTCCACCTGAACGGCCGGCTCCTCCACGCGGCCGTGGCTGGCCGCCCGCTCGAGGTCGCCCTCGCCCGCAGGCACATCCGGACCCGCGCACAGGAGATGTTCCACCGTCTCGAAGTCCGCCTTGACCGGCGCCACCAGTTCGGCGTTACTGGCGGCGTAAGCAAACACCTTGCAGGCGGCGTTGTCGGCAATCCACTTGACCTCCCGCGGCACCATCCGCCAATTGATCGGCACGGCGATGGCCCCGATCTTTACCGAGGCAAAGAAAAGTTCCAGGAACTGGTTG
This sequence comes from Haliea sp., assembly GCA_024642245.1. GTDB lineage: Bacteria > Pseudomonadota > Gammaproteobacteria > Pseudomonadales > Halieaceae > JARRPM01. The sequence goes on from JAHEBM010000071.1 coordinate 9,638, forward strand.
GAATTGGGCAGCATGAAGCCCACCCGGTCTCCCCTGGTGACGCCGAGGCCGAGCAGGTAGTGCGCCAGGCGATTCACCCGGGTGTTGAGTTCGCTGAAGGTGAATCGCTTATCCCGGTAAACGACGCAGGTCTTGTCGGGATAGCGCCGGGCGTTGAGCACCAGGAAATCGGCCATCTGTATCACGGATCATCCTCCCTATCTGTCTGGCAACGCCCGTCTCGAAAGCTCGAATTACAGGCCTGATCGGGACGGCCGACTTGCTTTGACTGACAAACGTTGACCGAAAAAAAAGCCGGCGCGAGCGCCGGCTAAAACTCGCGATAATCGCGGTTAGAAATTGTAGGTAAGGTCCACACCGTAGGAACGGGGCATGCCGACACCACCCGCGTTGAGGCCTGCCGGTACACTCAGCACCAGGCCGGACAGCGTATACTCCTCGTCGGTGAGGTTCTTACCCCAGCCTGCGATAGTGAACCCATTCTCCATCTCGAAAGCGATTCGGGCGCCCACCAGGCTGACAGAGTCCACCTCGAATCCGGGTGTATTCTGCAGTTCCTGTTTCGAGGCGGACGAGTTGGGCAGGAACTGGCCGCGGTAGGCGTAGTTGGCATCCATTACGATGGTCCCCATATCCAGTGGGATCAGGTAGTTTGCGCGGAAGGTGTACTCCTGATCGGGCGAGCCGTGGGCGAAATCGGCGTTGTTGTCGAAGTCGTACTCGAACCAGTTACCTGTAGCGGACAGCATGAAGGACTCGGTGACCACCCAGGTGGCTTCGACCTCCAGGCCGTCGAATTCCGCGTCGCTGGCGTTGTCGACAAAGGTGGTCAGGCCCTTGCTGGTGGCGAGCAGCAGGGAGCGCTGCAGATCTTTATACCACAGGTGGTAGGCCGCCACGTTGAGCTGCAAAGAGTTGTCGAAGAACTGCCCTTTCAGGCCGATTTCGACGTCCGTTGCCGTCTCCTCGTCGAAGGGGGTGTTGGTATTGATGGTTGTGGAGTTGCCAGAACTGTCCTCGACCACTGCGTCACCCAGGCCCCGCAGGTTCTGGCCGCCGGATCGGAAGCCGCTGGAGGATTTTATGTACACCATCGCGTTTTCAGAAAACGCCCAGTCTACCGAGGCCAGGTAAGACGTGTAGTCGTAGTTTTTCGAATCTCCCCAGGTACAGTTCTCCGGGTTGACATTAGGCGCGGTATTCAGGTCGAAGCGACACCGGCTGCCGCCGCCCACGAGATACTGCTCGGCATTCACCGACACCGGCTTCTTGTCCTCGGTATAGCGAACACCCAGGTTGGTGCTGATGGTATCCGTCAGCTGGTAAACGAGGTTGACAAAAGCCGAGGAACTCTCGTTCTTGTCGATGGTGCCGTTGTAAGTACCGCTGAGCACACCACTGGGTACTTCCCGGGCACCGTTACTGTTGGAAAAGTCCTTGCCTTCCTCCTCGAAATAATAGAGGCCGGCGATCCAGTTCAGGTCCCCGCCAAGGGCGTTCCCGGCCAGCTGCCACTCGAAGGAGTTCTGCTGGGAGGTCTGCACGAAGGGTGATATGAAGTAATTGAGCGGCGCGGGAGTGCCATCGACGTCCGACAGGAACTTGGAGTTCAAGTCGCGGAAGCCGTAGATAAACTTGGTGCTGAGGTCGTCGGAGAAAGCGTAGTTTACTGTAAGCGAGTAGATCTTGGAGGTAGCCCAGGCTTCCTGCAGCTGGTTGACCTGGCCGCCGTCGTAGATGTCCTTGGGACGGGTATAGCCCGCCACCGGCGAATCGACCAGGCCGATCAGAATCGCGTTGGAGTACCAGTCGTCGTACTCGTACATCATGCTGACATCCAGTTTGTCCGTAGCGTTCCAGTCCATACCTACGCGGTACAGGGTGCTCTTGCGCTCTCCCGCATCTTCCTTGTGCGTCTGGATATCGATATATTTATTGCCGGGATACAGGCCGGCAACTGCAGAACGGTTTACGGTGACTGACCCATAACCGTCATTTAAATCGTCGGACAATGCGGTCAAACGCACGGCCAGCACGTCCTTGATGATCGGCAGATTGATCGCGCCGCCCACCTTGGCAAGGCCAAAGTCACCGGTACTGCCCGTCACAAATCCATCGAATCCGCCACTGGGGTCCGCCTTGGTCGTGATGACCTTGACCGCACCGCCCGTGGTGTTGCGCCCGTACAGGGTGCCCTGGGGGCCCTTCAGCACCTCGACCCGGTCCAGGTCGAACAGGCTGCCGGCGGTACCGGTGACCCGGGAGAGGTAGACGTCGTCTATATACCATCCCACCGAGGGGTCAAGGGTGGACAGGGTATCGGCCTGCACCTGGCCGCGAATGGTGGTCTTTACCCCGGACAGGTTATTGGCTGCAGGGGGCTCGGTGAACATACCGGGCGTAAAGGCGGCAACGTCCTCGGTCTGGGTGATGTTGAAAGCCGCCATATCCTCGTTACTGAAGCTGGAAACGGCCACCGGTACATCCTGCATGGATTCTTCCGTTTTCCGGGCGGTGACCACGACCTCCTCCAGGGCAAAGGACTTCTGAACCTTCTCTTGCGCCTGGGCGCCGTTTGCGACCAGCCCGGATACACCCGTGGTGGCAACCAGCACAGCCAGTGCTAATGGTGACTTTTTCATTGCGGTAACTCCATGGTTTATAGTTAGCGAGCGAACCCAGATTGAGCACAATTATCTAAACATATATACAATTAAATTTGCAAGGGCTAAATAATCGCATTTTGGCCAATTATTACCGGTGGGGGCTATTCACTGCCGCTGGCGTAATTCCGCGATCAGCGCGGGCACCTCCGCCAGGGACCGAATGGCGTCATTGAGGTGGGTGCAGCCGTGTATGCCGGGCAGTTCCTGCAGCACCATGGCGCGCAGTTCGGGCAGGTGCTTGCCCTTGATCCGCCCGACGTTGTCCATGGCAGCGGGACATTCCGGATAGGGCAGTACGTGGGGCCGGGCGCGGATGTCGCGAATGGCCATAGTCTGCGAGTCAGCAATCACCACCAGGGAATACTCGTGAACAGCAATACGGCCACCCCCGGGGGCGCTGGCACTGTCCTGGAATGTCGCGTCGATATGGATATCCCCGTCGAGCCAGACGTCGATGCGCCGGGCCCTGCGCATGGACACCTCGGTATGCACGGTCAGGTTGTGCCAGCCATCCGGATCCTCCGGGTGCGGCAGGGCTACTACCGGGGACGCGCGGTGATGGCGCGAGGAGCCTATCTCCGTGCTCAGCGCACTGGAGCCGGGGCGGAAGCCGATACAGATACCCTCCATGCGCGCGCGCAGCTCGTCCTTGCGGCGCAGGTCCTCCTCGTCGGTGTAATCGTAATCCGGCCAGCGCGACCAGGCCCAGCCGGCGATCAGGCTGGTGCCGGACAGGTCGTCCACCAGCAGGTACAGGGGCGAACCCTTGCGCTGTTCTTCCGGCAGCACTTCGTTCAGGGCCTGGCGCAGGTAGCCGCCGCCGCGCACCCCGACCAGCCCCGCGATATCCGGCCGCGCCGGGATCGCCTCGATGGCTTGTATGGTGCGGTCCGGGGCAATGGTCGCCACCATCTCGTCCTGGCATATCGTTTCGGGCTTGCCGCCGTCCACAGGCGTGAAGATATCCCGGGCCACGCCGTGAAAATGCATGCTCTTGCCCCGCCCCTCGGGCCAGGTCATATCGATAGCCGAGGTGCGGCGCACGGAGTTGGGGCGACGCAGGGGCGAGTGTCCCGCAGGGTCGGGCAGGTGGGGATATTCCGCTGTCTCTTTCATAATCGCACCTCGGGGGTTGCCTGAGTCTTCCGGTTGAAACCGGACCTACAATAAGCCCGGAACCGCTATTGTGCGATCCGAATCTGAAAACGCGACAGCAACACCCGGGTATTATCCGGCAGGGGTAAACTGCTTCCGCCGACCGCATGAACCACAGTGGTGTCATTGACTGCGACGCACCTGTCCCGCTGAAACATGCCACAACCGAGGGAGTAGGACGTGGAGCCGAGCCGGGTCACGCCGACACCGACGATCACCGGC
>JAHEBM010000132.1:0-16842 GCA_024642245.1 Haliea sp.
GATCCCACCGGGTAGACGCCGCTGACGATCTCCTCCCTGAGGGTACGCTCCACCTGGAGATAGAGCGGCAATCCCGACCCCTTACTGGCCCTGGCTGGCATGGGCTGGCCACCTCTGCGTGAAACGCATCTGATTCAATTAGTCCGTATAAAAAAATTATATTTTCAATAATACCCTAATATTGATGACTGGTTCGATATATTATGTACCCACAGATGTCCGGACATATTAGTGAAATCGACCAATACCGACCCCGGATGACCTGGGGCCGGGACCACTTGCAAACTGCTGTAGACGATAACAACGGAGAGTATTCTGATGAGTGACGCTGTACTGTTTGATGCGCGCGATGACGGCATTGCGATCATCACCCTGAACCGCCCCGAGAAACGCAACGCCCTGGCACGGGACATCAGGCAGGGCCTGTTCGAAGCCTGGGATCGCTTTGAGCGCGACCCGGCCCTGCGGATTGCCATTCTGACCGGGGCCGGTGACAAGGCCTTCTGTGCCGGTGGCGACCTCAAGGAGATGATGGAAACCCATATGGCTGTGCCTCCCCGGGATATGTTCCCGGTACCCGGTGACTCCATCGAGCTGAGCAAGCCCACCATCGCCGCCGTAAACGGGGTGGCGTTTGCCGGCGGCTGGATGATCGCGCAGGCCTGTGACCTGTGCGTTGCCAGCACCAGTGCAAAATTCGCGGTGACCGAGGTCAAGGTGGGGCGCAGCTCACCCTGGGCCGCTCCCCTGATACATATGATCCCGCAGAGGGTCATGATGGAAATACTGCTGACCGGCAACGCGATCAGCGCGCAACGGGCCTACGAGATCGGCCTGGTAAACCGGCTGGCGGAACCCGGGCAGGTGATGGAGTGCGCTCTGGAACTGGCGGCTGAGGTACTGGCGGGCGCACCCCTGTCGGTAAGGGCAGCGCGGGAAACCGTTATGCTCTCCACGGAGATGGGACGCTCCGCGGCACTGCAGGCGGCCAGGCACGCATCGGAATACTGTTACAACAGTGAGGACGCCCAGGAAGGACCCAGGGCTTTTGCCGAGAAACGCGCGCCGCAATGGCAGTGCCGCTAACGGGAATCAGTGCCGGCCGGTCCGGCTTACCACCCGCCCCCGGATAAGCCGTGGGGCGGGTAAAACGCGCCGAAGCCGCTATTACTTCCTGGGCAGCTCGATCTCGGCCTTCGCGGTGGCCATGGTCGTACCGAGCTGGTTTTTCATCTTGCAATCGACCTGCACCAGGTTGCGCCCCTGCTCATCAACCAGCTTGTCGGTAACAGTTGCTGTCATGAAAGTGGCGTCGCCACTGAAAGCCGGGCCACGGTAATCCGATTTGCAGTGCACGACCTGGCCCCACTCACCGGCCCAGCCGGCCAGGTAGTCAAGGATCCAGGCCCCCATCGACGCGCCATAGCCATAGGCTCGCGGCATACCCATGCGCCGTGCCCAGGCGGGAAACAGGTGGCCGCGAGACGGGCCAAAATAGGCCCCGTCAGTCAATTCGGGATTGTCACGCTCCATAACGGGATCGTTTTCGTGACCGGCAAACTCCTCGGTAAAACCATAGGCCGCCATATCCAGGCCGGGGCGGTGGGTACTGCCCCAGATGGTGAACAGAAACGCACGCCACTCCGTTGTAAGGCTGGCGATGCTATGCGGCCCGAAGGCCCGCACCGGCAGTTCGTTGCCAACGGCGACATCGTCCCAGTAGCGCTTACCGTGCCCCAGGTCGTGCATCATCTTGATAAACTCGTATTTCCTGGTTTCCAGATCCGCGAGCTCCTGGTCGGTCCACACCGGATCTTCAGCCGCATCCAGCGAGCCCATTTCAACCGCGGCATCCCGGCGATAGCGAATAGAGGTTGAGCGCTGCTTGGCGATGTGATCGCCATTCTGGTTGTAGTAATTATTGTCGCCACGCTGGAAGCAGGTGGGGCCGGCAAACGACGTGTTCTTGACCACGTAGTCAAACGGGATCTTTTCATTGAGGATCTCGTCACCGCCAAAAATACGGGGGCCATAGAACCACCATTCATCGCCGGCAAAGAGCAGGTGCGAGTCGGGAATGAAGCCCTCACAAGCGGGACCGGCGCCATGGCCGTCGTCCGTGCACACCGCAAAGCTCTGCGGCGCGACGAGTCGACCGTAGCGGCCCTCGGCGGCAAAGTCGTGGTCGTAATGCAGCAGGTTCGGATAGTGCATGGCCTGGACCCAGCGCCGGAAGTCATTATTGTGCAGGGGCTCCTTCATGCGCGCGGGCGCGATGGGTTTACCCATGCATTTATCCAGATCTGAACAGTCCAGTGTCTTATCGGTCATTTTCAACTCCAATCGTCAGTTAATTGTTCTCACGTCATGTCTTGATTTGCTTGCAAGGCCAGTACGCTGCCTTCCGCATCACCGGAAATATAGAGCGTGCCATCCTTTGCGCCGGTAATACCGGCAAACGGGCCCATGGGGCCGGACATGTCCCCGATCGCCCCCAGGACCTTGGGTATAACCCCGGGAGGGGCGCCGACAGGAAGCCCCGAGGCGACAACCCGGCGCAGGCCGCTCGCCATATTGTATTCGACCAGCTCCCTGGCGCCCGCGTCGACGACATAAAGCAGGTCGCCCCGCACCAGTATGCCCTGCGGTTTTTGCAGGCCGTCCAGCACGGTCTCGGTACTGCCGCGAACCAGTTTGACTACCCTGCCCGCCGCGCTTTCGGCAACAAGGCAGCTGCCGTCCTCGCCGATCGCGACACCGACCGGCTGGCGCAGGCCCGAGGCCAACACCTCGACCTCGCCGGATCTCGCCGACAGTACCCGCCCCGTGCCCAGCTCCGCAAATACCACGGTGCCGCCGGGTGCAACGGCCACGCCGTAGAGCTGGTCGAAACCACTGGCCAGCACCTCGCTCTCCTGGCTGGCGGGCCGGTAACGCGCTACCGCGCCGTTCGCGGTGGCCACGATGAACTCGCCGGGGCCCGCTGCGGCTACTCCGCGGGAATAGCCCGGGTAACCGGGTGTAAACAACATACCCGCGACCCGGGGTGATTCCCCGGGACGTAGCGTATACGCGTAGGGGCCATCGGCAACGAAGAGCACGCCGTCCTCGCCCATCGCCAGGTCCAGTGGCCAATTGAGCCCGTCCGGCACCAGCGACCGTATTTTGCCATCGCCGAGAATCTCGTTTACCTGGCCGGAGATGCTCGACACGAACAGCCGCTCGCCAACAAAGGTCAGGTTGTCCAGACCCGGCGCGATCTCGGCCAGCACGGTTTTTTCACCGGTTCGCGGGTTGATGCGCAGCACCTGGCCAGTGGCCACCTGTGTCGAGACAATGTAGCCGCGGGAGTCGAACTTGACGGCATCCGGCACACCCAGGTCACCTGCTACCTTTTCCGCCGGACCGCCGTCGAGGGAAACCCGCCAGATCTCGTTCGCCCCCATCACCGGGAAATAGAGCATCCCGTCCGGCCCCACTTCCATGGCATTGGGCATTGGCACGTTATCAAGCAGCACCCGGGGTGCACCCCCGGCCAGGTCCAGTTCCACCAGCCGGCCACCGGGCCGGCATTCGCCGGCGAACAGCCGACCCTGGTGAAAGGTGATGGGATTGGCGCAGGGCAGGTCGCCATACACAACCCGGGTGCGCCCGCTGGGTTCGCGCACGCTGACACGACCCTGTGTAATTTCCGTGGCGTAGAGGTTGCCCTGCGGATCAAATACCAGGTCATCCGGTGCCACGATATCGCCGCCCTTGGGGCAGATGGCCTCGACCAGGCCGGTATCAGGGTCGACTGCACTGATCTGGCTGCCCGACACCTGCGCTACATAAATTCGGCCATCGGGCCCGGTGCGCAGGCCATTGGCGCCAAACAGGCGACTGGGCGGCGTGAGGCGCTCCAGGGACCAGCCTTGCGCCAAACTGCAATCGCCGGGATTCGCATAGCGTCCGCTACCGGGTGACATCCTGATCATCTCCTTGTCGTGCTGGCCGCGCACCGCATGGCGCGGGCTCTACCAGCCCGGCTACTTATTCGCCCTTCATCGCGGCCAGGAAATCCTGGTTGGTGATGAGCACCGGTGTATTATCCTCCGCGAGGTGCGACCACTTCAGGCTGATGCCACCGTCCACGGTAAGGCACTGGCCCGTCATGTACGTCGAGATATCCGACAACAGGAACAGCACCGTCCCCGCGACTTCCTCCAGGTCACCCTTGCGTCCCATCGGGATCGCCCGCCGCTCGAGCACGGGGTCGGGGGGCAGCATCGAGGAGGGACTCACCATCGCGCCCGGCGCCACCGCGTTGACCCGGATGTTGTCCGCAACCAACTCCAGCGCCAGGGTACGCACAACCGACAGTACCGCCGCCTTGGCCGCACCGTAGCCGATGTTATAGGGCATATTGCCCACACCGGTGATCGAGGAAATTGCGACCAGCGATCCCGGCCTGCCCTGCTTTTTCAGCTCAGCGGCCACGGCCTGGCTGATAAAAAACATTGAATTGAGGTTGGTGGAAAACAGCCCGTCCCAATCGGCGCGTGACAAACGGGTCGCGGGACCCCATGTGGCAGGCGGCCCCCCGCCGACCACGGTGACGAGTCCGTAAAGTTCACCGGCGGTATTGCTGACACGCTCCATCACCGCGGCCACGCCCTCGTCCGTTTCCACGTCGGCCGCGACAGGGATCACCGCAAGGCCTTCCGACATCATCGGGCCCAGGTGCTGGTCAAGATTCTCCTGCCTGCGACTCACCCCGATGACCGTTGCACCGGCTTCCGCGGCCAGGCGGGTGACCATGGTCCCCAGACCGCCGCCACCGGCTCCCGCCACCACGACTATGCGATTATCAAGCTGTAAAAGATTCTTCTGCATTGGATACCTGCGCATTTAGCAATACTTTCCCGCCAAACCGGGAGTCGACTTCACCCCGCGACTGGTAGGCCGAAACTCAACCCGCGTTCACGGCCTCGGGAGAGAGATACTTGGTGGTTGACCAGCCTCCGTCCACCACGATCGTCTGGCCGTTGATATGCATGGCGCCGGCGGAACAGAGGAACGCTATAGTGCTGGCAACGTCTTCCACCGTGCCCAGGCGCGGGGCCGGGGTCATGTCCACGTTCATGCGCCGGAAGGCCTTGTCATCCAGCCGGTGCCGGACCATGTCCGTCACTGTCACCCCGGGCGCTACGCAGTTGGAGCGGATACCCTGTGGCCCGTACTCACAGGCCATGTGCAGGGTGAGTGCGGTCAGTCCGCCTTTTGCCGCCGAATAAGCGCCGCCGCGACGCCCGCCGACCACGGCGAAAGTCGACGTCACATTGATAATGGTGGAGCCTGGCTGCATGTGCGGGATTACATCACGCGCAAGCCTGAAGGGCGCGCGCAGCATAACGCCAAGGAAGAGGTCCAGGCTGGCATCGTCGGTTTCATGCAGCGGCTTGGGACTGCCCAGCCCGGCATTATTGATAAGAATATCGATTCGCCCGAAACGCTCCAGGGCCAGGTTGACGATCGCCTGCGGGGCCTCGTCGGAGGCGATATCGACAGACAGGGTAGCAACGCGTTCGGCGTCGTTGAGCTCCTGTTCAAGCGCGGCCAGCTTTTGTGGGTCGCGGCCGACACCGACGATGGCCATACCCATGGCATGCAGCTGTTTCGCCGTGGCCAGACCTATGCCACCCCCCGCGCCGGTAATGATCGCTACCTGCATTTTCCGGTCTCTCCCTCGCTTGATTAGACAACCCGGGTCACTTTAGCCTGAGCGCAAACCGAAGTGAAGCACTTTATAAACATCGCTGTTGATTATATACTCGCAGGCGATGAATGTCCCCCACGAAAAGCCCCATGCTTGCCATGGGTCGGGCCATGGCTCGGGATGGGCGGTACACAAGCCGGATCGGCAATTGCATACGGGCGGGAGAACTGACATGACGATAGCGTTGCCGGGGCACCCCGGGTGACTGCCGCTCGCAGGGACGTGGCGGGTCGGTCGATCCGCTGGGATGAGGAGCGCGCGGCGCAGGCCTACGCCGAGGGCGCCTGGGTGCACGAAACCCTCGCGGACGCACTGGCGCGAGCGGCTGTGGACGAGCCCGACCGGGTACTCATCATTGACGGGGCCCGGTGCCTCAGCGCCCGCGACCTCCACACCCAGGCGTCGCTTCTGGCCCAGGCCATGGCGGCGCGCTTTCCAATGGGCAGCGTCGTCTCCTTCATGCTGCCGAACTGGCACGAGACTGCCGTCATCTACCTGGCGGCGACGCTGGCCGGCATGGTCGCCCACCCGATCCTGCCCTCCCTGCGCGAACATGACCTGCGCTTTATGCTGGAGGATGTCGACAGCCGGATGATTTTCATCCCCGCTCAATTCCGCGGCCACCAGACGGCCAAGATGCTGGACAGCGTTGTCGGGCAGCTGAGCGCGCCACCCCAGGTCGTTGTCGTACGCGGCGACTGCGGCGGGCATATCGCCTATCCCACCCTGTTCGAGTCGACTGTAACGCGCACCCTGGCGCCGCCCGACCCGGACGCCGTGCGCATGATCATGTACACCTCCGGCACGACAGGCAGCCCCAAGGGGGTGATGCACAGCCACAATTCAATACACGCGCTGATCCGGCAGATCGGCAGGCACTGGCTGGTGGAGCCCGGCGACAAGTTCCTGGTCGCGTCGCCGATCAGCCATATCGGCGGTTCCATCTATGCCTTTGAGTGTCCGCTGCTGCTCGGAACAACCGTGGTGCTGATGGAACGCTGGGAAGCCGCCGAGGCGGTCGACCTGCTGGTGACCCACCGCTGCACCCATTTTGCCGGTGCAACCCCCTTCCTGGTGCAATCACTTGCCGCGGCGAGGCAGGCGCAGACACGGCTCCCGGACCTCAAGCTATTCGTGTGTGGCGGCGCGTCGGTGCCGCCGTCGCTTATCCGGGAGGCGGCGGAATATTTTGCGCGCGCGGTGGTGACACGGGTCTACGGCTCGACCGAAGTGCCGGTTACCACCGTTGGCGTGACCGACCGCGAGGACCTGGCGCACGCGGCGGACACCGACGGGCAGGCCGGGATTGCCGACATAAAGCTCGCCGCCGCCGATGGCGCATCCGCCTCGACAGGCGAGGTAATGGCCCGGGGGCCACAAATGCTGGTGGGCTATGTCCATGCCGAGGACGAGGCCAGCGTTTTCGATGCCGACGGATACTACCGCACCGGGGACCTGGGGCGCTGGGTCGATGGCAATTACCTGGTTATTGCCGGGCGCATCAAGGACATCATCATTCGCAATGGTGAAAACATCGCCCCCAAGGAAGTGGAAGACCTGCTGCTGGGCCATCCGGACATTGCCGAAATCGCTATCGTTGGCCTGCCCGACCCCAGGACCGGCGAGCGCGCCTGTGCCGTCATCGTGCCGCGCGGTGCGGCGCAACCCGATGTCGCCAGCCTGGGCACTTTCCTGGAGGCCAGGGGTGTCGCAAGGTTCAAGGTGCCGGAGCAGGTGGCGATCCGGGATGCGCTGCCTAAAAACGACGCGGGCAAGGTCCTCAAGCACCAGATTCGCGCCGAGCTGGCGGGCGCGTCATGATTTCCGTGTCTCCAATCTCCAGTACAACCGGGCTCGGGTAAGCTGCCATGATCACCAGTTGCAGATTGACCTGTTATTCATTGCCGCTGGCCCTGTGTGCGCTGCTGGTCGCTGCCACTTCACACGGTGCGCCGGCACCCGGGGACCTGCCTCGAACGACCAGGCCGTTCGCGGACCACCCGGAAAACTTCCAGTTCGTTATCGTGGGTGATCGCACCGGCGGCCACCGGCCCGGTGTATTTGCCCATGCCATCGAACGCGTCAACCAGCTGCAGCCCGAATTCGTGGTGGGGGTAGGCGACCTGATCGAGGGGTACAAGGAGGACGAGGTCGCACTCAACAGTGAGTGGGACGAATTCGACGCGTTGGTCAACAAGCTGGATATGCCCTTTTTTTATACCGTGGGCAACCACGATATAGGCAACGACGTCATGCGGACGCTGTGGCTGCAACGCAACGGATCCGATTACTATTCCTTTCTCTACCGGGATGTCCTGTTTATTTCACTGAACACCGAGGACCCGCCCATTGCCCTGTCCAGGGAAACCCTGGAACGGCAGGCGTGGTTGGAGGACATGATGCGCAAAGACCCGGAGAAAGTCCGGCAGTTGCTGCGCGAGCGGCGCCAGGACACGGGCGCCGCGGCGGCACAACCGAAGCTGCCGGGCGAGGTCGCAATCAGCCCGGGGCAGGTGCAATGGGTTGAACAGACACTGGCCGCCCACCCCGACGTCCGCTGGACGATCTTCCTGATGCACAAACCGGCATGGGGATATGACAGCCCCGCATTCGAGCGTATCGAGGCACAACTCAAGGACCGTCCCTACACCATGATCGCAGGGCACGAACACTATTTTAATTACAGCCAAAGAAACAACCGGGATCACATCACCATGGCGACAACAGGCGGCATCTGGCTGAGCGAGGGAGGCGGCAGCTTCGACCACATTGCCTGGGTTACCATGACCGACGAGGGTCCGCTGATCAGCAATATCGCCCTCTGCGGCTTACTGGGCACGCCGCAGGATACACTGCAGGCCATGTCGGGCCCTGATCGGGCCAATTACTGTTTTCATCCCGGCGACTGAACCCGGGGGCCGATCAGCGCTCACGGCTATCTCCGCAAACGCGGCAGGCAACAAGTCACCGGAACCTGCAGGGCCGGGCGCACCGCGCCGACGCCTTCATTTTTCAAGCAGTGCCTGCAGTTCCGGAAACGCCTCCGCTCGCAGGGTCCCGTGCAGTGACAGCCGCAGCATTTCCCGGCGCATTCGCAGGGACATGCCCTGGCGCTGCTTGTCTGATCGGGCCCGGGCGCCGACCCACACGGGCCAGAGAAAATACCCCGCAAGGAGAATGACCGACAGCACCTCGGCGTCGATACCCGGCTCGCTGAATTCACTTTCCGCCAGGGCCTCGGTCGACTGCACAAACTGCTTGAAGAACAGGTCGTCTTCGGGGCTATCCGATGAGAGTACTTCAAACAGCCAGATCCGCCCCAGTTCGGGGTTCTCCACCGCAAACTCTGCCAGCACGGAAATCACCTGGTAAACATGGCGCCGGCCGGAATCCGGCACGCCGCCATCAGTAATAGCCTCACCGAAAACCGTTTGCGAAAGATGCTGGCTCACCCACTCGACCGTGGCCTTGATAAGGTCCTCGCGGGTTTCGAAATGCTGGTACGCCGTGCCTCGATTGACACCGGCCAGGTGGGCGACTTTCGACAGGCTCAAGCCATCGGGGCCATCGGACGCGAGTACAACACGAGCCGCGTTTAATATCGCCTCCCGGGTGGCTGCCGGGTTACGCCGTCTTCGTCCTGATGTCGCAGTGATAGAGGCACCCTCCCAACTAATCACCAATGTCGTTGATTATAGGATAGTGCGCCGGTCCTCCCGGCTTGTCAACCGAGGCCTCCGGGGTCGCCCCGGATCAGGCCTGAGCCAGGTTTTTTTTCAGGTATGCCTTGAGAATTGCATGGCTGTCCGTGCGCAGCACGCCGTGCATGGACAAGCGCATGACTTCGCCCGCGTAGCGCTGGGCCATCAGCTTGCGCGCCTTCTTGCCCTTGGCATGAGAGCGCACCCATACGGGCCACAGGAAGTAGCCGGTGAGCATCAACACCGACAGGACCTCCGGGTCCATGTCCTCCTCGCTTGCGTCACTCTCGGCCAGTTCGCGCAGCGCCTGTTCAAAGCGCTTGTAGAAAACGTCGTCCTTCGGGTTCTCCCTGGACAACACATCGAACAGCCAGATCCGCCCGATATCCGGGTTTTCAATGGCATACTCGGCAAGGCGCTGGTTGAATGCTGCCATGCCATTGATGACATCGGGCAGGTGTTCGAGGTCCGGCTTCGGAAGATTATCGGGGCGTTCGCCATTGTTATCGCCACCTTGAAATACCGCCTCGAGCAGCTGGTGACTCACCCAGTCCAGCGTGGCCCGCACCAGATCTTCCTTTACCTGGAAGTGCTGGTAGGCCGTACCCCGATTGACTTTCGCGAGCTTTGCGACACTGGACACACTGAGTCCCTCCGCGCCATCCCTGGCCAGTACGGTCTTGGCGGCCTCGAGTATCGATATGCGGGTGGATTCCGGATCGCGCTTTCTGCGTGGGCGTGGCTGGGTAGCAGGCATTCGAATCTCCGTTTCTGTTGACAAGGTGTACCGGCGGACGCCCGGCAATATATCACGAGGCGGGCGCGACCGCAGTGCCTGACGGGGCGGTTTGCCTGTCTGCCGCGCCGGGGGTCGAGGCCGCGCCATCGCTGAACGGGTAAAAAGTCACGGAATGCCCATACCCTTCCCACTTGCCTATTTAGTAACTTTGCTTATAATAAGCAGACATCTTTAATCGGGTAAACCCATGACGAACCAGGACACGGCCGCCAGGCTCAGCTTCGAGCTGCACGGCGCGGCGCGGCTATGGCGCCGAAATTTTGACCGGCGGGCGCGGGAACACGACCTCAGCCGCGCGCGCTGGCAGGTACTGTGGTTGTTGTCGCGGAACGAGGGCCAGAAGCAGGCGGAGCTGGCCGAGCACCTGGACGTGGCGCCCATCAGCCTGGGTCGCCAGCTGGACAACCTGGAAAACGAGGGACTGGTGGAGCGACGCCGTGACGCAGGCGATCGCCGCTGCTTCCGCATTTACCTGACAGAGACCGCCCAACCTGCACTGAAACTCCTCAAGGGCTTATCTGAGCAGGCACGCTCCGAGGCCCTCGCAGGATTGAGCGCGGCGGAAATAGAGCAGTTACACAATTTATTAAGCCGCATCAGGGCCAACCTGAGCGGGGAGGACAACTGACATGGCAGCAACAATGAGCACTGCGCTCAAGCGCAATCTCCTGCTGGGCAGCGGCATGGCCGTGGCCCTGGGCGTGGCCGTATGGTGCCTGTATGACGCCGCCAGCGTGGACACGGAAAACGCCTATATCAAGGCAGACACGTTCTCCCTGGCCGCCGAGGTCGGTGGCGTGGTGAAAGAGGTCCTGGTAAGACCGAACCAGCCGGTAAAAGCCGGCGAACTGCTGGTGAGCCTTGACGACTACTCGTACCGCCTGGCCGTGGCCGAGGCGGAAGCGCACCTGGCCCAGGTCACGAACCAGCTGCATGCCAAACACGCTGATCGCGCCGAAGCCGAGGCTGCCCTGGAGCAGGCACGCGAGGATGCGCAGTTCTACCTGCGCCAACTCAAACGCAACGAGAAAATGGGACCCCTGGCAGTATCCGAGGCGCAGCTGGATGAGTCGCGCCAGCTGCTCAACCAGGCACGCTCCCGCATTGCCATTACCAACCAGAAGCTCTCCAGCCTGACCGCTGAGCTGGGGGGTGACGCCACGACACCGGTGGCGGAACAGGCAGACCTCAGGGTGGCGCAGGCGCAGCTTGACAGGGCCCGTTACCAGCTCACTCGTACCCGGATATTCGCCCCGGTGGACGGCATTATCTCCAACAGTGTGCCCAAGATCGGAGAACTGGCCCACAACGGCCTGACCCTGATCAGCCTGGTCAGCACCGGGGATTTGTGGGTGGAAGCCAACCTGAAAGAAACCCAGCTGGGCCAGATCCAGCCGGGGCAGCGCGCCAGGGTGGAGATCGATGCCTACCCCGGCAGGACGTGGGTGGCCCAGGTGGAAAGCCTCAGCCCCGCCAGCGGCTCCGAGTTCGCCCTCATCCCGGCCCAGAATGCCAGCGGCAACTGGGTAAAGGTGGTGCAGCGCGTACCCGTGCGCCTGCGCCTGCTGCAGGCCGAGGGCGGCCCCGGTCCCAACGACCCCCCGCTGCGCTCGGGCATGAGTGCGGAAGTGTGGATTGACACCAGCACGCCGCCCGCCACTACCCAGGCTGCCGAGGCGTCCAGGCCGATCGCGCTGCGGTGATGAAACCCGTTCCCGGAAAAGAGTTGATGGTGACTGCCAGCATCATGCTGGCCACTATCATGCAGGTGCTGGATACCACTATCGCCAACGTGGCGCTGCCCCATATGCAGGGCAGTCTCAGCGCCAGCAGTTCTCAAATCACCTGGGTACTCACCTCCTACATCGTCGCCTCCGCCATCATGACGCTGCCCGTGGGTTACCTCAGCCAGCGTTTCGGCCGGCGCAAACTATTCCTTTGGTCCGTCACCGGCTTCACCTTGTCCTCCATGCTGTGCGGACAGGCCGCCACCCTGGACCAGATGATTTTCTGGCGCATCGCACAGGGCGTGTTCGGGGCGTCACTGGCACCGCTCTCGCAGGCCACCATGCTGGATACCTTCCCACCGGAAAAGCACGCCAGGGCCATGAGCGCCTGGGGAATGGGTATCATGCTGGGCCCCATACTGGGCCCCACCCTGGGCGGCTGGCTCACCGAGTACTATTCCTGGCGCTGGGTATTTTATATCAACGTGCCGGTGGGCATCCTCTCCCTGGTAGGTATCTACCTCTATGTTCCCGACAACCAGCGGGAGAAGCAGCGCTTTGATATCAGGGGTTTCGCCCTGCTCGCGCTCGCGGTGGGCGCCCTGCAAATGCTGCTTGACCGCGGCGAGCACCTGGACTGGTTCGAATCGCTTGAAATCCAGTTTTACGCCATCGGCGTTGTGTTGGCACTGTACCTGTTCGTCGTACACAACCTGACCAGCAAGCATCGCTTTTTCTCGCCAGTCCTGCTGCGAGACCGCAGCTTTATCTCCGGCACCCTCTTTATCTTTGTCATCAGCATCGTGGTACTGGCCACCATGGCAATGTTGCCGACCTACCTGCAACACTGGAAGGGATACCCGGTGGCAACCGCCGGCATCATACTGGCACCCAGGGGCTTCGGTACGATGTTTTCCATGTGGCTGGCGGGGCACCTGATGCACCGGCTGGACCCACGCATCCTGGTGATGGTGGGAATCAGCCTGGTCGGCCTCTCCCTGCACCAGATGGTCGGATTCAACCTGCAGGTAAGCGAACGCGAGATCATCAGCACCGGTATCCTGCAGGGCCTGGGCCTGGGATTACTGTTTGTACCGGTTTCCTATCTCACCTATACCACCCTGCCCCAGGCCCTGCGCGGCGAGGGCGCCGCACTGTTCAGCCTGTCGCGTAATCTCGGCAGCAGCCTGGGTGTATCGATTGTCATGGCCACCCTGTCGCGCAACATGTGGATAAACCAGCAGGAGCTGGCCGGGCGCATGCACCTCACGCCGGACATGCTCGCCACCCTGCCCACCACGCCCCAGATGATGGCCATGCCGGTGCAAATCATGGAAGAGCTGGCCCGGGGCGCCGCGGAAATATCCTATATGAATAATTTCTACATGCTCATGTGGATTACACTGGCGACCATGCCACTGGTATTGTTACTGGCAAAACCCGGACCGGTTCCGGCAGGACCTATTGCGATATCCGAATAACAGGAGGAATAAACACCATGTTCAAGAACACTCGTATCGTCATCACCGGTGCCGCCGGCGCACTGGGCCAGGCCACGGCAAAACAGGCCCGGGAACTGGGGGCTCACGTCATTGGCGTGGATATTGTCGATGCACAGGAACTGCCCAACACCGATCACTATATCCGGCTGGACCTGATGGACCGCGAGGCGACACTGGCCTGCTTCAAATCCATGGGGGCCATCGACGCCCTGGTTAACATCGCCGGCGGCTTCGCCATGGGCAGCGAGGCTTCCGACCCGGCCGATGAACAATGGCACTGGATGTTTCGGATCAACGTGGACACCATGCGCAACGCGACCATGGGTGCCGTTCCCGGATTCGTCGCGCAGGGCCGCGGCGCCATCGTGAATATCGGGGCACTGGGGGCACTGTCCGGACAGGCGGCCATGAGTGCCTACTGCTGCGCCAAGTCCAGTGTGATGAAACTCACCGAAAGCCTGTCGGAAGAACTCAAGCGCAAGGGCATCAACGTCAACGCGGTGCTGCCCAGCATTATCGACACCCCGCCCAACCGTGCAGGAATGCCAGACGCGGATTTCTCACAATGGGTGAAACCCGAGCAACTGGCCCAGGTGATCTGCTTCCTGGCTTCGGATGCCGCCAGCGCGGTTCACGGTGCGCTGTTACCGGTGAAGGGCCTGGTCTAGGGCGATGTAACAGGCCGCAAGAGAGGGCTAACGCGATGTTCAACCTGGCCGCTTGCCATGTGGAACGCACACCGGACCAGAATTACCTGGTCAGGTGGCGCAGTTCCCGACCGGGGCAGCGGGTAGCGGTTTATATGTCCGATAACCCCGACCACTACTACGGGGGGCATGACCCTGGCACACCGCTGCTGTATAGCACCGGCGAGGAAGCGCTCATTGGCAACCCGGACAAGAGCGTGAGGCACTATTTCTACCTGCAGTCCGAATCCGGTGAGGCCGTGGTGCTGGCGGAGCGCAAATTATCGCTGCAGGGCACGCCCAACTTCAGGGACCTGGGGGGATACGAGACGCAGGAAGGACAGCGCCTGAAATGGGGCAAGCTGTACCGTTCCAGCAAACTATCCAAATTAACCGGCGAGGACATCCAGTATGTCAACCGACTCGGGGTCACGCTGATTTGTGATTTCCGGCAGGTCATCGAGCAGGAACTGGAGCCGGGCCTGCTGGCGTTTAACGATCGCTCCCGGCTGGCCAGCCTGCCCATTGCCCCCGGCAGCTCCCACAACTTTATTGAAAACCTGCACAAGGGAATCATCGCCGTGGACGATGCGGCGGGCTTCATGGAGCAGGTCAACCGGGAGCTTGTTGCCAACCAGATGCCCCAGTACGCGGAGATGTTCCGGCTGCTGCTCGTGGGAGACCAGCAGCTGCTCATTCATTGTGCGTCAGGCAAGGACCGCACGGGCTTCGGTGCAGCGCTGATACTCGATGTACTGGGCGTGCATGAAGACGCCATAGTCGAGGACTACATGCTGACCAACAAATACCTGCCGGTAGACGCGGAAGTTGAGCGGCTTTCCACCCTGATTACCGACCAGACCGGTGCCGCCGTTTCAAAAGAGGTTCTAAGACCGATGCTGGAAGTTCGGCCCGAGTATATTCGGGCCTGTTTCGAGGAGATCCGCCGGCGCTACAAGTCCCGCGAACATTTTTTCGAAACCGCGCTGGAGCTGGACCCGGCAAAAATCAACGAACTGAAAAAACGCTACCTGCACTGACTGAGGTGGCAGGCGTCAGGCGGCGCAACAGCGCAGAAATATTTAACGACATATCCCTGGCCAGCTACCATGTTAAACCGGAAGCGGCTGCCGCACCGCCGCCGCTCGCAGTGCAGGCTCGCTAATTGTTAGGATGTGCCACTTCGATACCAGCAACCGAGCGTTTACATCATGAGTGCGCCTGATTCACCTTTCGACCCTGTCACCATAGGCCCCCTGACCCTGCGCAACCGCTTTATCAAGTCGGGCGCCAACGAGGCCATGTGCCTTGACGGCAGGCCGACGAAAGCCCTGCTAAAGCACCATGGCGACCTTGCGACCGGGGGTGTCGGCATGACCACTGTGGCTTACATGGCTGTGGCACCGGAGGGACGCACCCTGCCCAACCAGATATGGATGCGCCCCGATATACTGCCCGACCTGAAAGCGCTCACTGCCGCGGTTCACGCCGGCGGCGCGGCCATCTCCGCGCAGATCACCCACGGCGGCTCCTTCGTCACCGGTATGAAAGTGAAGGGGCGCACGATCAGCGCCTGCTCCGGGTTCAATCCGGCGGGCATGCTCAAGGGCAACTTCCTGCAGCGTGCCATGACCACGCTCGACATGGACAGGGTTACCGCCGAATTCGTCGCAGCGGCCGAACTGGCTCGCGACGCCGGCTTTGACGCGGTGGAGTTGCACATGGGTCACGGCTATTTGCTGAACCAGTTTATCTCACCGCTGAACAACCACAGGAAAGACGAATACGGCGGCAGCGCGGAAAACCGCGTGAAGTTCCCCGCCCGCGTACTGGCCGCGGTCAAACAGGCCGTGGGTGATACCACCGCCGTGCTTGCGAAGATCAACGTGGCCGACGGGGTGCGCCAGGGCGCAACGGTCGAGGACGCCATTGTTACCGCAAAGGCCTTGCAGTCCGCCGGTGCCGATATGCTGGTGTTAAGTGGTGGCCGCAATGTCGAATCCACCTGGTTCATGTTCGGCAGCCGCATGAACCGCGAGGAAATCGTCAAGGTCCTGCGGCAACAGGGCGAATGGCTGACGGCGCTGATGATGAAGATGGTGGCCGCCAGCGAACGCGACACCCCGTTCAGGGAGATGTATTTCCTGGAATACTCGCGCCGGATTCGCGCCGAGGTAGACCTTCCCCTGGCCTACCTGGGAGGCATCAAATCCCTGGCCAACGCGGAACAGGCTATAAGCGAGGGTTTTGACTGCGTGGTACTTGCCCGCGCGCTGCTGCACGACACGGCCCTGGTCAACAAGTTCCGCAGCGGCGAACTCGCCGAGTCCGGCTGCGATAATTGCAACGGCTGCGTCGCCTATATCTACCACCCGGCGGGAACACGCTGCGTGATGAACCCACCCAACGACCCGGCGCTCAATCGGGTTGCGGCCGCCGCTATTGACTAGGCAAGCCGCAAGGCAGGATGCCATACTGCGGCCACTGGCGGCGCTGGCGATTCCCATCGTGCTCGCCAATACGGTGCAGATCAGCCACCAGTTGGTCAACACCTTCTGGGTAGGCCGACTGGGCGCCGACGCGGTGGCGGCGGTATCGGTCAGCTTTCCCATTATCTTCCTGCTTGTTTCGCTTGGGGGCGGCCTTTCCATCGCCGGCTCTATCCTGGT
>JAHEBM010000132.1:16942-51774 GCA_024642245.1 Haliea sp.
CTCACCTTTCTGGTGGCGGGCTTTGGCACAATGGCCATCGGGGCCTACGGTATCAGCGTGCGCATCCTGACTTTTGTCATCGTGCCGGCCATCGGAATCTCGATGGCCGCGTCCACCATGGTGGGGCAGAGCATCGGTGCCGGGGATCGTGAACGCGCCGACCGTATCACCCGGGTATCGGCGCTGAGCGGTTTTACACTGCTGGGCAGCGCCGGGGTGGTGATTATCCTGGCCGCCGTGCCGATCATGCGCGCCTTCGTGCCCGAGGATCCGGCGCTGGTGATTGCCGGTGCCGAGGCGCTGCGCTGGATCGCCCTGAACTTCGCACTGAGCGGTGTGCAACTGAGCCTGACGGGCACCTTTCGCGGTGCAGGAGACACCTTTGCAACCATGCTGCTCGCAGCGGTGGGAACCTGGATCGTGCTACTACCGATTGCGTGGCTGCTGTCGACGCAAACCTCGCTCGGCGCTAAAGGTATCTGGATGACCTACCCCATCGCGGGCGCCATAAATACCCTGATTGCCCTTGGCTACCTGCGTTACGGGCGCTGGCGCCGGATTCGCCTGACCCCCGAGCGAGAACTGGAGTCGCGTGTCAGCGCCGAGATTATGATCGAGGAAGGCCAGGGCTGAACAGACCTGCCTGATCGACATTGCCGGGCACCAGTGGCACGATAACGCACAGCTCATCGACCCAACGGCTTGCGCAATGGCGTATCGGCCCGCGACGCCGCGATGGGCTTATCTGCACGACAGCGCGCGGCCGCCCCCACGAAGACGGCCTGGCTCAGGGGCCGTTGCCCTCACTCAGTACGAGACGTTCTACCGATGATGCGATTTTCCCCGAGACTCACTTTTTTACCGCTGGCCCTGCTGCTCGCTTTTCCCGCGCAGGCGCAGGTCCCCGACCACGGGGCGGCCTCGCGACCCAGGATAGGGCTGGTGCTTGGTGGCGGCGGCGCCAAGGGTGCTGCCCATATCGGTGTGCTGCGGGTATTGGAGGAGATGCATATCCCGGTGGATTGCGTGGCCGGAACCAGCATGGGGGCGCTGGTGGGTGCCACCTTCGCAGCGGGCGTATCCCCGCAAAGCATTGAGGACCAGGTTCTGGCCGTCGACTGGTCCGAAACCGTCGGGCAGACCGGTGATCGCGACCTGATGCCCATCGATCGCAAGATTCAGAACAAGACGATTACCAATAACCTCGACATCGGCGTCAAAGACGGCAACTTGAAAGGCGCGGGCGGCTTCCTCAATACACAGAATATCGACGAACTGCTCAGGAGCCTGGTCGCGGGGGCGCGCTATGTCGACAATTTCGATTCACTGCCGATTCCTTTTCGCGCAGTGGCTACCGACATGGTGGCAGGGGAAATGGTCGTGCTGGGCGATGGTGACCTGTCCGTCGCCATGCGGGCCAGCATGTCCGTACCGGGGGCTTTTTCCCCGGTGATTATGGGCGATAAAGTCCTCGCGGACGGCGGGCAGATGCGCAACGTGCCGGTGGATATCGCCAGGGCAATGTGTGGCGACGTGATCATCGCGGTGTCACTGGCGACCCCGCCGCCGACCGCTGCCGATTTATCCTCCACCCTCTCGCTGGCGGGTCGCTCTATCGACGTGATGATTGAAGCCAATTCAAGGGCGCAACTGGCCACCCTCACCGACGAGGACGTCAGCATCGTGGTCCAGATGGGTGATATCGGCTCCGGTAGTTTTGACAGGGTGCCGGACGCCATTCCACTGGGCCGCAAGGCAGCGCTGGCCAACGCCGCGTCGCTGAGCCGCTACTCGGTGTCCCCCGAGGAATATCACGCGTGGCGCAAGCGCATAAACCGCGACTACAGCAAACCCGTGCAGGTCGCCGAGGTGACTGTCGTTGGTCTGGAAAAAGTCAGTCCCGACTATGTCAAGACGGCTATTCGTGTCACCCAGCCAGGAGCGACGGTGACGCCGGAGCAAATCACCGCTGATTCAAAGCGGATTTTTGCCCTGGGCGATTTTGCCGAGGTCAGCCACCGCATTACGGATACACCGACCTACCCGACCGTGGAGTTCCACCCCGTCGAAAAATCCTGGGGCCCGAATTTCGTCAATTTCGACGCGGGTCTGGCCTACGCTGACGGCGACCATACGGCGTTCGTGCTGCGAGCAGAGCATCGGCGCGAGTGGTTGAATTCACTGGGCGGGCAGTGGCGCAGCGTGGCGCAGATCGGCACCGACCTGGGCTTGCAGACCGGCCTCTACCAGCCGCTGGATATGCGCCAGCGCTACTTTATTGAGCCCTACCTGCGCGTCACCCGGTATTATGAAGATATCTATGACGGTAATAACCAGGTGGCAAAATACGATTTCCTGGAGAGTTACGGCCAGGTCGATTTCGGCCTGAACCTGGGCAGCCTGGTACAGTTGCGAGCCGGCGTGAGACAGAGCTGGAATGAAGTCGACCTGCAGACCGGGACCCCCGAGCTTCTGCCGGAATTCCCCAGGACACACGAGTCCGATATCGTGCTTGAGGCAAAATACGATAGCCGCGATACCGTCGGCATGCCCAGCAAGGGCAGTCTGCTGGAAGCCCGTTACCTGTCCGCCGAATCGTGGCTGGGAGGCGATGCGTCCTATGGCATGGCAGAGGCCATGGCGCTTACCGTGGTGCCTTTTCGCGACGATTCAATGAACGTCTTCGCCGCGGGCGGCATGGATACCAGCGGCGAATTGCCGTCCTACCGGCGCTATCGCATTGGCGGGCTTTACAGCTTCCCCGGCCTGCAACGGCAGCAGCTCAGGGGCGAGAGCTACTGGTTACTGGGTAGCAGTTACAAGTGGAAGCTGGCGGACATAGAGACCCTGTTCAACCAGGCCCTCTATGCGGGCCTGCGACTGACCTCGACCAGCGTCAGCGGGCGCGCGGACGGCGAGAATGACGAAATCCTGACCGGCTTGTCCGTATTCATCAACGGGCGCACCCCGATCGGGCCGTTCACGGTATCGCTGGGCGGTGTGGACAACAGTTCCTGGGCCCTGCAACTGGGCATAGGCCATCCCATGCGGGAGGGCTCCATCATTGACGACATCTGGTAAGCCCGGGCCTATTCATGTCGCAATGCCTCGATGGGATCCAGGCGGGCCGCCTTGCGCGCCGGGAAATAACCGAAAACCACGCCAACGGCGGCGGAAAAAATAAAAGCGACAACGATAATATTGATGTCCAGCACGAAGGGGACATCCATGAAATCCGCCAGTACAACTGATCCAACCAGTGCCAGGAGTATGCCAACCAGCCCCCCCAGGGAAGATAGCACCACGGCCTCCACCAGGAACTGTGTCAGCACTTCCCGCTCCAGTGCGCCGATCGCCAGGCGTATACCGATTTCCCGGGTGCGCTCGGTGACCGACACCAGCATGATATTCATGATACCGATTCCCCCCACCAGCAGGCTGACCGCTGCCACCGCCCCCAGCAGCATGGTCAGTACCTGGGTGGTACCGCTGAGCATCCTGGCGATCTCCTTCATGTCGGTTACCGAAAAATTGTCGTCTTCGAGTGCCGACACATGACGCCGCTCACGCAGCAGGCGCCCGATATCCTTGGCGACCTTGCCTGTCGAGGCACCATCCTCCACCGATACCATGATGACCCCGATATCCTGGGTGCCGGCGATCCTGCGCTGAAACGTTCGCAGCGGCAGTAACACCAGGTCATCCTGGTCACTGCCCATGGTGGACTGACCCTTGGTCTGCAGCAGGCCGATCACCTGGCATGACAATTTCGCCAATCGCACCTTTTGCCCCACCGGATCCTGGCCGCCGAACAGCTCCTTGCGAACGGTTTCGCCCAGAATACACACCGCCTTGCCCGCGCGCAGTTCACCCTCGGTGAATGCGCGACCACCGGCCAGCGTCCAGTTGCCCACCTCCAGGTAGCGGTTGGTGGTGCCGGTTATCCGGGTATTCCAGTTTTCATTGCCGAAAACCGCAGTGGCCGCACCGGAGGCGGACGGGGCGACCGCGGCAATGCTGCTCGACTCGCGCTGGATCGCCTCCGCGTCCGCGATACTGAAGGCCGCGGCGGCCGAGCGCTGTCCCATTCCCATGCGCTGCCCCGGGGTAATAATCAGCAGGTTGCTACCCAGGCTGGCAATCTCCTGGGTCACCTGCACTGTCGCACCGCCACCGACGGTGACCATGATAATGACCGCCGCGACACCGATAACAATACCCAGGGTAGTCAGGAACGAACGCAGGACATTACGCCTGATTTCACGCATCGCCAGCAGGAGCGCATTCCAGATCATCCGGCGACACCCCCGGCAGGCGCATCACCGGTGACGCTACCATCGAAAAAATGGATCTGGCGACGGGCGTACTCGGCCATATCCGGCTCGTGAGTCACCATGATGACGGTGATGTTCTGGTCCCGGTTGAAGGTACCCAGGAGCTCCATGATTTCCCGGCTACGCGCCGA
Organism: Haliea sp.; assembly: GCA_024642245.1. GTDB lineage: Bacteria > Pseudomonadota > Gammaproteobacteria > Pseudomonadales > Halieaceae > JARRPM01. Next base: position 21,408 of record JAHEBM010000132.1, read on the forward strand.
GTCGAGATTGCCCGTGGGCTCATCCGCCAGCAGTACCCGTGGCGAGGTGACGATCGCGCGGGCAATCGCGACACGCTGCTGCTGGCCACCGGAGAGCTCCCCGGGCGTGTGGTCCTCCCAGCCCGCCAGCCCCACGGATGCCAGGGCAGCCAGCGCGCGCTCCCGGCGCTCGAGCGAGGGCATGCCACGGTAGATCAGGGGCAGCTCAACGTTCTCCAGCGCCGAGGTCCTGTTGAGCAGGTTATAACCCTGGAATACGAAGCCGAGGTAATGGCGCCGCAACAACGCTCGCTGGTCACGGCTAAGACTGCCGACATCGATGCCATCGAACAGGTAGCTGCCACCAGAGGGTGTATCGAGGCAGCCCAGAATATTCATGCAGGTGGACTTGCCCGACCCGCTCGGACCCATGACCGCGACGAACTCCCCGCGTTCGATGCGGATATCGATACCTCGCAGGGCGTGCATCTCGGCCTGGCCGGCGCCGTAGACCTTGCTGGCCTGCCTCAGTTCGATCTGGGCGCGCGTTCCGGGCTCAGGCATGGAAACTAGGAACCACCGGTCCCGGTCTCGGTCTCGGTGTCGACAGCCAGAACCATACCCGGCACGACCTCGCCGCCCAGGATCTGGGTAAAGATGCCGTTGGTAGAACCGACCGTGACGGGTACTGGCACAGGGCGTCCCTCACGCAGCGTCCAGACCCGATCGAGGTGGTTTTCTGTGGCAGGTTCATGTGCCTTGACCGCGTGGGGCGGCCGGGGCAGCAGGCTCAGGGCCACCCCGCCATCGCCCTTGACGCCCAGCTCGGTCTCGGGGGGCTCGAAACGCAGGGCAGCGCTGGGCACCAGTAAAGCATCGTCTATCTGCTCGACAATGATATCCGCTGTGGCGGTCATGCCCGGGCGCAGCAGCAATTCCGAGTTATCCACCTGCAGCACGGTTTCATAGGTCACCACCCCCTCCAGCGCCTGCGACGCGAAGTGAACTTGCGTTATGGTGGCCGGGAAGCGCCGCTTGCTATAGGCATCTACCGTGAACTCGGCTTCCTGCGACACTCGAACCTGGCCCACATCGGCCTCGTCCACGCCGACATGCAGCTCCATCTGGGTGAGATTTTCCGCCAGGGTGAACAGCACCGGCGTCTGGAACGAGGCAGCCACCGTCTGCCCTGGCTCGACGGTACGATTGAGGACAATGCCATTGATTGGCGAGAGCAGCGTGGCTTTTGCCAGTGTGGTCTGCTCGGCGTCCAGCGAGGCTTTGGCCTGTCCCACCTGGGCCTTGCTGCGCGCCAGCTCGGCAAGCGCCCTGGCATAGGCGGCCTGCGCCGCATCGAGCTCTTCCAGCGGGGTCATCCCCACCTTCTCCAGCTTGCTGGCGCGACGTAAACTGTTGCGGGTTTCGATGATGGTGGCTTCAGCCTGTTTTACCTGGGCATTGGCCAGCGCCAGCGCCGCGCTTGCCTGGTTGACCCGGGCCTGGAGCTGGTCGGTGTCCAGTGTCGCGAGCACCTGGCCGAGCTCCACCCGGTCATTGAAATCCACCAGGACGCTCCTGATCGTACCGGAGATTTCCGAGCCCACATCCACCTGGTTGACCGGCTGCAGGGTGCCTGTCGCGGTCACCAAGACCGTGAGGTCACCCCGGGTTGCCTCGGCAGTCAGGTAACGAACACCCGGGCCACCGGACCCGTCCAGCCAAAGCCACAAGCCGACGGCAACGAGTAAAACGATCAGCGCAAGCGCGCTCCAGCGGCGGTACCACCTGCCTCCCACGCGGGACTTGTCCAGACCGAGCGTCTGGCTGATATCGGGAACTTCCGACGGCTCCCTGTGAGCTCCTGTCATAATGACGATTCCTGAATCCGGTAGTCTGTGTGCCCCTGTTGCCGCGCCGGTCAACGCGCAGCCGGCATCACCTCGTCTGCCACGCGTCGCAGATAGGGCCAGGCCAGTTCCGGGGGGCAGCCACCGCAAAGGGGATGCAAGGACAGGCGCCCCCACTGCTGCAGCAGCTCGATAGCACCCTGCGTATCCACAATCCGGTAATTGCCCTGCTCCTCGCGCATTGCATCAACCGACCTCTGGCGGGAGAGCACGGTGGCATCCATTCCGGCCTCTTCGTTCCATTGCGCATAGGACATCGCGTCTGCCAGCAGGTAGGTACCAATCTCGTCCCAGGCTTCATCCAGGTCGTCCGCCACGAACACCACACCCGGCATGGCATCCGGTGGAATCTGGCACAGTCCCGGTGCATGACCTGCGTCGCGGCAGGCCTGCTCATAGGCCTCCCGCAATCCCGGGGCATCGTTTTGCGCGATAAAGCCCAGCCCGTTGCGACCCGCACGACGCGCGGCCGGCTTGCTGCCACCACCCCAGAATATGTACGGCCCCTGCGGACTGAACGGGGCGGGAGTGACCCTTGGCATACCGTCACCCCGTGTGGCCCGACCCAGCACCTCGATGAGCTGGCCCAGTTTTTCGTCGGCTATCGCCCCGCGCCTGGAAAAATCCAGACCGAAGAGTTCGTACTCAGCGGGCCGGTAACCCATGGCCAGCACATAGCTCACCCGCCCGCGACTGAGGTAATCCAGCACGATCATCTCCTCGGCCAGGCGCACGGGGTCATACAGGGGCAGCAGGGTTGCAGCCACCATGATACCAACGCTTTCGGTGACCGTTGCCATGGCCGATGCCAGCATCAGGGGCGCGGGTATATAGCCGTCGTCAGCGCAGTGATGCTCAGAAATGGCGATGGAAAAACCGCCCTTTTCGTCCATAAAACGCGCCATGTCTATGGCGCCCCGGTAATGATCGGCAATTTCCGCGGGTGACTTACCCGGGACACGCATATCAAAGCGTACTGAATTCACGTTAAACCCTCGCATTTTACCTATAGCACATCGCCGGAACTGTCCCTAATGGGACACCGACACGATGAAGGGCCAACAGTATAATCTAGTGAGATCTGGTTTGCGCAGGCGACCCCGGGGGAACAACCACCACTCCATTGGCTGCGGCATAATCGTTCCAACGAATGATCAAGCCCTTGAGTACCCCGGGTTCGCTGCCAGCCAGGTCATGTTGCTCGCCTGGATCCCTGGAAAGATTGTAGAGACGCCACCTGGGCGGCTGGGCATCAGGCTTGTTCTGTTCCAGAAGGGTAACATCTTCCTGGGAAAACACAGCCTTCCAATTGTTTTGTCGTATTCCGCGGCGGAAGAACAGCTCCCACGCCATCACATCATGGGGCAGCATTTGTGTTGTGGGGTCACTATCGAGCATATTTACCCAGGAGACGCCGGGTGATAAGTCGCTTGGCGACACCACTGTATTCGTGCGCGGGACGCCCGCGAGGTCGAGCAGAGTCGGCATGATATCGCGCACGGAGACCGGGTCGCTGTAAATTCTACCTCCGGATATACCCGGGCCGGTAACAAAGGCTGGTGCGCGGATTCCCCCTTCATTAGTCGTACCCTTGAAGAGCCTGAAAGGTCCCGTCGCTGCCTGTGCCCAATCAGGTCCATAGGCGACATAACTGCCCGGCCGCCCCATTTTCAGGGGATCGGTACTGGCGTCCGATAATGCGGCAGGGTTGCCCATCACGACACCCGACCTGGCCATCAATGCATGCAAGGCGCTTTGCTCGACGCCCTCCGCACCGTTGTCAGACAAGAAGATAATTACTGTATCGTCCAGTTCACCGGATCTTTCGAGTGCAGCCAGGACACGCCCCACGTTCTGGTCAAGACTATCAACCATAGCGGCATAAATCTCCATCGCCCGGGCTGCCACGGCTTGTTGCCGTGGGGATAAACTACTCCATTCAGTCAGCGTGCCAGGGCGTGTGGCAAGCGAGGTCTCGTTCAGCAGGCCCAGCGCTTTCATCCGGCTGAACCGTGCCTCACGCAAGGCAACCGGCCCCCTGTCGTAGCGCCCCTTGTACTTGTCGATGAGCGCGTCCGGCGCCTGTAAGGGCCAGTGGGGTTCTGTAAAAGCAAGATAGGCGAAGAAAGGGCGACCGTCCTGCGAATGACGTTCAAGGTATTCGAGCATCTTGGAAGTAAAGACGTCTCCGCTGAAAGCACCGACCGGGTAACGGGTCGGCCTTCCGTCTTCCTGGTAGGTCACCGCCCCATCAGTAGGCGCCTGGGTTTTAGCCTGATAAGCACCAAAATGGTCGGCACCGCCCTGCAGGAGCACATATGAACGTTGAAAACCCCGCGCTTTAGGCCCGTATTCCGGTGTCAGTCCCAAATGCCATTTTCCCGTCATATAGGTGCGATAACCAACAGCGCCCAACTCGTCTGCCAGAGTCGTGACTGCCGGGTCGAGATAACCTTCATACCCCGGGCGCTCACCTAAACCGGGGACAAAGGGCAGCATTTCAGCCATCGCGCCAATGCCTATCTTGTGAGCATCCTGCCCGGTCAGAAGCATAGCGCGCGTGGGAGAGCAGGTCGGGGCCGTATAAAAGCCGGTCAACTTAACGCCTTTTCCAGCCAGGGCATCCAGGTTAGGTGTATCGATCTCGCCACCAAAAGCCCCCAGGTCGGTAAACGCCAGATCATCGGCAACAATGACGAGAAAGTTAGGCCTCGCAGGTGCTAATTCTGCTGCATTGAGTTCTTGCACAAGAACGAAACACCAAAGTGGCACCAGGCCCAGTAGTATTCGGCAGTTCATCTATTTACCCTGGTAAACGGTCTATTTCAAACATTGATGTTATCTACAAAAATATCCGCTAGCAGTTCCGCACCAGGGATATAGGCGTAGCTAGAAAATTCAGTAACTCCCGCGTCTCGCAGCACATGTTCATCTATCAGGAAGTTTCCTGTGAACTCCCTGGCAGGCCTGGTCAGGATCACGTGAGCCGCATCTGCCATGATCTCCGGCCGCCGGGAACGGCTGAGCATGGCATCACCACCGAGCGCGAATTCGACGGCAGCAGTGGCGATCGTGGTTTGTGGCCAGAGTGCATTACAGGCGATGCCGTCCTGCGCAAATTCTTCCGCCATGCCGAACATCACCATGGACATGCCGTACTTGCTGAGCGTATAGGGCAGGTGCTGTCCAAACCAGTCCGCTCTCATCATCATCGGGGGAGACAGAGTCAGGATATGGGGATTGCAAGACTTTTTGAGAAATGGGATGCAGGCTCGTGATACGAGAAAGGTACCTCGCGTGTTGATTTGCGCTCGATCAGGGCCGCGGCGCTGTGAATTGTCCCCTCCAGCTTAGGGTGTGGATCAGCCGTTTTGGCTGCGATGACAATATTGGCACCATCGCGTGCCGCACGCAGGGCAATCGCCAGCCCAATGCCGCGGCTTCCCCCAGTAATGAACACTGTCTTGCCCGCAAGGCTCACTGTAGCGCCTCCTGAATATAATCTACGACCTTGAATAACCGCATGTTCAGGAAAAATAGATCCAAAAGTTGGTGCGAATTAAACATGAAGCTCAATCTTTGCGGCAATATGCTCCGCCAGCTGCGTGGGAATACTGACCTGTGGAAAGTGCTTGCACATCAGCACTTCCATATCGATGCCTGAGCGAATGCACAGGCGTATATTGCTGAAAAACGGCATAACCTGGCTGTGCCCACCCAACGTCCATGCTATGGCTTTTCCTCGCAGAACGGCCGGATCATAATTTCGCCGAGGATTATCGCCCGCAACATATCGCCGTAACCAGGTGACGTAGTTCTTACGCAGCCGGGCGTGAAAATCCGGGCCCAGTGCGTTCCAGGCCGCAAGGTCGGCATTCATCATATTTCCATACAGGTCAGCACAGGCCACCGCTATTGATGCGTCATCAAGTGCAGCCAGTCCGAGCAGCGGCGAGCTGGCCCCGGTATCACCGTTATCCGAAGTAATTGCGGCCTCATGGATAATCACATTACGCACGATCGCGGGATAATCGAGCAGCAGATCCAGCGCCGCCACTCCGCCCGAGCTGCAACCATAAAAACTGGCCTGACGTATCCCCAATGATTTAATCAGCGCGGCTATCTGCCCAGCGAGGTTACCGATTGAAATTTTCTCTGAATCTCCCGGCGCGCTGGTACGGGAAAAGCCGGGCGTGTCGAAGGTGGTTACTGTAAAGCTTGGGGCCAGGTCGGCTGCGACCTTGTCAAAGGAGGCACAGTCCCCTTCACCCGAGGGGATCAGCACCACATGAGGGCCACGTCCACGCTGCTCACAATACCAATCTATACCCGCGGCAGTCTGGAAAAAAGGGCGCATTGATTTACTCCTGTTACTACCTGTTAAGCCGTGGAAATAATTCGATAGCGTTACCCCGTGCTATCTTTAACTTAACTTCATCCCCAAAACCCTCGTAGGCCTTCAGGCCCGCGATGGTTGGCCCTATTGTTTGGGGTGGCATCAGTGGGTAATCAAAACCCATGAGCAGTCGTTCAGCCGGAACCAGATCATGCAGCGCATCCAGTTGCGCCTTTGAAGTGGATGCAGTCAAGTCGTAATAAAACGAACTGATCGCCGCCATAATCTGCTCCATACTTTGTTCCACACCACCCTTGAATGCCCAGGGCATCTGTCCACCCAGGGCAATTCGTTGGGCAAGATAAGGCACTGCTCCCCCGCCATGGGTCGCGATAATATTGATATGATGGAATCGCTGTTTCGCACCGGACAACACCATGCTGGTAACCATGCGGGTAGTCTCGAACATGAAATCGAGAATTGCCACGTGCAAGCGATTTTTCGCTGCGTCGAAGTTTGGCGGCTGCAATGGGTGTACGAAAAGGGTGGCGCTACGCCGGTTCAGCTCATCCAGCCAGGGATTATAGAAAGGGTCACCAAGGTAAATTCCACCGCGGTGTGTGGGGGCATAGACCCCATCGAGACCCAATGTATCAAGCGCGTATGCACTCTCCTCAATCGCGGCATCCATATCATCCATAGGCACGATGGCAAACGCGCCAAGACGATCAGGGTGTTCAGAGACAGTCGTGGCCATCTCCTCATTAATGGCGCGCGCCAACGCCCTGCCCTTTCGGCCAGCGATAGCTTCAGCGAGGCTCGCCGGTGACATAATGGAAATGCCGATACCGTTCATTTCCATGACCTCGAGCTGCTGGGTCAGAGACCACGCGGGCAGCGGGACTCCGTAGGCTGTGGCCTCCCCATTTACCCCACCTGACTCCAGGGCCAGTGCCTTTAAATAGCTGGGAAATAGTGGATGACTGTGCACATCAATGATGCCACTCTCAGCGAATCGGGCTGTCACTTTGCCACCATGCGTTCGAGTAACATGTGATTCGAAAAACTGGCAAGCTCACGCATTAGCGGCCGTCGGGACGCTGCTATGCAGCGTCAATTGTTTGGCCAGGGTTTTTACAAGTGAATCAGCGGCCGAACCCTCCTCTGCCGAGCCATAGACCTGGAAATCCGGGCGGACCAGCACTATGTTGGCACCCAGAGCGGCGAACCATGCTGAATAACTGCCATCGGTGTCAATCAGCCCATGGTTATCGCCAATATTAACGCAGACGCCATCAAGCAGTTTCCAGGCTGCGCTTGATTCCTCCGACAGCGCGGTGTCTGGGTCAAACCCATTGCCCAGCAAAACAAAATGCCCCGGCCCGATAATATCGTCCAGCAGCGCTGTCCTTTCCCCCAGTGTCACTTTACCCTGCAACGCAGGGTAGCCGGCATTGGCGTCTTCAGGTAAGAGAATACCCGGCCCAAGGCGCCACGGTGACGATGGCGGTGGCGCGAGCTCCGGGTTATCGCGGACCTGCCGGAGCATCGCATCCCGTCCGGCGGCCGCGACTGGGTCGGTAACACAGATGAGCCTGCCAAATTCCACCGCCTGTTCCACTATCTGGCTTACATGCGGCAAACGCTCAGAGCAATAGCTATCCAGCGTATCCAATGGCGCCTTCCCGGCCAGAACAAGATCCAGCCGCCATGCGAGTGCTACCGCGTCACGCACACCGGAATTGAAACCCTGGGCCATGAAGGGCGGCATCTGGTGCGCAGCGTCGCCCGCCAATAGCAGGCGTCCCTCACGCCAGTTGTCCGCCCAGCGGCCACGAAAGGTATACACTGAATGTCGAACGAGTTTCGCGTTGTCGGGGGTGATACCCCACTCGCCCACCAATTTCCACACAGTTTCCTCGCGGGCCAACTCTTCAGCTGATTCGTCGGGCAACGCCATAAACTCGAATCGTCTGCGCCCTGGACCTCCCGGCGCCAGCGTGACAGGTCTGGAGGGATCCAGCGATTGGCCAAACTTCAGGCTGCGGTATATTTCGGGTGTGGGCAGCACGTCCACGACTAGCCAGCGTGAGGAAAACCCCGTATCCGTCATGGGAGTGTCCATCAATGACCGGACAGTACTGTTCGCACCATCGCAACCTATCACAAATTTTGCACTTGCCTGCGCGGAAATACCGGGTCTTGGCTTGTCACCATCTACCGGATCAAGGGCTACCCTGACGCTCTCCCGGGATTGTTCTACGGATCGGACTTCCCAGCCCCGGTGTATCCCAATGAGCGGGTGTGCCAGGCAGCACTGCTCCAGGCTTCCCTCGACGTCGGGTTGGTTAAACGCAGTCATCGGCGGAAATCCGGACTCCCCCATGCCTGGAAACCGCTGTTCCATCAGCACTTCGCCCTCCGCGGTAAAATACTCACCCACAAATTCCCCGGTAGACATGTCCAGGTGCGGCAGGAGTGTCTGCAAAACACCTGCAGATTGGTAAGCCCGGGTCGCCTCGTGACTCATGGCCACAGCGCGGGGCAGCCAGTAGGCAGCTCCCCAGCGTTCAAAAATGGCAACGCGGTAGCCGCGCCGGGCTACGAGCAGGGCGAGCGTCATACCTACCGGCCCGGCACCAACTATCAGCAGGTCCGTGTCCGGGAACTGTTCGGCCTGCACTTGCGAATCAGCCATAATCACTGCCTCCCTGACTCAATTTCAACCAGGCCGCGTGCAAAAAAACGCCCGGCCAGGCTGGCAAAATCTTTGGGGCGTTCGTAGGGCGGCCAATGCCCTGTCTGCGCCATCTGGACAAGCCGGGTTTTGGGGAGATGCGCGATGAGAAAGTCTGCATCTGCAACCCCGGAGTTGGCATCATCCTCCCCCCATACGAGCAATACCTCGCACTTCACACCAGCGAGGAGTTCCGGGGTGAGAGCGAAACGGTTGTAGGTGTCAGAATGGGTGAGCGCAAGAAGACCGTCGATATTTGCGCGGAATTCCGGCATATGGTAAATCCCGTACCTTACATCAACGATTTCATCATCTGCACTCTCGGGCTTGTACATGACCGCCCTCACCCGCGCCACGGTGTCTTCCCTGTCGTCACTGTCTACACCGGCCTTGGTGATGCGCCTGACATGTTCACCGATCTCTGGCCGTCCCATCGCCGGGTTCCCGGCTGCTGCGATCAACGTGCCTGTAAAGAAGCGGTCGGGATAGTGTGCGACCAACCACCCGGCCACCCAGCCGCCAAGGGAGAGGCCAACGACGTGAGCCTTGTCGATATTACAGCTATCCATATATGCAATGGCATGATCCGCCAGTCGATCGATAGTGATATCTCCACCCGGTTTTGCTGTATAGCCATGTCCAAGCATGTCTATCAGGTGAAGTTCATAGTTTTCGCAAAGAAAGGGAACCACGGGTAAGAATGCTTCCAGGTGTCCGCTGATGCCGTGCAGGAACAAGACGGGCTCACCCTGCCCGGTAGTCAGTACTCTTGTATCCACCCCGGCAACATCCCTTTGTCCCACCGAGAATGTTCGACCAAGTAATTCAGTCCAGAATGTCATATTTAAAGCTCCAGCAAGGTCCAGGTTTTCAGCATAAATCAGGCCATTGGGCCCAGGCGAGTGAGGGTCATATTGGTATCCGATAACGGCTCAAGAGTCGCCGGCCAGTTGGCGGAAACTTTCCTACGCTGCTCGAGAGTACGGGGGTTCCCGTCCCACCCAATTTGCTCCATTCCGCAATAGAGCATTGTCATGTGACCACTCGGATCGCGGATAAATGCTGCGTAATCAATACCGGGGCGAAGCTCCACAGGCAGGTCGATCACAACATCCACACCGCGTTCTTTCAGCCAGGCCACCGCGTCAACCAACTGCTGATATGACCCCAGTTCCACACCAAAGCTGAACAGACGGGTGCGCTTATCCATCCCCAGGAGAGCTCGCAATTCTATTGGAAACAAACCGATTGAATGATGGTCGGTACCATGCCTCAGGAAGCAGACTCGGTGACCCTGCCAGGTCAACTCCTCTGTACGAACCAGACCGATATGACGGGTGTAAAATGCTTCGGAAAGATCGACATCGTCGACAAAGAGATGCACCGGGCCAACCCGGTTAATGGCGAATGGACGCTGAAGCCTTACGCCACCGACCTCAAAGTCATAGGGCATATCTTCTTGCGGTCGAAAACCGGCGGGCAGCTCAGGGTGTTCAGACCTCACCTGCTTTATTTCACTGATTTCCGCAGCTTCCGGAATGGCGGGTGTATAGTCCGGGGGCAGGTAAAACTGTGGTGGCTTACTCTGACGGTCCCAACCGACCTGCTCCATGCCGTAGAATAGCTCAACCCGGAAGCCGTCAGGATCGTAAGCGTAAACTGCCCAATTACTACCCGGGAAATCCCGGCCATAACGCCAGGTCTGGATATTGTTCTGGGAAAAATATTTGTTTGCGTCAGCCACTTCGGCCAGCGTGCCCACCTGGAATGATATCTGGTTGACGCTGACCCCCCTCGCGTAATGAGGGTTATCGGCTTCCAGCATGGCGTCGATGTGCGCCAGGGTATGATGGTCGGTACCGTGACTGGTGAACCAGGCCAGCGGCTTATCCATACCCGGAAAAATCAGGGGATCTGTCCGGCGAAACCCCAGACCATCGACATAAAAGTCGGTACAGGCCTCCAAGTCAGCCTGGGTTAGCCCGATATGCCCCAGGCGCTGAATACTGAATGGCCGTGGCAGCACCACACCACCGACATTGTAAGTTCTCTCACTCATTTCATCACCTGATTGTTATTTAGGTAGCACGGATATAGTGACAAGCCTTGGACGGAATTAAAAATTGATATCTTGGTGTGCAGGTATAAGAGCTGGTGATATATTAGGGTCCATGTCACTTCGCTCCGTTAACCTTAATCATCTGCCTGTGCTGCGCGCTTTGCTGCAGGAACGCAACCTGTCGCGCGCCGCCGAATCTGTCGGCTTAACCCAGCCGGCCGTCAGCAGTGTGCTGACGCGGCTTCGGGAAATCCTGGATGACCCGCTGCTTGTTCGCGATGGTCGCGGAATGGCGCTGACGCTACGCGCACAACAATTGATCGAGCCCGTGGAAAAAGTTTGCGCGGCACTCGAGGAAATTCTGGAGACCGAGCGCTTCGACCCAGCCAAGGCGGAACGAACATTCGTTATCGCCAGTGCGGATTACGCCGTAATAACAGTTGCACCCTTCCTGATTCGACGCCTGCAGGAAATTGCGCCCAACGTATCCCTGCATTTTGTCGATATCCCTCATATTTCACTTGAGCCCCATGCCGGCGAAGTCGATTTCTTTATCGTTCCCGACATGCTGTTCCAGGATGGTCGCCATCCCGCCCTCGTACACACGATGCTTGTTGAAGATGAATTCGTGACAGTGGTATCAAGCGAGCATCCGCTGGCGCAGGTCGCGGAACCGTCTCGCGCCGACCTCCTGGCGGAGCGCTATGCAATGTATTACCCAGCTCTGGCTCCTGTTGACGCGACAATCCTGGGAGCAATTTCGGGACAGAATCAACAGGGCCGCGATGCCATGATACAGGTCCAGCAGTTCAGCTTGCTGCCCGCCCTGGCATTTGAGACGGGTTGCGCCGCTGTCGTGCCGCGTCGCATCGCCGAGTACATGGGAAAGTTCCTTCCGATTAAGATCATCGACGAGGGCTTGCTTCCCATGCAACTGAATCTTTCCCTGGCCTGGTATTCAAGCAAGGAGCGGGATCCCGCTCACAAGTGGTTCAAGAACGTTGTGCTGGACCACTGTAAGCAATTGAGGTCAGAACAGTAATCCGGGAAAACCGGCTGTATTTCATTCAGCCTCGGCGACAACCCGATTCTCGATATGCCCTAGGCCACTCACACCGACCCTGACGACATCTCCCAGCTTCAGAAATCGACCGGTTGCGGCACCCACACCCGACGGTGTACCGGTTGCCAGTATGTCGCCAGGTTCCAGTGTCATCACCGTGGACAAATAGGCTATCTGTTCATAAATGTCGTAGACCATATCGCAGGTTGAGCTTCTCTGCCGCTCTTCACCATTTACCGTGAGCCAGACTTCCAGGTCATGTGGGTCGGCGATCTCGTCATCTGTGGTTATCCAGGGCCCCAACGGACCGTGCGTATCAAACGACTTCCCCAGCGTGAAGGTTGGGGAGCGCGTCTGCCAGTCGCGAACCGATACGTCGTTGCATACCAGGTAGCCTGCGATCACGGAGCGTGCTTCTGCGCATGGAACGTGCCGACAATAGCGCCCTATGATCACACCCAGTTCAGCCTCGTAATCCAATTTATCGGATACGCGGGGCATCTCGATCGGGTGATACGGGCCGGTTATGCACTGCACCTGCTTGTTGAACCAGAGCTGGCTCGTGGGCCTGGGAATACCGGCGTCTTCTGCTTCCTGTGCATGTTTTTCATAATTCATGCCAATGGCCAGGAATTTGCGCGGATCGTCTATCGGTGCCTCCAAGATCACTTCACTCAGTGGGTAGGCATTGGCTTTCGCCTTCTCCAGTTGTGGCCGGAGGGCATCCAGTCGCTGCAATAGCGATTTCATCGAAGCCCCGGGGCCGGCAATGCCGCTCAAATCAACGATCACATCGCCCATCACCTTACCCAGCCGGGTCACGCCTCCATAGGTAAACCGCGCCAGTTTCATCCGACTCTCCTGTCTATATACGTGGCCATAAAAATCAGGCTAGTCCTGTGGATCACAATACAACTGTTCTACCAATGCACAACGTCGCTCGAGAACCTTTCGTTGGTTGATATAACCTTTCTCGGTGATTTCATCCTGGAGCGCATTCGGCGCATCCTCCATGATCAGGAAACGTCCTATGCGCGTACTTGCTCCGATCTGATCCGCATTATACCGATCAAGCAATTTGCCAACGTGCTCACGAATTTCCGCGGGGTCCACCTGATTGATAGTGGTTGTATTGAAACGCTTGCATAACGATTCACTATTGAGAAACAACAGCAGACCGATTTCTTCCCGCCCTTCCCCCGCTACCACAGCATCAGATATCAGTGTCTCACCCGCTGTAATGACAGCAAGTCGCAGTGCCCCCACGTTAACCCAGGTTCCGGAAGTCAGCTTGAAATTTTCCGCCACGCGACCGTCGAATAAAATTCCGGCCGCCGGATCCCCGGGATCCGCCAACCGGCCGGCGTCACCAATACGGTAGAAGCCCTCTTCATCGAAGGCGGCGGCCGTGGCTTCTGGCTGTCGCCAGTAGCCAGGCATCACGTTGCCTCCCCTGACTCGCAACTCCATGCGGCCACCGTCCGGCACCATTTTGATCTCGGTACCGGGTAAGGGTATGCCCAGATTTGTGGCGTGGGGCGTTTCGAAATTCACGATCGTGGAACAGGGAGCCGTCTCTGTCGAACCCCAGCCACCGAATATCGATGGGGCTCGCCCCACGGCCCGCAGACCAACTGTTTCTATGCGTGTCCGCATGGCAGCCGGCATGGGCGCACCGCCACTAAAAATGAAATCAAGATTACCAAGAAAATCTCGCGCGAATTCCTCATCGTTCTCGAGGGTGGGCAATAGCGCCTCGAAACCCGCAGGCACATTAAAATACACTGTGGGGCGACATTGTCGGATCGCCGCGATAGTCTGCTCCACCATTCCTGGAAGTGGCTTACCATCGTCAATATGAAAGCTCCCACCGAACCACAGTGCGAGGTTAAAGCAATGGTTACCACCAAAAGTATGGCTCCACGGCAGCCAGTCCACCATTACCGGTGCCCGATCCGAAAGAAAAGACCAACACAGGCCAAGTGATTGCATACTGGAAACCATCATGCGCTGGGTATTCATTACAGCCTTTGGTGTGCCTGTTGACCCGGAGGTAAACAACAGTTTCACCACGGTGTCTGGCGTCACCGCCGCTTCTGCACGGTTCAGCACATTGTCCTTGACAGCCTCGACAGCCTCCATCCAGGCCAGAGTGGAAAGTGACCGCACGGGCACCCTGCCGTAGCCAATGGCCGACAGGGCTGCGACAGCACCTGCCTCATCATCAGCTACCACCAGGCCGGGAGTCACTTGCGCTACAAGCTTGGCCAGTTTGTGCCAGGGTGCCGCAGCCGCTTGTACAGCCGTCGGCGCGACGATAGCGGCCGGTATACCGACACTCATCGCCGCTAGCATGAGCAGCGCGTGGTTAACGCCATTACCCCCAAGGATCATAAGGGGGGATTCCGCAGATACCGGCAGAGTGAGTATCCTGGCGGCCATCCTCCGCCTGAGGGAGTGCGCCTCGCTATAGCTGATCGAACGCGAGCCATGGGAGAGGTAAACCTGGTCAGGTCGCCGGTCTGCCCAATAGGCCAGGCGCTCGGTCAAGGTAGATTGCAGCGGTGGCAGCGCCAGGGCGTTTCGCACGATCACGCTACCGTCAGCTCGATACTCCGCCTCGATATTCCGCTCAGGCTGGCCGCTACCAGGCTGTCGAAGAACCCCGGTCTCTACTGACATAGATCAGAAGTTCATGCTCAGGCGCATGCCATAGGTTCGCGGCGGCGCCAGCGAGGCGCTGGAGAAGCCGACAACAAACGAGCTGCGAATTGCACTGGTGTACACTGCCTCATCGGTAATGTTCTGCACGTAGGCGGACAGCGCCCACGCATCCTCCGGGGCACGGTAGGTCAGCATGGCATTATAGGTTTCGAAACTCGATATATGCGAAATCGGCAGGTAATCAGTAGAAAGGTACTGACTTGATGCGAAGTGCATATTGGCCTCCGCTTCAACAACCCCACCATCAGCAAGATTGAAATTATGGTTATAGCCTATCGATCCCGACCACTCTGGAGAGCGCGTCAGAGGAAACCCCGAGCAATCTACTGACTGCTCCGTTGCACTATCCGTCACATCACAACCTGAGGCCCCTGGGGGTATGAACAATGGGAGAGGCGGCAGGATCGGCGATGTATAGGTGAACTCATCGTACTCTGTGTCAAGGTATTCCACCGCGACATGCAAGGTCCCGTTTTCTGTAGCCAGGTAAACCAGGTCGAGATCCATGCCATAGATCGTCCCATCACCGGCATTCTGTTGAGATTGCACCGTTGTACCCCTGACATCGCGAATGATAACCGGCTCCTGGTGATCTTTGTAGTCGTAGTAGAACGCCTCCATGTTAAGCTGAAGTGTCTGGTCGAGAAAACGGTTTCGCGAGCCAACTTGGTAAGCTAGTACTGTTTCCGGGTCGTATGATCCGGCCCCTCCGGAAGAATCCTCCCCGTTGTAAAAACCGCCGGCCTTGAAACCGGTGCTTACAATGCCATACAACATATTATCGTCTGCCACGTCGTATTCAGCTCCAACTTTCCAGTTGAACTCATCGAAAGTATCGTCGCCCACCACACTTGGAAGCTGGCAGCCGATTAGGGCCGTCCCACCCACTGGGCCGGGAACACACCCGCCACCAACTGCAGTCAGATAACCCGCCGACCCCTGCAGGTGATAGGACTCAGGAGTAATCTTTTTGTCGTCGGATGTATAGCGCGCGCCACCGATCAGCCGAAAGTTATCAAACAGGCTGTAGGTCGCCTGGCCGAACCCAGCATAGCTGGTGGTATCCAGCGCTTGGTCGATCAGGATATACTGAACGAAGCCCGCATCCACCATCGCGAGCCCGCGCTGCTTCTCATCGAAGTAGTACAGCCCACCCACCCATTTAAAGTTCTCAGTCTCGTTCGCAAGTCGAATCTCCAGAGAGGAGGCTTTGGAGGTTTCAGGCTTGTCTTCAGCTGAGATGTCAAAGAGGAATCCGCCGGGATAAGTATTGTAATCAAGCTCGACTGAACGATAGGCCGGGAGTACGGTCAGGGTGGCAAAATCAAATTCATAGTTCAGTTCCGAGCTGACACTCCAGAATTTGTTATCCGTATTACCACGATCACCGGTGAAAGGTTCAACCAACTGATAAAACGGGAGAGGGTTCTGCGGGCAGGCCCCGGCATAACTACTCAGCGGTACCGGCAAACAGAGGTTACTCTTTACCGCCAGCTGGTCATAGAAAGCGCTAACACGCGGATCAGTAATGCTGGTCCACTCGTCACCCACCCCTGGAATTGTATTCAACGGGACATACTCTGTGCCACCACCGCCAACGTGAGTGTAATCAGCGCTCAACAACCAGGAAAGGCGCTCACTTGGCTGCCACAACGAATGCAGGCGCACGGATTCCTGCTTGTCATCGCCAAAGTTGTAGTTAACGTAAGGGCCGCGATCAACGATATTGACGGCTGCGCGAAGCGCAAATTCTTCCGTAACCGGCAGATTGACAGCTCCCTGGAATGCAACCTTGTCGTAGTTGCCAACGTCCAGGCTTCCATAGCCCCCGAAACTGTCAAAATTTGGTTTCTGGGTTATGACATTTATGGCTCCGCCGGTTGCATTGCGCCCGTACAGGGTACCCTGGGGACCCTTGAGAACCTCTACCCGCTCAAGGTCGTAGAAATTTCCTTCAACACCCGCCGGGCGAGCGACGTACACTCCGTCGACATTGAAGGCAACAGCGGGGTTAGTCTGGGAAGTCGAGCCAAAATCGCCAATCCCCCGGATATAGATCTGGGTTGCTGCACCGGCCTGCCCTATTTGTAACCCCGGAACAATTTTTGCAAGGTCCCGCACCTGCGTAACATTGTTGTCGGTCATCTCCTGGGCTGACAGGGCGACGATCGACAAAGAGGAGTCCTGAATTGATTCTGCGCGCCTCTGGGCCGTGACTACGGTTTCTTCCAGCGCCTTGCTGCCGCCGGCATTCGCCTGTGTACTTTCCTCAGTAGACTGAGCATACAAGGGAGCGGACGCAACAAGTACCGCGAGTGAAAGGGTTTTACGTGGAGTGAACAATTTCAGAAGATTCATTACACACCTCTATATTATGGGTCTTATTCGTGCCCGGTTAGGGGCCATCTTGGAAAGGTAATGCATGAGATGCACTGCACTCGCCTGGTGCTGCACTCTGGCAGGAGAGAGAACACAAGTGAAATAGATAGTCCATGGCAGATATATAAATCTGTCTTATAGCTGGCTTGCTCAGGCGGGATCAACTGGACGGGAAGCCTGAAGTTTTATAACAGCGGGATCGGGTCTCAGCTCCACCCGATTGAGTCGGCTCGCCCGCTGGAGCGTAGTACGCAGAATTTCCGGATCGGGAAAAACCGGTCCGGCCAAGCGCGCGCAAATTTGTTCGGGAATCAAACCGGGGTAAACCTGCGGATAAACAGGGGCTGAAAACGGCTCACCGTCCTTAAGATCATGCCGGTAAAATTCCATCGCTTTACCCGGACGATAGACGACGTCATCGCCACACCAGCGCGTGGCAATCGCCCGTCGTTTCTTGTGCACCGATCGGTTACCCCGGGCCCCGTGCAGCGTCAGCGCATGAAATAGCAGCGCATCCCCGGGCTCTAGTTCCCAACTTACGATATCGAACTTGCTTCTGTCTGCGTCTATATCGGGAACTTCTTCCAATGTTTCGCCGGTTGAAAAATCCGAACCGTCAGCGCCAATGGCGCGAAAGCGCTGGGGCCACCGATGTGAACCGATGACGAACTCAAGTGCAGATGACTCTGCATCGACTGGATCAACCGAAGCCCACAATGACGCAATCTGGTTCCCCTCCAGTGGCCAGAAGGTAAAATCGTGATGCCAGGGCGTGGGAGCCGGTGCGAGCTGCTCTTTCACAAATATCTGATCGTAATAAAAAATAACTCGATCTGACTGGAATACCTGCTGCGCCACTGACGCTCCTGGTCCGTACAGGACCAAATCCCTTACTTCGTCGTTCGTTAACCAGGTATTCACGTCCGAGTGGAACTTAGACGAGGGATCCCTCGGACCCGTTATCGGGGACGGTCGGGACACAATATCATCGAGAAATGCACGAATCCGAGTCACCCAATCCTCTGTATACAGCTGACGGATACAAATCACTCCATCTTTCCAAAAGGACTCAATTTGTTCCGGGGTCAAAACCTTGCGCTGTACTTCCATCGTGGCGTTACCTTTGAGAATCGCTGACTAATCAGAACTTCATCGGCATCATTATTGGGGACAGAAGCATGGATAAAAAATAGGAATCAGCCTGGTAACCTATAAATGCCACTAATAGATAAGACAGCCGAACGCCTGGCCTGGGTAGAATTTTCCAGGACCAGGGTTGAACGCATGTCCTAAACCAATCTCTCGGCCACCATTGCAGCCGCCACAGCTGGGCGACTGGCTATTCGCGCCTTATAAGCCAAGAGGTTGGGAAATTTCCCTGAGTCTATGCCGATCATGGGCATCCAGCCTGCAACCACAAAAAGATAGGCATCAGCGATAGTAAAACCCCCGTCGGTAAGGTAATCCCTACCGGAAAGTCCGGAATCAGCAACAGCGAACTTGGACTCAATCGTTTTGAGCGCCGCTGGCATATCCTCTGCCTTTATCCCGCCCCGGGCCAGCGGGCTGATATTCTTGTGGATCTCAGTGGCGATGTAGTTGACCCATTCCAAAACACGATAGCGGTCAATCGTTCCCACAGCCGGCAGCAGACCGCACCCGGGATAGGTGTCCCCCAGGTATTGGTTAATCGCAGGCCCCTCGGTAAGCAGGGTGCCGTCATCGAGCCTGAGTGCAGGCACCTGCCCCTTGGGATTAACAGCCAGGTAGTCACCACCATCTGCCAGTGTCTTGGTCATGAGATCGACCTCTGCAATATCGAATTCTTCGCCGATTTCTCGCAACACGATATGAACCGCTAATGAACAGGCCCCCGGCCGCAGGTATAGAGTTTTCATATTTTCTCCCGTTTCTCTCTACTTGGCTTATTGAATTAGTCGGCTTTGCAATAGCCGTGACGTGAGTCGCTTGATCCTTGCGCCCTTTACCTTGTCAGATAAATTCGGGAACAACAGGGCCTGACTGAGGATGCAGGCATATGCCAGGTGCGCGAGATCACTGGACTGTTCCGGGTTATGCCCGATTTCGGTAAATATCTGCTCAATGAACGCTATTCTATGCCCGTCCACTTCATCCACTACTGCCCGCGCTATACCGTCTCGCCGGGCCCACGCCCTAAGTGACATTTCTATCGATGCAGCTTCTGAGGATTTTGGGCCTTTAAGCGGCCCCGGGATATTTCCAAATCCTTTGCGAGCCTGTCAACCCGCACCAGGTCTATGCCACCCGTTGCCAGCACATTCATTGCCGCGCCGACCCAGTCTTCTCTCGATAATTTTTTTGAGGTCATACGCGGTGTGCCTACCTGCAGCGATTGAACTGATTTGTTGGCACGAACTGTGCCGACCTGGTCTCGCCAACGAAGATCATTACGTCCTTCCCCAACGCGCGAGGCTAGTGAAATAGTCTTTCTCCAGAGCAGTTACGATCTCAGCTGTAGTATCACGTTTTTTTGTACTGCCCACACCCTGGCCAGCCCCCCAAACATCTTTCCACGCCTTGTTGCCGGTTGAAATATCACCTGAAAAATCTATGGGTTGAGTGTAATCGCTATTGACCGACCACTAGTATAGATCAGGGTGTCATCGACTCTGCGGCAGGTACACTGCGATTGTACTCGAAGCACAAAGCGTTCAACAACATCGGCCGGGTATTTGCGCCGGATGCAGTGCAGTCTCGCGCGTAAAAGGGGGAAAGCGATCGGTCGGGGTCAACCCGCGACATCTTTCGCGCCCTATGGATACAGCAGGCCCATGACAACGGTTTTCAGGTGCCTGGTATAAATCCTGGCATCAAAGCTCTTCGGCTCAAGCGCCATTTCGATAAGAATGCCTGTCAGCATACAGTGAACAATATAAATGACCTCCTGCAGGCCCCTGTCCGAGACCCCGCTGTCATGAAAAATGCGCCGCCCGAGTTTCAAATGCTCCTCCCGGCTCCGGCTTATGGAGAGATCGTTTGCCGCCTTGCCGTGACCGCGGGTCGCCAACAGTATTTCCAGGGTGGCCATATATTCTTCACCCTGGTAGTGGTACCAGGCGGCATCCACATACTTGGCCACCCGCCGCTCCGGCGCCCCCGTGGTAAAGCGGCCCGCGCTCAGGGTCTGGTGAAACTGGAAGTGGGAGCGCTCCAGTACCTCTTCCAGTATTTCTTCCTTGCCACCGAAATGATGCTGGACCGCACCCCAGGTAACCCCGGCCCGCCGGGCGATCTGGGTTGAACTGGCAGCCGCGTACCCTTTCTCTTTTATCAGGCTGATGACCGCGTTGATGATTTTGTCCTGGGTGGCCTTGCTCTTCGCTGCCTGCCGCCCCATGGCATCGATATCGGCCTTGCTCAGTTCGTCAGTCATGTACGATAGCACCATGCAATTGGCAACAAAGGCGAGTAGGCTAACAAATTGTCGTTCCCCGTGTCTTGAGTGTTCGGCAGGTTTTGGCGAGACTCCCCCGACTCCCGACCCCGGCCTCATGTCCCTGCAGTACACACAGGGGTCGGTTACGGCCACCTTGCTTGCCCGCTGCGGACAAGCTCACTATAATCGACAAAAGATTTATCTATAAATGTTTTATTCCAAATGAGCGATGGGAAAATGACTGAGACGGGCAACCCGCCAGCCGCTGAAGACAAAGCATCCGCCCCGGTTATCCCATTCGTCAGCGGCGCCCGGCCCGCCGGGGAAGGCGGCCATTTCGAGGAGTTCTGTGCCCACCCCGCCTACTTCCTCATGCGCGCCTACCGCGAGTGTGGCGAACTGGCCGAGTTCGATATGGGTGGCATCAACACGGTATTGATGGTCGGTCCCCAGGCCCACGAAGCTGTTTTCCGCGCCGATGACATCAACGTGAGTGCCCGCGAGGCCTACCAGTTCATGGTGCCCATCTTTGGCAAGGGGATTCAGTACGGCGCGCCCATCGATATCGAGCGACAGCAACTGCGCATGCACTCCCGGGGCCTGGCGAGCGAAAGAATGAACCACTATGCACCCGTGATCGCAAAGGAGACGCGGGAGTGGATCGCCAACTGGGGCGACAGTGGCGAGATGGATTTTTACGAGGGGTTTGCCGATCTCACGATTAAGACGTCTACCCACTGCCTGCTGGGATCCGAATTCCGTTACTCGCTGACAGAGGAATTCGCGAGCCTGTACCACACCCTGGGCGCTGCCGCGGATGCCGGTGGCCTGCAGGACCCGAATGCGCAAAAAAGCGCCTACCATGCCCGGGACCTGGCCAGGGCAAGGCTGGAAGAGCTGATCACCGAAAGGGTCACGCTGCGCCGTGCCGGTGGCGAGGTTCATCCCGACCTGCTACAGATCTATATGGACGCCACCTACGCCGACGGCAAGCACCTGAGCACCAGTGAAATCGCCGGGATGATCGTCTGGTTCATGTTCGCCGGACACCATACCAGCGCCAACACAGCCGCCTGGGTACTGGTTGAACTCGCCCGCAACCCGGAACTTGCAAACGAGGTGGTTGCGGAAATCGATGCGACAATGGCCGCAAGTGCGGATGGTTTCGACATGAAAACCCTGCGCCGCATGGCCCTCACCGAAGGCTTTATCCGGGAGACGCTGCGCGTGCACCCGCCGCTGAATACACTCACCCGGCGAGTCGTCGAGGATTTCCACTACAAGGGCCATATCATCCCCAGGGGAAAGAATGTGATGCTTTGCCCCTATGTCGCCCACCGCCTCGAGGAACAGTTTCCCCACGCCGAACAATTCGATCCCCACCGGCCCAACCCTGACAACCCCTTTGCGCTGATCCCGTTCGGCGGTGGCCAGCGCAAGTGCGTGGGCAATGCGTTCGCCATGCTCCAGGTTAAAGTGATCTTCGCCATTCTCCTGAGCGAGTACGAGTTTGAACTGGCCGGCCCTCCCGGAACCTATGCCGAAATCATGCCGTCGCTGATCCTCAGGCCGTCTGATCCCTGTATTCTCAGGTACCGCAAGCGCAGATAGGTATCGGCCATGCCCGACTATAAAATTGAAGTTGATCTTTTGCTCTGCCAGGGGCACGGGGTTTGTGCCGATGAGTGTCCCGAAATATTTGAAGTTGTCGACATGGGCACTGGCTATCCCAAGGTAAAGGTCCGCAATGACCGGCCCGGCGAGGCTTTGCGAGGGAAAGTACAGGACGCGGTAGATTACTGTCCCAATCGCACGATCCGCATCGTCGACATCGACTGAACCGTGAAAAACTCTCGCGACAGGCACCGTATGGGAACGGGATTGAGGACTTTGGCAGCCGTGGTCATGGGCGCACTCGTGACCCTGTCCGCCTGCAATCGCCAGGCAGTAGACTTCTCCGGCCCGACGGCCGAATGGCCCTTCTACGGCGGCAACCAGGGTGGCCAGCGGTTTTCCCCGCTTACCCAGGTGACTGCGGACAATGTCGACGAACTCGAGGTAGCCTGGGTCTACCATACCGGCGATGTCTCCCCGGGCAATGCCCGGCACGGCCCCACCGCGTTCGAGGCGACGCCCCTGGTGGTCGACGGATCCATGTACATCTGCACGCCCTACAACCGGGTCATCGCCCTGGACCCGGAAACCGGGCGGGAACGCTGGTCCTTCGACCCGCAGGTCGACCTCACCGGTGTCTATACGCCCTCCTGCCGGGGTGTAGCGTACTGGCGCGCCGGGGACGACGCGACCTGTAGCAGCCGGGTCCTCACCGGCACACTCGATGCCCGCCTTATCGCCATCGACGCCCGCACCGGCAAACCCTGCGAGGACTTCGGTGAAAACGGCTCGGTCAACCTGCTGGAAAACCTGGGCGACGTCAGGGTCGGGGAGTACTACGTGACGTCCGCGCCACTGGTGATCGGCGATCTCGTCATTACCGGGGCCTTCATCCAGGATGGGCAGCGGGTCGATGCGCCTCCGGGGGTTGTACGGGCGTTCGACATACGCACCGGGGCACTGCGCTGGGCCTTTGATCCCGTGCCACCGGGCGCCGAGCCCATAAGCGCAGAGCAGGCACGCGCGGGTGTCAATTTCACCCGCGCCACGCCCAATACCTGGGGCACGATTTCCGCTGATCCGGACAGGAAGATCGTCTTTTTGCCCACCGGCGGCTCACAACCTGACCACTACGGCGGCCCTGAGCGTGGCGACAGGGATTACTATGGCACCTCGGTCATCGCGCTCGAGGCCACGACGGGCCAGCGTATCTGGCACTTCCAGGCCGTGCATCACGACCTCTGGGACCTCGATATCGCCGCCCAGCCGGTCACTTTCGAACAGCATGGGGACACGCCGGGCGTTATTGTCGCCACCAAGATGGGCCATATATTCCTGCTGAACCGGGAATCGGGTGCCCCCCTGTTTCCGGTGGAGGAAAGGCCCGTGCCCGCAACGGCGGTACCCGGAGAATTTACCTCGCCCACCCAGCCCTTCCCCACCCTGCCCAGGCCGGTTCATCCGGATGTTCTCGATGAAGACGACCTGTGGGGCATCTACCCCGGCGATAAATCCGCGTGCCAGGCGCAGTTCAGGCGCTTCGAGTACCAGGGCATGTTCACGCCGCCCGCGCTGGAGCGGAGCACACTGCTGTGGCCCGGGCTCGGTGGTGGCGTCAACTGGGGCTCGGTATCGGTAAACCCCGGGACCAACATCATGCTGGTCAACTCCATGCGGGTGCCCTACACGGTAAAACTCCTGCCCAGGGAACAGGCGGGCAGCCTCGAGGGTTCCGATCTCGTCGGCGCAAACCCGCAAGAAGGCACCGGTTATGTCGTCACCAGGGGTGGCTTCCTGTCGCCACACAACACCCCCTGTACCGCACCGCCCTGGGGTGTGCTGACCGCGATCGACCTGGACTCCGGCGAGACCCTGTGGGAGCGCACGCTGGGCAACCTCGCAGGCCTGGCGCCATTTGGCGTGGGGCGATGGCTTGACTGGGGCACCCCTAATACCGGGGGGACACTGCAAACCGCGTCAGAACTGGTATTCGTGGCCGCGACGCTGGATGGCTACATCCGCGCCTTTGATACCGCTTCGGGAGCACTATTGTGGCAGAGCAAGCTGCCCGCACCGGCCCAGGCCACCCCGATCAGTTACCGCCTGACCCCAGAGGGCAAGCAATTCATTGCAATCGCGGCAGGCGGCCACGGACCCCTGGCTTATGCTGCCAAGGGGGCGGACAAGGTCGGGGAAATGCTGGGCGATGCCATCGTGGCGTACAGCCTGCCCTAGCACAGCCTGTTCAGTCGTTACCGATCTGCGCGGTGGAGTATCCCGCCATCACTGGGCCGCAAACGGGAAACACGACGGTGCCGTGGGCCGGATGGCTGGAATATTCAAGAAAGTCCGCCTCGCTTTCAAAGCCGGCAAACACGGCCAGTCCCGCGTTGCCTTCGAGTAAACCAAGATCGAGTCCGACGGAGAATTCCCTGATGGCGGGAATGTGATCCGGCAGCTGGCGAAAAGCATCCAGTACCGCCGCTTTCTGCGCCTGGCTTGTTCCGGGCTTGAAATTAATAAGCGTGACGTGCCTGATCATACTCGAGGTTTCTCCTGCGCCAGGGCCTTTTCAGATTGCTCGACTTCATGGTCCGCTATTGCCTTGTTGATACCCCCGACGTAAGCCTCCATAAAATATTCCGCATTGGAAGCCGCCCATTCCAGCGATGCGGTCCGATTCGCATTGCAGTGCTGGAAATGCGGCATGACATATTGGGCCAGCAGCTCATAGGACTTCCTGGTCGCCTCATGGCTGGCCGCATTGTGAGCCAGTGACAGGAAAGCGCCAAACCCACCCGACTGTTCCTGCAGGGTCTTGATACGCTCGACGAGATCGTCCGGCGTGCCAACCAGGCCGACCCCGAATGCGCCAAGCCCGCCCTGGGTCCAGACCTCGATGGCCTCGTCGACATCTTTCACCTGCGGAAACAGCTCGCCGCCGAATTTATGGAAATAGGTGAACATATCCAGCAGGCCGAATTCCAGGTCGCGCCTGGCCTGCTCCCGGGTTTCTGCAATATGGAAGGGCACGACAACCCGCCAACTGTCCCGGTTGACGGTCTTTCCGTACTCGGCGGCCTTTTGCTCACAGATGTCCCAGCTGTCGGCCAGCGCCTTGAAGCCCTGCGGACTCGATGCGGCGACCGACAGCATGGCGGCCCCGTGCTGGCCGGCCAGTCGGGCGCCCGAGGGTGAAATGGCGGAGGCCACGGCGAGCTCGAGGTTCGCCTGGTAGGGCAGTATGTGCATGCGTGCGTCG
Organism: Haliea sp.; assembly: GCA_024642245.1. Lineage (GTDB taxonomy): Bacteria > Pseudomonadota > Gammaproteobacteria > Pseudomonadales > Halieaceae > JARRPM01. The sequence continues at coordinate 46,886 of JAHEBM010000132.1, forward strand.
CGCAGCGTGAACCAGTCCGTTTGGGCCGTGACGGTCTCACCGTTCAGTAACCTGACCAGCACATCGAAGGACTCACCCATGCGATCGCGCAGGCGGGCCGGGTCGACGCCCATCATGTGGGCGTCGGCGATCAACTGGCCCGGGCCCACACCGAAGATGATGCGCCCCCGGGTCTGGTGATCGAGCTGGGCGATACGGTCCGCCAGGATCAACGGGTGGTGGTACGAGAGCGAACTGACACCGGTTCCGAACCGGATATGGCGCGTGCGCTCAGCGGCGGCTGCGATGAACACTTCCGGCGAGGCAATGCACTCATAGGCACCTGAATGGTGCTCGCCTATCCAGGCCTCGTCGAAATCCAGTGTATCGAGATGCTTTACCAGGCCCAGGTCCCGCTCCAGCGCAAATGTGGGACTGGTTCGATCATTGTGAAAGGGGGCGAAAAAGGCACCGAATCGCATGCGTTTTGGACGGTAGGTCATTTTTGTTCCTGACACCTGCATAAAACATTTCTTTAACTATGCTTTATAGGGTATTCATCACACCGTGAATATGCAAGTTTTTTACCCTGCATAGGTCGAATGTAACAGCACCGACGGGCTTGATCCAACCCCCGGTTTTTCGCGGTTTCGAACATCATTAACAGGCTCTTGAGAGATTACTGCAACGCAGGACAGCGACTTCGAGAGAAGCACAGGCAGCGCTTGACACCACGAACCGGAAGACCTGGTAGACAGGTTTTTACTTTTTGTCTACATTGGATCCGGACGATATCCCATTCTGGAGTAAATGTTTTGAAAGACTATAGCGGCCCACTACGCGCGGATTTTTCATGGGATATGCTGGACCGCAAGACGCAGGCCCGCTTCGCCAGGGAGGTGATGCTGTTCAACCAGGTTCACGACCGGGCCATCATGCCACTGGTTGCTTCCCGTTGGGGAATGAAGGCCATGACGGCCCTGGCCATCGACGAATGGATGGGTTCAAGCCCGGTGTACAACGCCAGGAACCGCTATCTTCACGGCATATCCGGCGACGGGGTCGATGTCATCATGAAGGGCTTTCAGCTGGACATCGGCGCGCCGCATATGTGGCTCAAGTTCCACTACGACTACAGGTCACATGACCAGGGTTTTTTCTGGCTTACCTCCTGTGGCGCCTACAACGGCGTGCGCGCCATGACCGGGGGCGACCCGGCGAGTGAAACCCAGATCTGCGTCGACATGGAAGACCCCACTTTTGATGCGACAGTCATGGCGGTCAACCGCGGCGCCCGCTGCAGCCCGATTTACCGTCCACCCCATACCGGTGACGTGCCCGCGGCGGGCCCCTGCCGCTGGGAGGTCTCGATAGCCGATCGCGTGGGGGTGGTGGAACAAAACGAGTTTACCGAGATTGTCCGCGGCACGCGCGCCGGGCAGTTCATGTTTTCCCGCCCGGCCCCCCGGGGGGATGGACTGCCCGATTACTCCGGCCCCTTCAAACGCGACTTCCGCCTGGAAGACCTGGATACCGCGATGCTCGCAACGCAGCTCAAGGAGTTCGCGCTGGATGTTCACCTGCTGCAACGGGCCAGCTACCTGAGCCTGCATAAACACTACGGAAAAAGTGCCGCTTCGGAACTCATCGCGGAACACTGCGCCGCAATGGCGCCTGTTTACCACACCCGTTTGCGCCGCCTGTTCGCTATCGAGGGCGACGGCATGGACAGCATGCTGAAACTGCTTCAGCTGGACCATCATTTTGTCCCGGAGTATGTGAAAACCGGGGTTGAAATCCTCGATGAAAATCATGGCCGGTTCTGGATCGAGGATTGCGAGGCCATCGAGGACGGCGAGTCCAGCGGCATCCTGACAGGGCTGTGGCGGGGTGAGACCCTGGGACTGGAACAGATCGTCAGGTCCGCCAATCCGCGTGCCAGCGTGACGCCCAGTGCCGCCCGTGGTCCGGCGCGATTCAGCTACGACATTACCATCGATCCCGATGCAACCCCGGCTGCCATCTCGCCCATGGCGGAACTGGTCGGAATGCACGGCTTGCTGGAGCTTGACCTGTCCGAGCATATCTACACCTACCCCGACTGACGGGCCAACAGCCTGCCTCGCGGCGCGTGCATAATCAGAAGCGGTAAGTCACCGTCATGCCGGCCATCCTGGGGCCAAGCTGGCGCTTGACCCAGATATAGCCGGAGTCCCGCTCGCCGCCATTTTCAAAATCCGGTATCGGATCCGGGCGCTGGGTCTTCAGCCTGGCCGTCTCGTCGGTGACATTTTTCACCCAGACGCTGGCGTCCCAACCGCTGGAGGTCGAGCGCAGGCCGAGAAACGCATCCAGGGTGGCGTAGTGGTCCAGGTTTGAGTATTCACTGGGCGAGTAATAATCACTTTCTGCGTTAAACAAACCGCGCGCATACCATTCCCGGCCCGTGGTACCGATTGCCTGCCAGTACTCGGTAATCACGTTGGCGGACCACTCGGGCATGTCACCGGCCCGCTGCCCGGTGAGATCGCAGGTATTGAATGCCCAATCGCCCCCGGGCAACGGCTCACCCGTCGTACAGGGCGCGTTTTTGGCATCGGCGAGTTCGGCCTTGTTGTAACTCACGGCCGCGTTGAGGGTCCAGTTTTCACTCAACAACAGGGTCAGGTCCGTATCGACACCATAGGATTCTGCCTTATCGACATTGACCACAGGTGAGCCGAGGTTGACAGTCCCACCAGGCGCGCGGTATTCCACCGTGTCCGACTGGTACTGGAAATCGGTATAGGTCTGGTAGTAGGCGGCAACACTGAGCATGCCCCTGCCGCCCCATAGACCCCATTTAAGGCCGATTTCGATATTGTCACTGTCTTCGGGCTTGAACGTGCCGAAAACCGGCGGCGCCGGACGACCGGAAATATTGGCCGATCCGCCCCGCCAACCCCGGTCGTAGCTGGCATATCCCATCAGTTCATCGGTAAAGCGGTACTGGTATTTAAGGGTGCCGGTATAGGCATCCTCTTCGGAATTCTGGTCCTGCGGAACAACGCCCTGGATCTCCAGGTTGCCCAGGTACTCGAGGCTGTCGTCATCAAACAACCTGAAGTACTCGATATAGAAATCCTGGAGGTTGCCCCGCTTCACCCGGTTGTAGCGGGCGCCCGCAGTCAGGGTTGCCTTCTGTGAGAGCTGGAAGACATTGTGGGAGAATACCCCGATATCCTCCGAATCATTCTTGGCCGGGCCTATGGTGCGTGCGAATACATTGAAGCCGGGGGCAGGCGCCACATAGGTATCCACGTATACCGGCGTGTTGGCATTGGTATCCTGGTAAAACGCACCGATGGTCCAGTCCCAGAATTCACCGGCCTGTGATGCCAGGCGCCACTCGTAGTTGAACAGTTCCTTTATTTCGGAAACGACATATTGCTGTTGCGCCCGGACCTCGGTGGCATCCATGTCGAGGTCACGGGTAATGACATTGTTCTGGTAACTGCTCAGCAGGGTGCTTGTCCAATTGTTGCTAAAGGTATAGTTGAGCTCCAGTACGGTGTAGTCCGAATTATTCTTCATGGTGGAAGCGTAGTTACCCAGTGCCTTGCGATCCTGGAAGGAAATCCCGTTACCCTCTACGACCGGATCGATATCGAACTCGTCGCGAATATCGTGATAGGCAAGGCGCAGGCTGAACTCATCGTTGGGGTGCCACAGGGCAACGACTCGAAATGCCTTGGTATCATTTTCATCATCCTTGCCAAGCGTGATGTTCTCCACGTCGCTGTGCTCATTGGTATCGTAAAGCCCCGAAACACGCACACTGAGTTCGTTCTCTAACAGCGGCAGGGATACCCCGAATTGCGTATTCGAGCCCTGCAGCTCGGTCAGGCTCTGCTGCAGATAACCGTCGATTTCCTCGAGATTCGGGTCACGGGAACGGACCGTGATCGCGCCGGCCGGGGAGGCCTGGCCATACAGGGTGCCCTGCGGCCCGCGCAGGAGCTCCAGCTGCTGGAGATCGTACAAGCCGCTGAAAAGCCCTCTTTCCTGTGATATCAGTGCGCCATCGAGATACAGGGTGACCCGGCTGGCTACCGCGGCATTGAGGTCGGTTCCCAGGCCCCGGGTGGAGATATTGGTTTCAAAATCAGTACCGGAGATGGCGAGGCCCGCTGTCATGTTACTGATATCGGAGAAACTGAAACTGGCGAAGTCGGCTATTTTTTCACCGGTCACCACGTTCACGGTCATGGGAATATCCGCCAGCGATTCGGTCCGTTTCTGTGCGGTTACAATCACCTCCTCCAGCACCAGGGACGCATTGTCCTGGGCCCGGGCAGGGCCCGCGACACCCAGCCCAATGAGTGCAAGCGGCAGCAGGGTGTGGAAGGGCTTGAACATAGCGATCACCTGGAATTTTTATTATGAGTAGGGATTTCAGTCCTTAAATATTCTGGGCACCTGTGATCAATCCTGTGACATCCGGGGCATTAGCCAATTGAGCAGAAGCGCCTTGTCTCGCTACAGGTTACACCTGGCAGATGATTCCTGTCGCTAAATATTACATATCTTTTAAAATGTTTTTTATTTTTTTACCGCTGCCTGCCCGCGACCTGGCCCGCACCGGTCCGGGGCGATGCAGGCAAGGTCGCTAGCGCTTTTTCAGGGGCGCATGAACTGCCCGCCGTCCACGTTGAGGATGTGGCCGGTGATCCAACTCGCCTCGTCAGAGAGCAGAAACAACGCCGCGCTGGCCATATCCTCGGGCTGGCCGAGGCGCTTCAGCGGCATACTCTTGATCATTTCCCTGGCGTAATCGCCGGCGGTTTTCTGCAAGGCCTCGGTCTCTGTCGGTCCCGGCGCTATGGCGTTGATACGGATATTGCGCCAGCCCAGCTCGTGCGCCAGCGAGC
>JAHEBM010000021.1 GCA_024642245.1 Haliea sp.
ATACTGCCATCCTTCACGGCCACCACGATGCGCAGGCTATTGCCCAGGCCCTTGAGAGCCGTCTGGTTTTCCCGGTAATTGATCACATACTGGTGTGCCTTGGGCAGGGTCTTTTCGAAGCCGGCCTGCAGGCGGACCTTGGTGGCCTGGAAGCCAAGCCCCAGGGTGACGACGATGCAAAAAAGCAGTACCAGGGGGCGATGGTTGAATACCAGCTTTTCCAGAAACGTCCCGGACTGGGTGTCGAATTCAACAAGGTTGGAGATGACTGGCAGATCCGACTCAGGCGCGTGGGCCATTATTGACGCTCCGAATTATTATTCTTGCAGACTCAGGGGCGCTGATCTTAGCGCATTTCGTAATGCACTGGCATCGATTTCAATCCGCCGACAAAAATAGCCTTTACCCACTCTGGATCTTTGGCAAGCTCGATGTGCCGGAGGCGTGGCAGGAGCTCCCTGAAGAAAACTTCTACCTCCAGTATCGCCAGGTGCTGCCCAAGGCACATATGGCCGCCATAACCAAAGGCCAGCTGGTTGCGGTTGTCACGCTCGATATCGAATACGTCCGGGTTGTCTATGGCCTGGCTGTCGCGGTTGGCCGAGGGGTACCACAGGCAGAGGTTCTCCCCCGCCTTGATGGTCTTTCCGCCCAGTTCGATCTCTTCAGCCGTGGTCCGCATCATGTGCCTTACCGGGGATACCCAGCGGATCATCTCCCTGGCCGCCTGTTTCCCCAGATGTGGATGGTCTCGTAACCTGGCCAGTTCGCCGGGATGTTCGATAAGCGCTTTCATGCCGCCGCCGATGGTGGCGGAAGTGGTGTCGTGGCCCGCGGTTGCGGTGATGATGAAATAGCTTATCTGGTCCAGCGTCTCCATGGGCTCACCGTCGACCAGGGCATTGGCCAACAGCGATGCGAGGTCCCCGGTGGGATTCCTTTTACGGTCTTCCACCACGCCGGTGAAATAGGTGAAGAAGTCCATCAAGACCGCCAGTCCGTCGGACACTTCCTGGCCGCGAGTCTGGGTGGGATCCTGTCCCCCGAACAGCTCCTGGGTCAGCTTGAGCATCATGGCCTCCTCCTCGGGGGCCACGCCGATGATCGACATGATGACCCGCAGCGGGTACAGCAGCGCGATATCCTTGACGAAATCGCACTGGCCGCCCATATCCTCCATTTTGTCGACATAGCTTTTGGCGATGGCACTGACCTGGGGCTCCAGCCGGTCAATCGGGCCGGGCTTGAACCAGTCCCGGGTCACATTGCGCAGTTTCCGGTGCTTGGGGTTATCCATGTGGATCAGGGTTTCAAGCCCGTTGCGGGTGCCAAACTGCGCCAGCAGGGCCTGTTCGAATTCCCGCTGCACGAGCACAGTGCGCGGGTTGTTGAGGAAAGCGGCGTTGTTCTGGCTGATGGCCTTGATATCCTGGTGTCGCGTTACCGCCCAGAAGGGCTCGAAGTCCGGGTGCTCGACATAGCTGACGGGGTCGTGCTCGCGCAGGTAGTGAAACAGGCTGTACATCGATGCGTCGTGACCCATGACAACAGGGTCGAGCATTTCCCGGTTTCTGTTCATTATGTATTCCCCATACGACCTGAGCGCGCAAGTGTAGCGTGCGAATGAGCCATCGACCATATCGGGTTCAGCAGCTGCAAAATACCGGGCTTACTGGCGGACCCTACGCCATGCTGCGCAGCAGGTGCTTGCTCAGGTTGCCGACCAGATGGGTCTGGATACGCCGTTCCCGGAAGCGCCAGTGCCGTCCCGATTTTTGAAATGCATCGAAATAGCGAACGCCAATTATGGGCTGTAGTGGAAAATCCTCCACCGCCTGGAAAACCACGGCATAGGACGATGCGCTTGCCCGCTGCGCGCCCTCCTCTACCTCCACCACGACATTGCTGGTCATGTGCAGGGTATGCGGCGTGCCGTCGTCCGGGTAAAGCCGGGTGAATGCCCCGTACAGTGCCTTGACCGCCCCGGCGCCGGCTATTTCGACCACCGCGCCCCCGTCATCCGTGGTCACCAGCTTGCCGTCACTGAACATGGCGGCCACCTGATCCAGGTCGCCGTTGTCCAGGTGATGGGCATACCGGTAAATAAGTGCCTTGATCTCGCAGCTGTCACAGCTCATCGCAAAGGTGCCTCCGTTTGGCGACACGGCCTGCCGACAAGCCTGTCCCGCGCCCTGGTGAAAGTAGTAATATCTATATACATCATATGGTTAAGTCATTTATTGGCTTTATTTCCCATCGGGGACCGTTGTGCGCGTACCCGGTGGCCAGGTGCCGCCGCCGTATCCCCGCCCCTGCGACAGGCGCCGTATCGAACTTTTCCAATCTGGGTTTATCTATAAAGACTCTGTTTAACCCTGACCCGCTCAGAGTTACACTTAGCCACTATTTTAAACACCAGGTGAACCACTCTTGTACACAATTGGAAAAATGAAGCAAACCTCCGCTCTGGCGCTGTCGGCCCTGCTGCTGTGTATTGTTTCACTGCCGGGCTGGGCGCTTATTACGTCCAGTGAAGCGCAGCGCGAAACTATCGTGGAAATGATCGACCAGCTGGAGCAGCGCCATTACGCCAAGCACCGCTACGACGATGAGTTATCCTCAGCGCACCTGGACAGCTATATCGACAGCCTGGACCGCGGCAAGATGTTTTTTACCGCGCAGGACGTGGCGGAGTTCGAAAAATACCGCACCGTTATGGACGAGCAGTTGCACGAGGGCAACCTGGAGGCGGGATTCTTTATTTTCAACCGGTTCCAGGAGCGACTTGAGCACCGCATGGAGGGCGTGGTCAAGACACTGCCCGAGCAGGTTGCCGCCATGGACTTCACGGTTGACGAGAGCTACCCGCTGGATGTGGACGAGTGGGAATGGGCAAAAACCGACGCCGAGCTCGACGACCGCTGGCGCAAACGCGTCAAGAACGAGGTGCTCAGCCTGAAACTGGCAAAAAAGCCGCAGGACGAGATAGCCACTACCCTGGCGAAGCGCTATGAAAACCAGCTGAAACGGGTGCGCCAGTACAACGACCAGGACGTTTTCCAGATCTATGCCAACGCCCTGACGGAACTGTACGACCCGCACACGAATTACCTGTCGCCACGCCGTTCCGAGAACTTCAATATCAATATGAGCCTTTCGCTGGAAGGCATTGGCGCTGTGCTGCAGCAGGATGACGAGTACACCAAGGTGGCCCGGCTCGTGGCCAAGGGGCCAGCCGATAAGCAGGGAGAGTTGCAGCCCTCAGACCGGATTGTCGGTGTGGGCCAGGGCGAAGAAGGCGCCATGGAGGACGTGATCGGCTGGCGCCTGGATGAGGTCGTGGAGCTGATCCGCGGTCCCAAGGATTCTACTGTCCGGCTGGAAGTCATTCCCGCCAAGTCCAAGGCCGCCGACGAGCACAAACTCATCACCATCGTGCGCAACAAGGTGAAGCTCGAAGAGCAATCCGCGCAGAAAAAGGTGTTGGAGATCCCCGACGGCGACAAGAAGATCAAGGTGGGCGTAATCGATATTCCCGCCTTCTACATCGATTTTGATGCCATGCGCCGTGGTGATGAGGAGTACAAAAGCACCACCCGCGACGTGAAACTCTTACTGCATGAACTGCAGGATGAGGGCGTGGAAGGTATCGTAGTCGACCTGCGCAATAACGGTGGTGGCTCACTGCAGGAAGCCAATGAACTGACCGGCCTGTTCATCGAGTATGGGCCGACCGTACAGATCAGGCACTCCTCGCGCCGGGTGTGGCGCGACGGCAAGCGCCTGAAGACCACCTATTACGAGGGTCCCCTGGTGGTATTGATCAACCGCCTGAGTGCCTCCGCTTCCGAGATTTTCGCCGGTGCCATCCAGGACTACCAGCGCGGGCTTATCGTGGGTGACCGCTCCTTCGGCAAGGGCACGGTGCAGACGCTGATTCCGCTGAACGAGGGCCAGTTGAAAATCACCGAGAGCAAGTTTTACCGTATCTCGGGTGACAGCACCCAGCACCGTGGTGTGGTGCCCGATGTGGAGTTCCCCTCCATTTACGACGCAAACGAGATCGGTGAAAGCGCGCTTGATCACGCTCTCAACTGGGACCAGATCAACCCCGTGCGCCATCATCGCTATAACGACCTGTCGACCGTAGTGCCCAAGGTCACGGCCATGTATGTGCAGCGCAGCGCCAGCGATCCCGACTTCGTCTACCTGGAAGAGCAGGTCAAGCTTGCCCGCGAATCCAGCGAGATAAAAGAGCTGCCACTGAATGAAGTGGCGCGGGTTGCCCTGCGCGACAGCCAGGAGCAAAAAGCACTGGTGATCGAGAACAAGCGACGTACGGCGAAGGGTGAAGAGCCCCTGGCAAGTCTCGATGAAGACGAGGCGATCGACGAAGAGGACCCGGACCTGGTGCTGGATGAAGAAGCCGACAGCGACCAGCCCGATGTACTACTCACCGAGGCCGGCAATGTACTGGTGGACGTCCTCATGATGAAGCAGCGCGCCTACGCGGTGCATACACCCGCAGAGGAAACGCCGAAGTAAGTGTTCCAGCCCTGACAAACCCGGCACTTGCCGGGTTTTTTATGGCCCGGCTCAGTCGGCCGGGAGGCGTTTACCGAACCACGCCAGCCTGCTGTGCAGGCGTACCACGTCACCCACAATTATCAGGGTGGGCGCCCGGGGCTGCTCGCGGTGGACGATATCCACCATGGTGGCCAGAGTACCGGTCAATACCCGCTGCGCCGGGCTTGTCGCGCGCTCCACCAGTGCAATCGGTGTCTGTGGGGCGCGACCGTGGCGCTGTAACTGTTCACAGATAACGGGCAGGCCTACCAGGCCCATATAAAACACGAGGGTCTCCGTTTCCGAGTGGAAGTCCGCCCAGGCATGGCCAGGCGTATCGTCCTTGAGGTGTCCCGCCACGAATCGCACGCTCTGGGCGTAGTCCCGATGGGTCAGCGGTATGCCGGCGTAACAGGCCGCGGCATTGGCGGCAGTGATGCCCGGGATAACCTGGAAAGGGATGCCGTGTTGCGCCAGCAGTTCTATCTCCTCCCCCCCGCGGCCGAAAACGAAGGGGTCACCTCCCTTGAGCCTTACCACCCGCTTGCCCTGCTGCGCGAGACTGAGCAGCATCTGGTTGATCTCCTGCTGGGGCACCGCGTGGGCGGACCGTGCCTTGCCCACATAGATCCGCTGGGCATCCCGCCGGGCCATTTCCACGATCCCGGGCGCCACCAGGCGGTCGTAGAGCACGACGTCAGCGCTTTGCAACAGCCGCTGTGCCTTGAATGTCATCAGGTCCGGGTCGCCCGGTCCGGCGCCGAGCAGGTAGACCTCGCCCCGGTGCAGGGCATCGGTATCCTCCAACTGCTGCCGCAAACGTGTCTCGGCCCGCTGCTCCTCGCCCGCCAGTACAAGCTCCCCCGCCGCCCCTTCAATGACCTGCTCCCAGAACAGGCGCCGGGGTTCCTGTGCGGGTATTGCATTTTTTACCACGTCCCGCAGGCGGCCCGCGAACAGCGCCAGGCTGCCATAGGCAGCAGGCACCATGGCCTCTATCTTGCGACGGAGCAGGCGCACCAGCACCGGGCTGCTGCCACCGCTTGAAATCGCTATGGTCAGCGGCGTGCGTTCAACGATGGCGGGAAAAATGAAAGTACAGAGGTCCGGTGCGTCAACCACGTTGACCGGCAGTTGGCGTGCGCTGGCATCGCGATACACCTGTTCGTTGACCTCGCGCAGCGGCGTGGCGGCAACCACGAGTATGGCGCCATCGAGCTGGGAAGCGCGGTAGCTTTCACGTTGCCAGCTGCCGCCCGAATCGTTGAGCAACGCCTGCAGTTCTTCACTGCACCGGGGCGCCACCACGGTGAGCCTGGCCCCGGCCCTGAGTAACAGGCGGGCCTTGCGCGTTGCCACCTGGCCCGCGCCCACCAGCAGGACCCTGGCGTCTCTGACCCGCAGGCTGACCGGCAGGAAGTCCAATATTACTGGCTCCTGAGCTGGGTGGTTCCCCCGAGGTAGGGCTGCAACACCGCGGGTACCAAGACGTTGCCATCGGCCTGCTGGTAATTTTCCAGAATGGCCACCAGGGTCCTCCCCACTGCCAGGCCGGAGCCGTTCAGTGTGTGCAGCAATTCCGGCTTGCCCGTGGCCGGGTTGCGCCAGCGGGCCTGCATGCGCCTGGCCTGGTAATCGCCGAAGCTGCTGCAGGAAGAGATCTCCCGGTAGCTGTCCTGGGCAGGTAACCACACTTCCAGGTCGTAGGTCTTGCGCGCGGAGAAGCCGATATCGCCGCCGCACAGGATGACCTTGCGATAGGGCAGCTCCAGTGCCTGCAGCACCGCCTCGGCGTGCCCCGTCAATTGCTCCAGGGCCGCATCCGATTGTTCGGGACGTACCAGTTGCACCAGCTCGACTTTTTCAAACTGGTGCTGGCGGATCATGCCCCGGGTGTCGCGTCCGTAGCTGCCGGCCTCGCTGCGAAAACAGGGGCTGTGACAGGCAAAGCGCACACCGCCTTCACCCAGTTCCGCATCTTCAAAAATCCGGTCCCGGGCCACGTTGGTTACCGGCACCTCGGCGGTGGGGATGAGGTAATAGCCCTGCTCTCCTTCCAGCCTGAACAGGTCTTCCTCAAACTTGGGCAGCTGGCCGGTGCCGCGCAGGGAGTCCCGGTTGACGATATAGGGAACATAAATTTCGCGGTAACCGTGCTCCTGGATGTGCAGGTTGAGCATGAACTGAATCAGCGCACGGTGCATGCGCGCAAGATCACCATACATAACCGTAAAGCGCGAGCCGGTAATCTTGCCGCCTGTATCGGCGTCGAGTTGACCCAGACCCTCTCCCAGTTCCACGTGATCCTTCACAGGAAAGTCGAAGACCCGGGGGGCACCCCAGCGCGCCACCTCAACGTTGTCAGTCTCGCTGGCACCTGGCGGCACCTGCTCGGCGGGAATATTCGGTACACTGAGCAGCAGCTCTTCCAACTCGCCCTGCACCTGCCTGGCCTGCTCGGTAAGCTCATCGATCTGGCCGGCGATTTTTTCCAGCGTTTCATTCACCTGGGCCTTGGCATCCTCCACGGGAACACCCTGCCCTACCAGCTGGCCGATTTTTTTTGACGCGCTCTTGCGCTCTGCCAGCAGGTTCTGGCTGTCTATGTCAGCCTGCTTGCGACGCGCATCCAGGGCAGTGAAGGTAGCGACGTCGAAATGGTATCCACGTTTTTCCAGTGCTGCGGCCACCGCTTCCGGGTCCTGCCGCACAGCCTTGATATCCAGCATGATCTATCGTCCTGTTTTGATTTTTTCCCGATTGCGCACGCCTGCATCTACACGAGGGCGCGGGTCAGGTGTATAGCGACGCCGGCCATCAGTACGCACAGCATCGTACTGGCCAGCATATAGCCCAGGGCATGGCCAATATGGCCCGCTTCGAGCAGGGTTATGGTCTCCAGTGAGAAAGTGGAAAAGGTGGTGAATGCACCCAGGAACCCCACCATCAACACACCGCGCCAGTCCTGGTGTATAAGCTGTTTTTCTGCCAGCACCACGTAAAGAACCCCGATGCTGAAGGACCCCAGGACGTTGACCAGCAGTGTTCCTACCGGCAGCGGACCCTCCCACAGCCGGTGGGCCCAGCCGGCGAGCAGGTAACGGGCCACGGCACCGGAGGCGCCGCCAAGGGCAATGAACAGCAGGTACTTCATGATTGTTCAGTGGTGACTGGCTGGGTTGCGCATTGTACTGGTTTTGGCGGCCGCGCGCAGGTGTTTCCCCTCCCTTCAGGAGGCGGGATAGCCCGCCGGGTTCTGCTGCTGCCAGCGCCAGCCGTCCGCGCACATGGCCGCCAGGTCCTTCTGGGCGCGCCAGCCGAGCTCCCGGTGGGCGCGTCCCGGGTCGGCGTAGCACTCGGCGATATCCCCGGGGCGACGCGCAACGAGTTCGTAGGGCACGGATTTGCCGCAGGCCTGTTCAAATGCGGCCACCATTTCCAGTACGGAATAGCCAGTGCCGGTACCCAGGTTGTGGGTGATGCACCCGGGTTTGTCTGCCAGCTTCTGCAGGGCCTTGATATGCCCCCTGGCCAGGTCGGTGACATGAATATAGTCGCGCACACCCGTGCCGTCGCGGGTCGGGTAGTCACCGCCGAATACGGATAGTCTTTGGCGCAGGCCGCTGGCTGTCTGCGCGATATAGGGCATCAGGTTGTTTGGTATACCGCTGGGGTGTTCGCCTATCCTGCCGCTGGGGTGGGCGCCGGCCGGGTTGAAATAGCGCAGGATGGAGATATTCCAGCTGGCGTCCGCAGCGTGCAGGTCGCGCAGCATTTCCTCGATCATCAGTTTGCTGCGGCCATAGGGGTTGGTGACAGAGAGTGGGAAATCCTCGCTGATAGGATTGCTGGCAGGGTCGCCGTAAACTGTGGCGGAGGAGCTGAACACGAGCTTGCTCACGCCCGCCTGCGCCATTGCCTGCAATAGCCTGACCGCACCGCCGACATTGTTATCGTAATATTCCAGGGGTTGCGCCACCGATTCACCCACCGCCTTGAGGCCGGCAAAGTGCAGTACCGCATCCACCTCGTGTTCCCGCAGAATCTGTCCTACTGTTTCCCGGTCGCGCACATCACCCCGGGTGAAGGCGAGGGTTTTGCCGGTTATTTCCTGGACTCGATCCAGCGCGACAGCACTGCCATTGCACAGGTTGTCCAGCACGACAACGGAGTAGCCCTGCTCCAGCAGTTCAACGCAGACATGCGAGCCGATGTAGCCCGCGCCGCCGGTAACCAGCACGCTGTTCCCTGTCATTTGCCATCCCCGTATCGCTGGCGAGCGCTGATATTATCGAGTTCGCGCAGGTATTTGAACTTCTCCCGAATCCTGCTTTCCAGGCCGCGGTCTACCGGCTCATAGTAGCGCCGGTCCCGCAATTCCTCGGGAAAATAATTCTCCCCGGCGGCGTAGCCACCCTCTTCATCGTGGGCGTAACGGTAGTCGGCCCCGTGCTCCATTTCTTTCAACAGCCGGGTGGGTGCGTTGCGCAGGTGGATTGGTACTTCCAGGCTGGCACCGGATTCCACCTCCGCTCGCGCCGCGTTGTAAGCGGTGTACACGGCGTTACTCTTGGCGGCGCAGGCGAGGTAGACAATCGCCTGCGCGATTGCCAGCTCTCCCTCCGGGCTGCCCAGGCGTTCCTGGACCTGCCAGGCGTCGAGGCATAGCGCCAGCGCCCGGGGGTCGGCGTTACCGATATCCTCACTGGCCATGCGCACGACCCGCCGGGCGATGTACAAGGGATCGCAGCCCCCGTCCAGCATACGGCAGAACCAGTACAGCGCAGCATCCGGCGCACTGCCGCGCACCGCCTTGTGCAGTGCGCTGATCTGGTCGTAAAACAGGTCGCCGCCCTTGTCGAACCGACGCAGGGAAGCCTGCAGGACTTCCTCCAGCGTCTGGGCACTTATGCGGCCGTCCTCGGCCAGGTCTGCCGCCAGTTCGAGCAGGTTCAGGGCCCGGCGGGCATCCCCGTCCGCTTGCTGCGCAATCAGCGCCAGGCAGCCCTCGTCCACCTGCAGTGCGGATCCCAGGGCAGCCAGGCCCCGCGCCAGCACGCCTTCGAGATCCTCCGGCTCCAGTCCCCTGAGCTTGTACACACGGGAGCGTGACAGCAGTGCATTATTCAGTTCAAAGGAGGGATTCTCCGTGGTGGCACCGATAAAGATTACCGTGCCGTCCTCGACATAGGGCAGGAATGCGTCCTGCTGGGATTTGTTGAAGCGGTGTACCTCGTCGACGAACAGGACGGTGTCCCGCCCGCTGACCTTGTATTGCCTGGCCTGCGCGATCGATTCGCGTATTTCCCGGACCCCCGATAAAACCGCCGACAGCTGCAGGAAGTGCGCGTTGGCGTGGCTCGCCGCAATCCTTGCCAGCGTTGTCTTGCCGACACCGGGTGGACCCCAGAGGATCATGGAGTGCAGCTGCCGACTTTCTATGGCCTGGCGCAGGGGTTTGCCAGGGCCCAGGATATGCTGTTGCCCTGCGTAGTCCTCGAGGCTGCGCGGGCGCAGGCGACTGGCCAGTGGCTGGTAGCCCGTGGCGGGGTCGGCCACGGCGGGTGTTACGGGGGTGTCGCCGGGCTCGCCGAACAGGCCCGGCTGGCCTCGGGATTCCGGGCTGGAGTGCCCGGAATCACTCGTCATAGTAGAAGGTATCCACGTCCTCCGAGGGCGGAGTGAACTCGAAGTCACTGCTGGTCAGGCGCGTCCGGGTATCCACCCCGGAAAAATCGACCACAACGCGCTGGCCCAGCTTATCGATAATATCCATTTGCTTGATGGCATCTGCGGCAAAGGTAACGCTTAGCTTGCGAAAACCATGCGCCTGGCCACTGGGTATCAGGGTAAAGGTGTCTTCGGAGTCCTGGGTCACGGCGTATTGCTCACGCAGCGCGGACTCGTCGCCACCCAGTATTTGCAGGGGTGATGCCTCGACATTGCCCACGACCGGGCGTCGGGTGGCCGTTTGCAGGTCGATATCGTAGTGCCACAGGTATTCGGCGTTGGCGACGATCAATTGCTGGTCAGGCGAGCGGATATTCCAGCTGAAGAAAAAGGGTCGCAGCAATTTGAAGGAGCCGCTGGATTCCGCCAATACGGCACCGCCGTCGCCATACTGGCGCTGGCTGAACTCGCCCTGCATATACCCTATCGGCTTCAGCCGCGCCAGCAGCTGGTCCGTGGCGGCGGTATCCTCGGCCATGGCAAATCCTGCCATCAGCAGTAGTCCGAGACCCGCAATCGCAAGAACTCTGTTCATAATCAATCTTCTTGTGGTGGTGGCGCCAGCACTTCTCGCTGGCCATTGCTGCCCATACTGCTGACGACGCCTGCCGCTTCCATCGTCTCTATCAGGCGAGCGGCACGATTGTAGCCGATACGGAGCTTGCGCTGCACGCTGGAAATCGAGGCACGTCGACTCTGGGTGACATAGTGCACTGCTTCATCGTAGAGCGCGTCGCTTTCATCGTCGCCTTCGGCAGCGCTGGCCTGTAGTTCGCCCGCGGTGACCGGCGTACTGCTGCCCTCGTCCAGCAGGCCCTCGATATACAGCGGCTCACCGCGGCGCTTCCAGTCAGCCACCACCCTGTGTACCTCTTCATCCGAGCAGAAGGCGCCATGCACCCGGGTAGGTACGCCACTCCCCGGTGGCAGGTACAGCATGTCGCCGTGGCCCAGCAACTGCTCCGCCCCGCCCTGGTCGAGTATAGTCCTCGAATCGATCTTGGAGGACACCTGGAACGCAATGCGCGTGGGGATGTTGGCCTTGATGAGGCCGGTAATCACGTCCACCGAGGGCCGTTGGGTGGCGAGTATCAGGTGAATGCCCGCCGCCCGCGCCTTCTGCGCGATCCTGGCGATGAGTTCCTCCACCTTTTTCCCGACAACCATCATCATGTCGGCAAACTCATCGATCACGACAACCACGCAGGGCAGCTTCTCCAGGCCGGGCGCCGTCTGCTCCTCATCGGTCATGGCGAGGATCGGGTCCGGTGTCCACAGGGGGTCGGGGATGGGCTTGCCGGCCCTGTTGGCGTCCTCTACCTTGCGATTGAAGCCGGCCAGGTTGCGCACGCCCAGGGCCGCCATCAGTTTGTAACGGCGCTCCATCTCCGCCACGCACCAGCGCAAGCCGTTAGCCGCGTCTTTCATGTCGGTGATAACCGGGGTGAGCAGGTGCGGGATACCGTCGTAGACGGACAGTTCCAGCATCTTGGGATCCACCAGCATCAGCCGCACATCCGCCGGGCTGGCCTTGTACAGCAGGCTCAGCAGCATGGCGTTCACACCCACCGATTTACCCGAACCGGTGGTACCCGCCACCAGCAGGTGCGGCATTTTCGCCAGGTCGGCCACTATTGGCAGGCCGGAAATGTCGTGACCCAGGGCGAGTGTGAGGGATGATTTGCTCTGGTCGAACGCCTTGGAGGCGAGTACTTCCCGGAAGTTGACGATCTCCCGGTGCTCGTTGGGTATCTCGATACCCACCACGGATTTTCCTGGAATGACCTCAACCACCCGCACGCTGATCACGGCCAGGGAGCGGGCCAGGTCCTTGGCGAGGTTGGAAATACGCGAGACCTTCACGCCCGCCGCCGGCTGGATCTCGAAGCGGGTCACCACCGGGCCGGGATAGACGGCCACTACCTCGGCACTGATGCCAAAGTCGGCCAGTTTCAGCTCCAGCAACTTGGACAGCCCTTCCAGGGCCTCCTTGGAATAGCCCGCATCGGGATCGTTGTCATTGGGGTCAAGCAGCTCCAGCGGCGGCAGGGAGCCGGTCACCGGCGCATCAAACAGTGGGCGTTGTTTTTCCTTTTCCTCCCGCTCGCTCTTCTCGGTGCGCGGCGTGGGCGACTTGATCTTCGGCGGAATGCGCTTTTTCTCCCGCTCGACATGTTCGTTAATGACCATCTTGCGAGCTTCAACGGCTTTTTCCCGGGCCCGCCTGTCGCGCAGGTTATCGAGCGTTTTTACCAGCCACTCGCGGCTATTGTAGAAAGTGGCGATACTCCAGGAGCCCACCCGCTCCATCAGTTTTAGCCAGCTGAGGTCAGTAAAAATGGTCATGCCGAAGAGGAAGACCGCAAGCAGGATCAGGCGGCTGCCAACAGCGCTGAAAGCGTGGGTAAAGCTGCTGCCGATGGCCTGGCCCAGGATGCCACCTGCGCCCTGGGGCAGGCTGGAGGTGCCCGTGTCATTCATCGCTGCCAGGGCGGTTCCGGCGATCATCACCAGTACCAGTCCGAGTGCGCGGATGCCAAATGTCAGCCAGTCAAAAGCCTTGTTTTCGTGCCGTTCCAGCAAGATCACGACCGCCCGGTAGGCCAGCAGCAGCGGAAACAGGTAGGCGGCATAGCCCACCAGGGAGAAAAACACGTCCGCCAGCCAGGCCCCGGTGGGGCCCCCGAGGTTGCCGATCTTGCCCCCGGTTCCGGTGGCGGACCAGCCCGGGTCCCGTGGACTGTAGGTCACCAGCGCCAGCAGAAGGTAGAGGCAGACAGCGCTCACCCCGATAAAGGCCCCCTCGCGCAGGCGCGGGCCCAGGATATGCTCGGCTTTGGCGGATTCCACCGCGGGTGTTCGCGTCTTTGCCATCAGTGTTGGCCACTACCCATTACAGTGCTGCCCCGGTTTCTTGTCTGAACGTTATTGTGATAGATTTTATCATTTGTTTCAAAGGGTTATGCGGATTATTTAGAATCAATCTCGTCTTTGCCCGATATCAGGGTTTAAAGTACCATAGTCCGCCCCCATCAAGGGCAGGCCAGCCCGGAATTGGGCAGCATTTAACAACAGCAAGCGGGAAATAACCATATGAGCGATGTAAAGCACCACCCCCTGATCATCCTTGGCAGTGGCCCCGCAGGCTATACCGCGGCTATTTATGCCGCCCGGGCTAATCTTCACCCGGTCGTGATTACGGGCATCCAGCAGGGAGGCCAGCTGACAACCACCACGGAAGTGGAAAACTGGCCCGGTGGTGAGCACGACCTGCAGGGACCCCAGCTGATGCAGCAGATGCAGGCCCACGTGGAGCGTTTCGATGCCGACATCGTGTTTGACCACATCGACCAGGTGGATCTCGCTACCCGGCCATTCCAGCTCAAGGGCACGGGGAACTACAGCTGCGACGCCCTGATTATCGCCACCGGCGCCACCGCCCAGTACCTCGGGCTGCCCAGCGAGGAGACCTTCATGGGCAAGGGCGTCAGTGCCTGCGCCACCTGTGACGGCTTTTTTTACCGCAATCGCAAGGTCGCGGTTATCGGCGGCGGCAATACGGCGGTAGAGGAAGCGCTGTACCTGGCAAATATTGCGTCCGAGGTGACCGTGGTGCACCGCCGGGATGCGCTGCGTTCGGAAAAAGTGCTGCAGGACCGCCTGTTTGCCCGGGAAAAAGAGGGCAAGGTGAAAATAGTCTGGGATCACGTGCTCGACGAGGTGCTCGGTGACGACACCGGTGTCACGGGTATGCGGGTGAAATCCGTCAAGGATGGCACCACCAGCGAGGTCGAACTGGCCGGGGTTTTTATCGCTATCGGTCACAAACCCAACACCGGGATATTCACGGGCCAACTCGATATGAAAGACGGCTATATCAAGGTGCACAGCGGTACCAACGGCAATGCCACTGCCACCAGTGTACCGGGGGTATTCGCGGCCGGCGACGTGGGTGACCATATCTACCGCCAGGCCGTCACTTCCGCCGGGTTCGGCTGTATGGCCGCACTGGATGCCGAGAAATACCTGGACAATCTCTAGGGCCGGGGTTTGTCCTTTCGCATCCCCTTCCTGGGGCCGCAGGATGCCTTTCCGCCCACCTGTGAGGCGCTGGATTATCCCAATGGCCTGCTGGCGGCGGGCGGCGAGCTGACGTCGCAGCGGCTGCTGGCGGCTTACCGGCGCGGGATCTTTCCCTGGTACGAGGAGCCACAGCCCATACTGTGGTGGACGCCGAACCCCCGCTCTGTCCTGTTTCCCGCCGAGCTCCACGTATCGCGTTCCCTGCGCAAGGTCCTGCGACGCGACCACTTCGCCCTGGCGGTCGATACGGCGTTCGAGCGGGTAATGGCCGCCTGTGCCAGACCCCGGGGGGAGCAAACAGGCACCTGGATCGGGACGCAGATGCTGGCCGCCTACAGCGCGCTGCACCGGCAGGGGATGGCCCATTCCGTCGAGGTGCGCGATACGACAGGGGAACTGGTCGGGGGCCTCTACGGCGTCGCACTGGGCGGCATCTTCTACGGGGAATCCATGTTCAGTCGCCGGACCGACGCATCGAAGGTGGCACTGGTGGCGCTGGTCGACATCCTGCGCCGTGGTGGATTCGACCTCATCGACTGCCAGGTAGGCAATCCCCACCTTGCCTCCCTGGGCGCCCGGGACATCGACAGGCTGGACTTCGAAGCGCGGCTTGCCCAAACTACGGGTATGGAAACCGATCCCGGCATGTGGTCGTTGCCGGGTACCTGTGGAGAGTTGCTGTGACCTCATCGATGCGGGACCTGAAGGTCTATACCACCTATCCGCACAGCTGCAGTTATCTCAACGAGCAGGAGGCCACTACCCTGTTCGTGGACCCGCGACAGCCTGTGGACAAGCTGCTGTACAGCAAACTTTCCCTGCTGGGATTTCGCCGCAGCGGCAGCCATATTTACCGACCCCATTGCAGCCACTGCGAGGCCTGCATCCCGGCACGTATCCCCGTGGCCGCTTTCACGCCCCGGCGGGCGCAGTCCCGCACACGCAAACGCAACGAGGACCTCAGGGTGCGTCGAACGGACGACCTGCTCGACGACGAGGCGTTCAACCTGTATCGCCGCTATATCGAAATGCGTCACGCGGACGGCGATATGTACCCGCCCGATCGCGAGCAGTACGAATCTTTCCTCAACGACGCCTGGGACTGCACCCACTACTACCGCTTCTACGATGGGCAGGCACTGGTTGCCCTGGCGGTGGTGGATGAACTCCAGGACGGCCTGTCCGCCATCTACACTTTTTTTGATCCCGATTGCGACAAGCGCGGTCTTGGCACTTACGCCATCCTCTGGCAAATCGAACGCGCCCGGGCATTGGGGCTGGATTATCTCTACCTGGGCTACTGGATTCGAGGCTGCAGGAAAATGGCCTATAAGTCCGATTATCGCCCGCTGGAGTTGTACGTGAAGAATCGCTGGACGGTGATTAACTAGCCCACTTCAGCCCTCAATTTTTACAGTGGCTTTAGCGCCCGCTTTAAGGCAAAATGCGCGACTGTTTTTTCATGAGGGTTGCCACTCAATGGCAAAAGAAGACCAGATCGAAATGGAAGGCGAGGTAGTCGATACCCTGCCCAACACCACTTTTCGGGTTCAGCTGGAAAACGGTCACGTGGTGACCGCGCATATCTCCGGCAAAATGCGTAAAAATTACATCCGCATCCTCACCGGTGACAAAGTCCGGGTAGAGCTCACGCCTTATGATCTGTCCAAGGGGCGCATCACCTACCGCGAGAGATAAGCAAGCGCGGGCCTAACTTTCCTCGAGTTCGGCCTCTTCCTGTTCCACCGTGACCTCCAGTTTGTCCTCCCCCTTGCTCAGGCGCACCAGTGCGGTGCCGCCGGACTGGGCGAGGGAGCCAAACAGCACCATCTCGGCCAGGGGCTTCTTGATGTGCTCCTGGATGATACGGGCCATGGGGCGTGCGCCCATATGGATATCGTAGCCCTTCTCCACCAGCCAGAGGCGTGCGTCCTCGTCAACGTCCAGGGTGACGCGCTTCTCGTCCAGCTGCCCCTGCAGCTCGGTGAGGAACTTGTCCACCACCGTGAGTATCACGTCCTCGCCCAGCGGCTGGAACTGCACGATGCTATCCAGGCGGTTGCGGAACTCCGGGCTGAACATCTTGTTGATCGCTTCCATCCCATCGGTGCTGTGGTCCTGAGTGGTAAAGCCGATGGTGCGGCGGCTGATCGACTCGGCACCGGCATTCGTGGTCATCACCAGGATGACATTGCGGAAATCTGCCTTGCGCCCGTTGTTGTCGGTCAGGGTACCGTGGTCCATCACCTGCAGAAGCAGGTTGAATACCTCGGGATGGGCTTTCTCCACCTCGTCGAGCAGCACCACCGCGTGGGGGTGCTTGGTTACGGCGTCCGTCAACAGGCCACCCTGGTCAAAGCCCACATAGCCCGGCGGCGCGCCTATCAGCCGCGATACCGTGTGCCGCTCCATGTACTCGGACATATCGAAACGGATGAGTTCCAGGCCCAGTAAGAGCGCCAGCTGGCGAGTGACTTCTGTCTTGCCAACGCCGGTGGGGCCGGCGAGCAGGAACGAGCCGATGGGCTTGTCGCCGGAACGCAGCCCGGCTCGGGCCAGCTTGATCGAGGTGGCGAGGCTGCTGATTGCCGCGTCCTGCCCGAAGACCACCATTTGCAGGTTTTTTTCCAGCTTCTGCAGGGTTTCCCTGTCATCCGAACTGACCGACTTTGGCGGGATGCGGGCAATTTTCGCCACGACCATCTCGATGTCGCCAACCCCGATCACCTTCTTGCGCTTGGACGCGGGCAGCAGCTGCTGGTAAGCCCCCGCCTCGTCGATCACGTCTATGGCCTTGTCAGGCAGGAAACGATCTGTGATGTAACGGGCCGAAAGCTCGGTAGCAACCCGCAGGGCCTTGTCCGTATAGCGCAGGCCATGGTGTTCCTCGAAGCGCGATTTCAGGCCCTTCAGGATGCGGTATGCATCGTCAACGCTGGGTTCCATGACGTCGATCTTCTGGAAGCGCCGGCTCAGGGCCTTGTCCTTGTCAAAGATGCCGCGGTATTCATGGAAAGTGGTGGAACCGATGCAGCGCAGTTTGCCGGAGGTCAGCAGGGGCTTCAGCAGGTTGCTGGCATCCATCACCCCGCCGGAAGCGGCGCCGGCACCGATAATGGTGTGTACCTCGTCAATAAAGAGAATGGCGTGTTCACGTTTTTTCAACTCTGCCAGCAGGCCCTTGAAGCGCTTTTCAAAGTCACCGCGGTATTTGGTGCCCGCCAACAGTGATCCCAGGTCCAGCGAATAAACCACGCTGTCCTTGAGAATATCCGGCACGTCACCATCGACGATCTTCTTGGCCAGGCCCTCTACGATGGCGGTTTTGCCGACCCCGGATTCGCCCACCAGCAGCGGGTTGTTCTTGCGCCGCCGGGCAAGGATCTGGGTAACCCTCTCCACCTCGGCGAGGCGCCCGATAAGCGGGTCGATATGACCGGCGGCGGCCTCCAGGTTAAGATTGGTGGCAAAGCTGTCCAGGGGGTTGGCCTCGCCCTCATCGACCGTCGCCTCGGCGGTGCCGTTGGCGCCGGGCTCGCCGGGGTCATTCTCGTTGGGCACCTTGGAAATCCCATGGGTGATGTAATTCACCACGTCCAGGCGCGCAACGCTCTGGGTCTTCAGGAAAAATACCGCCTGGCTTTCCTGCTCGCTGAAGATAGCCACCAGGACATTGGCGCCGGTAACCTCGCTCTTGCCGGAAGACTGGACGTGGAATACTGCCCGTTGCAGTACCCGCTGGAACCCGAGGGTCGGCTGGGTGTCACGGTCTTCTTCGTCGGCGGGTATCAGCGGCGTGGTCGCATCGACAAATTCCACCAGGTCGCCCCGCAGGCCGCTGATATCGGCCCCGCAGGCCTTGAGTACCCGGATGGCGTCGTTATTGTCCAGCAGTGCCAGCAGCAGGTGCTCCACTGTCATGAACTCGTGGCGCTTGGTCCTGGCGCCGCGGAACGCCTCGTTCAGCGTTTGTTCCAGGTCTTTACTCAGCATTTAACCGCTCCCGGGGCATTCAGCCCTCCGATGCCTCGATTTCGCACAGCAGTGGATGTTCGTTTTCCCTTGCGTACTGGTTCACCTGGGCGGCCTTTGTCTCGGCGATGTCCCGGGTGTATATACCGCACACGCCCTTGCCCTTGGTATGTACGGTCAACATAACATGAGTGGCCTGTTCCCGGTTCATCCGGAAGAAGGTTTCCAGCACCTCAACCACGAACTCCATGGGCGTATAGTCGTCGTTGATCAGCACCACTTTGAACAGGGGCGGGCGTTTTAGCTGGGGCTTCGACTCCTGCAGCGCAAGACCGCCCTCGGAGCCCTCCTCTTCCTTACTCATACGCACTGTATCGTTGTGCCGGATGTCACTCACCACAATTATCTCGTTTCTGCCGCTGTCACAGGTACCTGATATGGCTACATTATACGGTATTTCAATAGGTGGCAAAGCGGCGGATAGCATTCTCTACCACCCCAAAAAGGCCCTGGCGAGCCCGGGGGTACTGCCTGGGCTGACACTGCAATGGCACCGCGCCAGTGCCAATAAAAAAGCAAAAAAAAGGCCCGTGTCACCACGGGCCTTTTAGCGATCCCGGAGCAGCCTACATCGACTTGATGATCGCCTTGCCGAACTCGGAGCAACTCAACAGGGTTGCACCCTCCATCAGGCGTTCGAAATCGTAGGTAACCGTGCCCTTCTGGATGGCGCCGTTCATACCCTTGATGATCAGGTCGGCCGCCTCATTCCAGCCCATGTGGCGCAGCATCATCTCCGCGGAGAGGATGAGCGAACCCGGGTTGACCTTATCCTGGCCGGCGTACTTCGGAGCTGTGCCGTGAGTGGCCTCGAACAGGGCGATGGTGTCCGACAGGTTGGCGCCCGGCGCAATGCCGATACCACCCACCTGGGCCGCCAGGGCGTCGGAGAGGTAGTCGCCGTTGAGGTTCAAGGTAGCCACGACACTGTAATCCTTCGGACGGGTCAGGATCTGCTGCAGCATGGCGTCGGCGATCACGTCCTTGATAACGATTTCCTTGCCATTGTTGGGGTTTTTCAAGGCAACCCAGGGTCCGCCGTCCAGCAGTTCGCCGCCGAATTCCTCGCGTGCGAGTTCATAACCCCAGTCGCGGAAGGCACCTTCGGTAAACTTCATGATGTTGCCTTTGTGCACCAGTGTCACCGAGGGCAGGTCCTGGTCTATGGCGTACTGGATCGCTTTGCGGACGAGGCGCTTGGTGCCCTCCTCTGAAACCGGCTTGATGCCGATGCCGCACATATTGGGGAAGCGGATCTTGGTAGCTCCCATCTCCTTGATGATGAAGTCCACCACTTTCTTGGCTTCGGGAGTGCCCGCCTGGTACTCCACACCGGCATAGATGTCTTCGGAGTTCTCGCGGAATATGACCATGTTGCAGGCGCCGGGATCCTTGACCGGGGAAGGGACGCCCTCAAACCAGCGCACCGGGCGCAGGCAGGTGTACAGGTCCAGTTCCTGGCGCAGGGCCACGTTGAGTGAGCGGAAACCGCCGCCAACCGGCGTGGTCAAAGGCCCCTTGATGCCGACTATGTATTCCTTGATGGCGGACAGGGTTTCTTCCGGGAACCAGTCGCCGTCGTAAAGCTCGGCCGCTTTCTCGCCCGTGTAGATTTCCATCCAGGAAATTTTCTTTGAACCGTTGTATGCCTTGGCTACCGCCGCGTCGACCACGTCGATCATGACCGGGCTGATATCGACGCCGATGCCATCACCTTCGATGTAGGGAATGATTGGGTTGTTCGGGACGTTCAGGCTGAAATCTTCATTGACGGTGATTTTGTCACCTTCCGAGGGAACCTGAATATGTTTGTAGCCCATAATGTACTCCATTGCTGCTGACGAATTTTTGAAATTGGCGCGCCGGCCCTGTTGCCGGGCTGGCGCTGGCAAAGCGGCGCGTAGTGTAGCACGATTGACGTCGATTCTCCCGAGGCAGGTAGCCTATTTGCCACCTGCCACGGGATTTTATTTCATCCGGGAAGATGTTATGGCCCTTATCATCCTTTTCAACAAACCCTTTCAGGTACTCAGCCAGTTCAGCGACGAACAGGGTCGGGCCACGCTGGCCGACTACCTGTGCGCGCCGGGGTTCAGGGCAGCTGGCCGCCTGGATTACGATTCAGAGGGACTGCTGCTGCTCACCAATGACGGCGCCCTGCAACACCAGATCGCCAGTCCCGCGCAAAAACGCTGGAAGACCTACCTGGTGCAGGTAGAGGGCATCGTCACGGACGAAGCGCTGGAGCACCTCGCCACCGGGGTGGGCCTCAAGGACGGGCCCACCCTGCCCGCCCGGGCCAGGCGGGTGGAGCAACCGGCCTTGTGGCCGCGGGTGCCACCCGTGCGGGAGCGCAAGTCAGTGCCCGACAGCTGGCTTGAGCTGAGCATCCGCGAGGGGCGCAACCGACAGGTCCGGCGCATGACAGCCGCTGTTGGCTATCCCACCCTGCGCCTGGTGCGCACGCGTATCGGGGACTGGTCGCTGGAGGGACTGGCGCCGGGCCAATACAGGCAGCTTGAAATTCATTTGCCGGACACCGCCCACAGGCCTGGCCGGCGGGTAAATCCACAGCAGTCACGCCGGCCGCGAAGGAGAAACTGAAGTGCGCGAATGGGTTCCACATGTCACGGTAGCCACGGTAGTCCAGGACAAGGGCCGCTACCTGCTGGTAGAAGAGCGGGACAAGATCAGCGGCAAGCTGGTATTCAACCAACCCGCTGGTCACCTCGAGCAGGGTGAAACCCTGGCAGCGGCCGCACTGCGGGAAACACTGGAGGAAACCGGCTGGACTATCGCCCTGCAGGGGATCCTGGGCGTCGCGCTCTATACAGCGCCGGGTAATCAGCTTACCTACGTGCGCACGACATTTGTGGGCAAGCCCCTGGGCCAGGTGGAAGGCGCCTTGCTCGATGCGGATATTCACGCCACCCATTGGCTGCAGTACGAGGAAATCCTCGCCAACTCTGCTAGAATGCGCAGCCCTCTGGTGCTCGCCTCCATCGAGCAGCACCGCAGGGGCATTTGTTACCCTCTGGACCTTATTTACAGTCAATGAGCCTGCATTCCACCAGTAAAGTCATCGTCGGTATGTCCGGCGGCGTCGATTCTTCCGTGTCGGCCCTGCTGCTCAGGGAGCAGGGTTATCGCGTGGAAGGACTGTTTATGAAAAACTGGGAGGAGGATGACGGCACCCAGTACTGCACTGCCAGGGAAGATTTCGCCGACGCCCAGGCAGTAGCCGATGCGCTGGGCATCACCCTGCACGGCGCCAATTTTGCCGCGGAATACTGGGATAATGTGTTCGAGCACTTCCTCGAGGAGTACCGCGCCGGCCGCACCCCGAACCCCGACATCCTGTGCAACCGGGAAATCAAGTTCCGGGCATTCCTCGACTATGCGCTGACGCTCGGCGCCGACGCCATTGCCACGGGCCACTACGCTCGCCGCGGTGATGCCGACGGTAAAGGCACCTTGCTCAAAGGACTGGATCACAACAAGGACCAGAGCTATTTCCTGCACGCGGTGGGTCACCGGGAGCTCGAGAAAACCCTGTTCCCACTCGGAGGAATGGCGAAGCCGGAAGTGCGCAAGCTGGCACAGGCCCACGGCCTGGCCACCGCGAAAAAGAAGGATTCCACCGGTATCTGCTTTATCGGTGAGCGTCGCTTCAAGGATTTCCTGCAGCAGTACCTGCCCGCCCAGCCAGGCGATATCCTCAGCCTGGATGGCGAATGCCTGGGGCGCCACCATGGCCTGATGTACCACACTATCGGCCAGCGCCAGGGTCTCGGCATTGGCGGGCTTGCCAATCACGGCGACGCACCGTGGTATGTCGTCGACAAGGATCTCGAGCACAACGTTCTACTTGTTGCGCAGGGCAATGACCACCCGGCGCTGTTCAAGCCCGCCCTGTATACCCGGGAAATCCTGTGGATAGCCGGGAGCGAACCGGACCTGCCCCTGTCCTGCACTGCGAAGGTGCGCTACCGGCAGGCGGACCAGGAGTGCGTGCTGCGTCGCGAGGGCGGTGGTTACAGGGTTGACTTCACATCGGCACAACGCGCGGTAACCCCTGGACAGTCCGTCGTTTTTTACGTCGGTGACCGCTGCCTCGGTGGCGGTGTGATAGAACGGACACTCGACAAGTGAACGGCGATGCCAGGCGCAGCAGGCTGGAACAGCAGACCATCGCCCTGGCAGGCGTGGCCCAGTGCGCCCGCCTGGTAGACCAGGTATCCAAGACCGGCAGTTTCCCCATGGAGTTCCTGGAGCCGTCTATCAACAGCCTGTTTGCATTCGACGCCGACTCGGTTGAGGAGGTATTCGGCGGTATCAGCGGGGTGAAACTCGGGCTCAACAACCTCAGCAGCCTGCTCGCCAGCCGCCAGGCTGACGAAAATCGCGATGTGGCGCGTTATGTCTTTGCCATGCTTTACCTGGAGCGCAAATTCGCCGCGGACAGCGCCATGATGTCAGTGGTGCACAACAGGCTGGAGCACGCCAGCTTCCGTGCCGAACATTTCGCCAATAACGTGCAGGATCTCTGTCACAGCGTTTCGGGAATCTACCAGGACACGCTCAGTAAATTGACGTTCCGCATCAAGGTCAACGGCAGCGCGCAGCACCTGCAAAACCCTAAAAATGCCGACATTATCCGCGCGTTGCTGCTTGCGGGAATACGATCGGCCTTCCTGTGGCGCCAGCTGGGCGGGCGCCGCTGGAAACTCATCATGCAGCGTAAGCAAATGCTGAATGCCTCACAGCAACTGTCGCGCGGGCTTGGCGTGGTGTAAAATTACACCTTACCGTTTTCGGAGCAAATCATGAAACTGTCCGCGCTCAGCGCAGTGTCACCTATCGACGGCCGCTACGGCAGCAAAACCGAACCCCTGCGCGAGGTGTTCAGCGAGTTTGGTCTTATCAAGCGCCGTGTGCTGGTCGAAATTCGCTGGCTGCAGTGCCTCGCGGCGCACGATGGCGTACCGGAAGTGCCCACGCTTTCAAAAAACGCCAACAAGACGCTGAACAACATCGCCGATAAATTCAGCGAGGTCGATGCGCGCCGGATCAAGGACATCGAAGCCACCACCAATCACGACGTGAAAGCCGTTGAGTATTTTATCAAGGAGCGCTTTGACGGCAACCCGGAGCTCAGTGCCATTGCCGAGTTTGTCCACTTCGCCTGCACCTCTGAGGACATCAACAACCTGGCCCATGCGTTGATGTTGCGCGACGGCCTGCACGACGTGCTGCTGCCCGCCATGAATGAGATCACTCAAGCGCTGGTAAGGCTTGCCCATGATGCCGCGGCGGCACCCATGCTCTCGCGCACCCACGGCCAGACCGCGAGCCCCACCACCATGGGCAAGGAAATGGCCAATGTGGTCGCCAGGCTCCGCCGCCAGCTCCAGCAGCTGGAGCAGGTGCCGTTCCTGGGCAAAATCAACGGCGCGGTGGGCAACTACAACGCGCACCTGTCGGCTTATCCCGCCGTGGACTGGCAGGCTAACGCCGAGACCTTTGTCACCTCGTTGGGCCTCACCTGGAATCCCTACACAACCCAGATCGAACCACACGACTATATGGCGGAGCTGTTCGATGCCCTCGCCCGCTTCAATACCATCCTTATCGATTTCAATCGTGATGTCTGGGGCTATATTTCGCTTGGTTACTTCAAACAGAGAACCATCGCCGGCGAGGTGGGCTCATCCACCATGCCCCACAAGGTGAACCCCATCGACTTCGAAAATGCCGAGGGCAATCTCGGCCTGGCCAACGCGGTATTGCAGCATCTGTCGACCAAGTTGCCGGTCAGTCGCTGGCAGCGTGACCTGACCGACAGCACGGTATTGCGCAATATGGGCGTGGGGGCGGCCTACAGCCTGATCGCCTACCAGTCTGCCCTGAAGGGTATCGGCAAACTGCAGCTCAACGAGGCGCGCCTGGCACAGGATCTCGACAGCAGCTGGGAGGTACTGGCAGAGCCTATCCAGACAGTGATGCGCCGCTACGGCATCGAGAAGCCCTACGAAAAATTGAAGGAACTCACCCGGGGCCAGGACATGAGCCCCGAACTGATCCAGTCGTTCGTATCCCGGCTCGACCTGCCGGAAGAGGCCCGCAGGGAACTGCTCGCCCTGACGCCCGCCAGCTACATCGGCAATGCCGTGGCCCAGGCCCGGGACATAGGCTAGCAGGGGTATATCGTGACCAACGGGGAGCTGAAATTCGACAAGGAAGCTTTCCTGGCACAGCATTGGCAGCGCAAACCGCTGCTGATCCGCAATGCCATCCCCGCCTTTGCCAGCCCCCTGAGCGCCGACGAGCTTGCGGGCCTGGCCATGGAGGAGGACATCGAGTCACGCATCATCGAGAACCGCGATGGTCACTGGCAGATTCATCACGGCCCCTTTGGCGCCGGGGACTACCAGCGCGATACCCCGTGGACCCTGCTGGTGCAGGCCGTTGACCACTATATTCCAGCCGTGGCCGGGTTGCGCCGGCTGATGGACTTCCTGCCGCAGTGGCGCATCGATGATGTCATGGTCAGTTACGCGATCGACGGTGGCAGTGTGGGGCCGCATTACGATAACTACGACGTATTCCTGCTCCAGGGCGAGGGCGAGAGACTGTGGCAGCTCGGCCAGTTCTGCGATGCTGAATCAGCGCTGCTGCCCCACGATGAACTGCGCATCCTGCGCGACTTTCACTGCAGCGAGCAGTACCTGCTTGGCCCGGGCGACATTCTCTACGTACCCCCGGGTATCGCCCACTGGGGAATTGCCCAGGGCGAATGCACCACGTTTTCCATCGGCTTTCGCGCCCCCAGGATGACCGAGGTGGTATCGCGGTGGGCCGATCGCCTGCTGGAGGAGCTGGACCCTGAACTGTTTTTCAATGACAGCCACATCGAGCCCGTTACGCGCGCGGGTGAGATTCGACCGCGGGACCTGGAACGGGTGCGAGCCCAACTGCAGGCTGCACTGGACCAGGAAATCGACAACCACTGGTTTGGCGAGCTGGTTTCCGAGCCCCGCTACGACTGCGAGACCGATGATGACGACTTTGCCGAAGCCCGGGCCCTGCTGGCATCGGGGCCGGGCTTCGTAGCCCTGGCTCCCGCGGCCAGAGTCGCCTGGCAGCAGGAACAGGGAGGCATCGTCGTATTTGTCAACGGCGCTCACCGGGTGTTCGGCGAGTCCGTTCTCGACTGCCTCGCGGTATTGTGTGAGAGTTGGCGGCTTCAGGGGCCAACGCTCGCCGCCGGACTTGCGCAAGCGGAAACAGTCGCCCTGCTCGATTACCTGCTGGAAAACGGAGGGATTTATGTCGAATGAGTTCCTGACCGGTATAGCCTATCCCCACCCCTTCGATGACCTCGCGGTGCAGTTGTGCGAGTCCGCCGCCCGGGAAATCTGCATTCTCAGCCCGCGGCTTGATCACGAGGCTTTCGACAATCCCGACCTGGTCGATGCCATTGGCGTGCTGGTGCGCAGCAGCCGCCAGACGCGGGTGAGGATACTGGTATCCGATGCCAGGGCACTGGTGACACGCGGGCACAGGCTACTGCAGCTGGCCCGGCGCCTGCCCAGCCTGGTGCAGATCCGGAAACTGGCCGAGCACCCGCAGTGGAAGGGAGAAACCATCGTTATCTGCGACCGGGACGGGGTGCTCTACAAGCCCGCGGACAGCGACCACGACAGCTTCTACGAACCCTCTTCCAGGGCCTCCACCCGACGCCATCTCGAGCTGTTTGAGGAACTTTGGCGGCACAGCGTGCAGGATGTCGAACTGCGCTCACTGTCATTGTAGGCGTGACGTGAGCCGGGAATGACAAAAGCGGTACACCTGGATGACCTGCCCTACCAGCGCGACAGTTGTGAATTATTTGAGCGTATCCGGGACCTGCCCGGTGCGGCCCTGCTCGACAGCAGTTTCCCACACTCCAGTGCAGGTCGTTACGACATACTTGCCGCCCTGCCGGTGGATTCATTTCCCGCCCTGCCAAGCGGTGCCAGCCAGTCGCGCAGCCGGGAGTTCTTTGCAGAGCTGGACCAGTATCACCAGGAGCACTACGCCGGCATACAACCTGTCTCCCAGGACATCCCGTTTTGCGGTGGCATCCTTGGCTATATCGGGTATGACTGCGGCAACAGCCTCCACAGGATCGACGCCCGGCCCGGCACCTCGCGCGCAACGGGCGATTTTCCGGGCTTGCAGCTGCAGGTCTATAACTGGTGCGTTATCCAGGACCACCTTTTGCGCCGCGCGACCCTGGTTACCCAGCCGGGTGTGGCAGCCGCCACGCGACTGGACTTGCTGGCCCGGTTGCGCCAGGGGGCACCGCGGGGTGGGCATGCGTTCAGGCTGCACGGGAAATTTGAATCCAACTTTACAGCGGCAGCTTATCAGTCCGCCTTCGAGCGCATCCAGGGCTATATCCAGGCCGGCGACTGTTACCAGGTCAACCTGGCCCAGCGTTTCAGGGCGGCTTTTGACGGCGACCCCTGGCATGCGTACCGGGCACTGCGCCCGGTGGCGGCAGCCCCGTTTTCCGCCTTTCTTTCGCTGGCGGATGGCGGCGCGGTACTGAGCCTCTCGCCGGAGCGTTTTCTGTCGCTGCACGGGCACCACGTGGAAACGGCCCCGATCAAGGGCACCCGACCCCGCCACGAGGACGCGATCGCAGACCGGCTTGCCGTGCGAGAACTACGCGCATCACAAAAGGACCGGGCAGAAAACCTGATGATTGTCGACCTGCTGCGCAATGACCTCGGGCGCAACTGCGTGCCGGGCAGCATTCACGTGGACCGCCTGTTTGAAGTCCACAGTACCGCTACCGTACATCACATGGTCAGCACCATCAGCGGGGAGCTGCGGGCGGATTGCAACGCGGCACAGCTGTTGCGGGACAGTTTCCCCGGCGGGTCCATTACCGGCGCCCCGAAACGGCGCGCAATGGAGATTATTGCCGAGCTGGAACCGGACCCGCGGCAGGTCTACTGCGGCACCCTGCTCTATATCAGCGCGGATGGGCGTATGGACAGCAATATCGCAATCCGTACCCTGCTGTGCCACCGCGGCCAGATACAGTGCTGGGCCGGGGGGGGCATTGTTGCGGACTCGCAATGGGAACAGGAATACCAGGAAACCTGGGACAAGGTGGGGAAGTTCCTAGAAATACTGGAGGAAATGGGCCCCGCCGGTATTTAACCCCGCCGGTGCCCGGCCTGCCGGGCGCGGCAGCCCGGGATCGCTGGCTGCAGCACCCGGGTGATCAGCGGGGCTCGCGGGCCGCCAACGTGATCAGTCCTCCGACTGGATCTTGTTTCCATCCCGGTCACGGTCCTGGTCGCGGTCACGGTCCTGATCCCGGTCCTTGTCCTGGCCTGCTCCCTTGTTTTTTTGCTTATTTTTGTCCTTGTGCTTTTTATCCTTGTGCTTTTTTTCCTTGTTCCCGGGGGACTTCTCGTCCTGCTGGTCCTGCAGGTTCTTACTCCCGGCCCGGTCATTATTCTTGTCGCGCATCTCGTTGCGGTGTTCCTCGATCTGCTGTTCAGTGGGCTTCGCGCCCTGCCCGGCCCACTCGGGCTTATCGCCCCAGGCCAGGCCACTGGATAAGCCAATTGCGGTACACAGCACCCATAGTCTCTTTGAATTTGCCATGCTCGATATCTCCTAAAGGGTCAACGTACGGTTACTGGCGCCAACGAATGCCGCCTTGAGTTCCTCCAGGGTGTCTACCGACTTGAACTGGGGGAATTCATCAATCACATTTTGGGGGGCATGGATCAGGAAGCCCACATCGGCCTCCCCGAGCATGGTAGTGTCATTATAGGAATCGCCGGCGGCGATGACCCGGTAATTCAGGCTGTGAAGTGCCTTCACCGAGGCGCGCTTGGGATCCTTCTGGCGCAACTTGTAATCCACTACCCGGCCACTGTCATCGGTGATAAGGCGATGGCAGAAAAGCGTCGGCCATTTCAGCTGCCGCATCAATGGCTCGGAAAATTCATAAAAGGTATCCGACAGGA
The DNA here is from genome assembly GCA_024642245.1 of Haliea sp. Classification (GTDB taxonomy): domain Bacteria; phylum Pseudomonadota; class Gammaproteobacteria; order Pseudomonadales; family Halieaceae; genus JARRPM01. The sequence continues at coordinate 28,449 of JAHEBM010000021.1, forward strand.
TAATCACCTGGAAACGTTCCCTCAGCCAATCGACGAAATCAATGGCGCCGGGCAGGGGCGCCAGCGTACCGATCACTTCCTGTATGTCGCCGATTTTCAGATTGTGCTGGTCGAGCAGGCCCAGGCGCTGCCTCATCAGGACATCGTAGTCTGGAATATCCCGGGTGGTTGCGCGCAGCTCCGCAATACCGGTACGCTCGGCAAACGCAATCCATATCTCGGGGACAAGCACCCCCTCCAGGTCCAGGCAGGCCAGTTCCATTCACTATCTCCTTGGGTGGTCGGGCGTTTAAAGCGCCACAATCTAGTGCAGTGCTGCCCGGGGCACAACCCCCCGCAGCTGTCGTGGGAATGAAATTTCAGTAAACCGGTAATTGCATGTGGGAAAACAACTCCTCGAGTTCCGCCTTGCTGTGCTGCCCGAAGGCATCCTCCACCACATCGCGGGTGAGGTGCGGGGCAAAATCCTCGATAAATTCGTACATGTACCCTCGCAGGAAGGTGCCCCGGCGACACCCTATGCGAGTGACGCTGCTGGCAAACAGGTGGCTCGCGTCCAGTGCCACGAGGTCGCTGTCCTTGTTCTGGTCGTAGGCCATGGCCGCTACTATGCCTATGCCCAGGCCGAGCCGTACGTAGGTCTTGATGACGTCTGCATCCGCTGCGGTAAACACCACCTTCGGCTCCAGGCCCTTTTCCAGAAATGCCTCATCGAGCTTGGAGCGACCGGTGAAGCCGAACACATAGGTCACTATGGGGTGCGCGGCTACCGCTTCAAGCGTGAGCTGGGGCAGCTGTGTCAGTGGGTGGTCCCTGGGTACCAGTATGCAGCGGTTCCAGCGATAGCAGGGCATCATGATCAGGTCTGAAAACAGTTCCAGCGCCTCGGTCGCAATGGCAAAGTCTACTGTCCCGTCAGCCGCCATCTCGGAAATCTGCATGGGTGTTCCCTGGTGCATATGCAGGGAAACATCGGGATAGCGTTCCATGAATTTCTTGATCGTCGCAGGGAGCGCATAGCGGGCCTGGGTGTGGGTAGTGGCAATCGACAGGACTCCCTTGCGTTCGTTGGAGTACTCCTGCGCCGCCTGCTTGATGCTCTCGACCTTGCGCAGTACCTCGCCTGCGGTCTTGAGGATAACCTCACCCGCCGGGGTGACGTGGGTCAGGTGCTTGCCGCTGCGGGCGAATATCTCAACCCCGAGTTCGTCTTCGAGCAGTCTGATCTGCTTACTGATACCGGGTTGCGAGGTGTACAGGCTCTGGGCTGTCGCTGATACGTTGAGGTCGTGATGCGCCACTTCCCAGATATAGCGCAACTGCTGAAGCTTCATGCAATCCTCCGGACGAGTCCCAGGCGGACTCGCTATTACTTATAAAGAATAGCCATTAAACGGGGTAAGTGCCAAGTATATAAGTAATAACCAGCCCGGATTGCCCAATCAGATGTTGGCAATTCCATGGGGTACGTGGCCGGTTGCAATATGGGGACTGGCGGAGGCGCAGTGGGCCGGCTGGTCATCGAAGAAGACATCCGCCTGGTAGGCTCGCAGGAACTCTGTCTTGTTCAGTCCGCCGAGGAAAATCGACTCGTCTATGCGAATATTCCAGGCCCGCAGCGTGCGAATAACCCGCTCGTGGGCAGGGGCCGACCTGGCGGTTACCAGGGCCGTTCGAATGGGCGCCTCGCTGGCCGGAAATGCCTGTTGCAAGCGTTGCAGTGCGGCCAGGAACGGTTTGAACGGACCCCCGGCAAGCGGCTCCCGGGCAGCGGCTTTTTCGCTGGCGGTGAAGGCCTCCAGGCCTTCGGTCTTGTAGACACGTTCGGCCTCGTCGGAAAAGATCACCGCATCGCCGTCGAAGGCGAAACGCAGCTGGTCACTGTCCGAGCCACCTCCCTTGCTTGACACCAGCGTCGCCGCGGCGACTCCGCAGTCCAGGGCGTACCGCACGTCCTCGGCCTCGTTTGACAGGAACAACTGGCAACCAAAGGCGTTGATGTAGCGCCAGGGGCTCTGGCCGCCACAGAAGGCAGCCCGGTTTATGGCAAGGTCGTAATGCTGGATCGAGTTGAACACCCGCAGCCCGGTATCGGCGCTGTTGCGGGACAGCAGCACGACCTCCACCCGGGACTCCTCCCCCAGGCGATCATTGAGACGCAGTAATTTATGCACCAGCGGGAAGGCTTCCCCGGGCTCCAGCGGCTCTTCCTCCCGGGCCACCTGGTAGGCCGAATACGCTTCGAGCCCTTCACTTTCATACACGCAGTGACTCTCGTCCAGGTTGAACAGCGCCCGCGATGAAATAGCAATGACCAGTCGGTCTTCGAGATTTTTTGGCATGGCGCAAGAATACCGAGTTGTCGGGGCGGGTACCAGTGCTCCAGGCGGCCGCCCCGATTACCAGCGGCTAGCTGACTTTCAGCAGGCCACGCTCCTCCAGCTCCATCAGCAGCAGCTGCTGAAGCAGGAAATCCCGGGTTGTCTGCGGGTGCTCCAGCTGAACGCGCTCGAGAAAAGGCCGTGCCGCCGATTCGTCCCCGCGATGCAAAAGTGCCTTGAAAGAAGCGCTGATGAACTGGGCGGGATCATCGCTGAGTGACTTGATCTTGCGCAGGCTGGCGCCCAGTGCCAGTTCCTGATCGGTGAGATCGGTGCCAAAGGGGTAGGCCGGCAGCAGGCCCTTGCTCGCCAGCGGTGCCAGCGCCTGTTTCAGCCGTTCCGGCGTGTTGTTGCGGGCCTCGAAGGGTATGCGGTAGTCCCGCTCCAGCTTGCCGTGGTTCTTGGCAAACTCGAGCAACTCCGGCTGGAAGCGGGAGTCTGCAATATTGATCAGCCGCTTGATGATTTCCGAGTCACACTGCCCGCGCAGGTCTGCTACGCCATATTCCGTCACTATGACATCCCGCAGGTGCTTGGGAATGGTAATGTGGCCGTAGAACGGCACGATATTGGACTTCTGCTGCCTGCCCATGCCACGGGTACTGCGAATACACAGAATGGAGCGGGCCCCGGGCAGGTCGTGCGCCATGGCCACGAAGTTGTACTGCCCCCCCACCCCGCTGATCACCGTGCCATCTTCGAGGGCGTCAGAAGCGACGGCCCCCGTCAGGGTGACCATCATGCCGGTATTGATGAAGCGGGCCTGCTGGCGCTGGGCGCAGTACAAGGGGTAATCCAGCAGCAGCTGGTTGGTGCGCCGCACGCCGGTCATGCATATCTTCTCCTGCCCCGCCGCATCCAGTTCACGCAGCTTGCGGTAAAAGTCTGACGGGCCCAGGAAGAATCCCCCGTGCAGTACCCTGCCATGGCGTAATTCCAGCCCCTGCGCGGCAGTGACTACCGCATCGCGTGTTTCTGCCTGGTCCATGTCGTTCGGCACGATCCGACCGCCAATGGACAGGGCGTCACCCGCCATGGCCGCATCGTTACCGAGAATACCCCAGTACCTGAGCCGGGCCAGGCTGCGTTCGTCCAGCCGCGCGGGAACCAGTCCCTGCTCCCGGGCGTAATCATACAGGCGGCCGTCGATGGCAGGGGTGATCGCACCGCTGTTGAGTCCAAGCTGCAAGGCCAGGTCGTCGTACACCTTGCGTTTCACCACGCCCTGTTCGATCAGGTGCATCATGCCGTTCACAAACATCTCGGTAGAGACATAAAGACCCTTGTCGAAGCATTCTGAATGCCCGGCTGCGGCGACATGCTGGTGCGTCAGCGCCTTGAGCGCCGCAACATAATCGCTGTTATTCTGCTGGCGCAGGATACAGGAGTAGGCGACCGCGTCCCCCAGGGCACCAATACCGATCTGCAGCGTGCCGCCATCCGCGACCAGCGTACTGGCATGCAACGCCGTGGCGTAATCCTGCAGGGGAACCGGCGTGTTCGGCACGGCAAACAGCGTCTTGTCGTATTGCGGGTTGCGTACCAGGACATCGATACCGTCGGTGCCAATCTCCGCATCATTCTCCATATAGGGAAGGTCAGCATGCACCTGGCCGATGGAGATATGGGGCCTGCCGGAATCACGGTACATCTGTATCAGTTCAACCGCGGTGTCGGGGTTGCATGACAGGCTTACCGACGGGCCATCCGGCGTATCCCGGGCAGCGACGAGCTGTACCAGTACGTTGGCGCCCGCATCGAACATGTCGCGGGCAATATGGGTGTAATTGCTGGAAATGTAGTTGCGCTGGGCACTGGGCACGTTCTTCATGGAACCCGCCTTGAAGTAGAGCTCACTGACCTGGATATTGGCAGGCAGGGTATCGCTGCGTACCGGCTTGATAAATGCCAGCTCCTCGTAATCGCCGAACAATCGTTGCACGATAGGCCCGGACAGGCTCGCCTCGATGCCGGAGCCGGGAGGGGGGAGCTCGAGGCACAGTGCAGTGTAGATATGCAGGGAAATACCGGGATCAGACACCGCGCGGTGGTAAAAGGCGTTTACCACCTGCACCGGCTTGCCCAGGCCCAGTGGCGCCATAAGCACGAGGTTTTTGCCCACGGCTGCAATCGCCCTGTCTACACACTCTTCCACCGAATCAACTATATCGGTCATTGCGCCCTCCTCCGGGTCATCCTTTTCCTGCAGGTCACCTGCCGCGACAGGCGGACAATAATACACGGGGCTGACTGCGCCCAACCTTGATCTGCCGCAGGTTTATCATTTGTTGAAGTAGTCCCTGGAGACACTGAAAACCAGCGGGCTGAGCAATATCAGCGCGATGAGGTTTGGAATAGCCATGAATGCGTTGAGCGTATCCGCGATCAGCCATATCAGGTCCAGCTCAACCAGTGTCCCCAGGGGTATAGCGATCACCCAGGCGATCCTGAAGGGCGTGATGATACGGGTCCCCAGCAGGAAAACGGCGCAGCGTTCACCGTAGAATGACCAGCCGATCATGGTGGTAAATGCGAACAGGCACAGCCCCAGGGTGACCACGTACCCGCCTCCGGGAAACGCCTTGGCAAAGGCCATGGATGTGAGGCTGGCACCGCTCACACCGCTTGGCCACACGTCCATGATCACGATGACCAGCCCGGTCATGGTGCAGATGACCAGCGTATCGATAAAGGTGCCAAGCATGGCGATCATGCCCTGCTGCACCGGTTCCTTGGTGCGGGCTGCGGCGTGGGCGATGGGGGCACTGCCCAGTCCCGCCTCGTTGGAGAATATGCCACGGGCCACGCCAAAACGCAGCGCGGCCCAGACTGAGGCGCCGGCGAAGCCACCGGCCGCTGCGGTACCCGTCATCGCGCTTTCAACGATTGTGACAATGGCCGCGGGCAGGTGGCTCAGGTGGGTAAAGATGACGACAAAGCTCATCAGGAGGTAACTGAGCGCCATGAGAGGTACCAGCCAGCTGGCAACGCTGGCGATGCGCTTGATGCCGCCCAGCACCACCGCGCCCACCAGCACCATCAGGATAAGGCCGGTGGCCAGGGGTGGAACGGCGAAGGAATCATCGAGCACCTGGGCGACCGAATTGGACTGGACGGTGTTGGCCAGCCCAAAGCCCGCCAGACTGCCGAACAGGGCAAACATGTAGCCCAGCCAGTGCCAGCGCGGGTGCAGGCCGTTGCGGATGTAGTACATGGGCCCGCCGCTGTAGTTGCCCAGTGCGTCCTGCTCCCTGAAGCGCACAGCGCAAACCGCCTCGGCATACTTGGTAGCCATACCCAGCAGGGCGGTAATCCACATCCAGAACAGTGCGCCGGGGCCGCCCAGGGCGACTGCGGTCGCCACGCCGGCGATATTGCCAGTACCGATGGTTGCGGACAGTGACGTCATCAGCGCACTGAACGGGGAAATATCACCCTCCCCCTTGCCCTGCCGCCCCTGCAGCAACAGGCGCAGGGCCACGGGGATCTTGCGCAGGGTGATAAAGCGGAGTCCAAGGCTAAGGTAAAGGCCGGTACCGAGCAAAAGGACCAGCATCGCGGGGCCCCAGGCCCACTCATTTAGGGTGATAATCACTTCTGCCACGGTTTTCCCCTGTGCCTGTTATTGTATTTTCCTGCCCGTGCCCGGCCCCTCACCCTACCAGGCGAAACCGCTACGCTGCGGAAACAGGCCGAAGATTCCCCCGGTGTGCATGAACACGATATCGCGACAGTCCTCGAAGCGGCCCGCTGCAATCTCGGCGAGCATCCCGGCGAAAGCCTTTCCCGTGTATACGGGGTCGAGCACCAGGCCTTCCAGGGCGGCGAGATCGGCTATCAGGCGAAAGACCTCGTCCCCTGCAATGCCATAGCCCTGCCCGACGTGGCCATCTATCACCCGGGCCTGGATATCCACGTGCGGGACACCGGGGTAGCGCCTGCGCCAATCGGCGGCGTCGGCAGCCACCTTGTCGAGGAAATACTGTTCGTCGTCGCAGACATTGATTCCCCATACGGTTGCGGGCAAGTCGTGCAGGGCAGCCCCCAGCGTGAGCCCGGCCTGGGTTCCGCCGGAGCCCGAGGCGGTGACTATATGGGCCTGGGTGATGTCGCAGGCCCTGAAATCCGCCAGCAGTTCCTCACAGGCGCCAATATATCCCCAGGCGCCGATCCCGTCGCTGCCGCCGGTGGGAATGGCGAGCGCCTTGCGACCCCTGTCCGAATAGTACTGCTGCCACTGCCCGAACAGCGCGTCGAGTTCGGCCACGTACTGGCGCTTGGAATAGCAGTTGACCGTGGCGCCGGCCAGGTGGTCCAGCAGCAGGTTGCCCTCGGTGTCCTGCGGCGCATCCCCGCGCAGTAGCAGGTGAACGCCCAGGCCCAGTTGGGCACCGGCAAAAGCCGTCGCCCGGCAATGGTTGCTCTGCAGGCCGCCGCAGGTGATCAGGGTGTCGTAGCCGTGGTCAATGGCGTGCGCGGCGATGAATTCGAGCTTACGCACCTTGTTGCCACTGAGAGTGCAGCCGGTCAGGTCATCACGCTTTACCCACAGGCGATGCCCGCACCCCCATTTACGGGAGGCGCGCTCGAGGTACTGCAGGGGGGTCGGCGTGCGGGCCAGGTCAATCTTGCGTGGGTATGTCAGTTCCATCCCGGCCGTTGATTTCGCTAGCCGATGGACTTGAGGGTGCCCTTGGGAAGGACCGCGTGAACGTGGACGCGCTGGAACTTCATATCGACATTATTGGCCACATTGAGCACCATGTAATTGTCATCCAGTGCCGTGACCTTGCCCAGGATACCCGAGGATGTCACCACCTCGTCGCCCTTGTTAAGCGCTGACACCATCTGCTGGTGTTCTTTCTGGCGCTTGCGCTGGGGCCTGATGGCAATGAAATAGAAAAGTACGAACAAGCCTACCAGGAAAAAAATCTGGAACATTTCACCACCGGGGGGCGGTCCGCCCTCCGCCTGGGCTTGTGCGCTGGCGATAAACAAACTCATCAATAATATCCTGTGCTTGGTTGGGCTCCACGACGGGAACGCTGAAAACGCCGCTAATGTACAGGGTTTCAACTGGGGCCGCAATTCGCGGCCCGCGTCTAGGCCAGTTCCAGTTCGTACTCCATGATCTGGGGAGCGTGGTCAGAGAAGCGCTCGGCTTTGTAGATGCTTGCACTGCGCACCGAGTCGGCCAGCGCTGGAGAGATAACCTGGTAATCCAGGCGCCACCCGACGTTCTTGGCCCAGGCCTGTCCGCGATTCGACCACCAGGTGTACTGTTCGGCTTCCTGGTTGACCAGCCGGAATGAGTCGACATACCCGACCTCGTCGAACAGCACGTCCAGCCAGGCCCTCTCCTGTGGCAGGAACCCGGAGTTTTTCTGGTTGGCCCGCCAGTTCTTCAGGTCGATCTCCTTGTGACAGATATTCCAGTCAGCGCAGATGATAAACTCGCGACGCTTGCGGCGCAGCGCGCGCAGGTGGTCGAGAAAGGCATCCATAAAACGGAATTTCCTTTGCTGCGCCTCTTCACTGCTGGACCCGGAAGGCAGGTAAAGTGAGATGACACTCAGGCCGCTGAAGTCCGCCTGCAGGTAGCGTCCCTCGGAGTCCAGCGGGTCCCACCCCAGGCTGGTCGTAATCGCCTTCGGCTTGACCCGGGAGTACAGGGCCGTACCGCTGTAACCCGGCTTGATGGCATCGTTGTAATAGCAGTGGTACCCGGCAGGCGTAAATACCGGGTCCGCCAGTTGGTGCAACTGGGCCTTGGTTTCCTGTATACAGACCACGTCGGCCTGCTCCGCCTGCAGCCAGTCGAAAAAACCCTTGCGCGCGGCCGCGCGAATGCCATTGGTGTTGCAACTGATTACTTTTGCCATATCGCTGGTGTCGCCGTGGAAAACAGCGGCGCAGTGTACTGGATTGGGTCGCAATGATTCAAATGCGCTGCCTGGAGTGACGAGGTGCGGTGCCGCACGGCGCATTTGCCGGCCCGCATGCAGGTGATATCATTGTGCGCATAAATATAAGATCGTAGCGGAGCTATTTTGTGGAAACCATCGAGCAGGGTCGGCCTCGACCCGACATCGCCAGGCGCCTGTCTGCCACGCTGCCGCGAGTGCTGAGGGAGCTGTCACGGGATTACGACCGCCGGGTTACGCGCAAACTCCACCAGCGCGGCCACACGGCGATCAGTCTGTCGCACCAGGTTGTGTTCGCCAACCTCGGTTTCGGCACAACCCGGGTGACGGAGCTTGCCGACCGGGCACAGATTACCCAGCAGGCCATGGGCAAGACGCTGAAGGAACTGGAAAAACTCGGATACCTGGAACGTAGTATCGACCCGGCGGACCGACGCGCCCGGGCGATCACTATTACTGACAAGGGCCTTGCCCTGGTGGCGGACGCCATAGCCTGCATCGAGGAAACGCGGCAGGAATATGCCGCCAGGATAGGCGCGCAGCAGTGGCAGGAACTCGATACCCGGCTGCGTGAAGCAGCCAGCAAACTCGACCTGGACTACCTGCCGCGGATGTGGGCAGAGAGCGAGGAGACCTAGCCCGCTCCCGGCCTGAACCTCCTCACAGGGTCATGAAATCCGGGGTATTGAACACCCAACTTTTTACCTCCTCGCGACGGCTGATGCGCCAGCCATGGTCCGTGCGGCGGTATTCATCGAGGTACCATAGACCCAGGAAAAAGGTCTGTGTCTTCCCACCCGGCAGTGACATCTCCATGGGATTGAAGCACATCACCCGCCCCGTGGCGGAGTCGCCGTCCACGGTAATCTGCACATTGGCATTGAGGTGCTGGGTATTGGGGAACAGCTTCGTGGTGAGGGACGCCTGCAAAAACTGGATGGTTTCCTCCAGATTGCCAACCCCTCCACCCATAGCGCTGTAATCCACGTGGGCGTCCACAGTGAATATGTCGCGTAATTGCTCGAATTGCTTGCCGTCGATCAACTCGGCATAGCGGTAGACCAGGTCCTGGATCTCAAATCGGTCAGACATCTCCTGGTGCGACAGCATGGTGGTTCTCCTGATAGTCTCTGGTGTTTATTGGTCGAGCTTGAACACCTTTATGGCGTTCTCCCGCAGGAACTTGGGCCACACCTCGTCCCGCAGGGGCACGTCGGGCATCTCGCTGAATATGCGGTCCAGGGACAGGCCCATGGGGAAGTACCCGGCGTACATCACCTGGTTTGAACCGCGCTTATTGGCAAACTCTATGATGTCTTTCGGGTAATGCTTGGGCGCAAAGGCGCTCGTGGAGTAATACAGGTTCGGGTATTTCAGCATCATTTTCCAGGCCACGTCGGTCCAGGGCTCGCAGCCGTGGCGAGTGACCACGCGAAGTTCCGGGAAAAACCATAAAACCTCGTCCAGCAGCTCTACTTTCTGTGGGCTGAAGGGTACCCGGGGACCGGGCACGCCCATGCAGGGGCAGAAGGGAATATCGAGTTCCACCAGCTTGCCGTAGATCGGGTACCATTTCTTGTCGTTCACCGGCACCGGCGGGCAAATCATGGCAGGCGAGGCGGTCACGGCCTTGATACCGAACTCCTCGTACATCGCAACTATCGTGCGCACCTCGTCCATGCCCTTGTTGGCGTTGGCCTCATAGCAGCCGAAGAAGCGATCGGGATGCCTGCGCAGGGCCTCCGCGTGCACGTCGCCGAACTTGCCCACCCCGATCATCGCCCGCTCGATGCCGTGTTTGTCCATCTGTTCGAGGGTGTAGGCGATGTAATCTTCCTGCTTACCCGTGTCAGGAATGTCCTTGAACATGTACTGGGCCGGCATCTTGAACATCTCATGGCTCTCCTTGTCCATGAGCATCGGCTTGATCCATTCGTAGAAATGGCTCGTGTCCTCACCGGGTATAGCTAGCATCAGGTCGATGACCCCGATGTCCCTGGGCATTGGCATGGCGCGCTCCTCTTTTCCTATATTTTGGATTAGATAGTTTTCCTATCTATTTGTTTTTAAATATTATTATACCTGAAGTATGGGCTGGTCGTCGGGCTCACTGCGGTTCCTGCGCAGCCGCAGGGGCAAGGTTTCATCTGTTGACTGGTAGGTGTAATGACCGGCTGTGTTGATGTCCCGCGCGAGCTGGCCGCGCTGGTGCAGGTAGTTGAGGTGCGCTATGCACTCCCCCAGGGCCATGCCGAGCGTGTGCTCATCCAGCGTCCGCTTGAACAGCACCGGCAACAGCTCCAGGGCGGTGGGCGAAGCCGCTACGCAGGCCTCTTCCAGCGCCAGCAGGTGCTCCTCGTGGTGCTCGATGAGGCGGCGCAGGCGGGCGTGCAGGCCGTGGAACGGGGCATTATGGGCCGGCAACACCAGCGCGTCCGGCGGCAGGATCTCAAGAAAGCGTTCATGGGATGCCAGCCAGTCCTTCAGCGGGTTGGCTTCCGGCTCGCCGCCCATCACGCTGATATTTGACGTGATTTTCGGGATCACCTGGTCACCGGATATCAGGATATTCAGGGATTCGCAGTACAGGCAGGCATGTTCCGGACAATGCCCACGCCCGACCACGACCCGCCAGCGATGGCCGTTGATGGACAGGCTGGTGCCGTCTACCAGCCTGCGATAGGCCATGGGCATGGGCTTGATATAGTCGCCGAACCCGCTGAAGCGTTTGCGCGCCTGCTCAACCTGGTGCGGCGAAAAGCCCGCGGTTTGCAGGAAGCGCGCCGAGCTCCAGCTGAAATGCTCCTGCTGCATGCGACTGAACGCCAGTCCGCTGAGGTATTCCGCCTGGGTCATGTAGAACGGTACCTGCCAGCGCTCACACAGCCAGCCGGCCATGCCGATGTGATCCGGGTGGTAGTGGGTCGATAGCACCGCCTTGACCGGCTTGTCGCCCAGGCATTGCGTGAAGATCTGCTCCCAGAGCTCCTGGGTGGGACCCAGGGCGATACCGGTATCGATAATCCACCAGCCGTCGTCATCTTCCAGCAGGTAGAGATTGATATGATCCAGCGCCATGGGCAGCGGCATGCGCAGCCACAGCACCCCGGGCGCTATCTCCCTCAGGGTGCCGGGCGCGGGGACGTCATCGAACAGGTACCTTATTGCAGCTGTCGAGGGATCCGCCTGCACTTACAGCCCCAGGTCCTTGACCAGGGCGATCACGTCGTCGTGATGGGTCTTGGTATTGACCTTCGCCATAACGTGCTTGAGACGCCCGTCCTTGCCGATGATAAAGGTGGTGCGCAATACACCCATGAACTCCCTGCCCATGAATTTCTTCAGGTCCCAGGCGCCGTATTTTTCAGTCACCGCATGGTCCTCGTCGGACAGGAGGGTGAAATTGAGCTGCTGCTTTTCAATGAACTTGCCAAGCTTGGCCACCGGGTCCGGGCTGACGCCCAGCACCACCGTATCGAGTTTTGCCAGGGCTTTCTTGCTGTCGCGGATGCCACAGGCCTGCACGGTACATCCCGGCGTCATAGCCCTGGGGTAAAAATAGAGCACCACATTTTGCTTGCCCTTGAACTGACTGAGCTTGACGGTACTGCCATCCTGGTCAGGCAGTGAAAAAGCCGGAGCCATGTTGCCGGTTTTGGGAAATGCCATGGTAATTCCTCCTTGGATGAAATGACGTGGTGGTGCAGCCGCTTACTGCCTTCGCGGCCGGCGCTCTACCGTGGACACCCGAACAGGGAAGCAGGCGGCCTCGGCGTCGGTAAAATACTGCTGCAAGGTCTCGTACACGACAGGAAAAGCGATCTGGTCCCAGGGGATATCCGCCTGGGTATACAAATCGGTCTCCAGGCTCTCGGGGCCCACGCCGAACGTCCCGTCGACCAGGTCACAGCGGTAAAACATGTACACCTGGCTGATTGACGGAACGTCGAATACGCGGTACAGCTCCAGGTTCGTGACGCGGGCCCTGGCTTCTTCCCAGGTCTCCCTGGCGGCGCCCTCCGGCGTTGTTTCGCCGTTTTCCATGAAACCCGCCGGCAGGGTCCAGTAATTCATGCGCGGCTCGATGGCGCGCTTGCACAACAGCACCCTGCCCTCGTACATGGGCACGCAGCCGACGATGATTCTCGGGTTGGTGTAATGAATCTGCTCACAGGAGATACAGACAAAACGTTCCCGGTCGTCCCCGGCTGGAATCTGCAGGGTGACCGAGTTGCCGCAACTGGTACAAAATTTCATTGGATAGCCGTGATCGCCAATACAAGCGAGACAGTATAAGGCCTTATACAAACTGCCGCGAGCTGCCCTCGCATCTAGGCGAGGTTGCGGTAACTGCCGGAATAAAACAGCAGTGGCTCACCGTCCTCGCGCGCCTGCATATCCGTGACCCGGCCTACGATGATCAGGTGGTCCCCGCCCTCGTGGGTGGCATGTAACTCGCACTCGAAGCTGACCAGGGCATCCTCCACCAGCGGCGCGCCGAATTTGCCAGACCGGAAGTGACCCGGGTCCAGCAAGTGGTCGCCCTTTTTCGCGTAGCGATTTGAGTGCTCCAGATGGTCAGTGGCCAGCACATTGATCGCGTAGTAACGCGCGCTGGAAAAAATATCATAGACATCGGAGTTATTCTGCAGGCTCCACAAGACCAGCGGGGGGTCCAGCGACACCGAGGCAAAGGAATTCGCGGTCAGCCCCAGCGGCTCACCTTTTTCAGAAACGGTGCTGATCACACACACCCCGGTGGCGAAACGCCCCAGGGCATTCCTCAGCGCTCGAGAGTCGATATCCATGTTTTCTCCGTTGAATCCGTAGCTATTGTAATGCTGCCAATAATCAGTCGGTACTGCCCCAGTGTTCCTGATGGAAGTGGCCGCAACATCCCCTGTTCAGGTTATTTTGTCGTCCTGCCTTTCGGCGTGCCATTGTCCCACCGCGCCGCCCTGTCCCTGTCCTGGCTCCGTGCGTCCACCCAGTGCGCCCCCTGCGGGCCCTGCTCCTTTTTCCAGAATGGTGCCTCGTTCTTGAGGTAGTCCATAATGAACTCACAGGCGCTGAAGGCCGCCTCGCGATGAGCCGAGGCAGTGCCCACCCAGACGATCTGGTCGCCGGCCTGCAGCAGGCCGACGCGATGTACCACCGAGGCTGCGAGCAGGGGCCATCGGGTACATGCCTGCCGCACAATACCTTCTATGCTGCGTTCGGTCATACCCGGGTAATGCTCCAGCTCCATACTTTGTACCTGCTGCCCGCTATTTATGCCGCGGACGTAGCCGGTAAAAGTGGCGATGGCCCCTTCATCCTGCGCCCCGGCCAGCAGCTCGCGCTGGAGTTCGGCGACCTCGAAGTCTGCCACCTGGACACGGACAGCCACCCTGGATTCCTGCCGCCGCAACTCAGCCACCCGTCACCGGCGGGAAGAAGGCCACCTCGTCGCCGTCGTGCAGGGGCGTATTGCCATTCACCACCGCCTGGTTGACGGCGCGGATCATATTCGTTTCAGACAGTACCTGTGACCAGCGCGGCCCGCCCTCGCGACAAAGCCGGGCCTGCAGGCTGTCCAGGTCTGCGACGGTGCTTTCCCAGACTACGTCCCGGCCGGCACAACCAAGCTCCTCCCTCACCCGGGCAAAAAACAACACCTTTAACACGCGTCACCGCCACGGTCGCCCGCCTGCCAGTCTCCGGACTTGCCACCGGTTTTGCTGCGCAGGCGCACACTGCGAATCTCAATATCCCGGTCGACCGCCTTGCACATGTCGTAAACAGTGAGTGCGGCCACGCTCACGGCGGTCAGGGCTTCCATTTCGACCCCGGTCTTGCCGGACACCTTGCAGCGCCCCTCGATATGCACACACGACTGCTCGATATCAATGCGGAAATCGACTGCCACCGATGTGAGCATCAGGGGATGACACAGGGGGATCAGGTCGGGGCATTTCTTGGCCGCCTGGATGCCGGCCACCCTGGCCACGGCCAGAACGTCGCCTTTCTTGTGAGCACCCCTCTCCAGCAGTGCGAGGGTTTCGGGGCGCATTGTCACCACGGCCACGGCGACGGCAACCCGTTCGGTGACATCCTTGTCACCCACGTCAACCATGCGCGCGGCGCCGGTTTCGTCTATATGCGTCAAGTTGGCCATCTGTACTCCCGCCCTGTGTCTCCCGCCAGGACTGCGCGCGTCAAGGCGCACGAGTCTATCCAATGGCGCCACGAATTGACAATCGTATTGATTGGGAAAGTCAGCGAAGTTGGCCGCCGCGCCACGTTTGCCTCCCTCGCCTCTTGCCGTACAGTAACGCCATCACACAGGAGACGCAGCATGGCAAAATTATCACTGGGACTTCAGCTGGGCTACTGGGGCGCCCAGGCCCCGACCAATCACGTGGAGATGGCGCAGGAAGCAGAGCGCCTGGGGTTCGATTCGGTGTGGACGGCAGAGTCCTATGGCAACGACTGCTTCACCCCGCTGGCCTGGATCGGTGCCCAGACTTCCAGGATCCGCCTCGGCACCTCGGTAGCGCAACTTTCCGCGCGCACGCCAACGGCCTGCGCCATGGCGGCAATGGCCCTGGATCACCTCTCCGGCGGCAGGATGATCCTGGGGCTGGGTGTATCGGGACCGCAGGTGGTCGAAGGGTGGTACGGACAGCCCTACACCAAGCCCCTGACCCGCACCCGGGAGTATGTGGACATCGTGCGCAAGGTGCTTGCCCGTGAAGAACCTGTTACCAGCGATGGTGAGTTCTACGCCCTGCCTTATAAAGGGCCGGGCTCCTGGGGCATGGGCAAGCCAATCAAGTCCATCACCCATCCACTGCGGGCCGACCTGCCGATCTTTATCGGCGCGGAAGGCCCCAAAAATGTCGCCCAGACTGCGCAGATCGCCGATGGCTGGCTGCCACTGTACTACTCACCCTATCGCCAGGAGGTCTACGCCGACCAACTGGTGGGCGCCAGGGCGGGATTCGAGATAGCCGCACTCACCCTGGTCAACGTCAACGATGACCTCGCCCAGGCCCTGTACCCGGTCAAGGCCATGCTGGGTTTTTACGTGGGTGGCATGGGTTCCAGCAAGCGCAATTTCCACAAGGAACTGATGGCGCGCATGGGCTTTGCCGAGGAGGCAGAAGAAATACAGCGGCTGTTTTTCGCCGGCAAACGCGAGGAAGCGATCCATGTTGTACCCGACCAATTCGCCGACGAAATATCCCTGTCAGGGCCGCCCGAGCGCATTCGGGAGCGCATAAAAGCCTGGGAGAACTCGCCGGTAACCACCCTGCTGGTTCACGGCGATGTCGATTTGCTGAGGAATATGGCACAGTGGGTGCTCTGAATCGGCGTTCCGGTTGAAAATCCACACCACAATAACAGGGAAGCAGCTGCCATGGATCGGGATAATCCCGCAGTAACTGCGGACTTCTCCGCAGCCTACAAGCGCTTTGCCCTGGCGATGCTCACCGCCGTCTATGCGCTGAACTTTATCGACCGCCAGATCCTGGTCATACTGCAGGAGCCGATCAAGGCGGAGATGGGGCTGAGCGACGCCCAGCTGGGCCTGCTCAGCGGCTTCGCCTTCGCCGTGATCTACGTTACCGCGGGCATTCCCATCGCATACTGGGCGGACCGGGGCAATCGCCGGAACGTGGTGTCGCTCGCGGTGGCCGTCTGGAGCGGCATGACGGCCCTGTCGGGCCTGGCCCAGAACTATGGCCAGCTGCTACTTGCCAGGGTGGGCGTGGGCCTGGGTGAGGCCGGTGGCAGCCCACCCGCGCATTCCATGATCAGCGATTACTATCCACAGGAGCAGCGCGCTACGGCCCTGTCGGTCTACTCGACAGGTATTTACCTGGGGATACTGCTTGGCTTCCTCTTCGGGGGCGTCATCGCAGACGCGTTCGGCTGGCGCACGGCGTTTATGGTGGTGGGGATTCCGGGCGTGGTGTTCGCAGTTGTCCTGCGCCTGACACTCAAGGAGCCGTTGCGCGGGCGCTGGGATGGCGTCGCGGCAGAAGCCGGCAAGCCGGGTTTGAAAGAGACACTGGCGCTGTTGAAAGACCGGCCGTCGTTCTGGTACCTCGCCCTGGGCAGTGCTTTCATTTCCTACGTAAGCTATGGCAATGGCAATTTCATGCCCTCATTCCTGATTCGCAATCACGGCCTCAGCCTGGCAGAAGTGGGCGTCGCCCTGGCGCTTGTTTCCGGGCTTTCCGGTGCGGTGGGCACCTTCCTTGGAGGTTTCCTCGGGGATCGCTTCGGCATGAAAGATATGCGCTGGTATCTGTGGATACCCATGGTCGGCATCGCTATTGGCTACCTGCCTTTTGTTTATTTTCTGACGACCGACAATATCGACGCCGGCTTGTTTGTGCTGTTTGTGGCGCTTATTTTTACGACCTTTTACCTGGGGCCCTGCATTGCGGTGTCACACGCACTGGTGGCGCCGGGTATGAGGGCGCTGACATCGGCAGTATTGTTTTTCGTGCTCAACATGATCGGTCTTGGCCTCGGACCCGTTGTCACCGGGCTCATCAGCGACAGCCTGCAGGCCTCCCACGGCGACCAGTCCCTGCGTTACGCCATGCTCACGACCTTGCAAGTCTCGCTGCTGGCCATCGCCATGTTCGCCATGGCGGCAAAGCACCTGCCGGCAGACCTTGCCAAGATCCGCGGCGCAGGCAAGACCCCCGGCTGAGCGAAGTGGGTATGCGTGCAAGCCACTAGCGTCCGCCACAGGCTCCTGTATGGCAGCGGGGTTATCAATTACGCCCTGAAGGACGCCGCCTTTGGCATTTTCGTCCTGTTCTACTACAAACAGGTACTGGGGCTCAGCGGTACGCTGACCGGGCTTGCCATTGCACTTTCGGTTCTGTGGGACGCCATCTCGGATCCGCTGGTCGGCGCCTGGTCCGACCGGTTGCGTTCGCGCTGGGGCCGGCGCCATCCGCTGATGGTTGCCTCGGTAGTCCCCCTGGCGCTGAGCTTCATCGCCCTGTTCTGGCCACCGCAGCAGGTGCTGGGTTCGGAGATTTTCCTGTTCTACTGGCTGCTGGGTTCTGTACTGCTGCTGCGCACCGCCCTGACCCTGTTCATGGTGCCCTACCTCGCACTGGGGGCCGAGATTTCGACCGACTACCATGAGCGTACCCGGCTTTCCAGTGCCCGGGTCAACCTTGGCTGGTTCGTGGGAGTACTGGTACCGGCGACCTCCCTGGCGTTTCTGTTCACTGGCGAAGCCGGCATCGACGGCCGCTTCATCAGCGACAACTACCACCGCTATGGCCTCTTCAGTGCCCTTGGTGTCATCTGCGCCAGTTTAGTTTTCCTGCGCGGCACCTGGGGCTACATACCCACCCTGCCGCGGGGGAAGCAGGCGCCCGGCGCCGGCATGTGGCGTGATATTACTGGTACCTTTCGCAATCGTAACTTTCGCTACGTGGTGTTTCTTGAAACGGCCATTGGCGGCATCGGCGGCATCGTCAGCACGCTGCTGATGGTCTACTACACGTATTTCTGGCAACTCGATACGGCGGCCATCTCGATGCTGCTCGCCGGCCCGCCGCTGCTTGCGGTGCTGCTCGTCACCACCAGTTCGCGCTTCGTCAACCGACGCCTCGAAAAACAACAGGCGCTGCGCCTGAGTTGCGTGGCCGGAGCCCTTAACCTGCTGTGGCTTACACCGCTGGCCCTGCTGGGATGGTTGCCTGCCGGGGGCGCGCTCGTGCTTGGCCTCATTTACCTGAACTACACGATTCATATCACCTGCGTGATTATCCGCAGCGTATCTGCCCTCTCCTTGCTGGCGGATATCGCGGACGAGCATGACCTGCAAACAGGGCAGCGCCAGGAGGGCGTGATGTTTGCCGCCGCTTTTTTTGCCGCAAAATTTGTCTCCGGCTTCGGCTACCTGGTGGCGGGCCCCTTCCTCGACCTGATCGGCCTAGAAACAGGGATGCTGCCGGGTGAAACGCCCCCGAGCGTATTCTGGGGCCTGGGCCTGGTGATGGGACCGGGACTGGCCATCATGCTGGCAATACCGGCATGGCTTAGTTTCAGGATCAAGCTCAACATGGGGGCGCAGCTGGAAATCCAGGGGGCGCTGCGAGCGCGCGACGCGGCAGCGTCGGATGTGTGAAGCACGACGGCAGGGCGGTGGCGCCCGCCTTACGCAGGCTATATGATGCGCCGTTTCCGAATCAGCCGACATTTTCGCTTGCCCTGAGCGTTCGCAAGCCCCTTTCAAATCAACAACCCAATCGCCATTGCAAGAGTATTCCATGCCAGACAACCAACCCTTCGTAGTATCCCGTGTAGGCGAGGCGGCGGCCGTCCTGCGTGCCCGGTTCCAGGAACTGGGCTACCTGTTCTTCAAGGGCTACGTCGCGCCCGACACCTGCGATGGACTGCTGGCAGCCCTGCTCGCCCAGACCCGTGGCCATGTCGGCCGGGAAAGCGCTGGCGAGCTGCCCGCGTTGCTAGGCCGCCCTTTCGTCGAGTCCGATCCCGTCTGGGACGAAATCTACCCGCGGATCCAGTCCCTGGAGGCGTTCCACGAATTCTTTCACACCGAACCCATGCTGGACCTGATGAGGCTGGTATCGGGCACCGAGGTGTTCGTCTACCCGATGAAAATGGCCCGGATTTCCACCCCGGGTAAGGTGGGTTTTGAGACGCCGCCACACCAGGACGCGTTCTCCCACCATGCCGGCCCCACCATGGCGGGCATCTGGGTGGCGCTGCACGATATCCATGCGCCGATGGGGCGGGTAAAAGTACTGCCGGGTTCCCACAAGGATGGCGTGCGCAAGGTATTCAAGGCCGAGGGTGTCGGCGGCGTGCAATGCGAAATCTATCCCCACGAGAAGCGCTGGCATGTGTCGGATTCCCAGGCCGGTGACGTGTTGATCTTCCACTCCTGCTGCGTGCACAAGGCAGAGCCCAATACCACGGAAAACACGGTGCGCATGAGCGTCGACACCCGCTTTAGCGATTACGGCGCGCCGGTATTTTCCACCAACCTCGAGCCCCACCACGGCTGGCGCATCGACGGGCTGGACTGGCAGCGTGTGTACCGGGACTGGAAAAACCCCGAACTACAGAACTACTGGGTGGATTACCCCAACCTGTTCTAGTGCAGTAGTGCCAGTAATCAGGCAGCACTACACCAGCCCCACCTGCATAGGCATGGACGGCCATATAACCGATTACCATAAATGGACGCTGGCACGGGCAGACCCGGAGCGTATGCACAGTTGTGTCCGCAACGGCACTGCACATACGTTCCTGCTGGGCGATACCCGTTTGACCGCCGGTGCTGTCACTGTACTGGACTGGGTGACATCCATGCTGGCAGGATCAGCCGACTGGATATCCACCAGTGACTGATCCCGCCCTCACGCTCAGGCCGTCGCGAGACATTCGTAGGCGGTCTTGACCAGTGCCACCGAGCGCGGATCCCCTTCCAGATTGAACTGCATGGCATTCATCACATACGCGAAGCCCAGCTTGGCGTCGGGATCGGCAAACGCCAGCGCGCCACCTGCGCCGGGGTGGCCAAAACAACGTGGGCCCGCACCCGGCGCCAGGCTGGGCTGCAGGGAGTAACCCAGACCGAAGCAGGTCTCGTGGAAAATCACCGCATCCGGCCCGCGCACCTGCTGCTCGCAGGCCCTGGCCAATTGCTGCGGCCCCAGCAACCGCACCCCGTCTACCTCGCCCACCAGCGCCGCGTACAAGCGCGCCAGCGAACGGGCATCACCCACACCGTTGGATGACGGCATCTCGGCCTGCAGCACATCGGGGCGATTCCACATCTCGTTGTAGCCAAAGAGGTCACTGGGCCCACCCATGACGCGGGCGGTGAGGCTATCCGCTCCCAGTAATTTGGCAACGGCGTCGCCGCCCCCGGGCGGCGGTATCAATGTGGCGCAGGCGGGCAGTATTTCGCTGGGAATCCCGACCCAGTAGCGCAGGCCCAGCGGCCTGGCAATATGCGTGTCAAGGTACTGCCCGGGGCTCTCGCCCGTTATCCGGCGGATCAGTTCACCGAGAATCCAGCCGAAGGAGCGCGCGTGATAGCCATGCCTGCTGCCGGGTTCCCAGTTGGGCGCCTGGGCGGCGATGGCAGCCACCACCGGATCCCAGGCCAGCACCTGTTCCAGCGTCAGCTCCCCGTCCACGGCGGCCAACCCGGCCTGGTGCGAAAGAACCATGCGAGTGGTGATTCCCTCCTTGCCATTGCAGCCAAATTCGGGCCAATAGTGCGCCACGGGGAGATCCACATCCAGTCTGTTGGCTTCGGCCAACTGGTTGATGCAGGTCGCAGTCGGCCCTTTGGCCGCGGAGAAAACCAGCGCAATCGTGTCCTGCTCCCAGGCACGCCGCTCAGCGGGGTGAGCGAAGCCGCCCCAGATATCCACCACGACGCGATCGCCGCGATAGAGTGCGCAAGCAGCCCCGACTTCGCCATGCAGCCGGAAGTTATCCGCGAAAGCCTCGGCCACGGGTTCAAACCCATTCGCGACCCGGCCGGCAACGCGGCCCTGCTCGAGTTGAATATCGATGGTTTTCACAAGGTTTCTCCCATGGGTTATTAGTGGATCGGTTGCCCGCAAGGCAGCATCCGGGCATGCTTATTGCGCTGGATTATCCGCAGGAGACTGATTATATTGCCTGCACTCCCACGCACCAAAAATTTAACGGAAAACTTTCATGGGCCGAGCCTACCAGAACCGCAAAGTCGCCATGGCGAAAACGTCCGACGCCAAGGCCAGGGTGTACAGCCGCTACGCCCGGGAAATCTATGTCACCGGCAAATCCGGCGGCACGGACCCCGTCGGCAACCTGGCCCTGCGCAGCCTGATAGAGCGGGCCAAAAAAGACCAGGTTCCCACTCACGTCATCGACAAGGCCATCGAAAAAGCCCGGGGTGGCGGCGGTGAGGATTTCGCGGTGGCCAGGTATGAAGGCTTCGGCCCCGGCGGTAGTATGTTGATTGTCGAATGCCTCACCGACAATGCCAACAGGACCATCGGCGACGTGCGTGCCTGTTTCACCAAGACCAAGTGCAAACTCGGCACCCCGGGCACTGTCAGCCACCTGTTTGACCACAGCGCGATCCTGGTGTTCGCCGGCGAGGATGAAGAGGCGGCGCTTGACGCCCTCATGATGGCGGATGTCGACGTGAGTGACCTCGAGTGCGAGGATGGCAAGATCAGCGTATTTGTACCCCACACGGAACATTTCAAGGCCAGGCAGGCACTGCTGGACGCCCTTGGTGATATCGACTTCGAGGTGGACGAGGTGCAGTTCATTCCCCAGACCACCAGCGAGCTCGGCGAAGAAGACCAGCAAGTGCTGGACAAATTGCTGGATATGCTCAACTACCTCGACGATGTGCAGAACGTTTACTGCAGCGCGGACTGACAGGCGGGTATTGCACTATGAGTGAAGCGGCAGCAGCTGGACGCCCGGTAATGGGCATAGGCGCCTGCCTGGCGGGCAAGGCCGTGCGCTACAACGGCCAGACCAAGAGCCCCAACGACCACGTGCGCGGCCTCGCAGAGGCCTTCGAGCTGCGCTCGTTCTGCCCGGAGATGGGCATCGGCATGGGTGTTCCCCGGGCCCCCATTCACCTCGTGGGTATCCCCGGTAAGGTGCGCGCACTGGATGTAGAGACCCACAGCCGGGATTACACCGACCAGCTGGCCGGCTACGCCGGGACCGTGCTGGAACTGGCTCCCGAGCTGTGCGGGTATATCCTGGTCAAGGGAAGCCCGAGTTGCGGTTACGACCGGGTAAAACGTTTTGCGGACAATGGTTACGGCATCGCCTCCGACCTGCAGGGCGTTTTCGCCGCCGCACTGGCCAAGGCCGACCCCCTGCTGCCACTGGAGGACGATGGACGCCTCAATGACCCGGGGCTGCGGGAGAGCTTCGTGACGCGTGCCTACGCCTACCACGACTGGAAACAAGTCTGTTCGAGCGGCCTCAGCGCGCACACCTTGATCGGTTTTTACAGCCGCTACAAGTACCTGGTGATGGCGCACCACGTGCCCGGCTACCAGAAGCTTGGCAGGCTGGTCGCCGATGCCGGCAAACAACCGCTGCAGCCACTGGCGGCAGAGTTTATCGGGGAGTTCATGGCCTCACTGACGCAACGGGCCACACTGCGCAGTCACACCAACGTACTGTTTCATCTAGCGGGCTACCTCAAACGCACGGTGCCGGCCGCAGAGCGACAACGACTCAAGGACCTGATCGAACAATACCGCCTCGGGCATATTCCGCTGGTCGTGCCGCTGACCATGTTGAAGCATCACTTCGCCAATAACCCCAACGCCTACATCGAGGGACAGGTGTTCATGTCGCCCTACCCCGATGAACTGAAGCTGCGCAACCTGATTTAAGCGCGATACACCGCCGCAAGCGCTTCGTCCAGGGAGGGCAGGCCGAAGCGGAAGCCTGCGGCTTCCAGTGCCGAAGGCAAAACGCGCTGTCCCCGCAGCAATAATTCCCGGGCCATTTCCCCCACCAGCAGGCGGATGACCGGAGCGGGCACCGGCGCGGTGACGAAGGTGCGCCTGTGGCGCTTCATGGCCGCGCAGAACCCTCGACTGGTTACGGGCTCAGGCGCGGTGATGTTGAACGGACCGGCAAGGTCGACGCGTGCCAGCAGGAAGCGAATCGCGGCAACCGCATCGCGCCGGTGCACCCAGCTCAGCCACTGCCTGCCATCCCCCAGCCAGTTGGCCACACCGAACCTGAAAGGCCTTGCCATTTCTTCGAAGGCCCCCCCGTCGCGATCGAGTACGACACCGAAGCGCAGCAGGCAAACCCTGACCCCGAGGTCAGCGGCCGCCAGGGCCGCGGTTTCCCAGCGATGACAAAGATCCTGCGAAAAACCCGGCACGACGGGACCGTCTTCGGACAGGGGCTCGTCACCGTGATGTCCGTAGTAACCGATGGCACTGGCGCTCAGCAAA
>JAHEBM010000072.1:0-7353 GCA_024642245.1 Haliea sp.
GCAGACCGCGGAGGGGTTTGAGAAAAGCTTTGCGCTGCTGCTGTTGTCGCCTTACATACTGACCGAGCGCCTGCAGCCGCTGCTTGCGCGATCCGGTTCCGCCCGGGTCGTCAATGTGTCTTCAGGGGGCATGTATACCCAGAAGATCCAGGCCGACGACCTGCAGAGCCAGCGCGGCAGCTATTCCGGCTCGGTCGCCTATGCCAGGGCCAAGCGCGGCTTGATGATCCTGACCGAGGTCTGGGCTGAGCGCTGGGCCGGGGAGGGCATTGTGGTCAATGCCATGCATCCTGGCTGGGCCGACACGCCCGGGGTCGAGAGCTCCCTGAACACGTTTTACCGGCTTACCCGCTCGCTGCTGCGCAGTCCGCAGGAGGGAGCCGATACCGCGGTCTGGCTGGCCGCTGCGACCGAGGCGGGCAACGTGTCCGGCAAGTTCTGGCTTGATCGGGAGCAGCATCCCAGCCATATTTTCAGGAGTACCTGCGAGACACCGGCGCAGCGCGCACAGCTTCTGACCACCTTGCAGGAACTGCTGGAGTCGACACGTCCGGCCGGGGCGGCGCGTGGAAAGAGGAGGAATGCCGGGCTGAAGTAGCCGGGCCATTGTTAACCGGGTCACGGGACACGGCGGGAAAACGGCCGTATGGCCTGCAGGGCAGGGCAGACAGGGTAGGGATGTGGAACAGCGCCATGTACCCTGTGACCCTTTTACCCTTTTACCCTTTTACCCTTTTACCCTTTTACCCTTTTGCCGCAATTGAAACCAATCGGTACCACTGTTATTTTGCCGGTGACATTCATTGGCTGGTAGCAGGGACGAACATGGCGTACTCAGGCAAGGTGGCGGTGGTAACAGGCGGTGGCAGTGGCATGGGTCGTGCGGCGGCGCACACCTTTGCCAGGGGCGGTGCACAGGTCGCACTGATCGACGTCAATGCGCCCGGTATGGCGCAAACCGCCGAGGGTTACGACAACATTCATGCCTATGTCGTCGATATTACTGACGTGGACGCGGTAGCAGCTGCCACCCGCCAGATAGAATCCGCACACGGCCCTATCGACCGGGTCTACAACTGTGCCGCCATAATGCCCTTCGGTAAAATCCTCGACCAGGATGCGCGCACTATCCACACCCTCATGAATATCAACTACGGCGGTTTTGTGAATATCGCCAAGGCCATGTTGCCGGGCATGATTGCCCGGGGCGGGGGCGACTTTGTCAGCTTTGCGTCGATGGCGGGCATCATTCCCGGCATGATGATGGGAGCTTACAACGCCTCCAAGGCCGCGGTGGTCATGCTCACCGAGGTGATATACCACGAGAATCGCGACAGCGGGGTGCGCTTCGCCTGTGTCTGTCCTCCCCCGGTTGCCACCCCATTGCTGCAGCAGGGCAGGGACACGGTCTGGCCCAGGATGATGCAGGAGCAGGAGGGAAAGGAACTCAGTCCCCAGCAGGTCATCGACGCGATCGAAGCGTCGCTGGAGAAGGGGGAATTTTTCGTGTTTCCGGGTAAGGGAACAAAAGTGGGCTACGCACTGCGCCGTTGGTTTCCCAACTATATCTGGAAATACAACCACAAAGTCGAAGGTTTCTAGGAGGCGGGGCGAGGATGACGGATTTTACAGGCAAGGTCGCATTTGTTTCCGCCGGTGCCACCGGTATTGGCCTTGCCTGTGCCCAGGCGCTGGCCTCCCGCGGGGCAAAGGTGATGATCTGCGCCCGTCGAGAGAAAACCCTGCAGGACGCCGTGGCGCAGCTCGGGTCGAATACAAGCTATGTCGTTTGTGATATCGGCCGGCGGGCGGACGTCGATGCGGCAATAGCCGCGACGGTGGAAAAATTCGGCAAACTCGATTTCGCGGTAAACAGTGCGGGTGTCGGTGTGGCGGGCGGCATTCTCGACTTGCCGGATGAACAGATAGACCCCTGCTTCCAGACCAACATTTACGGCACACTTTACGCCGTCCAGGCGCAGGGTAGGGCCATGCGCGACAACGGGGGCGGCAGTATCGTCAATATCACTTCAATAGCCGCGCGGGTGCCGCACCCGCTGATGAGCGCCTACTGCATGGCCAAGGCCGCGGTGGACATGCTCACCGCCACGGCCGCTGAGGAACTCGGGGCCTGCAATATCAGGGTTAACGCGATACAGCCTGGTTTGGTGGAGACACCCATGACTGAATTTCTGGCACAAACGCCTGTCTCCCGCGACGTCTATCTCAGGCTGAGCCCGTTGAAATCTATCGGCCGGCCGGCGGATATTGCCGAAACGGCTGTTTTCCTGTTGTCCGATGAGGCACGCTTTATCACGGGCCAGGCCATTGCCGTGGACGGCGGTGTCACGCTGCGCGGCGGTCCCGACCTGCGCCCCCTGTTCGAACCGCCGGGCTGATGACCAGACCGGTGTATCGGCGGGAGAGGGTCCCGGCCCCCGGGTTTGGACACAACAGGTTTCTGCACTTGCTGCTCGGCTGGCTGTTGGCCTTCTGGGTGGCCATGGCCTTTGAACCCTTCGACCGCAGCGACTGGTTGCTGGAAAATGCGCTGGTGTTCGTGTTTGGATTTTTGCTTGTATTCACCTATCGCCGCTTCACCTTTTCCAATCTTTCCTATGGCTTGTTTGGCATCTTCCTGAGCCTGCATATGGTCGGTGCCCACTACACCTATGCAGAAACCCCGTTTGGGTTCTGGCTGCAGGATATGCTGGGTTTTTCACGCAACCACTACGACAGGATCGTGCACTTCAGCTTCGGCCTGTTGCTTGCCTACCCCATTCGGGAGTTTTTGCTGCGCCTGGCCAGTGTTCGAAAAAACTGGTCATACTTGCTCACGATTGCTGTCGTGCTCGGCTTCAGCGGTTTATACGAGGCGCTGGAGGGACTTGCCGCAACGATAGTAAGCCCGGAACTGGGCGTCGCCTACCTGGGCACCCAGGGCGACGAGTGGGATGCGCAGAAAGACACTGCCCTGGCCCTGGCCGGCTCAATAGTCGCGATGGTGCCGGCATGGTATCTCCGGCGCGGCTCGAAAGCGCTCTGAGCCTCGGTAGGTGCCGTGTCCCCGCCCGGGGCCAGCCGGGCGGGGACAGGGGAGGTATCAGATCCGCTCGATGATAATAGCGGGGGCCATGCCGCCTGCGGCGCACATTGTGACCAGGCCGAACTGCAGGTCGCGACGCTCGAGTTCGTCCAGTACGGTGCCGATCAAAACCGAACCGGTGGCGCCGATCGGGTGGCCGAGGGCCATGGCGCCGCCGTTGACATTGACCTTGTCACGATCCAGGTTCAGGTCGCGGATAAACTTCTCTGCGACCACTGAAAACGCCTCGTTGATTTCGAACAGGTCGATATCTGACAGTTGCAGGCCGGCTTTTTTCAGTACTTTTTGCGCTGCAGGCACCGGGGCATTGAGCATCAGTGTCGGCGAGTCCCCGACGTTTGCCATTGCCACGAAGCGCGCGCGAGGTTTCAGGCCGTGGGCCCTGGCGTACTCGGCGGACGCCAGCAGCACCGCGGCGGCACCATCGACCACGCCCGAGGAATTGCCCGCGTGGTGCACATGGTTTATCACCAGGTCCTTGTACACCCGGCGGATTTCCGCACCGAAAGTCACGCCGGCGTCATTCAGCGGGTAGTTGGCCATGGCCTCGAAGGAGGGTTTCAGTTCAGCCAGTGACGCCATCGTGGTCTGGGGGCGGGGAAACTCCTCGCGATCCAGTGCCAGGCTGCCATCCAGGTTGTACACGGGAACCAGGCTCCTGTTGAAATGGCCGTTCCTGATGGCGTGGTCCGCGCGTTGCTGGGATACCACGGCCAGGGCATCAACTGCCTCCCGATCAATGCCTTCGAGCGTGGCAATGGCGTCTGCACACACGCCCTGATGGGGCTGGGGGTGCTGTTCCCGCAGGTGCAGGTTGTCACTATCGATAAAGGGGGACTGGCTGGGGTCCTGGCCGAACGTGGACATCATCTCGCAGCCACCGCCGATCACCAGGTCTTCCATGCCGGACATGATACTGGCCGCCGCCAGGTTGACCGCGGTGATGCCCGAGCCGCAAAAGCGATCCAGTGTCACACCGGACGCCAGGGTGTTATACCCGGCATCGAGAGCGGCCATCCGCGCCAGGTCGCCGCCCTGCTGGCCGCGCTGTGAGCTGGTGCCGAAAATAATGTCGTCCACCTCTGCGGTATTGAGCTTGTTGCGCTCGGCGATGGCCTTGAGCACTGTCGCACCCAGGTGTTGGGGGTGCAGGTGGGCCAGCGCTCCCTTACCCTTTTTGCCGATACCGCGAGGCGTGCGGCAGGCGTCTATAATCCATGCTTCATTCATGTTTCGATTCCTTATTTGCCTTTCCAGTTGGGGGCGCGTTTCTCGGCGAAAGCGGTAGCGCCCTCGATAGCGTCTTCGCTGCTGAATACCGGTCCGATAATCTTCTGTTGTTCGCCGAACATGGACGCGGTGTCCCAGTTCTGGGCCCTGGCGACGACCTGCTTACTCAGGGCAACGGCCATGGGGCCGTTGGCGGCGATTTTGGCCGCCAGGACTCTGGCAGCCTCCAGCGCTGTGCCCGCGGGTACAACCTGGTTGATCAGGCCCAGGTCGTAGGCGCGCTGTGAGTCGATGAAATCACCTGTCAGTGCCAGTTCCATGGCGATGCGCGAGGGAATCTGCTTGGGTAGCTTGATCAGTCCGCCGCCCGCTGCGGCCAGGCCGCGCTTGACCTCCGGGACGCCGAATTTGGAATTGTCGGCGGCGACAATGAGATCGCAGCTGATCGCGACTTCAAATCCACCCGCCAGGGCATAACCTTCCACGGCCGCGATAAGCGGTTTACTGGGGATATATTCGACAAGGCCGGCGAAACCGCGGCCTTTCACCACCGGGAGCTCGCCGCTCACAAACGCCTTGAGGTCCATGCCGGAACAGAACGTGCCGCCTGTACCGGTGATAATGGCAACCCGCAGGTCGCTGTTGCTCTCCAGTTCATCGATGGCGGCGGAAATACCCACAGCCACGGCCATGTTCACGGCATTCTTTGCATTGGGTCGGTTCAGGGTGATAGTCATCACCCCGTCGGCTACATCGACCAGTACGGCATCGTCTGACATTATATTTCTCCTTGCTTGGTGGGATTAACGGCTTTTACAGCGGACGGTGTGTTCGAGGCCCGCATTTTAAACACCCGATGTTATACAGTCTCCCGCCCCGGGGCACAATGGCGCCGGGGCGGGGAGCGAAAGGGTGTCTGGGCTAAAATATTAGTCGGCGTAAGCCTGGATGACCTGCTTCCCCAGTGCCATCTGGTGAACCTGGTCCGGGCCGTCCGCCTGGCGGCACCAGCGAGCATAATTGAAAGCCTCCGCCATGAAATAGTCGCCTGTGAGACCACCGGCACCGTGCATCTGCATACAGCGGTCGATAATCGTCTGCACCATGAGGGGCACGCTGATCTTGCTGGCAGCGATCATATCGCGGGCCTCCTGGGCACCCACTTCATCCATCCGGTGGCAGGATTTCAGCACCAGCAGCCTGGCCATCTCGATCTCGGCAAAGGATTTGGCGATATCCTCCCGCACTGACTGGTGCTGGCTCAGTTCGCGGCCGAAAGTGCTGCGGCGGGTGACCCGCTTGCAGGCCAGTTCCAGTGAGCGCTGGGCAGCGCCGATCAAACGCATGCAATGGTGCATCCGGCCGGGTCCCAGGCGCCCCTGGGCAATCTCGAAGCCGCGGCCCTCACCCAGCAGGATGTTTTCCAATGGCACGCGGACGTTGTCGAATTCAATTTCCGCGTGGCCCAGGGGTGCATCGTCATAGCCCAGGGTGGTCAGTGGCCTCACCAGCGTCATGCCCGGTGTTCCCCGGGGAACCAGCACCTGTGACTGCTGCTTGTGCCGACTGGGGTTGTCCGGGTCTGACTTGCCCATCACGATGTAAATTTGAGTGCGCTCATACATGGCATTGGTGGCAAACCACTTGCGCCCGTTCAGCACCCACTCATTGCCGTCGCGCACGATGCTCAGTTCAATATTGGTGGCATCGCTGGAGGCGACCTGGGGTTCCGTCATAACGTAGCATGAGCTGATCTCGCCGTTGAGCAGGGCCGGCAGCCACTGTGCCTGCTGCCCGGGTGTGGCGTACTTCATGAATACTTCCATATTGCCGGTGTCCGGGGCGTTGCAGTTGAACACCTCGGGGGACCACAGCACCCGGCCCATTATTTCCGCCAGGGGGGCATAATCGAAATTGCTGAGGCCGCCGTGGTCACTGTGCTGGGCGAGACTCGGGGGTATAAACAGGTTCCATAGTCCTGCCGCACGGGCTTTTGCCTTGAGTTCGTCCATCAATGGCAGGGCGGCGAAGCGGCTGGGAGACTCGGCGAGTTGTTTTTCGTAGGCATGCTCGTTGGGGTAGATATGCTCATCCATAAAGGCCTTGAGCTGGGCCTGGTAGTGTCTGGACTTCTCGCTGAATTGGTACAAGGCGCTTTCCTCCGGTGTTGTCGGCGGGACAAATTGTCCTGGATCATGAATTTCTGTGAAGGTCCGGGCGTCAGGATATAGGAAAACTGCCCTGAGAGGTGCCCTGTCAGCAGATTTTGGATATTTGGCTTATGAACTGACGAGCGGGACTGCTTATGTTCGCAACTACCAGCGGTATGCTATCGGGAGGCTCGCCACGTTTGCGTGTCGTGCGCCCTGAACTGGCCTAAGGGTTGGCGGCAGTCGGGTTCGTATTGGCTGAAAGTGCGCTCCTGATCC
This sequence comes from Haliea sp., assembly GCA_024642245.1. Taxonomy (GTDB): domain Bacteria; phylum Pseudomonadota; class Gammaproteobacteria; order Pseudomonadales; family Halieaceae; genus JARRPM01. The sequence continues at coordinate 6,766 of JAHEBM010000072.1, forward strand.
GAGGCGCACGGAGGTCTGCGTACTTTTGCAACTAAAGCATTACAAAAATATAAAATAATATGATAATAATGTATCATATATGTGCGATTTCGCCAGGGCGTTGGTTTACACGGTGCCGGGTCGGAGTCAGCCCGGTTACGTCAGCCAATTCGCCACCTTGTTCGAGGCTTTTGAAATGTCAGATGCCACATTGTCGCAACTTTCAGCGCTGGACTCACTTTTCCTTTCGCAGGAGGCCAGCGACGCCCCGATGCACATCGGGCTGTTGCTGTTCTACACGCCGCCGGGTGCCGGGCGCGGACCGGTGCGATTCAAGGATATCCTCGGCACTTTCCAGCAGCGTGCTTACGGCGCGCCCATCTTTCACCGGATTCTCGGTCCGGTACCCATGGGCATTGATTTCCCCTTCTGGCTGGAGGCCCAACAGCTCGACGTCGAGTTTCATGTGCGCCATATTGCCCTGCCCCAACCCGGGGACTGGCGCCAGCTCTGTATTCAGGTGGCGAGGTTGCAGGCCCGCATCCTCGATCGCGACAGGCCGCTGTGGGAGGCGTATGTGATAGGGGGCCTGGACAAGCTCGATTTTCT
>JAHEBM010000072.1:7453-13560 GCA_024642245.1 Haliea sp.
CTGGCGCGGATCAACGCGCGGCACAGCACCCGTTTCAATGGCGCCATATCCCCTCACCGGGCGGTAGAGTTCCGGTTCTTTGACCTGAGCGAGGTGAAGGCGATCAGGGCTGGCGTCACAGGTGTCACCGTCAATGACGTGATGGTGACCGTGGTGGCAGGCGCCCTGCGGAAATATCTTCACAGCAAAGGTGAGACACCCGCATTTACGCCCATGGCGATGATTCCGGTCAGTTACCGCGGCGAGGATGAGCGCGAGGATGGGGGTAACCTTGTCACCGCGATGAGTATGGCCATCCACAGCGAAATCGAGGACCCACTGGAGAGGCTGATGCGGGTCCATGAAGAATCCATGTCAGCCAAAAGCTATACCGCAGCCATCGGGGCCAGGACCGCCCAGGACCTGGCCCAGTTGATTCCACCGCAGATCGCCTCCCTCGCCATGTTGCGCACGGGTACCCGGCTGATGTTTTCTTCCGGCGTGTCGGCACCGGTCAACACCGTAATCACCAATGTATCCGGTTCTGCGGTACCGCTGTACCTGTGTGGAGCCAAACTGGTAGGCTGTGCCGGATTCGGTCCTATCATGGACAGCGTGGGACTGTTTCACGCGGTGATGAGTTGCAGCGGCAGGATATCGATCGCGATCAACGCCTGCCGGGAAATGCTCCCTGACCCGGGTTTTTACGCCGAGTGTATCGAGCTGTCCTATGCAGAGTTGCGGGATGCGACGATTGCAAAAGCAGGCCGATCGAAACCCTGATTGCGGAGGTCCCGTACTATGGCGGCATTGCATTCCCAGGTCATCGGCAGTGGCGAAGACCTGCTGGTATTACTGCACGGGATGGGGACGACATCTGCCATATGGCGGCCGTTTATCGCGGCCAGGCCTGGTGCCTGGTCCGGCCGTATCCTTATCCTGGATCTCCCCGGACACGGAGCCTCGGGCCGCCTTGAGCGATACGATATGCCTTCAGTTGCCGCTGCGTTGGCGGAGGCGATAGAAGCGCACTTGCCCGAATCCGGTGCCTATCGAGTGCTGGGGCATTCCTATGGTGGCGCGGTGGCACTGGAGCTGGCGAGGGTCAGCGCGTGGGGCCGGACGCCGGATGTCATATACGGTCTCGGTATCAAGACGGTCTGGAGCCAGGTTGAGATTGAAGGCATGCACCGCCTGGCACAGAAGCCGCCCAGGCTGTTTTCCGATGCGCGCAGCGCCCGTGACTGGTACCTCAAGGTATCTGGTCTTGCCGGACTGCACGCCGGGGGGCTGGATTGCACGACACGGGGAGTTTATGAAATCTCGCCTGGACAGTGGTGCCTCGCGCAAGATCCCGGTGTCAATGCCTTTACGCCTCCCGATATGACGGCGCTTGCGGGCAGTCTTCGGTGTCGCTTTTCACTCGGCTACGGCGCCGATGACACCATGGTGGATGCCGCCGACCTGGCGCGGTTCGACCCGGCGCTGCGGTGCCTGGATGGGGGAGGCCACAATATCATGGTTGATAACCCGCAGGCGGTGTGGGACTGGCTGCGATAAGTCCGCCCATGGTTACGGGTTCCAATCAGGCTTTGCGGTGGTCCACGACCCGTATGGCTTTACCCTCAGAGCGCCGGATGCTGCCATCACCCAGGATCTTGATCAGGCAGGATACGCCCACATGGGCTTTGATGCGGTGCTGCAATGCCGTGGCGATACTGTCGATCTCGCTGGCTGCGGTGGCAGTGGCAAGTTCGACATTGACAGTCATATGATCCAGGTTGCCGCGGCGTTCAAGCTCTATCAGGTAGTGAGGGCTCAGTGAACCCAGCGCCAGTATGTGTTCCTCGATCTGGGTGGGAAAGACGTTTACTCCACGAACGATCAGCATGTCATCGCTGCGCCCGGTGATCTTGTCCATGCGTCGCATGGTGCGGGCGCTGCCGGGTAACAGGCGTGTCAGGTCGCGGGTGCGGTAGCGGATTACCGGCATGGCCTCCTTGCTGAGGCTGGTGAAAACCAGTTCGCCTTCCTGGCCATCGGGCAGTACCGCCCCGGTTTCAGGGTCGATAATTTCCGGGTAGAAATGGTCCTCCCAGATGGTCGGGCCATCCTTTGTCTCCAGGCATTCCTGCGCCACCCCGGGCCCCATCACCTCCGAGAGGCCGTATATGTCCACCGCATCGATACCCAGGCGGGTTTCGATCTCCATGCGCATCGCCTGGGTCCAGGGTTCTGCACCGAAAATCCCCAGCCGCAGGGACAACTCATGGGGGTCGATGCCCTGCCGGTCCATCTCATCGGCAATATTGAGCATGTAGGAGGGGGTCACCATGATAATGTCCGGATCGAAGTCCCGGATCAGCTGTACCTGTTTCTCTGTTTGCCCGCCGGACATGGGGATCACGGTGCACCCCAGTTTTTCGGCGCCGTAGTGGGCCCCCAGGCCCCCGGTAAATAAACCATACCCGTAGGATACGTGAACCTTGTCGGCGCGGGTGCCTCCTGCAGCACGGATGGAGCGAGCCACAACCTCTGCCCAGGTATCGATGTCCTTCTGGGTGTAACCCACAACTGTGGGTTTGCCGGTGGTGCCGCTGGAAGCGTGGATACGCACTACCTGCTCCATCGGGATGGCAAACATGCCGAAGGGATAATTGGCGCGCAGGTCTGCCTTGCCGGTGAAGGGAAACAGGGCCAGATCTTCCAGCGTTTTCAGGTCGTCAGGATGAACCCCGTGAGCATCAAACGCTGCCCGGTAGTGAGCGACATTGTCATAGGCATGGCGCAGGCTCCACTGCATGCGCTCGAGCTGTAAATTGCGCAGCGCGTCCACACTGGCGGTTTCGATAGGATCGAGGGTCATGGTACTCACCTTTGCCGGACTATTTATGATTTTCCATAAAGTATTACAAAAAATGTTGTTGATCAATTAAAATCTGTATCATAATGCCGTGCGCGGTTTCGCGACCGGCGGCTATCATAAAACGAATACTAGTGGGTGGAGAGCGCGTATGAATCTGGAAAGTTATGTTGCCGGTGGCTGGCACGAGGGTACCGGTACGGCCGTTCTCGTAAACGATGCCATTTCCGGTGAGCCGGTTTGCGGCGTCAACAGCGATGGCATTGATTTTTCCGGGGTCGTTAGCCACGGCCGGGAGGCCGGTGCCGCCTTGCGGGCTATGACATTTCATGACCGGGCAGAGCGCTTGAAGGCCATGGCGAAACAGCTGATGGCCAGGAAAGAGGATTTCTATGCCCTGTCGGCCCGCACGGGGGCCACCCGTGCCGACAGCTGGATCGATATCGAGGGGGGTATCGGCACGGTGTTTACCTACGCCAGCCTGGTCGTGAGGGAATTTCCCAATGACACTGTGATGGTGGAGGGAGGCATGGAGAGGTTGTCGGCGAAGGGCAGCTTCGTCGGTCGCCACATCCTGGTGCCCAGGGAGGGCGTATCGGTGCATATCAATGCCTTCAACTTTCCCTGCTGGGGCATGCTGGAGAAAATCGCCCCGAGCCTGGCGGCCGGTGTGCCGGTCATCGTCAAACCGGCGACACCCAGTGCTTACCTCGCCGAGGCCATGGTCCGGGAAATGATCGCCGACGGTTTTTTCCCCGAGGGTGCTATCCAGCTCATCTGTGGCGGCGTGGGCGACCTCCTGGACCATCTCGACGAGCGGGACGTGGTCACCTTTACCGGGTCGGCCACAACCGGGCGCAAGCTCAGAACCCATCCCAATATCGTGGCGAACTCCATTCCCTTCACAATGGAGGCTGACTCGCTCAACTGTTGCATTCTCGGGGAAACGGTGGAGGAGGGTGATGAGGAGTTCGAGCTGTTCATCAAGGAAGTGGCAAAGGAAATGACCACCAAGGCCGGCCAGAAGTGCACGGCTATCCGCCGCGTAATCGTGCCGGCGCCCAAAATGGCCGCAGTGGAAAAAGCGCTGCAGGCGCGCCTTTCCAAAACCATCATGGGTGATCCCGCAACGGACGGCGTTCGCATGGGGGCGCTGGTGGGCCGGGACCAGGCCCGGGATGTTCGTGCCAGGGTGAACCAGCTGGCACAGGAATGCGAGATTATTTATGGTGGCCAGGAGGAATTTCCGCTCACGGGTACCGATAACCGCGGGGGAGCGTTTTTCCCGCCAACGCTGCTGCGCTGCAATGACCCTTTCGGCAAACTGGCGGTGCACGAGGTCGAAGCCTTTGGCCCGGTCAGCACGGTCATGCCTTACAACACACTGGCAGATGCCATCGCTATTGCCCGCCTGGGCAAGGGCAGCCTTGTCGGCTCACTGTTTACGCATGATGATGCCGAGGCCAGGCGGGTGATTCTGGGCACGGCTGCGTACCACGGCCGTATGCTGGTGATAAACCGTGATTGTGCAGAAGAGTCCACCGGACACGGCTCGCCCCTGGCTGTACTTGTTCACGGTGGGCCCGGGCGCGCCGGGGGCGGCGAAGAGCTGGGCGGTGCCCGCGCGATAAAGCACTACATGCAGCGCACTGCCCTGCAGGGTTCCCCCACCACGCTGATGGCCATCACGAGTGAATACCACCCGGGTGCGCGGACCTACAGTGACGATATCCATCCTTTCAAGAAGTATTTTGAAGACCTCAAAATCGGCGAGACCCTTGTTACCCATCGCCGTACGGTGACCGAGGCGGACATCGTGAATTTTGGCTGCGTAAGCGGCGATCACTTCTACGCCCACTTTGATGAAATTGCCGCGAAAGATTCCTTCTTCGGCCGGCGAGTGGCCCACGGTTACTTCATTATTTCCGCCGCCGCGGGCATGTTTGTCGAGCCCTCACCGGGCCCGGTACTGGCCAACTACGGGTTGGAAAACCTGCGCTTTATCGAGCCGGTAGGGGCGGGAGACACCATCCGGGTGAAGCTGACCGTGAAGGAGAAAATCAAGAAGGCCAGGCGGGGCGATGAAAAACCCAACGGTGTCGTGGTGTGGTCGATCGAGGTGACCAACCAGGAAGAGAAACCGGTGGCGGTGTACGACATCATGACCCTCGTGGTCCGGCGCGAAGATTGAATAGGTACATTACACAGGACACGACATTACCATGAGCTATGAGCATATCGAGTTTGAGATAGAGCAGGGCGTTGCCATCCTGAAATTGAACAGGCCCGCCGCGCTGAACAGTTTTACCGTGGATATGCATCTCGAGGTACGCGAGGCGCTGACCCTGGCGGCCAACGACAAGACCGTGCGCTGCGTGTTGCTGACCGGCAATGGGCGGGGCTTCTGCGCAGGCCAGGATCTCAATGATCGCTCGGTGTCACCGGGGGAGGCGATGCCTGACCTGGGCCACTCGGTAGAGACCTATTACAGCCCGCTGATACGCCTGCTCAGCACCATGGAGAAGCCGGTGGTGTGTGCGGTCAATGGTGTGGCGGCAGGAGCCGGCGCCAATATTGCCCTGGCCTGCGACATCGTGATTGCCGGCAAGTCCGCCAGTTTTATCGAGTCCTTCTGCAAGCTGGGCCTTATTCCCGATTCCGGCGGCACCTGGATACTGCCGCGCCTGGTGGGTATGGCCCGGGCCAGGGGCCTGGCCATGCTGGGCCCTAAAATCAAGGCGGAGCAGGCCGAGGCCTGGGGCATGATCTGGCAGTGCGTCGAGGACGAGGACCTGATGCCCACCGCGCTCGAGCTCGCGCGTCACCTCGCGACCCAGCCCACTCGTGGTTTTGCGTTCACCAAGCAGGCATTCGCCGCGTCGGCCGCCAATACCCTGGAGGTTCAGCTGGAGCTCGAACGGGACCTGATGCGCGCTGCCGGGCGCACCCACGACTACCAGGAGGGTGTGCAGGCCTTCCTGGCGAAGCGCGAACCGCAGTACAGGGGCGAATAGGAGGTGTCGCGGTGATGAGTAAGGTGATCCGGATGAAAGCGGGCCGTCGCAATGGATAAGCAGCGCCTGGCAGAGGCCTGCGCTGCCGCAATGTACGAGCGCGACGTTGCCGCGCGTGCGCTGGCTATTTCGGTGGACGCTATTGCCCCAGGGACGGCCACCTTATCCATGGCGGTGCGCGAGACGATGGTCAATGGCCATGCTATCTGTCACGGCGGCTATATCTTCACCCTGGCCGACACGGCATTTGC
>JAHEBM010000022.1 GCA_024642245.1 Haliea sp.
TGAATTAATGAGTCACTTGTTGTGTCTGAATAGTCGTGACAACTATCCCAACAAGTGCCCACACATCTGTCTTCATTTGACTGTTAAATAACACCTGACCGCCAGGGGCAGGATACGATCCGGGGTTTGCCCCGAAGCGCGGACGCGTATTATACCGATCGCCACCGTCATAGCAAGGATTTAATTCTCTCTCCCTTGCCTTATTTTCCTTCAGTATCTACACCATCTTTTAACCCTAATCACTTGAAAGTGATCAAAATTTAGACTGGTGTGCAGCCGTAAATTGCGCTGCGCCAACCGAAGGGACGCGAACTATACGCAGCGCCCCAGGGAAGAGCAAGCACTTTGGAAAGAAAATCAACGAATGTGGAATTGTGCCCGATTTCCACCACCAGCCCGATCAGGCAATCTCGAACAGGTGGTATTTTTTCTTGCCAAGACGAACCAGGTAAAAACGGCCAAACAGGCTATGGGACAGGTCGAAACAGGCAGCCACACTGCCGTTTTGGTCCCAGCCGATGGCCCGGCTATTGATCGTCACGGCATTGCGCCCCAGGGCGTCCTTTACCTGTTTACCCGAGGCCGCCATATCGGCGTCAACCAGCAACTGGGTGAGCGTCTCGGGAAAGGCCCCGCGGTTGACGGTCGATGCGGGCAACCCGTCCTGGCGCAATTGCAGGACATCATCCTCTGATAGCGCCTCGATCGCCCCGCTGAACAGGGAGTCGGAAATCCGCTCCGCGGCATCCAGGCCCGCCTGGCCGTGCACAAGCCGGGTAACCTCCCTGGCCAGCACGGCCTGCGCCTCGGGCTTACCCTCCCGCTGCGCGTCGGCCTCCTGCAGCGCATCAATTTCCTCGACGGCAAGAAAAGTGAAGTATTTCAGAAACTTATACACATCGATATCCGAAGTGCCCAGCCAGAACTGATAGAAAGCATACGGTGAGGTCCGGCGCGCATCCAGCCAGATGGTACCCGACTCGGTTTTGCCAAACTTGGTGCCGTCCGCCTTGGTGATAAGCGGCATTGTCAGGCCAAATACCTGGTTGGCATGAAGGCGGCGGGTAAGGTCGATACCCCCGGTGATATTGCCCCACTGGTCCGAGCCGCCCACCTGCACGGTGCAGCCGAAACGTTTGTTCAACTCGGCGAAATCCAGGGACTGTAAAATCATGTAGGTAAATTCGGTGTAGCTGATACCACTGCCATCGCGCTCAAGACGCTGCTTGACCGCCTCTTTCTGGATCATGGCATTGATCGAGAAGTGCTTGCCGATATCACGCAGGAAGGTCAGCACATCCATACTGGCCGTCCAATCCAGGTTGTTCACGACCTCGGCAGAGGCTTCGCCGAGATCAAAATCGATAAAACGGGAGACCTGGACCTTCAGTTTTTCCACCCACCCTTCCACCACATCACGGGTGTTCAACTGCCGCTCCTGGGCCTTGAAGCTGGGATCCCCGATCAGGCCCGTGGCGCCCCCCACCAGGGCCAGCGGCTTGTGCCCGGCCAGCTGGAACCGGCGCAGCATCAGCAATGGCACCAGCGACCCGATGTGAAGGCTGTCCGCCGTGGGATCAAAGCCGCAGTAGACTGTACGCGCCCCGCCATCGAGCCAGCCGGGGAGGTCGGACTCCCCGGCGATCTGGAAGATCAGTCCGCGAGCGCGGAGGTCATCGAGTAGGGCACTGCTCATTAATGCTCTCCCTTGGGGGCCTGGGGTGCGTGTGGGCGGGGTTTGAGGGGCGCAAACCATACAACAACAATCGCGCTTAAGTCATGTTTTGGCTATGGTATTTCGTAAATATTTACTATACTTGGGCCCCAACCAATAACAAGGAACATCGGGGCGATGCACGTTGCTGCGAAAAAACCGCGAGGGGCCACACCTTCTCGCAGCGGGGATCGGCTTTCGCCAGTATTTGCCATGCCGCGCAACGGTGTCCTGGTAGCCATTGGTCTGGCGGCCTGCCTGGCCACCGCACTGACACTCCATTCCCCCGAAGACAACGCGCGGACCGTGGACGCACAGCCTGTCGAAGAAACACTCATCAGCGACGCCATCCTGGAAGATACCCTGGGCACAAACGACCTGTGGCTGGTGACAAGGCCACCGGAACCCGAATACAAGCTCACCGTCAACTCCGACGCGCCGACACCCGGAATTCAGGCCACCGGCCCCGCGGAAAACCCGTGGGTTGAACAAGTCGTAAAGAACGGCGACAACCTGTCGCTGATTTTCCAGCGCGCGGGCTTCAGCAAGCGCGACGTCCACCACGTGGTCAGCGAATCCACCGACGGCAAAACCCTCGCCCGCATTTATCCCGGCCAGGTGATCGCGTTCAGGTCCGCCGAGGACGGAAAACTGGCTGCAGTCAAGGTAGTCAAATCGCCACTGGAAACCATCATCTACAGCAAGGGCGAGAAAGGGTTCAACAGCGAAATCGTCACGCGCACGCCTGAGGTCAGGGAGGCCTGGGCGACCGCGGAGATCACCTCTTCACTATTCCTGGCGGGCAAGCAGGCGGGCCTTTCCCAAACCACGATTATGGACCTTGCGATTATTTTTGGCGGTGTCATCGACTTTGTACAGGACCCCCGCCAGGGCGACACCATCCAGGTGGTCTACGAAGAGCTGTACCTCGATGACAAAAAATATGGCGACGGGGCCATTATCGCCGCCTCGTTCACCAACCAGGGCAAGACCTTTAATGCCTTCCGCTACGTCGATGCCAGCGGTGACGCCAATTATTACAACCAGGATGGCGTCAGCATGCGCAAGGCTTTCCTCCTTGCACCCGTGGATTTCACCCGCATCAGCTCAAACTTCAACCTGAAACGCCTGCACCCGATATACAAGACCACGCGCCCCCACCGCGGCACGGACTACGCTGCGCCCACGGGTACCCCGGTCTACGCCGCGGGCGACGGCAAAGTCGTCAAGGCCGGCTATACGAGCGCCAATGGCAACTATGTTTTTATCCAGCATGGCGACAGGTACGTTACCCATTACCTGCACCTGAACAAGCGCAATGTGAAACCCGGTCAGCGGGTAGCCCAGAGCCAGGTTATTGGCACCGTCGGCTCCACCGGAGCCGCCACCGGCCCTCACCTGCACTACGAGTTCCTCGTCGATGGTGTCCACCGGGATCCCCGCAGCATTCACAAGCTGTTACCCAAGGCCAGCACCCTCTCGGCGAGCGAGCTGACCGCCTTCAGGCAAAGCATCCACGAAAGCTCACTGCAACTCGCCTCGTTGCGCTCTGACAACCACCTGGCGATGAATAACCCACCCAACTCCGACACTGCCACCAACTAGCCGGACCATGGAAGAAGCCCTGTACGTCGGCTTGATGTCGGGCACCAGCGTTGACGCCATCGACAGTGCCCTGGTTTGCTGCCACGGTGAGCACGTTGAATTACTGGCCACCCGCGAGCACGAGATACCCTCCCGCGTCAGGCAGCAAATCGCCGACCTCAGCCACCCCGGCGCAGACGAAATAGAACGCCTGGGTCCTCTGGATCGCGAATTGGGCCGGCTGTTCGCCGCGGCCACACTCGCACTGATTGACCAGGCGGCGAAGCGCCCTGAACAGGTTCGCGCTATAGGCAGCCATGGGCAGACCATCCGCCACAGGCCGCCGTCAGGTGGATCGGGCCCACGCAGTTTTACCCTGCAGCTGGGCGATCCCAACACCATTGCCGAGGCGACGGGAATTACCACCGTCGCCGACTTCCGCCGCAGGGATATCGCTGCCGGAGGCGAGGGTGCACCACTGGCACCGGCATTCCACGCAGCCGCCTTTGCCCGGCAAGGTGTCAACCGGGCGATAGTGAATATAGGGGGCATAGCCAATGCCAGCCTGCTGGAAGGCACCGAACTGCGTATGGGTTTTGACACGGGCCCGGGCAATACCCTGCTGGATCACTGGATTTTGCGCCACCGCGGCCTGGGTTTCGACCGCGACGGCCAGTGGTCAAGCACAGGCACCGTGGTGGCGCCGCTCCTGGCGCAGCTGATGCAGCACCCCTATTTCGCCATGTCAGGACCACGCAGCTCAGGCAAGGAGGCTTTCAATCTCGGCTGGCTGGATGAGTGCCTGCGGCTGCACCAGGACCTGGAGCCGGGGGATGTGCAGGCCACCCTGGCGGAGCTGACGGCGGCCACCATCGCACTGGCAATCAGCAGCGCCGGCATCGATGTCACGGAAGTCTATGTCTGTGGGGGCGGTGCCCATAACGGCGACCTGATGCGTCGCCTGCAGCGGCACCTGGTACCCGCACAACTGGCCTCAACAAGCGCTATCGGCATGGACCCTGACTGGGTCGAGGCTGTCACCTTTGCGTGGCTGGCCCACCGGTCCCTCGCGGGGCTGGCTGGAAATGCACCGGCGGTCACCGGGGCCATTGGACTGCGGGTCCTGGGCGGGATTTATCCCGGCTAGCAAACGGGGTTGCCCCTTTGCTACCGCCGCAACGGGGATTCGTTATCCGCTCTAGACAGAAAAGGAAGAACCGCAACCACAGGTCGTGGTGGCGTTGGGGTTGTTGACCACAAAGCGGGACCCTTCCAGTCCTTCCGTGTAATCCACTTCGGAACCCGCCAGGTACTGAAAGCTCATGGGATCGACAAGCACCGTCACCCCGTCCTTCTCGATTGCCGCGTCATCCTCGGCAGCCTGCTCCTCGAAACTGAAACCGTACTGGAACCCGGAGCAGCCCCCGCCGGTAATGTACACCCGTAGTTTGAGCTCTGAGTTTTCCTCCTCGGCCACCAGCTCCCGCACCTTCCGGACCGCGCGTGCGGACAGGTTAATACTCGCTGGATTGAAGGATTCTGCTACGGACATCGGTTTTCCCTGGAGTGTCGCACCAGCCTGCTGGCGCACCGTCACCAGGCATTATGTTAATTCCCAGTATTTTAGTCAAGTTTAGCCGAGACGACAGCAAGCCCGGCAGTATGCTCCGAACCCGCGCCGCCGGGCGCGCCCTTTTTCGCTTTCACCGCATCCGGTTCCGCCATATGCGCCAGGCTGCCATTGACCTCGGCCCCGGCGGCCATTTCTACCAGGGTATAAAACACATTGCCCTGTACGCGCGCCTTCGAGGCCAGCTCAAGGTGCCGGGTGGAGTAGACGTTTCCCTGCACAGCACCATTGATGACAACCGAAGGGGCCCTGATTTCGCCCTCGACACGACCCTTGTCGACCACCCTCACAAGGGCATCTTTCCCCTCCTGGGCAACAATATTGCCCTGCACGAGCCCCTCGATATCGAGGACACCGCTAAAGCGGATATCCCCCACAATGACCGTGTCACTGGACACCAGGGTCGTCTTGCCGGATACATGTGTGGCAGATCTTTTTTTAGTTCCCAACATGGGTAAACCTCTCCTTTAACCGCCAGGGGTACTCCTGACTGACATCAAATGCATTGGGCTTCACGGTGCGGGCCCGTATCCTGACTGTGCCGGGCTCGAAGCCCCCGGGCAGGATCAACGACCCCTGAATGCTCTGAAAATAGCGAAACTGCAGGCCGGGGTCGAAATCCTCACTGATATCGCCCAATGCATACTCCACCGGCTTCCCATCCGCCATGCCGCTCACGATTGCTGTCAGCGTGCCCTTGAGCTGATCGTGCTTGCGCGCTTCCTGTTGCAAGACCATGCGGTAGGCATACTGTCGCGGCTGGTCGCCCGCCGTAAGCTCGAAACTGCGCAGGCTCAGTCCCGGCGCGATCTCGCCCGGGGACATAAGACTGCGGTAAAAGGCCAGCCCCTCCTGCAACCCTGCCAGCTCCTCATTCTGGCCCGCCATTTCCTTGCGGACCAATTCCAGCGCCTGGCGGTCTACCTCGTGCCGGGTGCGCTGAATTGCCAACTCGTCGTCCCGCGAGCGCAGCGCATTCTGCACGGAAATCAATTCCTGTTGCATCGCCTTATAGGATTTGGGTTTTGCACCCATACCGCTATAGGCCGCGTGCTGCCCCAGGTAGAAACCAGCCTCGAGAAACAGTGCCAGCACCAGGGTGATGACCAGGATCACGATGGGCCGCCTGTCCTTCAGCCATCTGCTAACGTGGTCCAGAGTAATCACCATTCGCGCCTCAAGGCAACAGGCCGACCTGCTGCAGCCCCATTGTTTCCGGGAGTCCCAGCATGATGTTCATATTCTGTACAGCCTGGCCGGAGGCACCCTTGACGAGGTTGTCGATAGTGGACATCACCACCACTGTGCCCCGACCCTGGGGTACTGCCACCGAGATCTGGCAGCGGTTCGCGCCCCGGACCGTGCGGGTCTGCGGATAGACACCGGCAGGCAGCACATCCACGAATGGCTCGCTGGCGTAGCGGCTTTCAAACAGTGCCTGCAATTCCCCGGGATCACCCTGCAAGTTGGCGAACAAGGTGGCGTGGATGCCCCGGATCATGGGCAGCAGGTGCGGCACAAACGTCACGCTCACCTGCTGTCCCGCCACATCGGCCAGACCCTGCTCGATTTCCGGCAGGTGGCGATGGCCGGTCACCCCGTAGGCCTTGAAGCTATCCGAAGCCTCGCTGACCAGGTTGTCGATCTTGGCCTGGCGACCGGCGCCGCTGACACCCGAGGCGGCGCTCGCTATCAGCTGCTGCGGATCAACCAGCTGCCGCTCCAGCAGGGGAATCAGCCCCAGCTGGACGGCCGTGGGATAGCAGCCAGGGCAGGCAACGAGCCGGGCACCGGCTATCGCCTCCCGGTTGACTTCGGGCAAGCCGTAGACCGCATCGGCCAGGCACTCGGGGCTGGCATGGGGTTCGCCGTACCAGCGCGACCACAGCGCGGCATCCCGCAGGCGATAATCCGCCGACAGGTCGATCACCCTGGTACCCGCGGCCAGGAGCTCGGGCACCATGTTCATGGCGACATTGTGCGGAGTGGCGAAGAACACGACATCGCAGGATGCCAGTTCCCCCACCTCGGGCTCGGAAAAAGCCAGGTCGTAATGCCCGCGCAGGTTGGGAAAAAGCTCATCTACCCTGCGGCCACTCTCTGCCCGGGAGGTGATAGCCGCGACCTCGGCCCGCTCGTGCGAGGCCAACAGGCGCAGCAACTCGACACCGGTATAGCCGGTGCCTCCGACGATTCCTATTTTAACCATGTCAATTTCCAGATATTTGCGGTCAAACCCGGCCTGCCCAGGCGTTTCAGGGCGCCGGCACGGCCGGGAATCAGTATAAAAGTAATAACCGTCGAGATAACTGGTAATATTGTTTTTTTTGCAAATAGTGTGGCCCGTGCGGGAACTCCTCAAAAACTATCGACGCTACCTCACCAAATACGATGCGGCCCTGTCCTACTCCGTACTGGGCGTGGTCGGGGGCGTCGCCTCGGGCCTGGTGGTGCTACTGTTCGAGCTGGCAATCAAGGAAATGGCCGGGCTCTTCGGTGTCGGCCACGGCGGCGAGGGCTTTGAAAACCTGCCCCAATGGATGGCTTTCGCCCTCCCCGCAGGTGGGGCCACCCTCCTGGGCGTCCTCTACATGCTGCTCAAGCCGGAGGACCGGGAAACCGGCATCGTCCACGTCATAAGCCGCATGCACTCCCACTATGGCGCGCTGCCCCTGCGCAACGCCCTGCTGCAGTTTTTCGCCGGCGCCTTTGCCCTGGGCACCGGGCAATCCGGGGGTCGGGAGGGTCCCGGGGTACATCTGGGGGCAGCCATAAACAGCCTGCTGGGGCAGCGCCTGGGATTACCGAACAACAGTCTGCGCACCCTGATCGCCTGCGGCACCGCCGGCGGCATAGCGGCCGCCTTCCACACGCCACTGGCCGGCGTGATTTTCGCCATGGAAGTGATCGTGGCGGAGTACACGGTGGCGGGCTTCATACCTGTCATGCTCGCGGCGGTATCCGCCTCAGCAGTCAGCCGCAGCCTGTCCGGCGGCGAGGCCCTGCTGGGTATCCCGATGGTGGAACTGCGGTCCCTGTGGGAAATACCCTACATCCTGCTGCTGGGCCTGGTTTGTGGTGTGGCTATCGCCCTGTTTATCCGGGTGCTGCGCCTGACAGCCCAGTTTTCACACTGGCCCGTGGCCATTCGCTTCGCCCTGGCGGGTAGTTTCACCGGGACTATTGCCCTGGCCGTGCCCCAGACACTGGGCCTGGGCTACGACTCACTCGGCCTCATCCTGGAAAACAGGCTGCTGGTCGATACCCTCCTGCTGCTCGCCGCCTGCAAGATACTCACCACTGCCGTGAGCTGCGGCGCGGGGCTACCGGTTGGCCTTATCGGCCCAAGCCTGCTGGTCGGCGCCTGTATCGGCGGCGCGCTGGGTGGTATCGCGAACATAACGCAGCCCGATCTCGCCTCCGACCTTCCCCTGTACATTACTATTGGCATGGCCGCATCCATGGGCGCCATGCTCAATGCACCCCTGGCAGCGGTCCTCGCCGTCATCGAGCTGACCCAGAGCATCAGCATTGCCATGCCCGCCATGCTGGCCATCGTCGCCGCCAGCCTGACCAATACGGGCATCTTCCACCAGCGCTCGGCCTACCAGACGGTGTTGCGCCAAATGAAACGGGTGGTGCCGGATGATCCGCTCGCCCAGTTACTGCACCGTACCGATGTCACCGCCACGATGGACGTACGGGTGGTGAGAGTACCGATACTGATAGACCAGGAGGACATGGAACCCCTGCTTGAGTTCACCCCCGCCTGGTGCCTGGTGCAACGGGACGGCCAGGACCTCTACCTCGTGCAGGGCAACGAGCTGCTGGACTGGTTGCGCGCAACACTCGGTGAAAACGAAACCGCTGACCTGGCCGAAGCGACGATCCGGCGCTGGACTATCGCACCCGTGCCACTGCAGGCAAGCCTGCGTCAGGCCATGGACACCATCCGGGCAAGCACCGCCGAGGCCGTGTGCGTATATGAACGCAGTCGCGCCACGGGCAAGCGCATCCTGCACGGTGTCGTGACCCGTGAAAGCATCGAGAAATTCACCCTCGACCGACTCTGAGAAACAAGAGGAACCAACATGCTGTGGCTCAAGGCCTTCCACATTATCTTTGTCGTGTGCTGGTTTGCCGGGCTGTTTTACCTGCCCCGTATTTTCGTTTACTACGCCGCCAGCGGCCATGCCGAGACCCGGCAGCAACTGGCAGTCATGGCACGCAAGCTATACCGCTTTGTCACACCCTTTATGTTTATCGCTATCGCACTTGGGGTGGCCATGATTTTGCAGAATCCGGATTATTACCTGCACGCCCGGTGGATGTGGCTGAAACTGGCGGGGGTGACCTTCCTGGTGGTCTACCACGCACAGTGCGGCCGTTACGTGAGTGCCATCAATGACAATACCGACCACCATGGCCATGTGTTCTACCGTTTTTTCAACGAGGTGCCGGTGTTTTTCCTGTTCGGCATCGTATTACTGGCAGTGCTGAAACCCTTTAACTGAAACGGCACCGGGTAATTTGACAGGGGCCTTATCCGCGCGCCCCGGCATGCCCCCGCCCGGGAGAGGACCGCGACTTCCCCGCGCGGCCCGCGGCCTTGAATGTTGGGTCAAAATAGCGATAATGCAGGCGGTGTTGCCGCCGGGTAGAGCGCTGCCTCGATGGTCCGGCACCCCGCGCTGCTACTGGTGTTGATGCGAACCTGCCCTGTATCCCGATCTTCCGCGCCAACTTATTTTTCAATAAATTCAAAGACTTTAAAGGCAACTCATCGCTTGTCGCAGACAATTATGACCCAGCTCCCCCTCCAGACATCTGCCAGTGCCTCGCGACTTGTACGCTTGCTGGCCGGCTGGACTGAGGGTGAGAAGGCCACCTCCGCGCCCCGTTTCGCCCAACGGCTGGGCCAGCTCTTCGACCTGCCGGATTCGATCAGGATTTCGTCGGCCCACGTGAAGGTTCGCGCTGATCACTTTGCGCCGCCCGGGCTGGCCCGGGATGCGGTCAGGGAGGAGTTTTTTCGCCTGCGGGCCGCAATAGTTCGCTCCGCCCTGCGCAGTTTCATCCCCGGCACGGGATACGCGAGAATCCGTTTTCCCACGCCTGACCCCGAGGCTACCGCGGCAGCGGCAAGCAACCCCGAGCCCTATCTCGCGTTCTACGCGGCGCTGCAGCGGGATATCGATTTCAGATGCAGGAACTTGCAGGCCGCCACGCGGGAATCAGTGGCGGGCTTTTCGCCGGCACTGGCACAACTTTGCGCGCTGGATGGCGCCCTGGCCGATCCGCTTGCGGTTCACAACCGGCGCTTTTTTGCCGCGGTTCCCAGGCTGCTGGAGAAAAGAATCGAAGTTCTAACCGAACAGTATCGCCAGGCACTGCCACAGGACGGACACGACACCGACCTGTGGGCGCGCACACTCGAGACCCTGCGCAACAATATGCAGGGGCTGCTGCTGGCAGAGATAGAAACCCGACTGCTCCCGGCCCTTGGCCTGATTGAAGCACTCGACGAACACACTCAAAGATGACGCTATGACCAGAATACTTTTCGTAACCGCCTTCGCCTTGGGCGCCGCCGCCGTTGTCTGGATGGGCCTGGGTTTCGCCGGCTCACATGCCCTTGCGTTCGCTGTCACCAGCGTTATCGGGGGCGTCTATTTACTGGGCGCGGCGGAGCTGCTGCAATTTCGGCGAGCGACCGCCACCCTGGCGGCGGCACTCGCCGCCATTCCCGAAAAAACGCCGGATGCCCGGCAGTGGCTGGGGCTCTGGCTGGAGCGTCTTGACCCATCCCTGCGCAACGCCGTGGCGCTGCGTATCGAGGGAGAGCGGGTCGGGCTGCCCGCGCCGGTCTTCACCCCCTACCTGGTAGGCCTGCTGGTCATGCTCGGCCTGCTGGGAACATTCGTGGGCATGGTTGACACCCTCAGTGGCGCCGTACTGGCCCTGGAAGGCAGCACGGAACTGGAGGCAATCCGTTCCGGCCTGGCTGCGCCAATCAGGGGCCTGGGCGTTGCCTTCGGCACCTCGGTCGCCGGCGTGGCGGCGTCCGCCATGCTGGGGCTGATGTCGACCCTGGCCCGGCGGGAACGCATGCTTGCCACCCGGCACCTCGACGCCAGGGCGGCGACCGTGTTCAGGGAGTTTTCCCTCGGTTACCACAGGCAGGAGGCGTTCCAGGCCCTGCAAACACAGTCCCAGGCGCTGCCCGCAGTCGCCGGCCAGCTGCAAGCGGTGGCGGCCCAGCTGGAGTCGATGAGCCAACGCGTGAGCGAACAGTTACTGGCCAACCAGGGACAGTTTCACGAATCTGTCGAGACCCGCTTCACCGCGCTGGCCGCTTCCGTGGACCAGTCCCTCAGGGAGAGCCTGGCCGCGAGCAGTCGCGCCGCCGGGGAAAGTATCAAGCCGGTGCTCGCCGAGGCGATGGTGGGCTTCAGCAACGCCGCGCTGGAGACACAACTGCGCCTGGCGGAGCGTGCACAGGAGCAACTACAGTCGTTCGGCGAGAAATTCGATGCCGCCAATGGCGCCATGCTGGCGAGCTTCGACAGGGCTTCATCCACCTGGGTCGAGCAGACCGTGTCCCTGCAGGGCGCCATCCAGGCGTCGATGACAGAGTCGTCACGGGAGCTGGTGGAAAATGCCCGGACCACCACCAGCAGCATGCTGGACGAAATCGGCGGCCTGCTGCAATCCAGCGAGCAGTTGCTGCAAGCCCGCGCGAACTCCGAGGCAGCCCTGCTGGCCAGCCAGGATGAGCATATCGAACGCCTCACGGCCGCACTGACAGCGGGTCTTGGCAAGATCAGGGAGCAGGAGGAGCTGGGCCAGCAGGCGGCCCGGGAGCGCCTCGCCGACCTGGAAACCACTGTCACCAGTCACCTCACCCGACTCGGCCAGGGCCTGGAAGAGCCGATGACCCGCCTTATCCAGACCGCCTCGGAAACCCCGCGCGCGGCCGCCGAGGTGATCGGGCAACTGCGGGCGGAGATTGGTAACAATATCGAGCGCGACAACCAACTGCTGCTGGAACGCCAGAACGTTATGGAGCAACTGAGCGCACTGGCGGACTCGCTGCAGCAGGCGACGTCCGGCCAGCGGGAAGCCGTGGAGCAGCTGGTGAGTTCCTCCACCCGGATGCTGGGGGACGTCAGCGCCCACTTCGGCGACCAGGTTGTGGACCAGCTCTCGAAAATTTCCGGTGCCAGCGCGCACCTCGCCGGCAGCGCCACCGAGCTGGCCAGCCTCGGCGAGGCGTTCAGCCTTGCGGTCACGCTCTTCAACGACGCCAACAACAGCATGATCGAGCACCTGGGTCGGGTCGAGGCGTCGATGGAGAGGTCCGGTGCCCGCAGTGACGAGCAAATGGCCTATTACGTGGCGCAGGCGCGCGAGATCATCGACCAGAGCATGCTGTCACAACAGGAAATCGTGGAGGACCTGCGCCGCCTCGGTAAGAAGGAGCGGCCGCTCGCGGCCGGGGCCGGTTGATGGAAGAACTGCAGTACGACCACAACGAGGACACACCCGTCTGGGCTATTTTCGGCGACCTCATGGCCGGCGTGGTGGGGATCTTCGTGTTTATCCTGGTGTGGGTACTGGGCTACCAGGTCGAGCTGTCCCAGTCACTCAGGGAAGAAGTCAGCAAACGCCAGGCGGAAGAACAACGCCGGATGGCGCTCGAAGAAGCCCTCGCCGACCCCCTGGCAACCGGTCGCATCACTCTCTACGACGGTCGTATCGGCATCAGCGGCAGTGTGCTTTTTTCGCTGAACTCGGACCAGTTGCAGCCCGAGGGCCAGGCGCTACTGAAAACACTGGTGGGGCCGCTGCAGGTCTACCTTGGGGAGCGCGACGAGCTGCTGATGGTCAGTGGCTTTACCGATGACCTGCCCATCCAGAAGGGCAACAGCCGCTTTGCCGACAACTGGGAGCTGTCGGCCCAGCGCGCACTTACGGTGACCAGGTCATTGATCGACGAGGGCATGCCCCCCGGTATGGTATTTGCCGCGGCCTTTGGCGCCCAGCAGCCGGTAGTGGCTAACGCGGATGATGACGGCCGCTCACAAAACCGCCGGGTGGAGATGGCCCCGGTGCCGAAAAACCAGAAGCAGGCAGCGGATCCGGACTGACATGAGCAAAGGCACCTTGCGCAACGCCCGTACCGCCCTGCAGGAGGCCATCGACTCGCTCGAACTGGACGGTGGTGATCGCTTCGACGCCGTGCGCTTTCGCTTTATAAAATCCATGGCCGAAAAGGCAGCCGGGCAGGATGCGACGGTAGCCGGCATTGTCAGCGTCAAAGCCGCCGCGGCCCTGGATGCCTATCGCAATGACCTGGAGCGGGAGCGGGAGCAGATCGCGGCGGTGCTGGATGAAGCCGGCGCCCGTCACCCCTCAGCCCTGGCGGAACTGCAGGGGCTGCAGGAAGCCGGCGCCTATCCGGCCCTGAGGCGACTGGTGGCCCGGCTCAACCGGCCCGCCGCCACCTCGCCGCTCGCACCACTGCTGGCACACCTGGGGCAGTCCCGACTTGCAGACAGCGACGGCCCGTTGCAGGGCCCCGCGAGCGAACTGCTGCAACAGCAGGAAAATGCCGTCCTGAGCGCCCTGGCGACTGAAAACGGCGGGGGCCTTACACCACCGGGGCCGACCCTCGCCGAACTGAAGTCAGCACGGTATTTTCGCGAGCTGAGCCAGCGCAGTGCCGCCCAGAGGCAGGTCGAGCGCGCGGTCCAGGAGGCCCCCGAGGACTCCGGCCCCCTGAATCCAGAGAAGCTGGCGATACGCTCATTGATGACCATGCGCGAGCTGTCGCCGGGCTACCTCGGCCGCTTCGTATCCTATGTCGACACCCTGTTCTGGCTGGAGCGCGCGGGCAGCAACGACAAATAGCGGCGACGTTTCGCGCCGTGCGAAAAAACACAGGTGCGAGCGCGCTGGATATTCACGGCGCCAGCCCCGATAATTTCCCTTCGGCAACAAGGCAGGATCAGCATGACTAATTCCCAGCAACTGTTCACCCGCGCGAAGAAACACATACCCGGGGGCGTTAACTCACCGGTGAGGGCCTTCAAGGCCGTCGGCGGGACTCCCGTATTTATCGATCGCAGCGAGGGCGCTTACGTATTCGACTGCGAGGGTAAGCGCTATATCGACTATGTCCTGTCCTGGGGACCCATGATCATGGGTCACAACCACCCGCAGGTACGCGAGGCGGTGATCAGGCAGAGTGAAAAAGGCCTCAGTTTCGGGGCGCCGACCGAGCTGGAAATCCAGCTGGCCGACCGTATCTGCGAGATCATGCCGGGTATGGACCTGGTGCGCATGGTCAATTCCGGCACCGAGGCGACCATGAGCGCCATCCGCCTGGCCCGCGGCTATACCGGGCGCGACACCATCGTCAAGTTCGAGGGCTGTTACCACGGGCACTCCGATTCGCTACTGGTCAAAGCCGGTTCGGGCGCACTCACCCTGGGCGTCCCGAGCTCCCCGGGGGTTCCCGCAGCGCTGGCCGATCTCACCATGACACTCACCTATAACGACCCCGATGGCGTCAGGGCGGCCTTTGCCGAGTACGGTGACCGCATTGCCTGCGTGATCGTGGAGCCGGTCGCGGGCAACATGAACTGTATCCCGCCCGCAGAGGGCTTCCTGCAAACACTGCGGGAGGTCTGCACCGCCAGTGGCGCCGTGCTGATCCTGGACGAGGTCATGACCGGTTTTCGCCTGGGCCTGCAGGGAGCACAGGGGTTCTACGGCGTGGAGCCCGACCTGACCACCCTTGGCAAGGTGATCGGCGGCGGCATGCCCGTGGGCGCTTTCGGCGGCAAGGGCGAGATCATGGAGCAAATCGCGCCGCTGGGGCCGGTGTACCAGGCGGGCACCCTGTCAGGCAACCCGATCGCCATGGCCGCCGGCCTTGCCACCCTGGACATCATTTCCCAGCCCGGCTTTTACCAACCCCTGTTCGATCGCACCCGGCGGCTATGCGAGGGCCTGAGCACCGCAGCGGCCGCCGCTGGCGTGCCTTTCACCACCAACCACGCGGGCACCATGTTCGGTGGTTTCTTTACCACCGAACAAAACATAAGCAATTATGCCCAGGTCATGGCCTGCAACGGCCCCGCCTTCAACCAGTTTTTTCATCGTATGCTGGAACTCGGCGTCTATCTCGCTCCCGCCTCCTACGAGGCGGGCTTCCTGTCCAGCGCACACAGCGACCAGGACATCGCCGATACCCTGGCGGCGGCAGCCACCGCCATGGCCGGGCTTTGAACGAGGAGTCACAGATGGCATTCACGACACAGCGAGGCCCATTCCCCCAGACCCGCATGCGTCGCCTGCGGGCCAACCGTTTTTCCAGGGAACTGGTGCGCGAGACCACACTGACGCCGGCGGACCTTATTTTCCCGGTCTTCGTACTGGAAGGCAGCGGCCAGCGCGAGGCGATACCCTCCATGCCGGGCATCGACCGCCTCAGTATCGACCTGCTGGTAAAACAGGCCCGGGAACTGCACCAGCTCGGTGTGCCCGCCCTGGCCCTGTTTCCGGTCGTCGCGGCCGATCGCAAAAGCCTGCTGGCCGAGGAGGCATTCAATGCCGATGGCCTGGTGCAACGAACAGTGATGGCATTGAAAGATGCGGTACCCGAGCTGGGGATAATGACCGACGTGGCGCTGGACCCGTTTACCACCCATGGCCAGGACGGCATTATCGATGCCAGCGGCTATGTTTTGAATGACGTCACCACCGAAGCACTGGTAAAACAGGCGCTTTCCCATGCCGCAGCCGGCGCCGACGTGGTCGCCCCCTCCGACATGATGGATGGCCGGATAGGCGCCATCCGCGACGAACTGGAGGCCAACAGCTTCCACAATACCCTGATCATGGCTTACTCGGCCAAGTACGCGTCAGCCTACTACGGGCCATTTCGCGATGCGGTGGGCTCCGCCGGCAATATAAAGGGGGGCAACAAATACAGCTACCAGATGGATCCCGCCAACAGCGACGAGGCCCTGCATGAATGCGCCCTGGACCTGGCCGAGGGTGCGGACATGATCATGGTGAAGCCGGGTATGCCCTACCTGGATATCGTGCGGCGTGTGAAAGACGAGCTCAAGGCCCCCACCTTTGCCTACCAGGTCAGCGGCGAGTACGCGATGCATATGGCCGCATTCCAGAACGGCTGGCTGCAGCAAGACTCGGTGATGCTGGAATCCCTGGTCGCGTTCAAGCGCGCCGGCTGCGACGGCATTCTCACGTATTTCGCCCTCGAAGCAGCCAGGGCGCTGCAGTAAGCAGCCCGTGCGGTACCTGCCTTTTCTGCTGAGCCTTCTGGCGTTTTTCTGCGCGCCCCAGGCGGCCCGGGCGGAGTGTGAGTGCCTGTGGCAGGGTTCGTTCACCGAAGTCCAGGCCGGGGCCGACCTTGTCGTCAGCGGGTTGGTGCGCCGTGGCAAGGGTAACTCCATAGACCTTGGGATCGATCGCCTGCTGCGCGGTGATACCGATGACCAGGAAATTCGCATCTGGTTGAAAACCGGGGACTACTGCCGCCCGGAGCCGGCGTTGTTCCCGGTGGGCAGCCAGTGGGTGATGGCACTTGACCGGATAAGCCAGGACGTCCCGGGCGGGTTCAATCCCCATACCCCCAACGTCAGCTACGGCCGCGTCGGGGATTACAGCCTTTCCAGCTGCGGCGGCTACTGGCTCAGCAGGCGCGGCAACTGGGTGACCGGTAACCTGGTGCAGGCACCGCGCTGGGAGCGCGAACCTGAAATGAGCCCGGTCCTGCTGGATCTGGTTGCTGATTACGTGGCCGGAAAAGTGAGTGCAGAAGCCCTGGCCGAGGCCAGTCGGGAAGACCCCGCCGCGCGGGAATTGATGCTGGATACCCGGGCGTTCCTGCGGCAGGGCAAATAATTCGGCCGGGGCTAGCGCCGGGGCCAGGGCGGCCGCCGCGGATTTTTGCCTTCTACCAGGTCCATCAACTCATCCAGCATCATCAGGGAAAGGCCCCAGATACAGCGGCCCTCGTACATATAACAGGGCACCGGCATTTTCAGGCCCTTGTACTTCCACTCCATCTTTTCACGGTTGTCGATATCGAGCAGAAACTCGAGCGGCACCCACACCACCTCCGCCACCTCCTCGTTCGGCTGGAACGTCACCTCCCGTTCCAGGCGGAATACAAAGGGTGTTACGGCCATGCCAAACGGCCCCTTGCGCGGCCGGGTGATAATGTCCGAAAGCCGGCCGATGCACTGATCCTGTTCCCCCAGGGTCAGGCCCACCTCTTCCTCGGTCTCCCTTACCGCCACGGCAAAACCGTGGGCATCGGCCTTGTCCATACGGCCACCGGGAAACGCCATGTGCCCCGACCACGGGTCCCCCTGCCTTTCCGCGCGTTTAATCATTAGAATGTTCAGTTCGCCCTCGCGCACCTGCAGGATCATCGCCACGGCCGAGCGCTTCATCAGTCTACGCCACACTTTTCGGCCCGGGCTGTGATCTAAAAGGCGTGTTTCGATAAGTTCCAGCAGTTGTACCGGCACGAGAGAGTTGTCCGCAGGGGTTTACAGGATTAAGCCAGCGGTGGACGCCGGTTACAAGTCGCAAAACAAAACGAAAAGGACATCATGACAACCCAAGCCCTGCTGGAACTGCATCACGTCAACCTTGTATACCGGGCCCTGCCAGCGCTGCGGGACATCAGCTGGGCGCCACAGCGGGGCGAGCAATGGGCTTGCCTGGGGCCCAACGGCGCGGGTAAAACCAGCCTGGCCCGCGTGCTCAGCGCCCAGGCCACCCATTTTTCCGGCGAGTTCAGCCGTTCTGGCCTGCTGCAGGACAAGGGCGTGGCCTACGTCTGCTTTGAACAGGCCAAGGCGCTGTGTGACCGGGATCGTAAACTCGATGACTCGGAATTTCGAGCCGATGCAACGGACCCGGGAACCACAGTGGAGGCGGTCATCCTGGGTGGTCGCAGTCCCGATGAGCATTTCCGGCAATGGGTGGCACGCTTGCACATCGGGCATATCCAGCAGCGCGGACTGCGCTTTATCTCCACCGGCGAGATGCGCAAAACACTGCTGGTAAGGGCCATTCTCAGCGACCCTGCACTGCTCATACTGGACAGCCCCCTGGACGGGCTGGACCTGGCCAGCCAGGAGGATATGCGGCAGATTATCGATGAGCTGCTGCACTCGGGCATGCATGTGTTGCTGCTGTGCCGCCAGCTGGAGGATGTACCCACCGGCATCAGCCATGTGCTGGTACTCAATGAAGGCACAATATTCGCCCGCGGTACCCGCCAGGACGTTGTCACCCGGTCGGATGTGCTCGCACTGATGAACCCACCGGTAACCGAACTGGGGCAACTGCCGGCGCCGGCGCCGCGCCCCTACCAACTCCCGGTGAGTGGTCCGCTGCTGGAATTGCGTGACGTCAGCGTTACCTATGGTGAGCTGGCCGTGTTGCGCAACGTCAACTGGGTGCTGGGGCGCGATACGCACTGCTGTGTCTCGGGGCCTAATGGCTGCGGCAAGACCACCCTGCTGAGCCTGATCACCGGCGACAATCACAAGGCCTATGGCCAGGACATCACCCTGTTCGGTATCCGTCGGGGCAGTGGCGAGAGCGTGTGGGATATCAAGCAGAAATACGGCCAGCTCGATACCCAGTTACACCTGAATTACAAACGCGGCATGCGCGTGGTGGAAGTGGTGGTGTCGGGTTTCTTCGACACCATCGGCCTGTACGACAACTGGGGTGACCAGCAACGCGACATCGCCGACCAGTGGCTGGCCGCACTCGGCCTGGCCTCCTGCAGCCGCGAGAGCTTCGACGCCCTGTCGTTCGGCCTGCAGCGCATGGTGCTGCTGGCCAGGGCGATGGTGAAGTCCCCCATCATACTGCTGCTGGACGAACCCACCCTGGGTTTGGACGGCCACCACCGCAAGCTGATGCTGCGGGCCATCGACCATATCGCCGCCAACAGCGACACCCGGATTATTTTCGTCAGCCACTCGGCGGGAGACGTTCCGGCCTGTATCAACCAGCACCTTCGCTTCGAACCGCAGGGTGACGGCTTCGAGGTGGTATGTCGCGAGGACTGATCAGCCTTATACGGCATTTCCTCGCGCGTCCCCTGGTGCGGACCTGCGAATCCGGAAGAAAACCGCATACAGCGTCGGCACCACCGTGAGGGTAAGCATGGATGCAAAACCCAGTCCGGCCATGATCGTCACCGACATATTCTCGAAAAAGACATCCGACAGCAGGGGGATCAGGCCCAGGATGGTGGTCGCCGCGGCCAGCACCACCGGCCGCATCCTGCTTACACTCGAATCCAGCAGTGCCTGGTAAGGGTCTTTCCCTGATTCAATCTGCTGGTCTATCTCCTCAATCAGCACAATGGCGTTCTTGATCAACAGTCCCACCAGTGACAGTGCGCCCAGCAGCGACATGAAATCGAACGCGCCGCCCGTTGCCAGCAGGCCCGCGGTGATACCGACAATCGCCAGCGGCACCGTCAGCCAGATGATGGTGGGCTGGCGCAACTTACCGAACAGGAAGATGCTGGTGAGGATCATCAACAGAAACCCCACCGGCAGGGATTTACCAAGCCCGTTCTGGGCATTCAATGAATCCTCATACTCCCCACCCCATTCCAGGGTATATCCCGGTGG
Source organism: Haliea sp. (assembly GCA_024642245.1). Classification (GTDB taxonomy): domain Bacteria; phylum Pseudomonadota; class Gammaproteobacteria; order Pseudomonadales; family Halieaceae; genus JARRPM01. Next base: position 19,637 of record JAHEBM010000022.1, read on the forward strand.
CAGTTCGATCGCCTCGATTTGTGGTTGCAGGCGCGCAAGCAGGGGGCCGGCCATGCCATCCTCGGGATTGCAGGACGCGGTGATCGTCTGGATGCGATTGCGACTGCGAATAGCGGCATTTTCCCAGTGGGTTTCGTAACGCGATACCACCTGGGATACCGGCACAGAGCGTCGCAGTACGGGACTCCACACCTGGATATCCCTCATGCTGTCGATATCGGCGCGCTCCTCTTCCGGAGCCCTGATGAGTATGGGCAGCAGGCGATTGGCGTCCCGGTAGACGCCTACGCTCGAGCCTTCGAAGGCATACTTGAGGGCACCGCCGAGGCTTTCCCTATCCACGCCCAACTGACGGCCGACCTGCTCGTTGAAAATAGGGGTCGCCACCTTGATGGGGGAGCGCCAATCATCGCGAACATCGACCGTATCGGCATCCGCACGCATGATCGCCTGCACCTGTTCGGACAACTGCCTCAGGATTTCTGCATCCGGCCCGGAGAAACGCGCCTCGATCTTGGCATCGCGTCCGGGACCAATTCGCAGGGCCTTGGTTATAGGATCAAGCCAGGGCATCTCGTTGCGCATATAGTCGCCCACAGCACTTTGCACGGCCGAAATCTGCTCGCGATTTTCAGTACGGACAATAATCTGTGCGTAAACCGACGCGGGCTCCCTGGCGTCATAGACCAGGGTAAAACGCTGGTGCGGACCGCCAATCACCGAAGTGGTCTGCACCACACCGGGCTGCTGCCGGATGAATTCGCTGATACGCAGGGTGTCTTCACGGGTCTTGCGGATGTCCACTCCCTCGGGTTCCCACACATCGACAAAAAATACGGGTGTATTGGAATCCGGGAAGAAGCCGCTCTTGACGCTGCCAAAACCAATGAACGCCAGCGCGAACAAGCCCAGGACCGCAGCCAGGAACGGCCAGCGAAAATTAATCGCGAGTGCAACAATGCCACGGTACAGCTTGAACACCCGGCCAGCGTAGGGGTCTTTTTCCGCGGCGGCCGGGTCCGGCCGGAGGATGAGCGCGCACAACAGCGGCGTGGTGCTGACCGCGGTCAGCCAGCTCAACGACAGGGATATCAAAATCACGTAAAACAATGAGCTGGCGAATTCCCCGGTGTTATCCGTGGACAGCCCAATGGCGGAAAACGCCAGGATCCCGATGATTGTGCCACCCAGCAGCGCCCACAGTGTTTTCCCCACAGCTTCACTGGCCGCAGATCGCGCATCCATGCCGGCGTCCATGCGCACCAGCATTCCCTCGGCCACCACGATGGCATTGTCGACCAACATGCCCAGGGCAATGACCAGCGCACCCAGGGAAATACGCTGTAGCTCGATGTCAAATATATCCATCAGGAACAGGGTGCCCGCGACCGTAATGAGCAGGACCGCACCAATGACAATCCCGGTACGAAGACCCATGAAAACCAGTAGCACAGCGATCACGATCACAACCGCCTGGGCAACGCTGACCAGGAAACCGCCCACGGAGTTTTCCACTTCGGCCGGTTGGTCGTAAACGGTCTGCACCTCCATGCCGATGGGAACTACAGGCAGGAGTTGATCCAGCTTGCGACCGACGGCCCGACCCACCTCTACCACGTTCTGCCCGGCGGCCATGGATATACCCAGACTGAGCCCGGGCTTGCCATTGACGTAGTAGAGCTTCTGGGGCATCTCCTGGTAGGAACGTACGATGGTGGCGATGTCCTTCAGGCGCAGCAGTTTCTTGTCGCTGGAACTGACCAGCAGTTCGCCGATTTCCTGGACAGACTTGAAGTCGCCTGTCGGGCTGATGCGAAGGTAGTCCTCACCCACCTGTACATGACCTGAATCAACGACCACGTTCTGGGAGCCCAGGACAGCGGCCAACTGCTGCATATCCAGGCCCAGTTCAGCGATGCGGCTGCGGGACATTTCCAGGTAGACGACCTCTTTCTGTTCGCCGTCTATCACCACCTTGCGCACACCCGGCACCAGCACCAGCTGCTTCTTGATGATATCAGCGGTATCGTAGAGGTCGCGCCAACTGTAGCCCTCCCCGGTCAATACCAGGTAAATGCCATACACATCGCCAAAATCGTCGAGGATAATGGGCGCCTGCGCACCCGGCGGCAGGTAGGGCTTCACATCGGCTATCTTGCGTCGCAGTTCATCAAAAATATTGGGCAGGTCCGCCGCCTTGTACTCGTCCTTGAAGTCGATGAGGATGTCCGAGAGTCCCGGCCGGGACACCGACATCTTTATCCGCTTGATCTGCGGCATCTTCTGGATAGCATCTTCCAGGTGGTAGGTCAGCTCGTCCTGCACCTCCTGGGCGGTGGCCCCGGGGTAGCGGGTCAGGATCTTGGCAGCCTTGATGGTGAACGCCGGATCCTCCAGTTTGCCCATGCGCTCGAAGGCCATCATGCCGCCGCCGACCATGATGAGAACCAGCAACCAGGAGATCACCTTGTTCTGGACTGAAAACTCCCCGATATTCATAGCGTGCAGCCCTCTACCGGGTCCATATCAGGAGGGATCGGCTGCGCGCGGCACAGCTTGCTCGGTCTGCGCCATACGCGACACGCGCATGCCCTCTGCCAGGTAGGGAGCACCAACCGAGACGATCTCCTCGCCGCCGGCCAGGCCGCTGGTGATCTCTATATTGCCACCGGACATACGGCCGATACCGACCGCCTGCGCGGATACCGTCATGCTCGCCGGGTCAAGCACCCATACCCTGGGCTCGAGGCCACTGTCTGCCTGCACCGCCCGCTCCGGTACCCACTTCGCCTGGTCACCTTGCGCCAGCCCACTCAGGTCGAGCGTGACGGTAACCGTCATTCCGGGCAGCACGGTAAATTCACGAGGCGCCTCCATGCTGAAAGTCGCCTTGAAGGTCTGGGTCTGGTCATCGGCCTTGGTGGCTATTTCCTTGGGGGTGAGGGAGAACTCCTGCCCGGCGCGGCCTTCAAAGGTGGCAAAGGCGCGAACCTGTTCGCGCTCGCTTTCGCCCTCACCCAGGCCATCATTCTGCCTGACATCGCCTCGAACCATCCGCACCACGCGCTCGGGGAGGTTAATCACGACATCGAGCTGCGAGACGCTTTGCAAGGTAAACACCGTCTGCCTGGCCGTCACTTCCTCAAATTTTTCCACCTTGCGCTGGGCGATACGGCCGCGAAACGGCGATTCCATCACCGTGTATTCCAGGTCCTTCTCCGCGGCGGAAAGCGCAGCGGACGTGCTGCGAAAATTGGCTTCCATCCGATCGAAGTCCATACGCGAGATATTGCCATCGACTACCAGGTCCTGGGCGCGCTTGAAATTACTGCTGGCATTATCAAAACTGGCCTTGCGGTCCTCCAGCACGAGCTTGTAATCGGTGGGATCGAGACGGGCCAGCACCTGCCCCGCGTCCACCAGGTCGCCCTCCTTGACCAGGATTTCCTGCACCTGCCCCCCGACACGAAAAGCGAGGTCCGCCCGCTTGTCTGCATCCACGCGCCCGGGGAAGGTGCGAACGGTATCGCTGGTAGCACCCGAGACGATATAGGTCTTGACCGGTCGCGTGACGGGTTCTGCGGACTGTTTCTCCTCTGCGCCGCAGGCCGCCAGGCCAAGCAGGGCAGCGGCCAGTCCCGCGCGCTTTATCGTATTGATGACAATCACAGAACACTCCTGATCGTTCCAGAAAATTGGCATAAATGCCGGGAAATCACCTGATTATTCTATACCATAACAGCTCGGGGGGCCGCCCGGTACCAGCCGCGTTACGGGTCCGTGTATCGGCTCAGCGACTGTATGCGCGCAGGGCATCGCACTGGGCGTTACTGCTGCAGTACAGGAGACCCCGCTCGGCCGTGCTGCGCGCCTGCGCTCGATCCCCCCGAGCCTGGTGGACTTTCGCCGTCTCCAGGTATATCGCGCCCGCGCGCGGGTCGATGCGCTGGGCCCGCTCCAGCAGGGCAAGCGCCTGCTCGTAGTCACCAGCGGCGGAGGCCCTTGCCGCTTTATCAAGCAGCGGCTGCCAGGCGCTGGCTGTTGAAGGTCGCGGCGGTGGGGCGGGCGGCTGGGGCGGTGTTACCGGCGGTGCCGGTGTCGTCTGCGGTTGTTGCACCGGCGGGGCCGACGGGGTGGCTGGCGTCGTACCAAGGCTTGAACAACCGGCCAGCGATAGCGCCAGAACCAGAGCCACACCCCTGCAGAGCAGCCTGCTGTTTTTTACTGCCACTAGTTATCACCCCTGAAAAGCGACTGGAACCAGTCCTTGATACCGCCTGTTGAGCGCGGCGCGCAATTCGTGCTGCGATCCGGCTCCGACCCCGTGATAAACGGCAGCAGGCGGGCGTTGGGACAACCCTCCCCGGTCAGGTAGCCGCTGCGGTCGTCTACCCAGGCGGTGTGCATGCCATCGGGCATGCGATAGCCCAGGGGTCGCTCGCTGGCCTGCGCCATGAAATGCGCCCATACCTTGAGCGCACCACTGCCGCCGGTAAGCCCCGTGCTCCCATTATCGTCTCGCCCGATCCAGGTGACCGCGAGTAAATCACCTGAAAAACCGGCAAACCAGGAATCCCTGCCGTCATTGGTGGTGCCCGTCTTGCCCGCCACATCGAAGTTGGCAGGCAGATAGCCGTAGGCGCCCTGGCCCGTGCCCTCGCGCACGACCGAGCGCAAGGCGTAGGTCAGGAGGTTTGTGGCCTGCAGGCTCACCGTGCGATCGTACTCCAGCGGGTAACGCTTGAGCGGGCTGCCGCGCGCGTCGACGACCTCGCGAATACTGCGCAGGGGCATGCGGAAGCCACCGGCAGCAATAGTCTGGTACATCGCCGCCATATCCATGGGCGAGTACTCACCCGCCCCGAGGCTGAGGGCAGGCACCTCGGGAATGTATCCCTCGATCCCAAGGCGGTGCAGCATATCGACCACCTTGCCCAGGCCGATGTCCATACCCAATCGCGCCGTGGCAAGATTGTAGGAATTGGCCAGGGCCTGGAATAACAACACGTCACCGTGCACCTTGCGATCGTAATTGCGCGGCTCCCAGGGCTGCCCGCCGGGCACCGCCACTTTCATCGGGGTATCCGCCAGGATGGTGGCGAGTGAATAGCGCCGGGGCTGCTCCAGCGCGGCGAGATATACCGCCGGCTTCATCAGTGAACCGGCGGGACGGCGGGCATCCAGGGCGCGGTTGAATCCGGCATACCGGATACTGCGCCCGCCGACCAGCGCTGCCACTTCACCGGAGTCGAAACGGGTTACCACCGAGGCACTTTCCAGTGCCCCACCCTTGTTGAGCTGGTCCAGGATAGTGGTGGTGCTGCGCTCGATCTGGCGCTGGAGCAGCGGGTCGAAGGGCGTGAAGATGCTCAAGCCCAGGGTAGTCAGGTCCTCCTCCCGGTACTCCTGGCGCAACTGGCGCCGCACCAGGTCCAGGTAGGCGGGAAAGGAATCCCGGATACGGTGTTTGTTGTTCAGGTCCAGTGACCTGGCCTGTGCCGCCTTCGCCTGCTCCGGTGTAATCACTTCCCGCTGGGCCATTTCACCGAGCACCACGTTGCGCCGTTCCAGCGCCCGCTTGGGATTGCGCGTGGGATTGTACAGTGACGGACCCTTGATCATGCCAATCAACAGTGCCTGCTGGTGCAGGCCCAGCTGGTCCAGCGGTGTGTCAAAATAGTGGCGCGCGGCCAGGGCGAAGCCGTGTACCGACCGGGGACCTTCCTGCCCGAGGTAGACCTCGTTGATATAGCTTTCGAGTATCTGGTCCTTCTCATAGTGCAGGTCGAGCAGCACGGCCATCAGCACCTCGGTGACCTTGCGCACAATGGTGCGCTCCGGTGTGAGGTAGTAGTTCTTGACCAGCTGCTGGGTAATCGTGCTGCCGCCGGCCACGACCTGGCCCGACCGCAGATTACTCCAGGCCGCCCGCGCGATGCCGATGAAGGAAAAACCCCAGTGATCGTAGAACCGGTGGTCCTCCACCGCCAACAGCCCATCCTTGAGGGTGGCCGGCACATCGGACAGCCGCACCAGCACCCGGTCCTCACCGTGTAGCGGGTAGATCCCGCCGATCTGCACCGGATCCAGCCGCATCAGGTCCACACCGCTGCCGGCGGTACTTATCGTCCGCACGCGCTGGCCGGCCAGCTCCACCAGTACCCGTCGGGCGGGCTCTTTCTCGCCGGGAAACTCGAATCCCCGTGTGTATATCTCGAAACGATCCCGGTTGCGGGCGACCTGTCCCGGATTGGTGGCGTTCGCCACCTTGCGGTAGCCCAGCACCTCCAGCTCGTAAGCAAGGTCCTCGGCCCCCAGCCGCGCGCCCGCGAACAATTCCAACGGCCGGGCATAGACCTTGGCGGGCAGCTCCCACATTTTATCCACAAAAGTGGAGGTGATCTTCGCGTCCAGGTAGATGAGCAGCAGCCCGCCGGATACGAGGGCGGCCAGGAAAAATTTGAGAAAGATATGGCGGGTCCGAATCATGGGGTGCGAGTGTACACCACCTGCCGTGTGGATACGGAATGGAAATCCGCCTGCTTGCCGGTTCATGGCGGGCTTTCAATCAGGCACGGTATCCGGATAATACCCGGGCAAATCCAGACAATGCGGGAACAACATGAAGAAATACGTGGCATACGGCATCGGCGCGGCGCTGGTGGACACCGAGATCAAGGTGACAAACGAAGAACTGGCACAGATGAAGGTGGAAAAAGGCCTGATGACGCTGGTGGACGAGGCCCGCCAGGCCGAGTTACTGGCCCACCTCAAGGGCCACCTGGTCAAGGCCAGCCACGCCAGCGGCGGCAGTGCCGGCAACTCCATGATTGCCACGTCGCAGTTTGGCGGTCGCACGTTTATGTCGTGCAAGGTAGCCGCCGACATCGACGGTGACATTTACCTGGCCGACCTGGCGGCAGCCGGTGTGGATCATTGCCTGAACGGGGCTCGCGAAGCGGGCACGACCGGCAAGTGCCTGGTGCTGATCACCGGCGATGCCGAACGCAGCATGAACACCTTCCTGGGTATCAGCGAGACGCTCTCGCCCGAGCAGTTGGATGCCGATGCCATCGCGGCCTCCGAATACCTGTATATCGAGGGCTACCTGGTAACCTCGCCCACCGGGCGGGCCGCCGCCGTCAAGGCCAGGGAACTGGCCCAGGCCGCCGGGGTAAAAACCTCCCTGAGTTTTTCCGATCCCGGCATGGTCGAGTTTTTCCGGGATGGCATGAAGGAAATCGTCGGCGCCGGCGTAGACCTGGTTTTCTGCAATGAGGCCGAGGCCCTGGGCTGGGGCGAGACGGACCGGCTGGACGTGGCTATTGAACGGCTCAAGCGCGTCGCGAAAAGCTTTGTCATCACTCGCGGCGCCGAAGGCGCGATCACCTATGACGGCAATGAGCAGATCGACATTCCGCCGCACCGCGTGCAGGCAGTGGACAGTAACGGCGCCGGTGATATGTTCGCCGGTGCGTTCCTGTACGCGATAAGCCGCGGTGAAAACTTTGCTACCGCGGGGCGCTTCGCCAGCCTGGCGGCAGGGAAAATCGTCGCCAACTATGGGCCGCGACTGCCCAGCGCCGAATACCCGGCCCTGCGGGCCGAGTTTTTCGGCGACTGATCCTCGCGCGACTACCTGCGGGGCTTGCTTCCCGCGACGACAGGAGCGTCCCACCGGGCGAGAGGCGGGCCCGAAAATTAATCCAGCAGGCCTTTTTCCTTGAGGTTAGCCATCAGTCCGTCGATAGCGTCATCCAGTACCTGGCCGGTACCGCTGGATTCGATAGTATCCGCGGTGGCCTGCCAGAGGTGACGCCGGGTGTCACCCACATATAAATCTGAAATCACGGTGTGGCTGACGTTGGCAGTCCACACCGGCTGCTGGTAGGCGACCTCGGTCGCCCTGCCGTAGTAACCACCAAAACTCCCGTAATAACCGGGGTCGTAGGCCGGCGTGACGGCATAATAGACCGCACCGGGATGGTAAACCTCCTCGACTTTCTCGCCGACATAGCGGGTGACCAGGATCGTATCGAGCCCGGCACTGTCTGCGGCGGCTATGACCTGTTCGGCCGACGGCCTCTCCTGTGGCAGCAATGTGTGGCTGGCCGTCGCATGCACGCCCCGGCGCGTCAGGGTCCGGGCAAATGTGTCTTCGAATTCAATACGGGTGGATTGCTGGTTGGCAACACCCACGACCAGCACGCCGTGCAGGTCAAGTTCCTTGAATTTCGGATCGACGAAACTGTGGGTGACGCGGGTGTTGATACCGCAGCCGGACAGTGTGCACAAAAGGATAACTGCCACCAATAAGGTGGCGGACTTTGTGGTTGAATTGCGCATCGGGCGCTCCCCTGGAGTGGACCCGGATTATCCTGCGCGGCTGCCTGTGATTCAAGCGACATGCACCGGTTCCCGCTCCCGCGGTGCCCGGCGCATTCAGAACAGGTCGATCTGCTTGTCGACCAGGGCGCGAAAGGATGTGCCTGCAAAGCCCAGGATGCCGTCCGCCACGGGCTCGAGCTGACGGTCCACATAGTGCTGGTAATCAAGTGGCGCCAGGGTCTTTGCCACGGGCTCAGCGCCGCCGGTGGTGATCACATACTCGACCCAGCTGCCCCGCGTGGGCACCGGCACGTTGCGCTGGGCACACAGGCGCGCCGCCTGCACATGCGGCGGCACGTTGCGCTGGTAGTCATCCAGGCGTCGTCGCAGCCGCTTGCGATACACCAGTTGCTCGTCGCGCTGGCCCGCAAGCACCTCGGCGGTCAGGCGGCGCACGTAATCCTCAAAGGGCTCCTGCATGAAAATGCGACGATACAACTCTTCCTGGAACTCCCGCGCCACCCGGGTCCAGTCGGTGCGCACATTTTCCAGCCCCTTGAACACCAGCCTGTCCCCTGCTGCACTGGCCACCACACCGGCGTAGCGCTTCTTGCTGCCCTTGTCCGAGCCTCGTATCGTGGGCATGAGAAAGCGCTTGAAATGCGTTTCGAACTCCAGTTCCAGCACGCTCTCGAGACCAAATTCCTCGCGGATCACAGCTCGCCACCAGGCATTGAGGTCCCGCTCCAACTGGCGGCCCGCGGCCTCGGCCTGGCCGTCGTCCCGCGCCTCCTGTATCCACACGAAGACCGAATCGGTATCCCCGTAGATCACCCGGTGGCCGGCCTCCTCGATATAGTCACGGGTGCGGTTGAGTATCTGGTGGCCACGGCGGGTGATTGAACTGGCCAGCCGCGCGTCGAAGAACCGACATCCCGGCGTGCCCAGCACGCCGTAGAAGCTGTTCATGATGATCTTGATGGCCTGCGAAAGAGGCGCGTCTCCGGCGGCCTTGGCCTCGTCCCGCTGCTGCCACAATTGCTGGATCAATTCCGGCAGGATATGCCCTTCCCGCGCGAAGCGGGCATCCAGGAAACCGGGCACCGTATCCGTTTGTGCCAGCTCGCCGCCGACACCCAGGGCAAGCCCCAGTGGGTCGATGAAAAACGTGCGGATAATGCTCGGGTACAGGCTCTTGAAATCGAGCACCAGTACATGGTCGTAAAGCCCCGGGGTGGAGTCCAGCACAAAACCCCCCGGGCTGCCGCTGTGATCCTCGCTCGCGTTGGGGGCCACAAACCCGCGGCGGTGCAGCCTGGGCAGGTACAGGTTGTCGAAGGAGGCGACCGAGCCGCCCATGCGGTCCACGTTGAGACCCGTCATCACGCTGCGCGCCACCGCGAAGTCGATCATCGAGGTATGCTGGAAAATATCGGATACGAGCTCACAGTCCTTCAGGTTGTAGGCCGCGAGCCGTGTTTTGTCCTGCTGGAACAGCTCGGTGATCTCCTCGCCCCTGCCACTGCCCTGCAGCAGCTTGCCCTCCCCCAGTATCTCCCTGGCAACATTGTCCAGGGAAAAACTTTCAAAACGATAGAATGCGGCGCGCAACAGTTCAATGCCATCGAGTATCACCCGTCCCGGGCACTGGGCGGTTCGCCGCTCGCCGTCGTCATCCAACTCCCGCCAGTGAACCGCCCGCCGATCCCGCCCCAGTACCAGGCGCCGGCCGAGCTGGTCGGCGAGTCGCTGCAGGTACCAGGTGTCAAAGTTCACGACGTTCCAGCCTATCAACACGTCGGGGTCGTAATCTGCAAGCCAGTCGAGAAAGGCCTGCAGTGCCGCCTCCTGGTTCGCGCAGGCCTGGACAAACGCCTGCTGGCCGCCTTCCCCCACCATGAACACCCGGCGGGTCGACTGCCCCGCCACCACCGAATGCACCCCGATGGAGTAAAGCTGCAGGCCCTCCATGGCGGTCTCTATATCAAAGGACACCACCTTGAGCGCAGGCCGGTATTGCCCGGCCTTCACCGCGGGGTTTTCCAGCAGGAGGTGCCGGCCGAGCTGGCGGGGCACGCCCTGCAGGACGGCGGAGCCCATGACGAAGCGTTCCATCAGGAATCGGTCCGCGGGATTGATGTCCGCTTCCAGCGGCTCCAGGCCGAGGTCGCGCAGGGCGTCAGACAGGCGCCGCGCCTGGCGGTGGCCGGGGCAATAGACACCCACGACCGGCTCCAGGGCGAAACTGCGCAGGTTCACCGCTTTCAGCTCCACCCCGTCCTGGGCGTCAAGCAGGCTGCGCGCCCGCTCCAGCTGGCTTTGCGCGAGAAAAAACACGCTGCGTTCACCCCTGACCAGGGCGCACAGGGGACCACTGTCGGTGGAGAACCAGTATTCCAGCTCTATCCCGGCCGGGGTATCGCGCCAATTGCGGGTAAGCAGAAATCCTTCGAAGGTTTGTACTGTCAAACCTGGTGTCCTGGCTAATAAAGTCAATGGGGCTGGGCTTGGGCCCCGCTGTGGCTTAAGCTATCAACCCCCTGCGGGGATCCCGTCATCCGAAGGCGTTTTTGAAAGGTAAGCGAATGGACAAGCCCTTTATCAAGCAAGATCCCTTATACCAGCTCCTGCGCAACGAGGACATCAAGGGCTTCAACGAACAACGCGACAAGCTCGATACCAACGAGCTGAAAAGCGGCGACTACCGCGGCAGGGACCTGCGCAACATGAACGCCGGCGGCCTGGACTTCAGCAACTCCTATTTCCGCAATTCCGACCTGAGCGGCATCGATTTTCGTAATACCAATCTCGAAGGCGCCAGCCTGCTGGATGCCAAACTGTCAGGTACCTATTTCCCGGAAGCGCTCAGCGCCGCCGAGATCCGCCTGTCCCTGGATACCGGCACCCGCCTGCGCTACAACAACAAGGGCTAGCCCTGCGAGAGCAGATCGCGCAGGTCGATAATGGCCGCATTGGCACGGCTGATGTAAGACGCCATGACCAGCGAGTGGTTGGCCAACAGTCCGAAACCGCTGCCGTTGAGAATCATCGGGCTCCACACCGTCTCCTGGGTACCCTCCAGCTCCCGGATAATCTGCTGCAGGCTTACCCGCGCGTTTTTCTTGCGCAGCACCTCGGCAAAATCGATTTCCGCCGCCTCGAGAAACTGGATCAGCGCCCAGGCCGTACCCCGGGCCTCGTAAAACACGTCGTCGATTTCCAGCCAGGGGGTCGTGACATCCAGCTCCTGGGGCGCGCTGGTAGACTGGCTGGCATTTTCTTCCCCCGCCAGGTCGGTATTGATCCGCCGCTTGCCAACGCTGGCGCTGAGCCGCTGGGACAGGCTGCCCAGACGGGTGTTGACCGTGGTCAGCCAGATCCGCAGGTTATCCGCGCGGGCATAAAACTGGGCATCCGCAGACTGCTGGTCGGACAGGCGGTTAAAATACTGGCGCACATACTTGAGTCCGTCCCGGTACTCGGACTCCGAGGCGGGCAGCGCCCAGCTGTCGGAATCGAAATTGAAGCGGGGCTCCGCCATGACCAGGTCGACATCCTCTGTGGACTGGGACTGCGAACGGCTGAAATTCTCCCGCAGGGCCCGCGCCAGGTCCCGGGACTGGATCAGCACGCCATATTCCCAGTTGGGCATATTGTCCACCCATACCCCCGGCGGAAACAGGTCATTGTGCGTGTAGCCACCGGGCTTGGTCAGCAGGGTATCCATTACGCCCATCAGGGCCGCGGTGGTGAGGGAACCGGTGACGACCTCGCCGCCGCCCTCGGCGGCATAGGCCGCCGCCCGTTCCCGCACATCAAAAGGTGCCGGGGCAAGACTCCAGTACAGCCCCACCAGCACACACACCAGCAGGTAAATACCCAGCGCGGTTAATACCAGGCTGAACAGGCGCCCGCCTGGCAGGAGATCGTCCAGTTTTTCGCGCCAGTCCCGGCGCATGGAATTCATGTCATTCATGGCAATAACCCGTCAATGCTGATGATGTTCATGTGATTGCTCGTCGCCGGCGCTCTTGCGCACGTCGGCCGTGGTGCAGACCTGCTGGCCATCGGCCAGCTGCAGGCAGAGCTGGACTGTATCCCCGGGAGCCGGCACCTGCTTCAGTTCCAGCAACATCAGGTGAGCGCCCCCGGGAGCAAACGCCATCGCCTGCCCCGGCGCAATTTGCACATCGGTCAGCCGCTGCATGCGCTGGTAGCCCTCAACCTCCACCGTGGTGTGCATCTCCACGGTTCCGGCAATCGAGGCACTACCGCCGACAATCTCCACCGCCGCGTCGCCGGTATTGGTCACCAGCACATAAGCCGCGGTGTTCGGCTGCCCGGGTGGCAGCGCCCGCACCCAGGCACCAGTCAGTTGCACCGGGGCAGGCCCGGCGGCCAGCGCCTGTGACGCGATGGCGCAAAACAGCAGCGCGCTAGTCAATTTTCTCACTATATTGCTCCGATCCGGAACCTGCCGCCCCCTCTGGGCGTCCTATAACTATACCACCGTCAGGCCATGACGTGCCGATGGATTGGGGACACGGCGGGAGGCTGTTACAATCCCGCGCCTTTGCGGTTGCATATTCGACGAGGAACGCTGATGCGGGCACTGCTTGCAAGCTTGTTGTTACTGGGCTCGGGCCTTCTCCAGGCCCAGCTTGGTACGTTGGCAGAGCCGTCGCCTTTTGGCGCGGCGACCCCGACCGTGCAGTTCCTGCCGGTGGAAGAAGCCTACCAGGTAGAGGTCGAGATCACGGATGACCAGCACCTGCGGATCTACTGGGTGATTGCCGACACCTATTACCTCTACCGGCACCGGTTCACCTTCAGCCTGAGCGATGCCCAGGGCGACGTACCGCTGGAGGTTGCCCTACCGGCAGGCCTGCAGCGAGAGGACGAGTACTTCGGCCAGGTGGAAGTGTACTACGACCAGGCGGACATCCTGCTGACCCCCGGGCGGGCAGCGGGTGTGGCCACCCTGGCACTGGGCTCCCAGGGCTGCGCCGATGCCGGCCTGTGCTATCCCCCACAGACCCAGTATTTCCAGATCGATTTCGCCAGCGGCAGCGTCAGCGCCACTGGCGCCCCTGACCGTGCTGCATCCGCCGCGGCCCCGGTCGGTGCAAGCGCGGGCGGTGCCACCCTGCTGTATATGCTCCTGCTCGCTTTCGTCGGCGGCTCCATCCTCAACCTGATGCCCTGCGTATTCCCCATCCTGTCGCTGAAAGTCCTGAGTTTTGCCCGCAGCTCCGCACACGACCGGCACCTGCACAGCTGGGTTTATTGCGCCGGGGTGGTGGCCAGCTTCGTGCTGGTCGCCGGCGCCCTCATCGCCCTGCAGCAGGCTGGCCAGGCCATTGGCTGGGGCTTCCAGCTGCAGTCACCGGGTTTTGTCATTGCCCTGGCCTACCTCTTCGTCGCGATGGGCCTGTCCCTGTCGGGGCTGGTGGAGTTTGGTGGCAACCTGATGAATACCGGCAGCGGACTCGCCGACCGGGGCGGGCTCACCGGCAGTTTTTTCACCGGGGTACTGGCCGTGATCGTCGCCAGCCCCTGTACTGCTCCCTTTATGGGAACAGCACTGGGTTTCGCCATCAGCCAACCACCCTATGTGGCCCTGCTGGTGTTCGCCGCCCTCGGCGCGGGTATGGCGGCACCCCTGTTAATGCTGGGTTACAGTGGACTGGCACGCCGGGTCATGCCGAAACCGGGCGCGTGGATGGAAACCCTCAAGCAGCTGCTCGCCTTCCCCCTGTACGCCACGGCCATCTGGCTGCTGTGGGTCGCCGGCAGGCAAACCGGGGTGAATACCATGACTGCCGCGCTCACCGGCGCGCTGATGCTGGCCCTGGGCCTTTGGCTGTGGCGCTACCGGCGCTGGGGCAGGGTCGCAGCCATCGCCTGCGTACTGGCCGCGGTCAGCCTCGGCTCCTGGCGCGCACTGGACGAAACCGGCACCGGGGCCGGCGGGCTCACCGCGGGCAAGGTTCCCTGGTCTGAGCAGGAGCTGGCGAAGCTGCGCGCCGCCGGTACGCCTGTGTTCGTCGATGTCACTGCGGACTGGTGTATCACCTGCCTTGCCAATGAATCCACGGTATTGCAGACGCAGGAGGTGACGGAAGCCTTCGCCAGGCAAGGCGTGGTATACATGGTGGCCGACTGGACCAATTACGATGCCGATATCGCGGCGTTTCTGCGCCGGCACGGGCGCAACGGCATCCCGCTCTACCTCATGTACCCGGGCGACCCAAGCCGGGAACCGCTGCTGTTACCGCAGCTGCTGACCCGTAACACGGTGCTGGATGCCCTCAGCGCAATTTCTCCCCAGAAACCCGGAATAACCGCCAAGTAATCGGGAGTTGGCTACAATTAGCCAAATATCGTGTCTCGTGACAGCACGCGCCCAAAATGTAAGCCATGAACACTTATAGACGCAAAAATCCAGCTATCTCCTTCAATATAGTCGCTAAATGCCGGTAAAATTGGCTGTATAAGTAATTTACATGGACAGCGCCATAAATTTCATCCACACTTGCCCGAAATTGCGCCCAACAGTGGAACCGACTGCGCCATGGCGACTATTCTGGTATTGCACGGCCCCAACCTGAACCTGCTCGGCAAACGCGAGCCGGGCATCTACGGCAGCACCACCCTGGCCGATATCAACCTCGGCCTCGAGCGGGTGGCCCGGGAGCGCGGTCACCACCTGCTGCACATGCAAAGCAACGCCGAGTACGAGCTCGTTGAACGCGTGCAGGACGCCCGCCAGGAAGGCGTCAATTTCATCCTGATCAACCCCGCGGCCTTCACCCACACCAGCGTGGCACTGCGGGACGCACTGGCCGCGGTCGATATCCCCTTTATCGAGGTACACCTGTCGAATATCCATGCCCGGGAGGAGTTCCGCCGGGTTTCCTACTTTTCTGACCTGGCCCGGGGCGTGATCTGCGGACTGGGAGGGCAGGGCTATGAACTGGGGCTGCTGGCAGCCCTGCAGCAGCTGGAACAACCATAAACACACCATCGAGAGACTGACTTATGGACATTCGCAAAGTAAAAAAACTGATCGAGCTGCTTGAAGAGTCCAACATTGACGAGATAGAAATCAAGGAGGGCGAGGAGTCGGTGCGCATCAGCCGCAACGGCGCGCAGGCCGCAGCGGCGCCCCAGTACGCCCCACAATATGCACCCCAGTACGCCCCGCCGCCGCCACAGGCCCCTGCGGCCGCTCCCGCGACGGCGGCAGCACCAGCAGCGCCGGCCGCGGCCCCGGAAGGGCACAGCGTGCGCTCACCCATGGTCGGCACCTTCTACCGCTCACCCTCACCCAGCTCCCCCTCGTTTGTCGAGGTGGGACAGGCCGTCAAGGCCGGCGACATCATCTGTATTGTCGAGGCCATGAAAATGATGAACCAGATAGAGGCCGACAAGTCCGGCACTATAGGGGCGATCCTGGTGGAAAACGGCGAGCCGGTAGAATTTGACCAGCCCCTGTTCTCCATCGTCTAGCAAGCCACCCGCCCAGAGTTCACCAGAGGAAAACACCATGGCCATCCTTGAAAAGGTGCTCATCGCCAATCGCGGGGAGATTGCCCTGCGCATCCTGCGCGCCTGCAAAGAGCTGGGCATCAAGACTATCGCCGTCCATTCCAAGGCGGATACGGAACTGATGCACGTTCGCCTGGCCGACGAGTCGGTCTGTATCGGCCCCGCCCCCTCCAAGGACAGCTACCTCAATGTACCGGCCATCATCAGTGCCGCCGAGGTCACCAATGCGACTGCGATCCACCCGGGCTACGGCTTTCTCGCGGAAAACGCCGATTTCGCCGACCAGGTAGAAAAAAGCGGCTTTATTTTTATCGGCCCCACCGCCGACACCATCCGCCTGATGGGCGACAAGGTATCTGCCATCCAGGCGATGAAGGCGGCCGGCGTACCCACGGTGCCGGGTTCCGACGGGCCACTCACCGAGGACACCGAGCGCACCCTGGAGATTGCCCGCGAGATCGGTTACCCGGTAATCGTCAAGGCGGCCGCCGGTGGTGGCGGTCGTGGCATGCGGGTGGTACACAACGAGGCGGCGCTGCTCAACTCGGTGCAGATCACCCAGTCCGAGGCGGCCGCGGCCTTCGGGTCCGACGTGGTGTACCTGGAAAAATTCCTGCAGAAGCCCCGTCACGTGGAGATCCAGGTACTGGCCGACGGCCAGGGCAACGCCGTGCACCTGGGTGACCGGGACTGCTCCCTCCAGCGGCGCCACCAGAAAGTACTGGAAGAGGCGCCGGCGCCGGGCATCCCCGAGGATATCCGGGCTGCCGTGGCGGAGTCCTGCGTCAACGCCTGTATCGAAATCGGCTACCGTGGCGCCGGTACGTTCGAATTCCTGTACGAGGACGGCGGCTTCTACTTTATCGAAATGAATACCCGGGTACAGGTTGAGCACCCGGTAACGGAGATGATCACCGGTATCGATATCGTCAAGGAGCAACTGCGCATTGCCAGCGGCCTGCCCCTGTCCTTCGCCCAGCAGGATATCCGGTTTTTCGGCCATGCCTTCGAGTGCCGTATCAATGCCGAGGACCCCAAGACCTTCCTGCCCTCGCCCGGCAAGGTCACCACTTTTCACCCGCCCGGCGGCCCCGGGATCCGGGTGGACTCGCACCTGTACGACGGCTACACGGTACCGCCCTACTACGACTCCCTGATCGGCAAGATCATCAGCTTCGGCGAGAACCGCCAGGTGGCCCTGGCCAGGATGCGGCAGGCGCTGGAGGAAATGGTGGTGGAGGGCATTCGCACCAATACCGCGCTGCACCGGGAGCTGGTGCGGGACCGCGCATTCCAGTCCGGCGGGGTCAGCATCCACTATCTCGAAAGCAAGCTCGAAGACTGACGCTTCTTCCCGCGGCCGGACAATGCCTTTCATTACCAGCCCTGAACAGGCGCGCTTGCACCAGGCGGGTGACCAGTGACCTGGCTGCAATTGCGTCTCGATACCCGGCCCGAGCAGGTCGCGGCCCTGGAAGACCTTATGCTCGCCACCGGCGCGGTGGCGGTCACCATGGAAGACAACGCCGACCAGCCGGTACTGGAGCCCGGCGTGGGTGAAACCCCCCTGTGGGGCCAGACCCGGCTGACCGGCCTGTACCCCGCGGACACGGCCATGGCCACCGTACTGGCGGCCTTTCCTGAGAAAATGCTCCGGCATGCCAACCAGCGCGTGGAAATTCTCGAGGACAAGGACTGGGAGCGGGAGTGGATGCAGCACTACCGGCCCATGCCCTTTGGCCGGCGCCTGTGGGTCTGCCCGAGCTGGCTGGAGCCGCCGGACCCCGACGCGGTCAACCTCCTGCTGGACCCGGGCCTGGCCTTCGGTACCGGCACCCACCCCACCACCGCCCTGTGCCTGGCCGAGCTGGACAGCATGGACCTGGCGGGACTGCGCGTGGTCGATTACGGCTGCGGCTCCGGCATCCTGGCGGTGGCTGCGCTGAAACTCGGCGCCAGCGCCGCCCTCGGGGTGGACAACGACCCCCAGGCGCTGGTGGCCACCCGCGATAACGCCGGCCGCAACGGTATCCCCGCGCAGGCCCTTGCAGTCGCACTGCCCGGCGCCTTCGACCGACAGGCCTGGTCACAACAGGCCCAGGTGGTGATCGCCAATATCCTGGCGGGCCCCCTGGTGGAGCTCGCCGATACCCTGCTCGACTTCCTCAGGCCGGGCGGCGAGCTGCTGCTGTCGGGCTTGCTCGAAAGCCAGGCTGCCCATCTGTGTGCCCACTACCAACAGCGCCTGCCGCTGCAGCTTGCCAGTGAAAAAGACGGCTGGGTGTGCCTGCGGGGAAGACTGCCGGGATAGTTATCGCAAGCGCGCCCGGGCACCGGGTTGGCGGTTTTTTGTCCAGAAATTCTTTCCCGCACCAGACCATGCGGGTATCATACCGCCTCTTTTCGGCACCCTGGCTTCAAACACTTTCCACATGCTGCAAATAGGACCCTACAAGCTGCCCAATCGCGTGGCACTGGCCCCTATGGCCGGTGTAACCGACCTGCCTTTTCGCCGGCTCTGCGCGCAAATGGGAGCCGGCCTGGTCGTGGCGGAAATGATCAGCAGCAACCCGCTGCTCCGGGACTCGCGCAAGACCCTCTGGCGCAGCCGTCACGATGACGAGATCCAGCCCCGCTCCGTACAGATCGCCGGCAACGACCCCGCGGTGATGGCGCAAGCGGCGATTTTCAACGTGGACCAGGGCGCGCAGATTATCGACATCAATATGGGCTGCCCTGCCAAGAAAGTGTGCCGGCGTGCCGCCGGATCGGCCCTGTTGGCAGACGAGCAGCTGGTAAAGGACATTCTTACTGCCGTGGTCAAGGCGGTTGATGTGCCGGTGACCCTGAAAATCCGCACCGGCTCCACGCCGGATGCCAGGAACGGTATCACCATTGCCAGGATAGCCGAGGATGCGGGCATCGCCGCCCTCGCCGTCCACGGCCGCAGCAGGGCCTGCGCCTTCAAGGGGCAGGTGGAGTACGACACCATCGCCGCCATCGTCGCCGCCACGCAATTCCCGGTATTCGCCAATGGCGATATCGACTCCCCCGAACGCGCCGCGGCGGTAATCGCCCATACGGGCGCGGCCGGGGTCATGATAGGCCGGGCCGCCCAGGGCAGGCCCTGGCTGTGCGGGCAGATTGCCGCGCACCTGGCCACGGGCATCACCCCGCCGGAACCCGGCAAGGTCGAACAGCTCGCGATCATGCACAGGCATGTCGAGGCCCTGCACGAGTTCTACGGCGAGTTCATGGGCGTGCGTATCGCCCGCAAGCACGTGGGCTGGTACCTGCAGGACAACCCCCATTACCTGCGCCAGCGAACGCTGTTTAACCAGCTGCAACAGGCCTCCGACCAGTTGCATTACCTGCAGGAATTGACCGAAACCTGCCCCACACAGAACACTCTGCAAAAGGAACTAGCAGCATGACCAGGGCTGAATCCCTTCACCCACCGATAAGCACCGAAATCGCCGCCAATGACGACGCCCGCGACCTCGCACCCGGGCAGAACCTGAGGGAATCCGTCACCATCGCCGTTCGCCACTACCTGAAAGAGCTGGACGGCGAAACATCCGCCGATGTCTACCAGATGGTTCTGGCGGAAATCGAGGCCCCCCTGCTCAAGGAGATCATGGCCTATACCCGCAACAACCAGACCAAGGCCTCGATCATGCTGGGCCTGAATCGCGGCACTCTGCGCAAGAAACTCAAGCAATACAACCTGATCTCATCCAAGGACTAGCCCCGCCATGACCGAAACCAATCTCGTCAAAGTCCAGCGCGCGCTGATAAGCGTTTCCGACAAGGCCGGTATCGCCCAGTTCGCCCGCGGACTGCAGTCCCTGGGGATCGCACTGTTATCCACCGGCGGCACCTATCGGCTGCTGCAGGAAGAGGGCCTGGAGGTCACCGAGGTGGCCGACTATACCGGCTTCCCGGAAATGATGGACGGCCGGGTCAAGACGCTGCACCCCAGGGTGCACGGCGGCATACTCGCCCGCCGCGGACAGGATGACGCCGTGATGGCCGAGCATGGGATCGAGCCGATCGACATGGTGGTGGTGAACCTCTACCCCTTCGAAGCCACGGTTGCCAGGCCGGATTGCAGCCTGGAGGACGCCGTGGAAAATATCGATATCGGCGGCCCCACCATGGTCCGGGCGGCCGCGAAAAACCATCGCCACGTCAACATCGTCGTGAATGCCTCGGACTACGACGCGATCCTCGAGGAGCTGCAGGCAAACGATGGCGCAACCACCCTCGCCACGCGTTTCGACCTGGCTATCAAGGCCTACGAGCACACCGCGGCCTACGACGGCGCCATCGCAAACCATTTCGGCACCCTGGTGCCCGGGGGCTCCCCGGCCTTTCCGCGCACCTTCAATACCCAGTTCCACAAGGTGCAGGAAATGCGCTACGGCGAAAACCCCCACCAGCGGGCTGCCTTCTACGTGGAGGCCTGCCCCGCAGAGGCGGGCATCGCGACGGCAAAGCAGCTACAGGGCAAGGAACTGTCCTACAACAACGTGGCGGATACCGATGCCGCGCTGGAGTGCGTCAAGAACTTCGCTGAGCCGGCCTGTGTCATCGTCAAGCACGCCAATCCCTGTGGTGTGGCCGTAGCCACCGATATCGGCAAGGCCTACCAGCTGGCCTTCGCCACCGACCCGGAATCCGCCTTTGGCGGCATCATCGCTTTCAACCGGGAACTCGATGCCGCCACGGCCCGGGCCATCGTGGACAGCCAGTTTGTCGAGGTCATCATCGCGCCCAGCGCCACCGCGGAAGCCGCGGCGGCGGTTGCAGAAAAGAAAAATGTACGCCTGCTGGTCTGCGGCGCCTGGTCCGCACCCGGACCTGCCCTCGACTACAAGCGGGTGAATGGCGGCCTGCTGGTGCAGGACCGGGACCTGGGCATGGTCAGCGCGGCCGACCTCAGGGTCGTGAGCAAAATCCAGCCCAGCGAACAACAGCTCAAGGATCTCCTGTTCGCCTGGAAGGTGGCCAAGTTCGTTAAATCCAACGCCATCATTTACGCCGCCAACGGCCAGACTGTCGGCGTCGGCGCCGGCCAGATGAGTCGCATCAACTCGGCGCGCATCGCCGCCATCAAGGCCGAACATGCGGGGCTGGCGGTGAAGGGCTCGGTCATGGCCTCAGACGCGTTTTTCCCGTTCCGCGACGGCATCGACAACGCCGGGCAGGCAGGCATCGCCGCGGTCATCCAGCCGGGCGGCTCCATTCGCGACGACGAAGTGATCGCCGCCGCGGATGAGCATGGCATGGCGATGGTGTTCACCGGCATGCGCCACTTCAGGCACTAAGCAGATGAATGTATTGATTATAGGCAGCGGCGGCCGGGAACATGCGCTGGCCTGGAAAGTAGCCCAGTCACCCCGGGTCGAAACGGTCTATGTCGCACCGGGTAACGCCGGCACCGCGGCCGAGCCCGGCGTGGCCAACATTGCCATCGATACCATGGACTTTCCCGCCCTGGCGAATTTCGCCCGGGACAATGGTGTGGAGCTGACCATCGTCGGCCCCGAGGCACCACTGGTCGGCGGCGTGGTGGATTTTTTCCAGGAGCGCGGCATGCGCTGCTTCGGGCCGCGCCGCGGCGCGGCACAACTGGAAGGTTCCAAGGCCTTCACCAAGGATTTCCTGGCGCGTCACGGGATTCCCACCGGCGCCTACGGCAACTTCACCGAGCTGGAACCGGCACTGGCCTACCTGCGCGCACAGGGCGCGCCCATCGTTGTAAAAGCCGATGGCCTGGCCGCGGGCAAGGGCGTCATCGTGGCCGAGACCCTGGCGGAAGCGGAGGCGGCAGTGACCGATATGTTGTCCGGCAACGCCTTCGGTGAGGCCGGTTGCCGCGTGGTCATCGAGGAGTTTCTCCCGGGCGAGGAAGCCAGCTTTATCGTGATGGTCGATGGCAGCAATGTGCTGCCCATGGCTACCAGCCAGGACCACAAGCGAATCGGCGAGGGCGATACCGGCCCCAACACCGGCGGCATGGGCGCCTACTCCCCCGCGCCGGTGGTTGACGCCGCCGTGTTCGACAGGGTCATGGCCGAGGTCATTCTACCCACTGTCAGGGGCATGGCCGCCGAGGGCAACGACTACACCGGCTTTCTCTACGCCGGCCTGATGATTTCCCCGGCCGGGGAACCGAAAGTGATCGAGTACAACTGCCGCTTCGGCGACCCCGAAACCCAGCCCATCATGGTGCGGCTGCGCTCGGACCTGGTTGACCTGTGCGATGCCGCGCTGGCGGGCACACTCGATACCGCCACGGCCGACTGGGACCCCCGCTGCGCCATCGGCGTGGTACTCGCTGCCGGCGGCTATCCCGGCAGTTACCGCAAGGGCGTACCCATTCACGGCCTGGACGCAAACCAGGCCGACAACATCAAGGTGTTTCACGCCGGCACCGCCACTAAAGACGGGGACGTCGTCACCAGCGGCGGCCGCGTGTTGTGCGTGACCGCCCTGGGCGCCGATATCGCTGCAGCCCAGCGGGACTGTTACCGGGCGGCAGACAAGATCAGCTGGGATGGCGTGACCCTGCGTCGCGACATTGGCTGGCGCGCGATCGCGCGTTATAGTCAGGCCGACTAGCTCGCCACGGGAGTCCCTGATGCGCAAACGTCGACTGTCCCTGTTCGATCGCCTGATTACCGAGGCGGATGCGGTGATGCGCACCATCACCAATAGCGGTCACACGGCGGCACGTCCCTCGCCCTCGGAAGGTCATGTCGATTCCAAACTGTCGGACAAGGAGCGCCGGCACGTGGCCGGGCTGATGCGGGTAAACCATACCGGCGAGGTCTGCGCCCAGGCCCTCTACCAGGGGCAGGCACTCACTGCCAAACTACCCACGGTGCGCCGGGAGATGGAACAGGCCGCAACCGAGGAAGTGGATCACCTGGTGTGGTGCGAGCAACGCCTGCGCGAGCTGGACAGCCGGCCCAGCGCCCTCAACCCGGCCTGGTACGGGCTGTCTTTCGCCCTGGGCGCGGTCGCCGGCGCCATCAGTGACAAGGTCAGCCTGGGTTTTGTGGCCGCCACCGAGGAGCGGGTGTGCAGTCACCTGCGCGATCACCTCAAATCGCTGCCCGAGGACGACCGCAAGTCCCGGCTGATACTGCAGAAGATGCTGGAAGACGAGCAACGCCACGGTGACAAGGCACTGCAGGCCGGCGGCACGGATTTCCCCCGCCCGGTGAAGGACGCCATGACGGTGGTATCAAAGGTAATGACCGGCAGCAGCTACCGGATCTGACCGCAAACCCCCGCCTGTGATTCTGCCAAAGGCTATCGTCCCGGCTCAAACTCCACCACTTCATAAGTGTGGCTGATCTCGACCCCGGCCGCCCCCAGCATGATCGACGCGGAACAGTATTTCTCGGCCGATAATTCCACCGCACGCTTGACCTGGCTGTCCTTGAGACCCACGCCCGTTACCACGAAATGCATGGCGATACGGGTGAACACCGCGGGTACGGCGTCGGCCCGCTCGGCATCCAGCTCCACCCGGCAGTCCACCACCTGCTGGCGCGACTTCCTGAGCATGCTCAGCACGTCATAGCTGGCGCAGCCGCCGGTGCCCAGCAGCAGCATCTCCATGGGCCTGGGGCCGAGGTTACGCCCGCCGAGGTCCTCGGGACCGTCCATCACTACACTGTGTCCACTGCCGGATTCGCCCGCGAACATGGCGCCATCCACCCACTTTACCGTCGCTTTCATCTGCCCCTGGCTCCTGCAAAAAATCAGCCGGGCAGCTTAGCACACGCGCCCGTATTTTACTTGGCCGCCGAGTGGGCTACACTCCTGTCCAGACACTTGGCCTGACAGGGAGAATAGGGTGGTAAAACCGCAGATAATCAAGGCACTGCCGAACGTGGAAAACTTCCTGAGACACTGCCAGCGCAAGGACTACAAGGCCAAGAGCAGTGTTCTGAAACAGGGTGATGCGAGCAACTCTTTGTACCTCATCCTGGAAGGCTCCGTCTCGGTCATGGTGGAGGACGAATCCGACCCGGGCCACCTGATGGTGGTGGCTTACCTGAACCCCGGCGACTTCGTGGGTGAAATGGGGCTGTTCGACGACGAGATCCCGGTGCGCAGCGCCATGGTCGTGGCCAAGACCCAGTGTGAAGTGGCGGAAATATCCTACGAACGCTTTCACCAGATCCGCGGCCAGTTCCCGGATATCCTGTACGCCATCTCCCGCCAGATCAGCACCCGCCTGCGACTGACAACCCGCAAACTCACGGATCTCGCCTTCGTGGACGTGTCCGGTCGCATTGCCCACACGCTGTTGGACCTGTGCAAGGAACCCGATGCCATGACCCACCCCGACGGCATGCAGATCAAGGTCACCCGGCAGGAGCTGGGCAAGATCGTGGGCTGCTCCAGGGAAATGGCAGGGCGCGTACTCAAGACGCTGGAAGAAAACGGCCTGGTGTCAGTGGCCGGCAAAACGATGGTGGTTTACGGCACCCGCTAGGAAGACCGGGGCGCCATATTGGCAAAGTGCCTAGGCGAAAAACAGTTCCCGCAACTTTTCACCCGGCTCCGGCGCGAGCATGAATGCCTCCCCCACCAGGAAGCTGTAGACCTGGTGGTTGCGCATGAGGGCGACGTCCTCGGCGGTATGAATGCCGCTTTCGGTGACCACCAGCCTGTCCGCCGGGACATAGGGCAGTAATTCCAGGGTCGTCTCCAGCCGCGTATCAAATGTGTGCAGGTCCCGGTTGTTGACGCCAATCAACGGCGTATCCAACTCCAGTGCCCGATCCAGCTCCGCACGGTCATGCACTTCTACCAGCACATCCAGGCCAGCCTCCATCGCGGTGCGGGCCAGCTCGTGCATCTGGTCATCCTCGAGCGCCGCGACGATCAACAGGATGGCATCGGCGCCGATGGCGCGGGCCTCGACGACCTGGTAGGGATCCACCGTAAAATCCTTGCGCAGCACCGGCAGGCCGCAGGCATCCCGCGCCTGCTGCAAATACATATCCGCACCCTGGAAAAAATCGATATCCGTGAGCACCGAAAGGCAACTCGCCCCGCCGGCCTGGTAGCTGGCCGCGATGGCCGCCGGCTGGAAGTCCGCACGGATCACCCCCTTGCTGGGCGACGCCTTCTTTACCTCGGCAATGACCGCGGGCTCCGCCGCGGCGACCCGCGCCTGCAGCGCCCGCGAGAAGCCGCGGGCGGGCGACTGCCCGGCGATGCGCTGCTCGAGGCTGCCCAGGGAATCCCGCTTGCGCCGGGCGGCGACCTCCTCGCGCTTGCGCTGGAGTATCTTGCGGAGAATCGTGGGGGCTTTGCGGGCCATCGCTTTAATCCGCCTTCCCGCGCATCAGGCGGGTAAAATCGATGAACTGCCGCAGCTTTTCCGCTGCCTGGCCAGTGGCGATGACGTCGTCCGCCATGGCCACGCCATCGGCCAGGGTCGCCGCGATACCGCTGACATAAATCGTGGCGCCACCGTTCAGGGTCAGCATGGCAGCGGCCTTGCGTGAGGCCGGGTCATCCGCGCCGGCCAGCGCACTGCGAATCAACCTGGCCGATGCAGCGGCGCTGTCTACCACCAGGCCATCCAGGTCCTGCCGCTGCAGCCGGAACTCCTCCGGGGTGATGTGATAACTGCTGATGTCACCGTCGCGCAGTTCAGCCACCAGCGTACCGGCGGCGATTGAAATTTCATCCAGGCCGTCATCCGAATGCACCACCATGGCGTGCACCGAGCCCAGCGCCTTGAGCACCTCGGCCATCGGCAGGCACAGGTCGGCAGAATAAACGCCGATAACCTGCCGCCTGACGTGGGCCGGGTTGGTCAGGGGGCCGAGAATATTGAACAGCGTGCGCATGCCCAGCTCCCTGCGCGGGCCAATCGCATGACGCATGGCGCTGTGATGGGCGGGCGCAAACATGAACCCCACGCCCACTTCATTTATTGCGCGGGCCACCTGGTCCGGGCTCAGGTCCAGGGGCACGCCGAGGTGTTCCAGCACGTCAGAGCTGCCGCTGCTGCTCGAAACCGAGCGATTGCCGTGCTTGGCAACCCTGCCACCGGCTGCCGCCACCACAAAACTGGCCGCGGTGGACACGTTGAAAAGGTTGGCGCCGTCACCACCGGTCCCGACCAGGTCAACCAGGTGATCGCCTTCCACAGTGACCGGGGTGGCGAGCTCGCGCATGACCTGGGCCGCCCCGGCGATTTCGCCGGTGGTCTCCCCTTTCATGCGCAGCGCCACCAGCAGGCCGCCAATCTGGGCGTCAGTGGCATCGCCGGACATGACCTGGGTCATCACCGACGCCATCTCTTCCCGGCCCAGGTCCTCGCCGGCCACTACCCGGGCCAGGGCATCCTGCATCTTCATCGTGCTACTCCCTATTGCTCCAGGAAATTGCGCAGCAGGTCGTGCCCGTGCGCGGTCAGGATTGATTCGGGATGGAATTGAACCCCCTCAACAGCCAGCTCCCGGTGACGCAGGCCCATAATCTCGTCCATGTCACCCGACTCGGTCTGGGTCCAGGCGGTAATCTCCAGGCAGGCGGGAAGGCTCTCTTTCTCCACCACGAGGGAGTGATAGCGGGTGGCCTCGAAAGGCTCGCTCAGGCCACGGAAAACGCCCTCACCCCGGTGGTGTATGGCGGAGGTTTTGCCATGCATCACCTTGCGCGCACGCACCACCTTGCCGCCGAACACCTGGCCGATACTCTGGTGGCCGAGGCAAATCCCCAGAATGGGAACCACCCCGGCATAGGCCTCGATCACCGCCATGGAAATACCCGCCTCGTTGGGCGTGCACGGACCCGGGGATATCACGATCTGTTCAGGCGCCAGCGCCTTGATGTCGCTCACGGCAATCTCGTCGTTGCGCACCACCTGCACCTCTACACCCAGCTCGCCCAGGTACTGCACCACGTTGTAGGTAAAGGAGTCGTAGTTATCGATCATCAGCAGCATGATGTGTCCCCCTTCGCCAGCGCCATGGAAGCCGCGCGGAACACTGCCCGCGCCTTGTTCTGCGTTTCCTTCCACTCCAACCGCGGGACGGAATCAGCCACCACACCGCCGCCGGCCTGGACATAAAGCCGCCCGTCCTTGATCACCGCTGTGCGAATGGCTATGGCTGTATCCATATCGCCAGCCCAGGAAATGTAACCCACTGCACCGCCGTAAACCCCGCGTTTCACGGGCTCCAGTTCATCGATGATTTCCATGGCGCGGATCTTGGGCGCCCCGCTGAGGGTGCCGGCCGGTAACGTCGCCCGCAACACATCGATGGCGGTTTTGCCCGCTTTCAGTTTGCCGGTGACATTGGACACGATGTGCATGACATGGGAGTAGCGCTCTACCACCATTTTATCGGACAGCCTGACCGAGCCGGTCTCGGCTATGCGACCCACGTCATTGCGCCCCAGATCGATCAACATCAGGTGTTCGGCGATCTCTTTCGGGTCCGCCAGCAACTCGGCTTCAAGCTCGGCGTCTTCCGCCTCGGTGTGACCACGGCGGCGGGTACCGGCGATGGGGCGCACCGTGACCAGGCCATGCTCCAGCCGCGCCAGGATCTCGGGGGATGAGCCGACGATATGGAAGTCCTCAAGGTCCAGGAAATACATATACGGCGAGGGGTTCAGGTTGCGCAGCGCACGGTAGAGGTTCAGCGGCGGTGCCCCGAAGGGAATGCTCATACGCCGGGACGGCACTACCTGCATCACATCCCCCGCCAGCACATATTCCTTCACCCGCTCAACCGCGGCCTCGTACTGCGCCTGGGTGAAGTCGGACTCGGCCTGCTGCTCCAGGGTCGCGCTGTCCGCGGCCCCCAGCACCACCTCGGGCAGGGGCGCCATGGATTCGGGCAGGCGCGCCACCAACGCCTGCAGGCGCTGCTGCGCCAGGGCCAGGGCATTGTCCACGGCGGGGTCGGCATTGACCACCAGGCGAATGGTGCCGGCGAGGTTGTCAAACACCAACACCTCCTCCGACACCATCAACAGGATGTCAGGTGTACCCAATCGATCGGGAGGCACGGAGGCAGCGAGTCGCGGCTCCACGAACCGCACGGTGTCATAGGCGAAATAACCCACCAGCCCGCCGTGAAAAACCGGCAGGCCCTCCCGCGGCGCCGTGCGATAGCGGTGCTGGAACTCCTCGGCAAAGGCCAGCGGGTCCTGCACTTCCAGGCTTTCCGACAGGGTGCCATCCACCCAGACCTGGGCCTGGTGGCCGAAGACTTTCAGCACCGTTGAACAGGGCAGCCCGATAATGGAGTAGCGGCCCCATTTTTCGCCACCCTGTACAGACTCGAAGAAATACGAGTAAGGGCCTTCCGCCAGCTTGCGGTAGCTGCTGATAGGGGTTTCCAGGTCGGCCAGCACTTCTGTACTGACAGGAATACGGTTGTAGCCTTGTGCTGCCAAAGCAGCAAAATCTTGCTGATTCATGGGATATCCTCGGAGTGTAAACGTGCGTAATCGGGTCGCGGCAAAGCCCTGGCTACCATCGCCAGCAGGTGACCTCGCGCATCGAGAGCAATTCGATGCTGTTACGCTTTGCTGTTAGCACAGCATTCTCCAGGAATCGGGGAGGGGCTATTGTACATGGCCGCTAACGCTTGGCAAACCATGCCTCAGGCCGAGGCCAACTCGGCCCTCATCTGGTCAATGACTTCTTTGTAGTCCGGCTGGTTGAATATAGCCGAGCCCGCAACAAAGGTATCCGCCCCGGCGGCGGCGATCTGGGCGATATTTTTCGGGGTGACGCCACCGTCGATTTCGAGGCGGATATCCCGGCCCGAGGCGTCGATCAGGGCCCGTGCCTCCCGCAGCTTGTCCAGGGTTGCCGGAATAAAGGACTGGCCACCAAACCCGGGATTCACCGACATCAACAGCACCATATCCACCTTGTCGAGCACGTACTTCAAGGCATCCAGGCCCAGGTGGGGGTTGAACACCAGGCCGGACTTGCAGCCCGCGTCACGGATCATCTGCAGGGAGCGATCCACGTGGGTAGAGGCGTCGGGATGAAAGGTGATGTAACTGGCGCCGGCCGCGGCGAAATCCCCTATCAGCTGGTCCACCGGGCTCACCATCAGGTGCACATCGATCGGTGCGGTGACCCCGTGCTTGCGCAGGGCGCTGCAAACCATCGGCCCGATAGTCAGGTTCGGCACGTAGTGATTATCCATCACGTCGAAGTGAACGATATCGGCACCGGCTGCCAGCACCGCATCCACCTCTTCGCCGAGGCGTGCGAAGTTGGCGGAAAGAATGGAAGGGGCAATGAGGTAATCGGCCATGATGGGCTCCGGGGTAAAGGTGCCGGCTATTCTACCGGCTTAAACAGCTGCTGAAAAAGTTTCTGGCGGAAATGGCGCACGTCCGCGCAACGGGGCCGGCGCCGACCCGGATAGGACGGTCTCAGGATCTGGATTGCAGGGCTGCATCGAGCGCTGCCAGCCGCTGGGGGGTGCCCACGTCCTCCCAATGTCCCCGGTGATATTCGCCGCTGAGGCAGCCCCTGCGGATGGCAGCGTCCAGCAATGGCCGCAACGCCATTTTACCCGCTGTCATACCGGCAAAGAACGCGGGGGTATACACGCCCACGCCGGCGTAGGTGAGACCGGTGGTGCCGGGCGCCAGCTCCCGCAGCCAGCCTCGCTCGTCCAGGAAGAAATCACCCCCGGGGTGCTGCGGGGGATTGTCCACCATCACCAGGTGCGCACATTCCGGGTCCGGCGGGGTGAA
Source organism: Haliea sp. (assembly GCA_024642245.1). GTDB lineage: Bacteria > Pseudomonadota > Gammaproteobacteria > Pseudomonadales > Halieaceae > JARRPM01. The sequence goes on from JAHEBM010000022.1 coordinate 49,295, forward strand.
CCCCAGCAGCCGGCCGAGGGGGTAATCGACCCACACGTCGCCATTTAACACGAGGAAGGGAGCCTTGCCCAGCAGCGACAGCGCATTGAAAATGCCACCGGCAGTTTCCAGCGGCTCCGGTTCCGGCGAATAGACGATGCTCACCCCCCAGCGCCGGCCATCACCACAGTAATCGATTATCTGCTGGGCCAGGTGGGATACGTTGATCACCAGTTCGGTGTACCCCGCCTGCGCCAGGCGCTCGATATGATGCGCTATCAGCGGGCTGCCCCCGACCCGCAGCAGGGGCTTGGGGGTGTGGTCGGTGAGTGGGCGCATGCGTTCACCCACGCCGGCCGCGAGAATCATGGCTTTCACAGGTCGGCACCCCAACGCTGGCGGGCAATTACCGGCGACAGGCGGCCAGCAAACCAGTCGTGGAAGGCCGCGATCTCCGGCTCGTCCGCGGCGTATCGGGCGGCGACCTGCAGTACATACCGGACCACCAGCGGCAGGTCCGCCAGGTAGGCAGGCTTGTTGTCACGCAGGTTGAGGCGCGCAAACGTACCAAGCACCTTGATATGCCGCTGCAAGCCCATCAGGTCGAACCAGCGCAGGAAACGCCCGGCCTCCACCGCGCCGGGCAGACCCCTGGCCTGCAAGCTCTCGCGGTAAGCCAGGGCCCAGCGCTGCACCTGCTCGGCGGGCCACTGGATATAGCAGTCTCGCAACAGTGACGCCAGGTCGTAAGTGACCGGCCCCACCACCGCATCCTGGAAATCGATGACCCCGAGCCCGCCATCGGACTGGGGCATCAGGTTACGGCTGTGATAATCACGGTGCACCAGCACCCGGGGCTGTTCCAGCGCACTGGCCACCAGGCGGTCGAAAACCGCCTGCAACAGCGCCCGCTCCCCGGCGTCCAGCGCCAGCCCCAGCAGGGCCTCGACAAACCAGGTCGGAAAGCGGCTCAACTCCTCCGTCAGCAGGGTTGCGTCATAGGCCGCCAGTGTCGTATCGCGGGTATCCACGCTCGCCACCCGCAGCAGCACGTCCATGGCGCGGCGGTAGTGTGCTTCCACCGAGTCCGGTGCCAGCTCGGCCAGTAGCAGGCGATCACCGAGGTCGCCCAGCACCAGGTAACCTCGCTCGAGATCGGCTGCATGCAGTGCGGGCACGATAACCCCCGCCCCGGACAACAATGCCCTGACCGTAAGAAAGGCCTGGTTTTTCTCGGTTGCCGGTGGGGCGTCCACGAGGATATAGCTCACGCCGTTGACCCGGGTGCGGAAATAGCGCCTGTTACTGGCGTCCCCGGCCACGGGGACCAGGGTCGGCGCCGGCCCGGCTCCACCGGGCGCAACAACCGAAAGCGCCCAGTCCAACAGTTCACCTGGCGGGGGACGGGATGTCACTGAACTCTCCTGATTCGAATAATTGACGGACAATGGCGGGGGGATGCTTTAGAATCCGCGTTTAATCCGCGCACATGCTCTGACATAAATGATATCTGACTTTGCCAGACTACTTGCCCGCACGCTGCGATTTTCCGCACCTGCGGCTGCTCTCATGATCAGTTTCACGATAGCCACCCCCGTATTTGCAAAGAATACCAAGCATGTGGCCTGCACAGCCAACGAAACTGGCGATGGCTGGAATTGCGACTCCGGGGAAGGTGCGACCGCTGCACGCGCCGCCGCGCCCGCCCCTGCCGAGGTGGCCTCGCCAACCGCCCCGGCCACTCCCAAGGTCACGCCCGCGCCCGCCGCCGCAGCAGCAGCAGCGATTACCGTCCCCGGGCCTGCGCAGGTCGCGGAGCCCGCGCCGGCTGCCGTGCCCGCTGCCGCGCCCACACCCGCGCCTGCTCCCTCACTCTCACCCG